>QCLX01000040.1 GCA_003214215.1 Prochlorococcus sp. AG-418-G18 | reverse complement strand
CACAATCATTAAAGAACCATAACTCAAGAGTTGAAAATTTAAAGAATATGATGCCATCAGCTAATTCGTCTGATTGGTATTTAAAGAATGCTGGTCAAAGAGTCCAAATAATTAAAAAAACTGAAGCTGGTGGTTCTTTGAAATTTGGAACTGAGATTGTCAATTCATCTGATGGATCATTATCTGCTTTGTTAGGGGCATCTCCAGGAGCAAGTACTGCGGTCTCAATTATGGTTAAGGTTCTAGAAAAATCTGTATTATTTTTAAAAGATAAGTATAATCTTCAGAAAAAAATAAATGACTTAATCTATCCAGAACTTTCGAACTCTGAAAATAACAGTACCTTCATAAAAGACATCAAAAAAAGAAATAATTCCATTTTTGGTTTCCACCCATAATTCTAATTAGCTAGAATTGATCAAGATGTAATAAGAGGAGAATTTTTCTTTCTGTATGACTGATATATCGGTTTCAAAAATTAGAAATTTCTGCATAATCGCTCATATTGACCATGGTAAATCTACCCTTGCTGATAGGTTGCTCCAAGATACTGGTACTGTGCAGCAAAGGGATATGCAAGAACAATTTTTGGACAGTATGGATCTTGAAAGAGAGAGAGGAATTACTATCAAGTTACAGGCCGCTAGGATGAAATATAAAGCTGACGATTCTCAAGAATATGTTTTGAACTTAATAGATACTCCAGGGCATGTTGATTTCTCTTATGAGGTTAGTAGATCTCTTCAAGCTTGTGAAGGCGCTTTACTCGTTGTTGATGCAAGTCAAGGAGTAGAAGCTCAAACCTTGGCAAATGTTTATCTTGCCTTAGAAAATAATCTTGAAATTATTCCTGTCTTAAATAAAGTTGATTTACCAGGTGCTGATGCTGAAAAAATAAAACAAGAAATAGAGGAAATTATTGGACTTGATACATCTAATGCAATAAATTGTTCAGCAAAAACTGGAGTTGGTATTAAAGATATTTTGGAAGCAATCGTAAAAAGAGTACCTTCTCCTCAAGATGAAATTAAACTACCTACAAAAGCACTCATTTTTGATTCTTATTATGATCCGTACAGGGGAGTAATTGTTTATTTCAGGGTGATATCTGGGTCTCTTAATAAGAGAGAAAAGATATTATTAATGGCGAGTAAAAAAAATTATGAACTGGATGAGATAGGAATAATGGCCCCTGATCAGCAGCAAGTTGATGAATTACATGCAGGAGAAGTTGGTTATTTAGCTGCGTCTATAAAATCAGTTGCTGATGCGAGAGTGGGAGATACGATTACTCTTTTAAATTCACCTGCAAATGATCCTTTGCCTGGTTATAAGACAGCAAATCCTATGGTTTTTTGCGGCTTATTCCCGACTGATGCTGATCAATTCCCAGATTTAAGAGTATCACTTGAAAAATTACAATTATCTGATGCAGCTTTAAAATATGAGCCCGAAACTAGTAGCGCAATGGGCTTCGGATTTAGGTGCGGATTCCTAGGACTTCTTCATATGGAGATTGTTCAAGAAAGATTAGAGAGAGAATATGACTTGGATCTAATCGTAACGGCACCATCAGTTATCTATAAAGTTAATTTAAATCAGCAGGAACATATTTTTATTGATAATCCTTCTACAATTCCTGATCCACAACTTAGAGAATCAATAGAAGAGCCTTATGTGAAAATGGAAATTTATGCTCCCAATGAATTTAATGGAACATTAATGGGTTTATGTCAGGAAAGGAGGGGAGTATTTATAGATATGAAATACATAACAACAGATCGAGTTACCTTGATTTATGAAATTCCATTAGCAGAAGTTGTTACAGATTTCTTTGATCAAATGAAAAGTAGAACCCAAGGTTATGCATCAATGGAATATCATTTGATTGGCTATAGAAAGAATGACCTTGTTAGATTAGATGTCCTAATAAATTCAGAAAGAGCAGATCCATTAACTTCTATTGTTCATAAAGATAAGGCTTATGGAATTGGTAGAAGTTTAGTTGAGAAATTAAAAGAACTTATTCCAAAACAACAATTTAAAATACCTATTCAAGCATCAATTGGTAGCAGGATTATTGCAAGTGAAAGTATAAGTGCTTTGCGAAAAGATGTTTTATCTAAATGTTATGGAGGAGATATTTCTAGGAAAAAGAAACTTTTAAAGAAACAAGCCAAAGGTAAAAAGAGGATGAAGGCAATGGGTAAAGTTGAAGTCCCTCAAGAAGCTTTTATGGCAGTCCTGAAATTAAACCAGTAATTTCTTTTAATTTAAAATTTATAGCTATTTATTTTTAAAAGAATTGGGTATATTTCAGTCATATATGTAAAAA
>QCLX01000039.1 GCA_003214215.1 Prochlorococcus sp. AG-418-G18 | reverse complement strand
TATTAAAGTTTCTTTGTGTGGCTTCAATACTTTTATTCATATTTTCTTGAATTTCTTTTTCTTTCATAATTAAAAAAATTAAATGACCTTTAACTAATTAAAGAGCCTATTGGCTCACCAGCAACAGCTTTAGAAATGTTTCCTTTTTTGAATATATCAAAAACCATAATTGGGATATTATTATCTTTGCAAAGTGCAATCGCAGTACTGTCCATTACTGCAATTTCATCACTAAGAACTTGTTGATAACTGAGAGAGGAATATTTTTTTGCATCTTTAAATTGATTTGGATCACGATCGTATACTCCATCAACTTTAGTAGCCTTCATAACAACTTCAGCGTTTATCTCTGCTGCCCTCAAAGCTGCCGTTGTATCAGTTGTAAAAAATGGATTTCCGCATCCACCTCCGAAAACCACAACTCTACCTTTTTCTAGGTGCCTCATTGCTCTTCTTCTGATGTAGGGTTCGGCAATTTCCTGCATTTCGATTGCTGTTTGCACTCTGGTTGCAACTCCTACTCTCTCAAGACCATCTTGAAGTGAAATTGCGTTCATTACTGTTGCTAGCATCCCTACATAATCAGCCGTCGCGCGATCCATTCCGTCCGCAGATCCTTTGAGCCCTCTAAAAATGTTTCCACCACCAACAACTATTGCAAGTTGTACATTATTTTCGACTACTTTTGAAACATCCTCTGCAATTGACTGAACTATAGCAGGATCAATACCATAAGGTTTTTCACCCATTAGTGCTTCACCACTAAGTTTTAAGAGAACTCTTTTGTAAGTCATTCAATAATTGTACTTTTAAGACCTTAGCAAGTAAATGTACCAAATTTATTTTTTGTTCAGATATTGCTTGCGTCTTTAAACATTTCTAAACCTGCCTAAAGAAAATTTAAATAATAATTTACTTCAACTAAAATTCAACACACTTTTGTGCTTTTATTCCTTGTTCTTTAAATGGATGTCTTATTAGTTTCATTTCTGTAACTAGATCAGCGTAATTGACAATTGAATCAGATGCTCCCCTTCCAGTTAAAACAATATGATTTTTTCTATTCTTTAAGCTTTTTAAAAAAGTGATTATTTCTTCGGGTGCAAGATAACCAAGTTTTGTCGCAATATTAATTTCATCAAGAATGATAAGTTTATAAGATTCGTCTTGTATGTATTCTTTGGCTAGTTGCCACGCCTCTTGAACTAATTTTTCATCTCTTATTCTGTCTTGTGTTTCCCAAGTAAATCCTTCGCCTAATGAGTGCCAAGATATGTTTGAAGACAAGTTTTTAAGTGCTTTTTCTTCTCCAGTGGTCCAGCCTCCTTTGATAAATTGAATTATTGCCACTTTATAGCCATGCCCTATCGTCCTTAAAGCCATACCTAAAGATGCAGTTGTCTTGCCCTTGCCATTTCCTGTGAAAACAATCAACAATCCTTTTTTAGTTTTTCTAATTTGTAGTCTTTCGGCTTGTATGTCTTTTCTTTGCTGCATTCTTTTTTTATATGAGCTCTCATCGCTATCAGGTGATAATTTACCTCCCATTCCAAGATTATTTGCTTGATTGTCGAGGTTAAATATTTTTTCGGAAGATGAAGGCTTTTCTCGCATATGACCCTTATTTTATTTAATTATTATAAATCTTTAAATATTTTTAACTCTTTTAACTTTTAAAAGTGCATTATTCACTGCCTGTTGTTGATCTCTTTTAGTAATCCAGTGGTGATAAGTTTGAGTATGTAAACTAACCGAATGTCCCATCATTCTGGCAGCCACAGTATCAGGTAAATCATAAAAAATTGTTCTAACTGCCCAAGCATGCCTTAGATCATAAGGTTTTATTTGTAAAGAGTAACGATTAAACTGGTCTGTGATTTTTTTTCCAATATTCTGCAAGGTTGTAATTTTAAGGTCTCTATTAATATTTGGTAGAAGTTCTGGATTTTTACCAAGTTTTGATAATTCGAACTTTTCTACCCACTCAGGATGAAATGGCCAAACTTGATGTTCCCCGGTTTTAGTAGTAGGCAAAACTCTAATAATTTTGTCTCCAAAACTTGTTAAAGAACTTAAGTCACAAAAAAACACTTCATGATTTCTTAATCCGTATGTGGCCATTAAACCAAAAACAAATTTCCATGATTTATTTGGTATCCTAGCCCAAATTTTCTCTATTACCTCGTCTGTTGGGAGATCCCTAAATCCTGCTTTATTTAAACCATATCCTTTAGAATTTAGTTTCCAATCTTCTGGAAGTTTAATTTCCAAAAACTTAGCTAAAACACTTAGAGAAGTCGCGCATTGTTTCCTACTTCTGCTTCCTTCCTTATAACTTTCGAGTGTTTTTTGA
>QCLX01000038.1 GCA_003214215.1 Prochlorococcus sp. AG-418-G18 | reverse complement strand
TTGTCCAAAGAGATATAAAAGAAAGGGGTAAGGCCAAAATAAAAGCTGAAAATGATTTCGAAAAATCCTGGAAAATTTATTATGAAAAATTCAATTACAAAAGTATAAAAAAAAATAAAATTGAATTCACTATTACAAAAAATACTAATATTGATCAAATACTTAAAAAAATTATTTAATTAAGTCTTGAATTTTTCAAGTAATATTAAAGCACTTAAAATTGAGCCTTCAATCCTTCCAAAGCCTTCTCCTTCAAACCAATCTCCACAAAATCCAATTCTATACTTTTTACTAAATTGCAAAGATAATGGGACGGCACATCCCGAAGGTTGAGAAGCTCTCCATTTCATAATAGAAATATTCTCATTACAAGTTAATTTATTGACTGAAGAATTTCCATCAAAAAGTTCATTGAAATTTAAAAATATATTTTTTTTGAAAAATTGTTCATCTTTTGCATTTAAATAAGAATTAATAAAATCTATATTTTTTGAATGAACAACAATTCCTAATTTATTATTTTTTTGAAGCTGAAAAATAATTCTCTCAAATTTAAATCTATTCTCTAAATTTTTTTTTCAAATAAAAATACCTATATTTTTTAGAATAACAATCTTTATATCTATAGTTTTCATTTGTATAAATTAAAAAAACTAATCTGGGAATAAATGATTGTTTACCTAAATACTTTAAAAGCAAATCAATTTTTTTATCACCATTTGTAGGAATAGCTTTTCTTAAAGGAATTTGATTGACCTTTAATATTTCCAATGACCTTTTATGTGCTAACAAATTCGTTGAACAAATAAGATATTTAGATTTGAATTTAACTCCAGTTTTGGATGTTAATGTCCACTCATCATTATTAAACTTTAAATCAACTATTAAAGTTTCAAAATAAAAATCAATTTTCGAACATAAATTATTTAAATTAATTATCTTTTGAGATAATTCACTCATTGAAAATAAAGAATGATAATTAACGCCAGAAGAAAATTCGGAATTATATACAGTTTCCAAATTAGATTCCTCATCGAGATAATCAATGTCTGAGTCATCAATTTTAATAAATTTTTTTTTCAATAATTCATCAATATATTTTTTTAATAAAAGATTATTATTCCTGTTGTAAATATTAAAATTTGGAGAGCCATGATTTAGTTTCCATCCTTTAAATCTTTTGCTAATTCTTGTACTTGATCTTCCTCCAAGTCCGCGACCAACTTCAATTATTGCAACTTTTTTTGTTAGGTTATTTTGAAGATACTTCGAAGCAAAAACACATGAAGATATTCCAGCACCTATGATCAATAAGTCGTATTTAATATCACTTTTCATAATCTTTAATTAATAAAATTATCTTTTATTTTCAAAAAAACTATAAACAAAATTTAGTTTTTCTGATGATGAAAAATCAGTTTCTATTACAGGAGTAATATCATTATTAATATAAAAACTAACTAAATCTCTTGTAAAATCATAAAAATTTTCTAATGAATATAAAAACTTTTCTGATATGTGAACACCTTTCCAAGGGCGGAATTTAAATCTCGCTAGAAATTGCTTTGAAGGAATTAATAAACTTCCAAATAATTTTAATTTATTATAATTAACTCTGTTCTTAATATAAACTAGTTCATTCTGAAGGATTTGTATATCTGTGCCATATTGAAACCAAATTGAATTTACTAAACCTGAAGAAATTTTCCTCTCAAACCTTTCTCTTTCTGAAGAAACATTGTAATATTTTTCTAAGTATGGATTATAAGCTATACCTAATTTAATATTTAAAAATTTTTCTTTATTTATAGTATTTAAAACACTAATTGAATCAAAGTTTTTTTTCTTTCTAGATCCTGAAACAAGAAGAATTTCGTAATTTTTATTTGAATAAGAATTCTTTAAGAAATCTAAAAAATCTTGATATGATTTCTCTTCATTCTTAGAGTATTGATGATAAAGACTATAATGATAAGTAACATTAAATTCTTTGAAATTTTTAGATATATGTTTAATAGTTGAATTAAAAAATTCCTTCTTAACAGGACCCTTACAAGGAATATTGATATTTCTTATTTTATTAAATTTGCAGAAATTAAGTTTATTCTCCAATTGATAAATATCTTTAAATGAAAGTTCAAACCGCAAATTATGAATCATTAATTAGTTCATACAAGTTATTATTAAACATTTTAACGAAAACATGCATCTGCTACAATTCTCATTTTTGAAAACTTATTTTTATTCTTACTCTTAATCAAATAGCTTGGAGAAACCTCTAAGTAGAAGATTTAAAATAACCTCCTCTCCCAGTTTATTGAAATTTTCTGGTTCTTCTATACTTTTTTTAATTTCTTTCCCTCCAAGAGGCATTGCCCTAAC
>QCLX01000037.1 GCA_003214215.1 Prochlorococcus sp. AG-418-G18 | reverse complement strand
AGATGGTTTAAAACCAACCCAATTTTCTAACAAGTCAGTTTCAGCAAAAGTATTTTGTACATCTCCTATTTGCATTGGTTTAAATTGTTTAATTGATTTTATCCCAATGTTTTTTTCTAGTATTTCTATAAAGTAACTTAATTCTATTGATTTGTTATTTCCAATATTAAATATTCGATAGGGCGCAAAAGATGAAGATTTGTCTGGATTATTAAAATCAAACTCATTGTTAACAGTCGCAGGTTTTATACAACATTCATAAATTGCTTTAACAATGTCATCGATATAAGTAAAGTCTCTTCTCATATCTCCATAATTGAAAATATTAATAGGTTGCTTTTTAAGGATCGCATTAGTAAATATCATTGGAGCCATATCCGGTCTTCCCCAAGGTCCATAAACAGTAAAGAATCTTAAACCTATACATGGAAGTTTATACATGGAACTATAAGAATGAGCTATCAATTCATTTGCTTTCTTTGTTGCAGCATAAAAACTTATGGGGTGATCAACAGAATGCGATTCTTGATAGGGTAATCTTCTATTGGCTCCATAAACAGAACTACTTGAAGCAAAAATAAAATTTTTCACTTTAAAGGTCTTGCTTTTTTCAAGCAAGTTAACAAATCCAATTAAATTACTAGAAACATAAGCAGAAGGATTTTCAAGAGAATATCTAACTCCCGCCTGAGCAGCAAGATTAATTACAATACTAGGGGAGTGATTATTAAAAACTTCTTGCAATTCAGTACTATTCTCCAAACTAGATTTGTAAAAAATCCATTTACCATAATTTTTAGAAGACTTTTTCTCAATATTTCTTAATCTAGCTCTTTTCAAATTAGTATCATAGTAAGAATTTAAATCATCTAATCCAATCACAAATTCACCCTTTTCTAGAAGAAATTTAGATAAAGCAGCTCCAATAAATCCAGCAGCCCCAGTAACTAGTATCTTTTCTCCAATTGACATTTATCTAGTTCTCTTCTGTTAGTGAATTATACCCTTTAAATAAAAGAAAACATTAAACAAAATTTATTAATTAATTTTTGTAAATTAAGAAGCCATAATTATCACAAACAAATCACCTAATTATAAATTAGGAATATTGGTAATTTAAATATATTTATTTGTGAAAAAGATAATACTTAAAATAAGCAATCTTAATTATAAAAAAAGAAGATATATTTTAATTTTTTTAGATTCTTTTATAATAATTACTTCTTTACTAATTACAAGCTGGATATTTGATATTTTTTCTGGTATAAAATCTTTTCATACAGTAAATTTATTTATAAGTTACAGTCTGATTTCTTCATTATTAATCTATATATTTACTGGTCATTACGAGAGTCTTACAAAGTTCATATCTAGTGTATCTTTTTACAGAATTATCATAAGAAACTTGTTAATTATAATTCAACTTATAATAATTAGTTTTTTATTTAATTTTGAATATTTTAATTTAAAATTTGCATTTACTTTTTTTATTTTAATTTCATCAGCAATTTATCTACTCAGAATAGTAATTAGAGACTTATTAAAAATAAGCGATCATAAATCAAATCGTAAAACCAGAATCGCTATTTATGGGGCAGGGGCTGCAGGAAATATATTGTACGAATCACTATTAAAAGAAAAAGGATACTCAATAATTTCTTTTTTTGATGACGCTTTAGATTTGCAAGGAAGAAGCATTGATGGATTAAGAATAAGGCCTCCATCAGAAATTATTAGGTTTAGAGATCAAATTGATAAATTACTTATAGCCATCCCGTCAATAGATTCATTAGCAAGAAAAAAAATCTTAGAAAAGTTAAAAACTATAGGACTTCCCATTTTAGAGATCCCATCATTAAAAAATATTGTTGACAAAAATATTAGGATTGAAGGTTTAAAATCAATAGAAATTAAGGACCTAATTGGTAGAGAGGACATAATATCAAGAAATAATTTAATTAAAGATGATCTAAAAGATAAAGTGATTTGTATAACTGGTGCTGGTGGATCTATAGGTTCAGAAATTTGTAATGAACTAATAAAATATAATCCTAAAACTTTAATTTTAATTGAGAGAAATGAATTTAATCTTTATTCAATTTCAGAAAAATTAAATAATGTTAAAACCACAAACATTGTTGATCTTCTTGGCGATGCTGCAGATAAAAATTTTATAAAAAATATTTTTTTAAATTACAAAATTGATTTACTTTTTCATGCAGCAGCTTATAAACATGTGCCCATTGTCGAAAAAAATTGCATCGAAGGTTTCAAAAATAATATCTTTAGCACTCGAAATTTATGCGAATTCGCAAATCATCATAAAATCAATAATTTCATTTTGATCTCTTCAGATAAAGCAGTTAGACCCACAAATATAATGGGTTGTTCGAAAAGAATATGTGAGCTTTTAATTCAATATTATGCCCATAAGTCCGATTATACTCTTTTCTCTATGGTTAGATTTGGGAACGTTATTGGATCTTCTGGGTCAGTCATACCAAAGTTTAAGGAGCAGATAAAAAAAGGGGGG
>QCLX01000036.1 GCA_003214215.1 Prochlorococcus sp. AG-418-G18 | reverse complement strand
AGGGAAAAAATTACATGACAAACGTCAAGATGAAAAACAAAAAAGTATGAAAAAAGAAATCAATTATGCATTAAAAAGATAAAATTATTATCCAGACTTTTTGAAACTATGAATCTAAACTTACTGAACTTGGAGGAGGGGTAGGATCTGGATCTGCAATTAACATATGCTGTAAAACAGTTTCAGGTCTCTCACTATCTCTCCAGCGAATTTTATATGCAGGCATTTTTGTGCCCCTGCTTGTAGTTTGCTCTACTGGTTCAATAACCCATCCTCTTCTTGATCGGCCTTGAGGATTTCTTTTCACTACTGCGTCCGCGTGTTTGAAGCGGAAACCAACACGTTCACCACTCATTTAAAATTTCGTATTGGATTAATTTAACTATTTTACTTCATGCAAGGGTAATTTTTCGTTTTTATTCGAAGTTATTTCTGGTTTTAACAATGGGAAAGGGATTACATCTCTAATTGATGGACTATTAGTAATTAACATAATAAGTCTATCAATGCCTATCCCTAATCCTCCAGTAGGGGGCATACCAATCTCTAAAGCGTTCAAGAAATCTTCATCAATACAATGTGCCTCAAAATCTCCTTCATCTCTAAGCAATTGCTGTAATTGCATTCTTTCTCTTTGATCTACTGGATCTATTAATTCGCTAAAAGCGTTTGCTAGCTCTCGACCAACAATGAATAATTCGAATCTCTGAACCATTTCTCTATCATTAAAATGAGGCCTAGCTAAAGGAGAAATTTCAACAGGATAATCGATAACAAAAGTAGGTTCTATAAGTTCTGACTCTACTTTTTGCTCGAAGACCTCATTTAGCAGTCTTCCCATAGAATTTACTTTATTAGAAACTTCAACATTTATACTTTTAACAGCTTGTTTTGCTGCTTGAAAGTCACCACTAAAAGAATCAAAATCAATATCTGTATATTTTTTGACAATATCTTTCATGGATATTCGTGACCAAGGTTTAGAAAAATCAATTTCCTTATTTTGATAATTAATCACTAAAGAGCCACAAGCATCAGCAATGATATCTTTAATCAGTTCTTCCGTTAAATCCATCATGTCGACATAGTTAGAAAAAGCTTGATAAATTTCAACTGAAGTAAATTCTGGATTATGCTTTGTACTTATCCCCTCATTTCGGAAGATTCTTCCTAATTCATAAACTTTCTCAAATCCCCCAACAACCATTCTTTTTAAATGTAATTCTGTAGCTATTCTTAGATACAAAGGAATATCTAAAGTATTGTGATGAGTAATAAATGGTCGTGCTTCAGCTCCTCCAGCTTCAGATTGCAGGATTGGAGTCTCTATCTCTAAAAAATTTCTTTTATCTAGCCATTTTCTTATAAAGCTTATACATTTTGCTCTTATTTTAAATACATTTTTAGAGTGAGGATTAACAATTAAATCTAGATAGCGTTGTCGATATCTTTTTTCAATATCAGTCAATCCATGCCATTTATCGGGTAAAGGCTGCAATGATTTTGATAACATTTCCCATTTTTCTACTTTAATTGACAGCTCACCTTTATTAGTTTTTTTTATGGTACCATAGACGCCTATCCAATCACCAATATCTACTAGATCCTTAATATCTTCAAAAGAAAGTAATTTTTGATTTTCTAAATTGTAATTAATAATTCTTTTTTCTATATAAAGCTGAATCTGTCCTTCTTGATCAATCATTGTGAAAAAGGCAATTTTACCCATTACCCTTTTTGCCATAACTCTACCCGCTATAGAGACACTGAAGTTTTCCTCTTGACCATTTTCTAAATAATCAAATTTCTGAACAAGAAATTTTGTATTATGGGAAACTTTAAAACTTTCTGCATAAGAAGCAAATCCTTTACTAACCAGTAAGTTAGCTTTTTGTAAGCGGGCTTCTCTAATTTCAGACAAAATTTATTTTAAAATATTTGTTTTATTTAATAAAATTATCAGACTAAGACTCAACTTGCCAGAGTTGTTGCTGTTTCGCCAACTCTCTGAGATGCATAACCGATACCGCGAACAGTAAGTATTAGTTCTGGATTTCTTGGATCTGGTTCTAATTTACCTCTTAACCTCGCTACATAAACGTCTACAACTCTTAAATCTGCTGCTCTCCGAGGAGGATAACCCCATAGCTGTTCTAAAATTTCAGCTCTTGGAACAACTTTACCAGGTTCGTCAAATAATAATTCTAAAAGGCTAAATTCAGTATAAGTTAGGCTGATTCTTTCTCCAGCTCTAGAAACTTGCCTGCGATTAGTATCAACAACTAAACTTCCAAATTTCATAACTCCTTTACCAGATGGGACCTCTTTAGTTTCGGTAACAGATACATTAGGGCCCATCCTTCTCAAAATAGTAGCTATTCTAGCCTCCAACTCTTTAGGACTAAATGGTTTAGATAAATAATCATCAGCTCCTAAATCCAAACCTGCAACTCTCTCTGAAATTGCCTCAAGAGCAGTTAAAAATATAATTGGCACAACTGATTCGGCTCTAATTCTTCTGCAAACTGCAAATCCATCCATTTTTGGAAGCATAACATCAAGAACTATCAAGTCTGGTGCATCTCTGTGAAAAGATTCAAGAGCTTCTTCACCATTTGTGGCTGAATAAACTTGATATCCTGCTAGTTGAAGTCTTGTAACTAATACCTTCAAAACTGCTGGTTCATCGTCAACAACTAAAATTCTTGCTTTTGACATAGTTAAAAAAG
>QCLX01000035.1 GCA_003214215.1 Prochlorococcus sp. AG-418-G18 | reverse complement strand
AACTTCCGCCAAGATATTTTGCACACTAGGAATAAACACCATAAAAGTATTATGAGAAAAATTATTAAACAAAATCTGCAAAAAATAGATAGTCCCACACAAAAAGCTTCCAAAAGAACAAATTAAACCATACCTAAAATGTCCCACCAAAGTATTTCTATGTAATTTGATTCTCCCAAATAACACTCCACATAAAACTAGACCTGGTATTTGAGTAAAATTACTATCCAGAGTTAAAGAATCTAAAATTAGTCCTAAAAACAAACCAAATATAAGTCCACTAATTGATCCATTAATCATTGACCAAGGCAACAACAAAAATAAAGGCCAATATGGCTGTATGCCTAAAAATCCAAACCAATTCGGGTGCCATAAAAAAATAATCGGGACAAAAATAAAAAAAATTATAGATAATTTATTTTTTGTAAAAAATTTATTCATCTAATTCTTACTTTTAAAATTTGCACCCAATCAATAGCGTGAGGTTTTGCCAAAAGTGATATTTTTGCTGTTTTTTTTGCTCTAAATGGCTCATCTACAGATTGGACAATCCCAATAGGGATATTTGGAGGTAATAAAGTACTGGCAGGAGATGATGATACAAAATCTCCCACTTTTATATCGGCATCATTTGAATAAAGTATTAAACTAGGATAATCATCTCCTAAACCAATTAGTAATCCACTAATTTGAATTCTATCTACCCATACGCCTACCTTACTTTCTGGTGAAGTTAATAAAGTTACGGTCGAAGTAAATAAAGAAGTATTATTAACCCTTCCTAATAATCCACCAGGACCTATAACAGTACTACCAATTTCTACTCCATCTCTTGAACCTTTGTTTAATATTACTTGTCTCCACCAACTACCTGTTTTTCTCGAAATAACAGCGGCTGAAATATTATCACTACTAGGTGACTTTTGAAGAGCTAAAATTTTGCGCAACCTCGTATTATCTTTTTTAAGAAGATTAAAGTGTATTAATGATTCTTGATTTATACTCTCAAGAATAACTTCTTTTTGAAATTGACCAGGCCAAAAAGGCTTTGAGATAAAGTAATAAAAATCTTTATATATATATCCTTTTGATATCCTTGCAAAAAGTAAAAATAAGAAAATTCCAAACAATATCCAATTTCTCTTTTTATGCCACCAACGACTAGTAGAAATTCGTCGGATATCTAACATAGCTTTAATCTCTTATAGCGTTCCTTATAAAGTCTGGAGTATCAACAACTCTTTTAAGTTTTTTAAAATCATCCAAAACTTCACCACAACCATTAACTACACATAAAAGAGGGTTTTCCGCTATGTGAGTAAAAATTCCCGTTTCATCGCTCAATAAATCATTAATACCTCTTACTAAAGCACCGCCTCCCGCAAGCATAATGCCCCTATCAACAATATCTGCCGCTAGTTCAGGGGGGGTTCGCTCTAAAGTCCTTTTTACAGCATCCACTATTTTGCTAAGTGTTTCAGCCATGGCTTCTCTGATTTCTCCTGATGTCAAAGTGACTGACCTAGGTAGACCAGATAAAAGATGTAGACCTCTAACCTCTAAAGTAGTTTTATCAAAATCATCATCTGGAAATGCAGATCCAATTTTAATTTTGATATCTTCTGCAGTTCTCTCTCCAACAACTAAATTATGAACTTTTTTAAGATATAGCGCAATTGACTCATTTATTTCATCGCCAGCTATTCGAACAGATTCACTCAATACAGTTCCACCTAAACTTAATACTGCAACTTCAGTAGTACCTCCTCCAATATCGACAATCATAGTTCCAATTGGCTCAGTTACTGGTAATGATGCTCCTATTGCTGCTGCAACGGGCTCATCAATTAAGTGAACTTCTCTAGCTCCTGCTAATCCCGCTTCTCTTACTGCTCTTCGCTCAACACTAGTAACTCCACTTGGAATACCAATCACTATTCTTGGGGCTACAATCCCTTTGCCTTCATTACATTTTTGAATAAATGTTTTTATCATTTGTTCTGCCGCATCAAAATCTGCGATAACCCCATCCCTTAGTGGTCTTACAGCTCTTATATTGCCCGGAGTCCTTCCAAGCATTAACTTTGCTTCTTTACCAACAGCTAATGGAATGCCTTCTTCTAAATCCATAGCTACCACAGAAGGCTCTTGTAAAACAACGCCCTTTCCTGATACGTGTATAAGAGTATTGGCCGTTCCCAAATCTATGCCAATATCTCTAGAAAATTTAAATCTGTTAAAAATCACAATAAGAATTCTTTTTATAAATAATATATCTATTTTTTAGTAAGCTCTCAAAATTCTGTCACTTAGTTATGAATAGCACGTAAAACTTTGAGCAGAACCTGGAAATATGAGTAGTATAAAAAAAAAAAAATTATGGAAATTAACACTATTAACCTTGTTGGCAGAGCAGGAAGAGAACCAGATGTCAGATATTTTGAATCTGGCAGTATCGTAGCAAATTTCACTCTGGCAGTTAACAGAAGAAGCAGAGATGAAGAGCCCGACTGGTTTAATTTAGAAATATGGGGCAAGCAAGCACAAATAGCGGCAGATTACGTTAAGAAAGGATCTTTAGTTGGTATTACAGGAAGCTTTAAAATTGATAGTTGGAAAGATAAAAATACTGGGGAAGATAGATTTAAACCAGTTGTTAGGGTAGATAGATTAAACTTACTAAGCTCCCGAAAGGAGTCTGATAATAACCAATATTCTAATAGTAGTAATTCTAGTGAAATCCCTTTTTAA
>QCLX01000034.1 GCA_003214215.1 Prochlorococcus sp. AG-418-G18 | reverse complement strand
ACAAACTTGGAATAACGTACGGGAATTGTTCATGAAATAACTTTTTGCTATCTGAAACAGTCAATTTTTCTTTCAATTTTTTATATGTAAACCTTAATAAGGTTAGCGTATGTTGACTCAATATCGTTAATATCTAGTAAACAGATAAATATTATTATGATCCCTTTAGTTTTAGAAGAATCAGGTGGCAGTGAAAGAGTCTTTGATATTTATTCGAGATTGTTAAGAGAGCGAATAATCTTTTTGGGAGAACAAGTTACCAGTGAAACTGCTAACAGAATTGTTGCACAATTATTGTTCCTCGAAGCAGAGGACCCTGAGAAAGATATTTACATGTATATAAATTCACCAGGAGGATCTGTCTACGATGGTTTAGGTATCTTTGACACAATGCAACATGTAAAGCCTGATATCCATACTGTATGTGTAGGTTTGGCAGCTAGCATGGGCGCTTTTTTATTGGCTGCAGGTACTAAAGGTAAAAGAAGCAGCTTAAGGCATTCAAGAATAATGATTCATCAACCTCTTGGAGGGGCTAGAGGACAAGCTAGTGATATAAGAATTCAAGCAGATGAAATTTTGTATCTAAAAGAACGTTTAAATACCGAGTTATCAGAAAGAACAGGTAAGGATTACGAAACCATTAAAGAAGATACTGATAGGGATTTTTATATGTCTCCGAA
This sequence comes from Prochlorococcus sp. AG-418-G18, assembly GCA_003214215.1. Lineage (GTDB taxonomy): Bacteria > Cyanobacteriota > Cyanobacteriia > PCC-6307 > Cyanobiaceae > Prochlorococcus_A. Next base: position 2,093 of record QCLX01000034.1, on the reverse strand, counting down.
AGAAGCTGTTGAGTATGGCTTAATTGATTTAGTTCTTGATAAAAAACCTAACATAGGTTAAGACTAATTGAGTAACTGAGGAGTTCTCTCTTTCTCAGGAATTTTTGTGAATTTGGAAAGAATATTAACAAATTCTTCACCATCTAATGTTTCTTTTTCAATTAATAAATCTACTATTTTATCCATAGCTTTTCTATTATTACTGACTATATCGTAAGTTTCTTTATAACATTCCTTGACCATTACTCTTACACTTTCATCTATTTGTTTTGAAATTGAATCGGAAACTTCACTTCTAGTCATTAAATCTCTTCCAACAAATACTTCTTGATTACCACTCTCTAAAGCTATCGGACCTAAATTACTCATTCCAAATCTTGTAACCATTTGTCGAGCCATAGAGGCAACTTGTTGAAAATCCCCCCCCGCTCCTGTTGTAATCTCTCCTTTTCCAAAAACTACATCCTCTGCAGCTCTTCCACCTAAAGCGCCCATTATTCTAGCTTTTAATTGCGCCCTGCTAACAAGGGTTTGTTCATCGTCCGGAGTAAACCAAGTTAACCCTTTAGCCTGACCTCTTGGAATGACTGTCACTTTTTGAACAGGATCATGTGCCTTTACAAGTGAACCAATGAGAGCATGGCCTACTTCATGGTAAGCAATTAATCTCTTGCTTCTCCCATCTGTCAATGGAGAACCTTCCATTCCTGCAACAATCCTATCTACAGAGTCATCAATTTCTGAAATACTGATAGAATCTTTTCTTCTCCTAGCAGTTAAAATGGCGGCCTCATTTAATAAATTTGCTAAATCTGCTCCGGTAAAACCTGGTGTTCTCCTTGCAATGCTTTCAAGTGTTAAATCCTCTTGAAGTTTCTTATTCCTAGCATGAACTTCCAATATTGATAGTCTGCCCTTGATATCAGGAGCGTCTACAGTTACTTGTCTATCAAATCTGCCAGGTCTCATTAGAGCTGAGTCAAGAACATCGGGCCTGTTTGTTGCTGCAATTATTATTATGCCGCTATTACCTTCGAAGCCATCCATTTCAGTAAGCAATTGGTTAAGAGTTTGTTCTCTTTCATCATTACCTCCACCAATTCCAGCACCTCTTTGTCTCCCAACAGCATCAATTTCATCAATGAATATTAAACAAGGACTATTATCTTTAGCTCTTTTAAAAAGATCTCTTACTCTACTGGCACCCACACCTACAAACATTTCCACAAATTCAGAACCTGATAATGAGAAAAATGGTACACCTGCTTCACCTGCAATTGCCTTTGCTAAAAGGGTTTTACCAGTACCAGGAGGTCCAACCAATAGAACACCTTTAGGAATCCTTGCTCCAACAGAGGTAAATTTTTCTGGTTTTTTCAGAAAAGTGACAACTTCCTGTAAATCCTGTTTGGCTTCATTTACACCAGCAACATCATCGAAAACAACTCCTGTTTCAGCTTCCATTGCAAATCTTGCTTTTGTTTTCCCAAATTGCATTGCTTGACCAGGTCCTCCAGGCATACCATTTGACCTCCTGGTTAATAAGATTAAACCTCCTATTAAAATCGCTGGGAAAAGTAAATTACCCAAAATTCCTAATGCAGGAGGGGCTGTTTTAACAGGATGAACATCAAAACTAATTCCCTCATTTTTTAAAATATTTATAAGTTCTGGTGTCAATCCAGGAAGATCTACTCGTAACCTTTGTACTTTATTATCTAAATCAGAATCTATTGTCTCTATAACTGCATTTCTGCCTCCTTCAAAAATATCTACAGATGTAACCCTCCCTGAATTAATATAATCTAAAAATCTACCATAACTGACTCTTGCTACCGCCGAATTTCTTGGTGCAACAGTAGTCCCATTAGATTTAAGTGAATCAACATTGCTTGAAGATAAAAATTGGTAGGAAAGCGCTATTACTAAAAGTATAGGTAAAGCCCATAAAATTAATGTTTTGAATTTCTGATTCATTAATTTGTAAAAGATAATTCTAAGATTCTAGACTGAATCAGTGCATTTCGTTGATATTTTCTATAACTTTATGCTTATACTATTCTTTAAATGTATCAAATTTATAAATGAAATTT
>QCLX01000033.1 GCA_003214215.1 Prochlorococcus sp. AG-418-G18 | reverse complement strand
ATATTTGGTTACAGGAACGATCTTATTATCATCTCCAGTATCAGCAGAGACTATTTTTTTTCTTCTTGAACAGGCTAAAAAATTTGAAGTCAAAATAGTTATTGATTTGAATTGGAGAGAGGTCTTTTGGGATCATTCAAGTTTTTCATCAGAAATTAGTAAAGCCGCTAGAGTTAATTTAATCAAGAAATTTTTAAATCATGCAAATGTTTTAAAACTTGCTATGGAAGAAGCAACTTTGTTTTTTAAGGAAAAAAATCCCTTGCTAATATCTCAACAATTGTCTAATAGACCAGATGTAATAATAACTGATGGAAAAAATCCGATTGCATGGTCTATCAATGGATTGCAGGGAATTACCGAAACTCCTACTTCACAAAAAATTGTTGATACAACTGGCGCTGGCGATGCTTTTCTAGCTGGCTTAATTTCAAAATTAATTTCTTCTGGCTATCCTTCAAATAAAAATGAGATAGAAGATTGCATTAAGTTCGCAGGTGTTTGTGGATTGTTAACTTGTCTTGGTGAAGGGGCCATCGAGCAACAGCCATATTATGAGAAGGTTAATAAATTTTTGGGATCTCTAATTTCGTAGCTTCTTCCATAATTTTTTGCGTAACTAATTTTTATTTTCCAGAAATTATCAATAACTGGTTCTATTAATTCTGGCCATTCAATAACTAAAATAGCTTGTTTTTGTATTGCCTCTTCTTCTTCTGAAAAAAAAACTTCTTTTGCTGAATAAACGTTTTCTAACCTGTATAAATCAAGATGAACTAGTGGAATTTTTCCGGAGTTATAGTGATGCGATAAAGCAAATGTAGGACTTGTAATGTCCTCAGAGATTGATAAGCCTTTAGCAATCCCTTGAACAAACGAAGTTTTCCCAGACCCAATTGGACCCTGCAACAAAACAATTGATTGGGGTTTTAATTTTTGTGAGAATTTTTTTCCTAAATTAACAGTCTCTTTTAAATTCTCAACAAACACTAAATTACACAAAAATCATCTATAGTTTAATAGAAAAAGTATTTATTAGATATGGTTATCGCAAATTCAGTTAAAACCTCCACACTAAATTACGTAATCGCCGATATCTCTTTATCAGATTTTGGTCGTAAAGAAATTAAAATTGCCGAAACGGAAATGCCTGGATTAATGGCACTGAGAGATAAATATCAATCTGAAAAGCCATTAAAAGGTGCAAAAATAGCTGGAAGTCTCCATATGACTATTCAGACAGCAGTTTTAATAGAAACTCTTGTTGATCTTGGTGCAGAAGTAAAATGGGCTTCATGTAATATTTTCTCAACTCAAGATCATGCGGCTGCAGCTATCGCAGATCAAGGAATTTCTGTATACGCAAAAAAAGGTGAGACTCTTGATGAATATTGGCAATATACCCACTATATCCTTGATTGGGGTTCAGACTCTCCAAATATGATTCTTGATGATGGGGGAGATGCAACTGGCTTATTAATACTAGGTAGTAAAGCAGAAAAAGATTTATCTGTTTTAGATAATCCCGGAAATGAAGAAGAAATTGCCTTATTCAATTCTATTAAGTCTAAGTTGGCAAATGATAGTGATTTCTATTCTAGAATTAAGAGTAATATTATTGGAGTTACCGAAGAAACTACAACTGGAGTTGCAAGACTTTATCAACTGCAAAAGCAAAATGCTTTACCTTTCCCTGCTATCAACGTTAATGATTCAGTAACTAAGAGCAAATTTGATAACTTATATGGTTGTCGAGAATCTCTAGTTGACAGCATAAAGCGTGCCACTGATGTGATGATTGCGGGGAAGGTCGCTTTAGTAATGGGTTTTGGAGATGTAGGTAAAGGTTCAGCCCAGTCTCTAAGAGGACTTGGTGCAATTGTAAAAGTTGCTGAAGTCGACCCAATTTGTGCTCTTCAAGCTGCAATGGAAGGTTTTAGCGTTGTTACATTAGACGATGTTGTGGAAGATATAGATATATTTGTTACGGCAACTGGGAACTATCAGGTAATAACAAACGAAAATCTTGTAAAGATGAAAGACGAGGCCATAGTCTGTAATATTGGTCATTTCGATAATGAAATTGATGTGGCTTCATTGAAAGATTATCCATGGGAAAATATTAAGCCGCAGGTTGATCACGTAACTTTACCGAGTGGCAACAAAATAATACTTTTAGCTGAAGGTAGATTAGTTAACTTGGGTTGTGCCACTGGTCATCCAAGTTTTGTTATGAGTAATTCTTTTACTAATCAAGTATTAGCTCAAATTGAACTCTTCAATAAGTCAGAAAAATATTCTAATGAGGTTTATGTTTTACCAAAACATTTAGATGAAATGGTAGCTAGATTACATCTTGATAAAATTGGTGCAAAATTAACAAAATTAACTAAGGAACAAGCTGATTATATTAATGTCTCTGTTGAAGGACCTTATAAACCAGAGCTTTATAGATACTAAGTTTGAGTTATATTTTTGTAAATTTTCTTACTTCAATTCCCGACTATATTAGTTTGGCTGTTGAAAAGAATTCAACAATTGCATACCTTACTATTTGTTTGGCTATGTTTTTGGAGAACATAATACCTCCAATTCCTTCGGAAATAATCATGCCATTAGGTGGTTTTTTCGTCTATCAACAGAAATTAAATTTCTATTTCTTAGTTTTTTGGGGATTACTTGGAACTATTTTGGGATCATTGCCTTGGTATTATTTAGGAAGATTAGTAAATGAAAAAAGGCTTTCAAATTTTCTAGATAAAAAAGGAAAATATTTGGGTATTTCTTCTAATGATTTAAGTAAAAGTAAAAGGTGGTTTGATAAATACGGGGTTTCTTTAGTTTTTTGGGGCCGATTAGTACCAGGTATAAGAACTTTAATTTCAGTTCCCGCTGGCATAGAA
>QCLX01000032.1 GCA_003214215.1 Prochlorococcus sp. AG-418-G18 | reverse complement strand
CTACCGCAATTACCTTTGCCAATGCCGGCTGGAATTTAATTTTACTCTCCAGGAATATGGATTTAATGGAGAAACTGAAGAGCGAGCTGTTGAACACTAAATCAAAAATTAACCTAGTAAAGTGTGATTTATCTAACCCTTTAGAAATAAAGCATTGTGTTAAAGAGGCAATTGAGAAGTATGGGTGCCCTTCAGTATTGATAAATAATGCCGGTTGCGCATTTAACGGCCCTTTAGTTGAAATGGAATTAGGTCAATGGGAACAAACTATTCAAATAAACCTCACAAGTGTTTTTCAAATTTGTAGTTCAATAATTCCTCAAATGAGAAAAAATGGTGGTTTAGTTATTAATGTTAGTAGTCATGCCTCTTATAATGCATTCCCCCAATGGGGAGCTTATTGTATTTCAAAAGCTGCACTAGCTATGTTTACTAAATGCTTGAGGGAGGAGGAGAGATCTAATTCAATAAGAGCGTGCACAATAACTCTTGGTTCAGTAAATACTCCTCTGTGGGACTCCGAATCAATCAATTCTGATTTTGATAGAACTTCTATGCTCTCCTCAAATGAGGTATCAGAAACTATTCTCTACATGGCTGAAAAACCTGAATCACAATTGATCGAAGACTTGACTTTGATGCCTTCTGGCGGAGCCTTTTAACCATTCTGTACATCTACTGAATCTTAAAACAGTAATTTTTTTTAGTGCTATTTGAACCCGATTGAACAAGAGAATGTGATATAGTATATGAGCAATTAAGCTTTTGGAAGATACAGTTAATTAAGTTGCATACAATTTTCTGTTTAGAATTTTATGACCTCTACATTACCCAACGATAATATTAGAAACTTTGACGACCAGATTACTAATAAACTAATTTCTGAAATTATAAGAGACAGAATTAAGAATTCTGGAACAAGATTTAGTGCTAACGATAATATTTCCGATTTTATAAATCCTGGTGAATTAGAAATTTTAGAAAAAGAAGTTGCCTCAAGAGTTAAAGACTTACTAAGGTCTCTCGTAATTGATGTTGATAATGATCATAATACTCAAGAAACTGCTGAGAGAGTTTCAAAAATGTATCTTAATGAAGTTTTTAAAGGTAGATATTATGAACAACCTAAAGTCACAAGTTTCCCTAATGATAAGAATCTTGATGAAATTTATACAGTTGGTCCAATTTCGGTCAGATCTGCATGTTCACATCACTTAGTTCCAATTCTTGGAGAGTGTTGGATAGGTATTAAACCTGGAAATAAAGTCATAGGACTTTCAAAATTCGCGAGAGTTGCTGATTGGGTTTTTTCAAGACCTCATATTCAGGAAGAAGCTGTAATGATCCTTGCAGATGAAATTGAAAAACTGTGTGAACCTAAAGGTTTAGGCATTATTGTAAAGGCCCAGCATTATTGTATGAAGTGGAGGGGAGTCAAAGAACCAAATACAAGTATGATTAATTCTGTGGTTAGAGGTGATTTTAGACACGATTTAAGTTTAAAACAAGAATTTTTTGAGCTTGTAAAACAGCAGTCCGCTTCTAATAATTACTAATTTCTTTTTAAAAACTTAAAAAGATCTTCTGTTTTTTTAATATCTTTTAAACCTGGAGATATTTCAATACTACTTGAAATATCTAGTCCATCTGGTTTGAAGTCAGTGAGGATTTGATCAATCCATTCAATTGATATTCCACCTGCCAACCACCATGGCTTGCTAAATTGCAAATTCTTTAAATAAATAGAATTTATTTTTTTCCCTGAACCTCCATAAGTTTCTTTATTCCAAGAATCAAGTAGTATCGCATCTACAAAATCCTCAAAAGGTTTTATTTTATCTAAGTCCTTTTCCGTTTTTATTCTGAAAGCCTTCCATAGGCCAATATTAGGAATTTTTTCCCTTATTTTTTTGCAATAATCAATATCTTCATCTCCATGTAATTGAATTATAGTTTCACTTGGATTTCCTAAGAAATTTTTAATAATTAAGTCTATTGGACAATTTTGTACAACTGATACCCTCTCGATTTTTGGATACAACCTTTCTAAGGTTGTAAAAATATTTTTCTTAATTTCAGCTGATATATATCTTGGTGACTCTTCCACGGAAATAATGCCAATAGCATGCGCTCCTAATTTTGCTACTTTAAGAGCTTGTTCTTCTGACGTTAGGCCACAAATTTTAATTAAAGTATTACTCTTGAGCATATAATTAGCCTTTATGTAAAATTAATATTATTGCTAAATATAGCGGAGATTATTTTTGAGAAGTTGGCAAATTTTTAAAATATGGGGAATTCCCTTTAAAGTTCATCCTTATTGGTTTGCTATTCTCTTTTTATTCTCATGGAGTATAAGTAATCAGGTTAATTTAACTTCAGGTGATATTTATAATATTAGAGAATCTTGGATTATAGGATTTTTAACTTCTTTTTTCTTATTATCTTCAATTATTTTTCATGAGGTTTTTCATATTTTTGTTTCACTCAATCAGGGTGTAAAAATAAAAAAAATTACTTTTTATTTTTTAGGAGCAATTTTACAAATAGATAAGTATTGTCAAACTGCTTTAGGCAATATAAAAATTGCAATTGTTAGACCTCTTTTATGTTTCGCTACAGCATCTATCCTACTTTTAATTAGTAATAACAGTGCATCTCAAGAACAAATAGCAGTTAATGTAATTTCTAGAGTAGGTATATTTAATTTATTCTTAGGCTTCTTAAATCTGATTCCAATTGGTTCTTTAGATGGGGGGAATTTATTAAAAAGTATTATTTGGCATTTTTCAGGGAGTAAAAATAAAGGAAGACATTTCCTCAATAAAGTTAATTTATTATTATCTTTTTTTGTTTTATTTTTTGGGATAGTTTGTTTATTTAGATTTAACTTTTACTTTGGTTTTATTCTTTCTTTTTTGGGCTTGTTTGGAGTTAATTCTTCAAAATCTGAAAGTCAATTTTTAAAAATTGAAAATATACTTAAATTTAGTAAAGTTTCTGAGATCAAACTAAAGCCTTTGAGGAAAATTGAATACGATTCAAATTTCTCAGAATTAAATAAATTAATAAAAAATAAGAAGGATGCATCGGATAAATATTTTTTTGTTACGAATAATGGTAGATGGACCGGTTTTGTTG
>QCLX01000031.1 GCA_003214215.1 Prochlorococcus sp. AG-418-G18 | reverse complement strand
TTTATAACCCTACATAGAAATCAATAGCGAATATACAACATAAGAAATTATATCAATAACTCTAGTCATACCAGTAGTTTTGAAGTTTTTTTTATTTGCTTCGCTTACTACTGTGATTTGTGTGTGATTTGTTTATTCAATCTTGAATTCTTTAAATCACTTACTATGACTAATAAAAAAATTTAGTAGTGTATTCTCTTCACAATATGTGTGCGTTAATAGCGGATATACGACCTAACCCCAAATCCATTGCCCCAGCTCTGATTGGAAGGATACTATAAATAAAAGACTACTAAAATAACGCTAGATTTCTAAATATCGATTATTAAAAATTAATTTTTTTGAGGTCTCTGTTCACTGATTTGAAATTAATTTTACTAGATGCTAAATCTTTGGATTGAATACTTCCAAGTGCGACTTTTTCTAATTTTTCTAATCTTTCTAAAAGTTGTTTGTTTGTTTCTTCAAGAGTATTAATTTGAGTTTCAAATTCTTTTTTCTCTTTCATACTTATTAGTGTAGGTTTTACGGGTTTTCCTAATTTCCAAATAAACCCTGCTCTAGCAGAAAATGAGTCTTCAAAATCCCCTGCATATTCTTGACCAGGCATAATTACTGATGCAGCATAATTAACTGATAAATTTTCATTTACTTTGGAAGCGCATCCTCCAGAAAGTGCAAAATCGCCACCATGTGTTCCAGTCCCAACGCCGCAAGAAAGAGTAGTGTCTGTTGGAACGGCAGGCAAACCAGTTAAGGCAGCACTTAATGCACCAACATTATTAATTGATTGTTCTACATCTCTCCCATTTATCAATAATCTACTTCCTTGAATATCAATAGGAATCCTTTTTCCTGCCGCATCTGTAGCGTACAAGGGTTGTACTCCATTTTTTTCTTCATTTGTTGTAATTAGTGAGTTTTTACCAATATGAATTGTTCCATCGTTCTCCCTCTTAATAAGATTATCTTGACCTACTGTCATTCCTTCTTCAGTAATTTTTATTTCCATGTCAGCACCTCCAACTGAAACAAATTTAGAATCAGTTGCACCACAAGATGCCTCTGTTGTATTACATTTTTTGTTCACTAGATTATCCATAACTACGGGAATATCAACAAACATTGGACTACCTGAACCTGGAAGATTAGTTATGTTGGTAAATCCCTCAAACGCGTTTGTCTCCATATCAAATACTCTGATTCTTCTTTGTGATATTCCTTGTCTGGGCGGTTCTAAAAAATAGATTTTTCCCGTTTTTTGACTGACAGTGTAGTCAGTTGCAGAAAATGAGCTTCCATTGTATGTGGAGTCAGGAAAAATATTAGATATTATGATGCTTGCTTCGCCATCAGACTTTAATTTATAAAGATGGGTTTGTGTATTGTTGTCACCTAGGTTTTCTGAAGAGACAAAATATCCTAAATCCGTTGTTGCTGTATCTACCTCCCCTGCTAATGAGGATAAAGGCGATAAAAGTAAGGTAGAAGTGAAAAGAGAACTAAAAAGTTTTTTTGTGATTTTTTTCATATCACTTATTAAAGTAAAAAGTGACATATATCATACACTAAATAAGTATTATTACGCAGTCACAAAAAATACTCTTAAATTAAATGGTATTTTGGTAAGTTAATTTCTTCAGAAATTATAAAAAACTAATATTTATTTAAATATTGATGTACCACTAAAATACCACCATTTAATATATTACTGGAGTTTCAAAGATTGAAATACACTAATACTACCAAGATGCAACTAACTTTGGGATTAAAAATCCTGTTATAGCAATGCTTTTCGAGGTCTATTGAAAATAATAGTGAATATACTACTTAAGTTTTAGTAAATCTATTGGTAGATATTCATTTATATAAAGAAATAGAATTAATAAAGTTCCAATTACAGAGCCTATAAAACCTCCAAAAATATCAACTAATAATCCAGATTGTTTGATTATTGTTTCTTCGTTTTTTTCTTCTTCAAAATTATTAGAATCAACTACTTTTAAGCGCTGATTGGTTTTTGGTTGTTTAAGTTGTTGGTGTCGGATGAGGGCTTCGAAATCAGGCATGGAATTTGTGAGGCAATTGAACAATAAGCAGACCAGCCCGTCATTCGACGAGGATCTGATCTACCTAAATCGTCTACAGCTTCAAATACAGCATTACCCGAGGCTTCTGCTTTATCAAATGCTGAAAGTAACGGTATAAATGTATCAAAAACATATAAACCATAATTTTCTAGAGCTGCTTTTGCTTGTTGCGCTGCTTTTTGCTGTCTAAAATCAACTTTTACTATTACTACTGCATGGTTAACTTTTAAGTTACTTAATAAATTAGCTAGTTCAACAGTTAATTCCACTGATCTTGCTTTTGCAGTTGTAGGTAAGATAACTAAATCTGAACCATATGCTAAGTGTTTAAGTTCTTCTTCATCACTGCTAGCCTGGCCATCAGTTATTACAATTTCTGATGATCTTGAAGCTTTAGCAGCTGAACTGACGGGGAAAACTGGAAATGGAAGATTGCCTCTTGATGCGTATGCTAATGCAGATCTATTTTTGTCAGCATCGACTATGCAAACTTTTTTACCTTCAGAATGCCAAACACTTGCAAGGTGGATACTTGTACATGTTTTGGCTACTCCTCCTTTTTGTCCGCAAACGGTGATAAACAATTTTTTATTTTTATTTCTCTTACTTTGGAGAATAATTTCTTAATGTCAAGAGTAATTGATTTTTAATGCTTTAAAACTTATTTTTTTTTGAAATATTTTAAAGATTTTAATATTTTTAGATAACCTTATAAGATATTTATATAAATAGATTAGTGAAGAAAAGAATTGGATTAGGTACTTGGTCTTGGGGGAATAAGCTTTTTTGGAATTATAAATCTACAAATGACGATGATTTATGTGAGACATATAATGAAGCGTTACGAAGAGGTTTCGATCTAATTGATACTGCAGATTCTTACGGTACTGGGAATCTGCAGGGTAGAAGTGAATTGTTGATAGGAAAATTTTTACTAAATACTCCTTCAGCAAAGAAAAAAAGAATTCAAGTGGCAACCAAACTTGCACCTTATCCCTGGAGAATAGGTAACAGAGGTTTTAATAAACCTTTTTTGAAAAGTTTAGAAAGACTCAATAACAAATTAGATATAGTGCAATTACATTGGTCAACTGCAAAATACAATCCTTGGCAGGAATTAGGGCTTTTGAATAATCTTTGCGATTTAAAAGATGAAGGCTTTGATTTTCAAATAGGCTTATCAAATATAGGCCCTAAAAGATTGATGAAATTAATTAATTTCTTGGCAAAAAGAGATCAGTGCCTAAAGAGTGTTCAGATACAGTTTTCTTTGCTTGCTCCCGATTTAGGAAAACAATATCAGGTAAAAAAAATTTGCGAAGAAAATAATATTGATTTCTTTGCTTATAGTCCTTTGTCCTTTGGAATACTTTGTATTGATCCAGATAAAGAACACAATAAAGAAAAAAGTTTTATTCGCAATGCATTATTTGAAAACTATAAAAAACCAACATATGAATTGCGGAGGTGTTTAAAAAGAATTGCAAATAAAAGATCAGTTTCCCAAGCACAAGTA
>QCLX01000030.1 GCA_003214215.1 Prochlorococcus sp. AG-418-G18 | reverse complement strand
TTCCTTCAAAAGAACTTGCTCAAAATCATTATGGAGTACATAGAGAAAGACCCTTTTTTGGTGATTTAGTAGACTTTATTTCAAGTGGTCCAGTTGTGGCAATGGTGTGGGAAGGCGAAGGAGTTATTTTGAGTGCTAGAAAACTAATAGGTGCAACAAAACCTCTGGAAGCAGAGCCTGGAACAATTAGAGGTGATTTAGCTATTAATATTGGGAGGAATATTATTCATGGTTCTGATGGAGAAGATACAGCAAAATTTGAAATTGATCTATGGTTTAACAAAGAGGAATTATGTGAGTGGGAAACTTCTGATTCGAAATGGCGATCTGAAAATTAAAATTTAAATCGTAAATCTATCTATACTAAATTTTTCTAAAAAGCTTTTTTCTATTTCTTTGAGATTTTGATTTTCAACTATTTTCAAAAGAAGATCACTTGTTATTGCAGAAAATAAGACTCCATTTCTGTAATGTCCTGTAGCTATAAAAAGGTTTTCAATTTTTGATTTTCCAATTATTGGTTTAAGGTCTGGTGTGCAAGGTCTAAATCCCCACCAATGTTCCATTTGTGGCCAATTAATAGCTTCTGGTAATAAGGAGCGAATGCCTTCTTGCAGTTGTTTTATTCCATGAGGAGTATTACCCTGATTAAATTTTGAATCTTTTTCAACTGTCGCTCCAACTATAATAAGTCCATCATCACGCGGAACTAGATAAGTTTTTGGACCAAAAATAACTCTTTTCAAAAAATTTGTTGGACCTTGTATTGATAGCATTTGTCCTTTTACAGGAAAGACTGGAATCTTATTAAAAATTCTTTGACTCCAAGCACCGCTGCATATAATTGCTTTTTCGCAGTTAATTTTTTTTATTTCTCCAGTGGCAGATAAAACTGTTGCACCTGTAATTTTGTTTTTTTCGAATGTCAAATCCTCTACTTCTGATCCCTCTTGAAATTCGACTCCATGCAAGGAGCATGCTCTCTCAAGAGCACGCATCAGTCTTCTTCGGTTATCTATTTGACCATCTTGTTCAAAAAGTAAACCATGTTTCCAAATAGAATTCATTCCATTAATTTCTCTATGAAGATCTTTGTGATTTAAGTATTTTCCATATTTATAGGTGGGAAACTCTTCAAGATCATCTTTGTTTTTAAAAGGAACTACTATGCCACATTTTTTTAAACCGCATTTAATATTACTATCTTGTTCAATACTTTTTATCCACTTTGGAATTAGACTTTGACTTTCTTGGCCAAATTTTAGTAATTCATCTTCGAGTCCTTCGGCATGAGTTGCTAACATTCCTGCAGCAACAAATCCAGCTGATTCATTTCTGTTTTTGCTTAAAACTAACACTTTGAAGTTATTTCTAGAAAATTCATAAGCAATAGATAAACCTAAAAGTCCACCGCCAATGATTAAGATTGAATTTTTGGTTTCTTGTGCCATTTAAAAATTAATATTTTTATTTGTGTTTTGGTCCTCTTTTCCTTTATATCCAATAATATTAATAAAGAGACTTTTGATAATGAACAATTTGGAATCTTGGGAAGCTGTGATTGGTTTGGAAACTCATGTACAGCTTAATACGAAAAGTAAAATATTCACATCTGCGTCAACAGCTTTTGGTGATGCACCTAATACGCATATAGATCCTGTAGTTTGTGGGTTACCAGGAACTCTTCCAGTTTTGAATGAAACTGTTCTTGAGTATGCTGTAAAAACTTCTTTAGCATTAAATTTAAATGTTGCAGAACATTGTAAATTTGATAGAAAACAATATTTTTATCCTGACCTGCCTAAAAATTATCAGATTTCACAATTTGATGAGCCACTAGCTGAAAATGGCTGGTTAGAGGTTGAAATAATTGAAAAGGATAAAGAACCTTATATCAAAAAAATTGGTATAGAAAGGCTACATATGGAAGAAGACGCTGGAAAACTAGTCCATTCAGGTAGTGACAGATTAGCTGGTTCTAAATATTCTCTAGTTGATTACAATCGTGCCGGAATAGCACTTTGTGAGATTGTAAGTAAACCAGATATTAGATCAGGTAAAGAAGCATCTGAATATGCTTCAGAGATTAGAAGAACAGTTAGATATCTAGGAGTATCAGACGGAAATATGCAAGAGGGTTCATTACGCTGTGATGTCAATATTTCAGTAAGAAAAGGACCTAATGCTCCTTTTGGTACCAAAGTGGAAATAAAGAATATGAATTCATTTTCTGCAATTCAAAAGGCTTGTGATTATGAAATAGCAAGACAAATAGAAGTTTATGAAAATGGGGGAAAAATTTTCCAAGAAACAAGGTTATGGGATGAAGGTAAGCAATTAACAAAAAGTATGAGAATGAAAGAAGGCAGCAGTGACTATAGATATTTTCCTGATCCTGACTTAGGACCAATTGAAATAACAAAAGTCCAAAAAGAAATATGGTTAAAAGAACTTCCAGAATTGCCTTCAAAGAAAAGAAATAAATACGTAAGTGAATTTGGGTTATCTGCATATGATGCAAGGGTAATTTCTGATGAAATTAACATGGCAAACTTTTTTGAAGAAACAGTAGCTAGTGGTGCTGATGCCAAACTAGCTTCAAATTGGGTAACAAGTGATATTGTGGGTTACTTAAAAGCGAATAAATTAAGTTTTAGTGACTTAAAACTTAGTCCTGACAATCTTGCTGAAATGATTAGCATGATTTCTAATAATATTATCAGTGGAAAAATTGCAAAAGAAATTTTACCTGAACTAATCCAAAAAAATATTTCTCCGAAAAAATTAGTTGAAGAAAAGGGATTGGCTATGATATCTGATTCTTCAAGTATTTTGCCAATAATTGATGAACTTATAACTGAACATCCAGATGAGGTTAAAGCATTTAGAAATGGTAAAACTAAATTACTTGGTTTTTTTGTTGGTCAACTAATGAAAAGAACAAAAGGTAAAGCTGATCCTAAACTTGCAAATAAACTCCTTGCAGAAAAATTGAATAGCTAAACCCTCAAACAAGCTCTCTTATTGTCTTGATCCATTTATTTTGATCATCTGAATTATCTAAAATAATGTCTGAAAATTTTCTTTTTTCTTCAAAACTTAATTGAAGATTTATTGATTCGTATGCTTCTTTTTCGCTAATCTTATCTCTTGTCATAAGTCTTTTTTTTTGTGTTTCTATAGGACATTTAACTAACCATATTTCAGTACAAATATCTTCAAATTTTGCTTCAAATAATAATGGAATAACCATTACTATAGTTTGATTATTTTTGTATTGACTGCATTCTTCTATCATTTTTTCTTTAATTAATGGGTGAAGTAGTTTTTCAATCCATTCTTTACTTTCTGAATGTTTAAAAATAATTTTCCTTAACAGTTTTCTGTTGAT
This sequence comes from Prochlorococcus sp. AG-418-G18, assembly GCA_003214215.1. Taxonomy (GTDB): domain Bacteria; phylum Cyanobacteriota; class Cyanobacteriia; order PCC-6307; family Cyanobiaceae; genus Prochlorococcus_A. The sequence goes on along the minus strand of QCLX01000030.1, from coordinate 762 downwards.
CGCCTTTTTTGAATTGTTCTTATTATCAATAATTTTATTTCCAAAATAATCTAAAATTTTCTTATATCCATATGTGTTTGGTTTGATTAATTCTCTTGTTAAGTTATCTGCATCTAATATTGGAATGTTTTTATGTTTTCTGATGTAATTAGTTATGGTTGTCTTCCCACTGGCAATACCTCCTGTTAAACCAATTCTTCTTTGATTATTTTTTAATTTTTGAGGAATTTCCATATATTTAATAATAATCTAATTAACTGTTTCTTTAGTATTAAAGAGTAGTTAGTATGAATTAAAAATACCAAAAAGATTGAGCCAGTTAGATTCCACTTGGTCGTTTGTTGATGACAGTAAGGTAACACCCAAAGGGTTTTTATTTGCTGGCATATCTGCTGGATTAAAGGCTTCTAATAAAAAAGATTTAGCACTAATACTCGCTCCAGAAGGAAGTATCTTTAGTGGGATGTTTACAAAATCAATAGTTCGTGCCTCTTGTGTGGATATTTGTGAGGAAAGGATTAGAACAACTTCAGGTTTTGTGCGAGCAATCTTAATTAATTCTGGTCAAGCAAATGCATGTATAGGAAATCTTGGAATTCAACAATTTGAAATTGCTACATCAAAGACTGCAGAGCTTTTAGGAATCAAAGAAGAAGAAGTTTTAATGTGTTCAACTGGTGTAATTGGTGTTCCTTTAAAAATAAATGATTTAGTAAAAAATTTACCGAATTTAGTTAGTGATTTAAAAGTTAATAATTTTCA
>QCLX01000029.1 GCA_003214215.1 Prochlorococcus sp. AG-418-G18 | reverse complement strand
GTATTTCTTTTCTGGCATTTATAACTGTATTTATATCTGCAATAGTATCGCCTACATATGCAATGGGAATATTTGATTCTCCAAGTTTATCTCCAATAAGTTTTTTTGATAAGTTAATAAAACCTCTAGGATCAGGCTTGTCAGGGGCATCTCCCATAGATATTAATGGTGGTGATTTTAGTCCAAGTCTTTTTTCTAAAACAAATTTTGCAGAAGCAGACTCTGCACCACTAACAAAACCCCATTTTATTCCATTACTTTGAATTAAATCAAAGAACTTTTTATCAACTAATAACTCCTCATTTGTTATGTATCCAGACCAATATTTACTATCTTTATTTGGATCTCCACCAAAGTAAAACTCCTCAAAACATTTTACTATTGCCTCTCTTGGAGGAATTTTAAGGTTTAAGCTCTCTTTTTTTATACATCTTTTTATAAGTTCTAAACTTAAATCCCAGTCATTATTCCAGATTCCTTCATTTTTCGCATTATCAATATCTATATAACTTGGCTCCCATCCGGAAAATTTGTAAACTGTTTTTTTTAATGAAAGTCTGTAACTATTTTCTACGCTGCGGATTACTCCATCTATGTCAAACAAAATTAACCCAATATTTTTCAATTAAATTTCTAAATCATTATTATAAAAGATTAGTGTTCTTATAAAGAAAAAGCAAAGAAAAAATTCAATTTATTAAATAATGAATTATCTAAACTTAATTTTGTAAATATCCTCTTGGAGTGAGAAATATTTCATCAACTAAGGTTGTTTGAGAATTACCAATAATAATGATTGATAACATATCAATCTCTTTAAAAGGAATGGTGTTTAAAGTAAAAAATTTTTTGGATTGATTTTCTCTCCCTACTTGTCTAGCTATTAAAACTGGAGTATCCCCAGGTTTAGATTTTAAGCATGTATCTATTGCACTTTTTAGCTGCCAATTTCTTTCAATGGATTGAGGATTAAATAAAGCTATTACAAAGTCACCCACAATAGCTCCTTCAATTCTTTTTTCTATTAAAGACCATGGAGTTAATTTATCGCTTAAGCTTATTGAACAAAAATCATTCATTAGTGGAGCTCCACTAATCGCAGCTGCTAATTGAACACTACTTATACCTGGATGAATTTCAAAGTAAGGTCTATATTCTTTCTTGATTTTTTGAAGTAATTCTAAAAGTAAACCAGCCATGCCATAAAATCCAGATTCACCTGAAGAAATTAAAGCCACTTTTATTCCTTCCTCAGCTAGTTTAATTGCTTTAATGCATCTCTCTTTTTCTTCAGTAAGTTTACTTTCAATTAAAACTTGGTCACTCCTTTTTAGGGTCTTAATTAAATCTAAATACATTTTGTATCCGATCCAAACAGTACATCTTGAAAGTGCTTTTTTTGCATTATTAGTTAGGAACGAGATATCACCAGGCCCACTTCCAATAATATGTATTTCGCCATGGGTCGGATTATATTGATTTTTTGATTCTGCTACTGCGAGAGTTACTGCTCCATATTGATTTTTAAAAATTCTTTTTTCTTTTAATAATTTTGATTCTTCTCCTGCTGCAAGTAAGCAAGAGGCTTCTGCTACGGAAGGTGTGCCAATTTCCTTTAGCACGACATTTGATGGATTTGGAACAATTATTGTTGAAAGATCTTCTTTACTAAAAAACTTTATAGGTAAGTTTTTTTCTTCAGAAAGTTCTAAAATTCCTTTCTCATCTTTTTTAATATCAATAGTTGCAAATCCTGCAATTGATTGCTGTGATAAATTCCCTGACTCCAAAAAATTACTTAAAGAATTTGCTATTAATTCTTTGCTTGTATTTCTTTCACATCCAATGCCAATCCATAATACAGGTGGATGCCATGTCTTCTTGCAAAGGTTATATACGCAAATATCAAAGGTTGAGCTTTCTTTATTAGGATCTTCTTCAACTAAAAAATTTATATCCTTTGCTGATTCAGAATTTTTCCACAAAGTAATGCCCGATGATTGTTTGCAAAATATTTTTTCTTTATTAGCTTGGTTTATTACTATTTTTGACCAATCTTTTATATCGCCAGATTTTTTCCAACCCCATTGATTTCCAAAAGAATCAATATTTAGATAGTTCTGATCATTGGAATTATTAGTTTCTATTATCTCACCACCAAATAAATTAGAAATCTGAAATGCAATATTCTTAGTATTTGATTGATGTGAACCCACAATAGGCACTATTTGAGAGCCTTTTTTATTGATTACGATTACACCAGGATCCTTATCCTTAGATGTTAAAAAAGAATTTATTAATCTAATAGATGCTCCAATTGAACCAATAAAGATAATTAAATCTAAATCTTTCCATTTTTCTTTGAAAACTTCTTTGGGCTTAATTAAAGGTATTAATTTGTCTTCATTTTTTTTCTCATATGTTGAGCTAGCAATATAAATTTCATCAATGAATTCGGTTTTCTTTAGTCTATTTAAAATAACTTTCGAGGTATTAGATAAACCTATCGCAATGCCTTTCAAATTAAAATTTAATTTTTGGTATGATGAAATTATATCTTGTGAGTGTATAGAAAAAAATCTTTAGTGAAATATAAAAAAATATTTAAGATATTTTCAATTTAGAATGAGTATATATACTCAAAGCCCAGTCATATTAATAGATCTTACAAAAAAACCTAAAAGTAACAAACAGTGAAACATTTGTTACTTAGTCGCATGATCAAAGAATCCTTCGCTTATTATTTTTGGTAACCAAATTCTTTATTTAGGTTGGTTCGTTCCTAAAAAGTTTACTATTAATAAATGTAGGCTTTAGGTGCAGAAAATCTACTTAATGACTTATTACTTTAGAGGTGCTAGATGACCATCAGCCCACCAGAAAGTGGAGAAAAAAACAATAAAGTTTTGGAAGATCCTGTAAAGGCTGATCCAAGACCTATTGATTTTGCCAAATTAGATAAGCCAGGTTTCTGGTCTAGTAAATTATCGAAGGGCCCAAAAACCACAACTTGGATATGGAATTTACATGCCGATGCCCATGATTTTGACATTCATGCTGGCGATGCAGAAGAAGCTACCCGAAAAATATTTTCAGCTCATTTTGGCCATCTTGCTGTAATTTTTATATGGATGAGCGCTGCATTTTTCCATGGAGCTAGATTTTCAAATTACACAGGTTGGTTAGCCGATCCAACACATGTTAAACCCGGCGCTCAGCAAGTATGGGCAATTGTTGGTCAAGAAATGCTAAATGGCGATCTTGGGGCAAATTACAACGGTATTCAAATAAGCTCAGGTATATTCCAAATGTGGAGAGCTTGGGGCATAACAAATGAGTCAGAACTAATGGCCTTGGCTATAGGAGCTGTAGTTATGGCTGCGTTAATGCTTCATGCTGGTATATTCCACTATCACAAGGCAGCTCCAAAAATGGAGTGGTTTCAAGACGTAGAGTCTATGATGAATCATCATTTAGCCGGTCTTTTAGGATTGGGTTCTCTAGCTTGGGCAGGTCATTGTATTCACATTGGTGCTCCAACTGCAGCTTTGTTAGATGCTATTGATGCAGGAACTCCTTTAATAATTGATGGTAAAGAAATAGCTACAATTGCTGATATGCCAATGCCTCATCAGCTTTGCGATCCTCAAATAATTGGACAGATTTTCCCAGGTTTAGCTAGTGGAACCGGTAATTTCTTCAGCCTCAATTGGTTTGCTTTTTCGGATTTCTTAACTTTCAAAGGTGGTCTCAATCCAGTAACAGGAAGTTTGTGGATGACTGATGTTTCTCACCACCATGTTGCAATTGCTGTTTTGTTCATAATTGCTGGTCATATGTATAGAACCAATTATGGTATTGGTCACAGTATGAAAGAAATTTTAGATTCACAACAAGGAGATCCAATATTATTTCCAGCTCCTAGAGGTCATCAAGGATTATTTGAATTTATGGCTGAAAGTAGACATGCACAGCTATCTGTCAACTTAGCGATGCTTGGTACTTTATCTATAATTGTTTCTCACCATATGTATGCAATGCCTCCATATCCATATATGGCTATAGATTACATGACAGTATTGGGAACTTTCACCCATCATATGTGGATAGGTGCTCTATTCATAGTTGGTGCAGGGGCTCATGCAGGTATTGCAATGGTTAGGGATTACGATCCAGCTAAAAATATCGATAACGTTTTAGATAGAATACTAAAAGCTAGAGATGCAGTCATAAGTCACCTTAATTGGGTCTGTATGTGGTTAGGTTTCCATAGTTTTGGTCTTTATATCCATAACGACACAATGAGAGCTCTTGGTAGACCTCAAGATATGTTTAGCGATACAGCT
>QCLX01000028.1 GCA_003214215.1 Prochlorococcus sp. AG-418-G18 | reverse complement strand
TTTTCTGGATAATTTGTGTTTTAAAGTAAGATCATCAATTTGCAAGTTCAATTGATTTAAAAAATTATCATCGAAATTTTCTTGTCTCATCTTTTCTGACTCGATATTCCTCTTAGAAATTGCAATTTCATCTCTCTGCTTTTGTAATTTAATACCTTCTTCTTTATTCAGACTTGATATCCTATCAAGTTCTCTCAAGCTAGAATTAATACTTCCAATATCAGAATTCACTTTTATCAATTTTTCCTCCCCTTTCTCCTTAAGCTCATCAACAAGTATTTTCAAAGCATCTTCTAAGACTGATATTTCTTTACTAATAGATTCTTTTTGTTTATTAAATAAAATTTTATTTGTTTCAATTTCACTTTCTTTTTTTTCTATAGCTTCAATATGCTTAACTTGTTTTTCAAAAATAAGAACTTTCTCAAGTTCCATTATTTGTAATAGTTTTGCCTTTAACTCTTTATATCGCTTTGCTTTTTCACATTCTTTTTCAAGCTTATTTTTACTAGATTGCAATTCATTTTCTAAAATTTCACATCTTTCTTGTCTTTCGAAAACGTCATTTAATTTTGCATTAGTTTGTTCTATTCTTGTATCAAAAAGTGCGACTCCTGCTAGTTCATCAATAAGATTTCTCCTCTCCTTATTATTCATTGATACAATTCTTGTTACATCACCCTGCATAACAACATTGCTGCCCTCAGGATCAACACTAATATCCCTTAATATTCTCTGTATTTGTTGCAAGGTACATTGTTTTCCGTCAGAAGTATAAGTGGAAGCATAAGAACCACCTGGCATAAGCCTTAATTTTCTAGAAACTAACCATTCTTTTTGACCTTTATTAAGGGCAATTTCTTCTTCTTCTAGTTCCAAAGGCGGAAGGTCCTCTCTGGGAGACCAATCTTGAATATTAAATTTTACCGATACAGATGTTTCTGATGACTTACCCTCTTTAACTTTGGAGTTATTTATTAGATCTGGTAATCTTTCAGCCCTCATCCCTCTACTATTAGCTAGACCTAAACAGAATAAAATTCCATCTAAAATATTACTTTTACCAGAACCGTTAGGACCAGTAACCACCGTAAAACCTTCTTCAAGAGGAATTTTTACATTTCCCCCAAAAGATTTAAAATTTTCAAACTCGACCTGATTGATATGTACCAATCTCAAGTCTCAATAGCTAAATAAGAATAACTAATTTGCAAAAATTCTCAATAGAAATATTACGTTTATTTATAAATGAATATTAATAATTTTTGCTCAATCTGCAAGAATTTCCCGAAATTTCAAACAAACCATAAAGAAGTTCACCATCCAAAATGAATCTATAATATTCAGAGTCAAATTTATCAGAAACGTTTTTGAATATTCCATGATCAATTCTTTTTACAAACCCTCTATTATCAGAAAGTTCGTGTTCTATCCTAGATAGCCATACAAGTCTATGATTTGACTGCTTATAAATTTCTATTGAAGCTTGATTTAATATAGGTAGTTTTAAAAATTTCCAAGTTAAACAATCTATTCCATTTTCAACAAGAAAATCATAATGAATATCTACAGAGTTAGCAAAATAAACTTTATGTTCAAGCAAAACCCATTTATTCATTATCTAGTTGATAAATAAATCAAATGTATTTTCAAAACAAAGTTGAGATAAAGATATATTTTCTTTTAGATGGTTCCTGTTATTTAATTACTTGCATCAGGAACAAATCTTAAAGCAATGAATAGCAAACTTCCAGCTCCTGCAAGAGCTGCAGCTACTAATCCAAAATCTGTAGGGATTGTGCGAGATGCAAAAATTAATGATGCAAATGTAATATCCATGATGAAATTTAAACTCATTTAATAAATTCAGTAATAGCTTAACAAAACCTTCTTACAGAACAGAGTAGATAAATAAAATGTAAATAAACTTTTATATGTTTTTATTTTATATAAATCGCACAATTCTTTAGATAAGGGTTCCAAATTAAGAAAATAGGGTCTAATCTTAAAATAAATAGGTTTAGATAATGGAGACTTACCATCCTCCCAAAGAAGTAGAAGAAAAAAAAGATAACTCTGATCTTCCTGAAAAAGAAGTTATCTCAGAAAAATGGTTACTTGAAAAAATTGACAGTTTAATACCTTTAATAAAAGAAAAATGGCCTAACATAGCACAACAAACCCTTGAAGCCACAAAAGGGAGTATTGATGATTTAGTTGAAGTGATAGCTAGCCATAGTGGAACCTCAGCAATTGGAATAAAAAGCCAACTATTTGAAATCATTGATTCTATTAGAGAAAACAATTGGGAAATATCAGAAAAAATTGAGCCTATAGAAAGTCAATTAGAAGAATTATTAGAAGAACTGAACAATACACTTAGACCTAAAATAGAAAGTCCAATAAGAAAAAAACCACTATTATCTATTGCTATTGCTGCTGGTATTGGTTTACTAATTGGTACTCTCCTAAACAGCGGCAGAAAATAATATGGAAAAACCCAAAAATAAAAACTTTGCAAATACAGCTTCTAGAATTTCAGCTATCGCAAGTTCAGTGATGGATTTACACGTCAGAATAGCTCTTCAAGAAGTGGATAGAGAAAAAAGAAGATTAATTAGTGGTGGAATATTTCTGGCAATTGGAAGCACATTACTATTATTAGTACTAATTTGCATGCATATTATTTTTTATCTTTTTCTAAAAAATTATAATAACTGGAATATTGAATATAATTTATTGCTAATAATATTTATCGATTTATTTCTTGCAGGCTTAAGTTTGAAGCTTGGAGGAAAATTAGCCAAAGGACCATATCTTCCTCAAACATTAGAGGGTTTAGGCAAGACAACAAAGGCCGTTTTAGGCAAAAAATAAATTACCTAATTAAATACTTTATCCATCTACAATCTATCCCCCCATTACTAACAGGAATTTTCAATGAAGATTTCATTTTCAAATATTTTGTTAGTTTTGGATTTCCACTTAGCAGCCAAAATTCCCAACCTGAAAAATTATTCTTTAGGAAGATTCCCATTTGTTCATATAAACAAATCAATTCATTTTCATCGCCTAATTTTTTGCCGTATGGAGGATTACATATGATTATCCCAGGTGTGCAACTTAATTGGAGTGCTAAAAAATCATTATTTATAAGCTCAATATAATTTTCGAGTCCAGCTAATGATATGTTTACATTTGCCTGCGCAAAAACCTTTTTATTAATTTCACACCCTATTATTGTTGGTAATTTTTCATAATTTATAATTTTATTTTTTGCCTTATTTTTTTCATTAAGATAAGCATCTTTCCTAAAGTCCAACCAATTCTCAAAAAGATATAATTGATCAATATTTATGGGAACTCCAAGGAATTGATTGACTGCCTCAATTAAAAAAGTTCCTGAGCCACACATAAAATCTATTAATGGAACTTTGCCATTCCATTTAGTCATATTTATCAATCCAGAAGCTAAATTTTCTTTTAATGGAGCATTTCCAATTGCGGGTCTATAGCCTCTTTTGTGTAAGCTTTCTACGCTGCTTTGAAGACTGAGAATTGCTTTATTATTATTTAAATGCAGATGAATAATAAAATCAGGATTATCTAGAGAAATATTTGATCTTTTATTCCAAACTGCCTGTTGCAAATCAGTTATAGAATTTTTTACTTCAAGAGCAGTGAAATGACTATGACTTAAAGAAGATGTTCTCCCAGTTACTTGAACATTAAACGTTTTATCAAAGTGCAACCAATTTAACCAATCAAATGAATCTCTAACCCCCGCATATAAAGATTGCTTGTCATAGCAATTAAAACTTGCAATTTCTCTATAAAAACGAAAAGCTAATCTGGAATAGAAATGAACTCTATAAAAAGTTTCAAAATCACATTCAAAATTAATAAATCTTTTATAAGTATTAATATTAAAGCCTCCTAAATTTGAAATTTCTTCTGCTAAAGATTTCTCTAGTCCCTCCGGAGATGATGCCACTACATTCATATACGATAAAACTTAATAAAAAAACTATTCAATAACCATTTTGCCTGTCAGAATATAAATGTCCAATTGGACTAGGTGATCTCAACCGATGTTTCGGACAGCGGTTCGATTCCGCTCAACTCCACTATTTGGGGTTGTAATGGTTTCGACGGGGCATAAGGAAGGTGACTGAAGCCGGCTCGGTTAGAGCAAAAACACAAATGCTAACAAAATCGTTAGTTTCTCCCGTCAAACAGCACCAGTTGCTGCTTGATCCTAAAGGAGATGGGGTTATATCAGCCTTATCAACCAAATGATACGAGGAGTCTGGAAGGACTCCACTTTTTTTAAAATAACTAAGAAGTTGTAATAGATAATTAATTAGTATGTAAATATTGCTGCAAATGCTTGTATTAAAAAGAATTTTTTTAATTTTATAAGTATAAATACTGAGAAGATAAGTTTTAAATTAATTTATCTTATTAAAAAATCGAATCTTGCAAAATGGAA
>QCLX01000027.1 GCA_003214215.1 Prochlorococcus sp. AG-418-G18 | reverse complement strand
ATTTATTTATTTATTTTTTATTATTTACACCAATATCTCTTGGTGTTATTTCCTGTTCTGGAAATAATAAATCTAGTTCAAAATTTAAAGAGGAAGTAACTTCAGATTTCATACCTCCTATTACAGCTGTTGCCGCACTTGGTCAACTTTCTCCTTCGGGAGAGATTAGACAATTGGCGGCTCCAATAAGTCAGTTTGGCTCTTCCCCCCGAATTGTCAAAATTTTAGTAAATGAAGGAGATTTCGTAAACAAAGGTGATATCCTTGCAATCTTTGAAAATGGAGAAAAATTAATTGCTGATCTTGAAAGAAACGAAAATCTAATTAATACTATTAACGAAGAAATTACCCTAAAGAAAGATCAAATTCAAAGGTATGAGTTGGCTTTGAGCAAAGATGTATATTCTTTTGTAGAGTTTTCACAGAGAAAAGATGAATTATTAAAATTGCAAAAACAGAAAATAAATCTTATCGGAGATCAAAAAAATATCAAGATAGATCTATTTAATTCAAAACTAAGGAGTCCAATCGATGGTTTTATCCTTGGAATAAACACGAGAGTTGGTGAAAGGCCTCAAAATGAAGGGATTTTGGATATTGGTTCAAGTCAAAAAATGGAAGCTTTGATAGAGGTTTATGAATCTGACATCGATAGAGTCTTTATCTCTCAGAATGTTGAATTGAGCAGTGAGAATGGAGGTTTTCAAAAAAATCTTAAGGGAAAGGTGATTAGGATTAGTCCTCAGGTAAAACAAAGAAAAGTTCTATCAACTGATCCAACTGGGGATGCTGATTCACGAATTATCGAGGTACTAGTAAAACTAGATCAAGATTCTATAGATATCGTTCAAAACTATGCAGGAATGAAAGTGATTGCAAAATTTATTCCCTAATGAGTTTTTCTTTTTTAAAATTTAGAAAAATTCCATTAGCTTGGTTGTTATTAACTAGGCAACCATTAAGGCTAGCAGTTGCCATAGCTGGAATCAGTTTTGCCGGAATTTTGATGTTTATGCAATTGGGTTTTAGAGATGGTTTATTTGACACGAGCGTAACTATTCATAAACTTCTAGATGCCGATCTTGTTTTGATAAGTCCCAGATCAAAAAGTTCTATAAGCATGAGTGGATTCCCAAAAAGAAGATTAATTCAAACTCTCGCAGTAGAAGATGTTGAAAAAACTGCTCCCGTTAATCTAAATTATTTACTTTGGAGAAATCCCGAAAATCTTAAAACTAGATCAATACTTGCATTAGGTTTTAATCCCTCCGATTCACTTCTTTTAGATGAGGGATTCTCAAAGAAAGCTTATAAATTGAGAAATCCATCAAGAGTTCTTTTTGACAAACTATCTAGACCTGAATTTGGACCGATTGAAGAATGGTTCTTATCTGAAAAAAAAGTTGAAACTGAGGTTGCTGGAAAAAGAGTAATTGTTGAGGGCCTTGTGGAGTTGGGACCATCTTTTGGTGCAGATGGTAATTTGATAACTAGTCGAGAAACCTTCTTAAGACTTTTTCCTGCTAATCCTGCTGGCAGTATAGAAATTGGTTTGGTAAAGCTAAAAAAAGGATCTGATCCTGAATTGATTTCAAGGATATTAAATAACTCACTCCCAAATGATGTTAGGGTTCTTACAAAAAATCAATTTATAGAATTTGAGAAGAATTATTGGAAAAATAGTACTGCAATAGGTTTTATATTTAGTTTGGGAGCATTGATGGGTTTCGTTGTAGGGTGTGTGGTCGTTTATCAAATTCTTTATAGTGACGTTACAGATCACCTCCCAGAGTACGCCACCTTATTGGCAATGGGGTATAGACTTAAGTCCCTTTTCTTTGTTGTAGCTAGAGAGGGAGTTTTGTTGGCATTGTTTGGTTATTTACCTGCTTATTTCTCTGGTCAAATACTTTACTCAGTTATAAGAAGTTCTACTAAACTCCCAATAATAATGGACGCAGATAAAACTATTTTAATTTTCGTATTAGTTTTATTTATGTGTATGGGGTCCGCCGCTGTTGCGATGCGTAAATTAGTTGACGCTGATCCTGCCGAAATTTTTTAACAATTGAAGATAAATGGTTAAAGCTAATAAATCAAAAAATAATGTTAAAAACCTTAAAACAGTCTCAATAAATAATTTGAGTCACTTTTTTGGAAAAAATGAGAATAAAAAACAAGTTCTTAATGACGTTAATTTAAATATTGATAAAGGAGAGTTGGTTCTTTTGAAAGGACCTTCTGGATGTGGTAAAACGACTCTCTTAACATTAATTGGTGCCTTGAGAACCTGTCAAAGTGGAGATTTAACTGTATTAAATAATCAGTTAAATGGAGCATCAAGGAAAACTCGTCAGATTCTTAGAAGAAGTATTGGAATGATTTTTCAAGGTCACAATCTTCTGAGATGTTTAACAGCAGAACAAAATGTCCAGATGGGCGCCGATTTAATAAAAGGTTTAACATATTTGCAAAGACGTGAAATAGCACGGAATTGGTTGTCAGCAGTAGGATTAGAAGAACATCATAAAAAGTTGCCAAATGACTTATCTGGTGGGCAGAAACAGAGAGTAGCAATTGCTCGAGCTTTATCTGCGAACCCAAAACTTTTATTAGCTGATGAGCCCACTTCTGCTTTAGATAGCGTCACAGGAAGAGAAATAGTAACCCTTTTAAGGAAACTAGCAAAAGAGCAAAATTGTTCTGTACTTATGGTGACGCATGATCCAAGAATTTCTGATATGGCTGATAGGATATTAAATATGGAAGATGGTAAAATATATAGTGCTCGCAGTGAGCTAATATAATTAAAAGTTAAAAATTTTATGTCTAAGAGAAGGAATCTAAAAAAAGAAAAGCAGGAACGTAACAGAGCCTATGCTAGAAAATTCAAAAAAAGGAAATTAAGAACTGATGGAAGACCTGATGGTGGAAACGTTACAGGTACAGCAAATAATGGCGGTGCAGCTGATTAGGGAATATCTTTTATTTTTATCTTTTGAAGTTCAATATATTATGCATATTTAAGACATAATCATGAATGTAAGTATTATTATACCGACTTACAATAGATTACCTATATTAGAGAAATGTCTATTTGCGCTTGAGAATCAAAAATTAAATACAAATATCAGTAATTATGAAGTAATAGTAGTTGATGATGGATCAACTGATGGTACAACCTCATGGATAAATAAAAACAAAGCTAATCTCCCACACGTTATTCTATTTCAGCAAGAACATGGAGGGCCTGCACTTGGAAGAAATCTAGGAGTAATTAAATCAAAATATGAAATTATTATATTCATTGATAGTGATCTTATTGTTTTAGACAATTTTATAAATTGCCACGTAGAAAAATTACTTGCCTTTTGGAGAAAAAATGATAAAAAATGTTTTACCTATGGCTCGGTAGTCAATACATCTAATTTTCTAAATCCTCAGTGTGAAAAACATAAAATAATGGACACTTCTTTTGCATACTTTGCTACTGGGAATGTAGCGATATCAAAAGAATTGATTTTAAGTGTTGGACTATTTGATACTTCCTTTAGTCTTTACGGTTGGGAGGATTTAGAACTTGGAGAAAGATTAAAAAAAATTGGGACAAAATTAATTAAATGCCCAAATGCAGTAGGTTTCCATTGGCATCCGCCATTTAATTGCGAACAAATAGATTCATTAATAGCTCAAGAAAAAGAGAGAGCAAAAATGGCTTTAGTATTTTATAAGAAACACCCAAATTTAAGGGTTAGATTTATGATTCAATTAACTCCTCTCCATAACTTACTTTGGCAAATTCTTTGCTTGGGAGGACTAATCAGTGTTGATAGAATCCTTCCTTTATTAAGATTCCTAGTAAATATAAGAAGAAATAGACTTGCACTTGAGATACTTAGGATCCCTCTTAATATGATTTACATTAAACAGTTAACCAAATCAAGATAAAAAACTTTTAGAAATACACATCACTTGCTAGACTAGTTGAAATAAATTTCACACATCTGACAGTTTCGGGTGAATTATTAATACTAATATTAATTCCCCGTCAGATGGAGGCTAACCCGAAACCCTTTTTAAATTATGGCTGTTGTATCACTATCAGAAATGATGGAAGCTGGTGCTCATTTTGGGCATCAAACTAGACGTTGGAATCCCAAGATGTCTAAGTACATATATTGTGCGAGAAATGGAGTTCATATTATTGATCTTGTAAAAACAGCATTGTGTATGAACAATGCATATAAATGGACGAGAAATGCTGCAAAAAGCGGTAAACGTTTCCTATTTGTCGGTACAAAAAAACAAGCATCAGATGTAGTAGCTCAGGAAGCTACACGCTGTGGAGCTGCATATGTAAATCAAAGATGGCTTGGAGGGATGTTGACTAATTGGACAACAATGAAAGCTAGGATTGAAAGATTAAAGGATCTAGAAAGAATGGAAAGTAGTGGTTCAATAGCAATGAGGCCTAAAAAAGAAGCTGCAGTATTAAGGAGAGAACTTGAAAGATTACAAAAATACTTAGGTGGACTCAAAGGTATGAGAAGATTACCAGATGTAGTTGTATTGGTTGATCAGAGAAGAGAATCTAATGCAGTATTAGAAGCTAGAAAATTAGATATCTCATTAGTATCAATGTTGGATACTAATTGCGATCCGGATTTGTGTGAAGTTCCAATTCCTTGTAACGATGATGCCGTTAGATCTGTGCAACTTATTTTAGGAAGACTTGCAGATGCAATAAATGAGGGTAGAAAGGGCTCTAATGCCGAAAGGAAAAATTAAATTTAAATTTACAACTTACTAATTACTATTTTTATTAATTCAAATGGGAAACATTACAGCAAAACTTGTAAAAGATCTTAGAGACAAGACTGGCGCAGGAATGATGGATTGCAAAAAAGCACTTAACGAAACTGATGGAAATATAGATAAAGCTTTGGAATGGTTAAGAAAGAAAGGCATAGCTAGTGCTGAAAAGAAATCCGGAAGAGTAGCGGCTGAAGGCTCAATTGGTAGCTATATACATACTGGATCAAGAGTGGGAGTTCTACTGGAGTTAAATTGCGAAACTGATTTTGTTGCTAGAGGTGATATTTTTCAATCACTGTTGAAGGATGTCTCAATGCAAGTAGCAGCTTGCCCAAATGTAGAGTATGTCTCAATTGATGAAATACCAGAAGATGTTGTAAAAAAAGAAAAACAGATTGAAATGGGTAGAGATGATTTATCAGGAAAACCAGAACAAATTAAGGAAAAAATAGTTGAAGGGAGAATTGCGAAAAGACTTAATGAGCTGGTTTTGCTTTCACAACCATATATAAAAGATAGTTCTCTTACTGTTGAGGATCTTGTTAAACAAGTAGCAGCAAAAATTGGGGAAAATATCAAAGTAAGACGATTTACAAGATATACATTGGGTGAAGGTATCGAAAAAAATCAGATGGACTTCGCTGAAGAGGTCGCATCAATGCAATCAAACTAAACAATTGAGTGATTTGAATAATTTCAATAATTACGTAGATATAGATAAGATTAATTCTCAATTAGAGAGAGCAGACATAAAAAAAAGAATATTAATTAGAAATATCTATAGGGAATATGAACTATATCTTAATCTCGTAAGACAACTGCTACATACTTCTGTAGAAAAAGGGCTTAACCAAATATATAGTTATCAAAACATTAATAATAAATTCTTAAATACAAATGAACTTCATGGCCTCTTTGAAGAAAAGATAAGTAAATTTGTTTATAGTTATTTGCCTTTATTAACAGTAGAGCAATTAAAAATAAATGAAATTGAAAAAAACATAAATAAGGAAATTAATTTTAATAGTTTAGATAGTTACGCAGAAACAAATAATGATCAAATAGAAAAATTTCAGTATGAAGATGGTTTTCAATTAGAAGAATCCATTCAGTTCCAAATTAGTAAAGATATTTCAAATACTTCTGAATATTATCAGGCTGATAATTATGAAAAATTCGTATCAGTTGATTTAGATAATAAAGATTATGATAATTATCCATTAAATAACAATTTTATTGAAAATTTAGGATTTGAAAAACAATTAATTTCCTCCCTAATTGAATTAATGGGGGAAGTTA
>QCLX01000026.1 GCA_003214215.1 Prochlorococcus sp. AG-418-G18 | reverse complement strand
GCTTGTGTTTCGATAAAGCAAATTTTTTCAATTTATAAGTGGGATGATGATATTGAAGAAACTAAAGAGTTTGAAATCACAATAAAAAGTAAACTAGAATTTAAAGATTGTTTAATTAATTTCGTAAATAAAAATTCCACATATGATGTTCCTCAGATTATTTACAAAAAATACCATGCTGAGATGAAATATTATGATTGGTTGGATAAGACTATTTGATTAATCTATTTTATTAACTCTTTAAGATCAATATCCGATCTAGATCCTAATTGCGTAATTATTTGCCCCGCACAAATTGAAGCTATCTCTCCGCATTTTCTGAGGGAACAATTGTTTATTAATCCATGGATAAATCCTCCCGCATAGATATCTCCCGCTCCTGTAGTATCAATAATCTTGCCTTTCGTTGTTGACTCAATTATTTCAACATTATTTTTGTTAACTATGAGAGAACCATTGCTTCCAAGAGTTACTATAACTAATTTACATAAGGAAGATAGGTCTTCTTGACAGCTTGCTAATTTATCATTTTTAAATAGACTTAACACCTCGGATTCATTACAAAAAAACAATATCTACATATTCATCAATTAATTCCAAGAAACTCTCACGATGTCTATCTACACAAAATGAATCAGACAATGAAAGGATTATTTTTGTATTAGATTGTTTTGCAATTTGGGCGGCTTTAATAAAAGCTTTTTTAGCTAATTCGCTGTCCCATAAATACCCTTCTAAATATAAGTATTTACTTTCCTTTATTAAAGTAAAGTCAATGTCTTCTGGCTCAAACTCTATAGATGCTCCTAGATAAGTGCACATAGTTCTTTGTGCATCGGGTGTAATTAAAATAATTGAATGAGCTGTTGAAGCACCTTCAATAGTTGGTGGAGTATTAAATATAGTTTTACTTTGTTTAATATCTTCAGAAAAGAAATTCCCAAATTGATCATTTTTCACCCTTCCAATAAACTGAACATGATTACCTAATTTTGCTAAACAAACAACGGTATTTGCTGAGGATCCCCCTGATATTTGTTTGATCACTTTGCAATTTTCTAACAATCTTTGAGAATCGTCAGAATTAATTAGATTCATTGATCCTTTATCCAGATTATTTGTCTCAAGAAACTCATCTTCAATATTTACAATAATATCTACTATTGCGTTGCCCAGACCAATGAGATCAACAGTTTTATTATTTTCAAAATGTCTAAAGGATTCCTTCATTAATTTGGTACTTAATTACCTTAGAAGTGCTCTTTTAGGACCATGAATTGGGTCTTCAATTACTATAGTTTGGTCTCTATTCGCCCCCAACGAGACAATGGCAATTGGAACCTCCATTAATTCAGCTAAAAATCTTAGATAATTCATAGCATTCTGTGGTAGATCAGATAGTTTTCTGCAATCTGCAGTTGAACATTGCCAACCTTTTAATTTTTTGAAGATTGGCTTACATTTTTTTAAGTCATCTGAATTTGTTGGAAAGTAGTCTATTTCCTCTCCATCGAGATCATATGCAATGCAAACTTGAATCTCATCTAATTCATCTAACACATCAAGTTTCGTAACGGCTAAACAATCAAGACCATTTACAGATACAGCATATTTACCAATAACTCCATCAAACCACCCACATCTTCTCCTTCTCCCAGTAGTGGTTCCAAATTCACTGCCTCTATCACAGAGTTGATCATTAATACTACCTTTCAATTCTGTTGGGAATGGCCCTTCACCTACTCTTGTGGTATAAGCTTTTGCGACTCCTATGACTCTATCAATTAAAGTGGGACCAACTCCAGCCCCAATACACGCACCTCCTGATATAGGGTTTGATGAGGTAACAAAAGGATAAGTCCCATGATCTAAGTCAAGTAGAGTCCCTTGAGCACCTTCGAAAAGAATATTCTTCTTGTTTTTTGAGGCTGCATGGATAGTCCTCGTACAGTCAACAACATGCTTTGATAATCTTTCCCCATAGTCAAGATATTCTTCAACAATATCTTCTAATTTAAGTGGTTTAATGCCATAGATCTTTTCTAGTAGACCGTTTTTTTCTCTTAATGGAATTTCGATCACTTCACTTAGCCTTTCCTTATTGAGCAAGTCTCTTATCCTAATGCCATTTCTTTGTGACTTATCCGCATAAGTTGGGCCAATCCCACGACCTGTTGTCCCTATTTTGTTTGAACCTCTATCAGCCTCCATCGCTTCATCTAATATTCGGTGGTAGGGCATTGTTACATGTGATGTTGATGAAATTTTTAATCCTGAGATATCAATTCCATTATCAATTAACATGTCAATTTCTTTAAGCAAGATTTTTGGATCTACAACAGTTCCCGACCCAATTAGACAAGAAGTGTTTTTATAAAGTATCCCTGAGGGAATTAAATGTAATTTTAAGACTTTATCATCTACTACTATAGTATGACCTGCATTTACTCCCCCTTGGTAGCGTACGACAACATCTGCCGAACGACTAAGTAAATCCGTTATTTTACCTTTTCCTTCGTCACCCCATTGGGCTCCGATTACAACAACATTGGCCAATTTTAGAAGATCATTATTTTTGTGCGAATATTTAATATATTCAAAAATCTTGGTTTACTTTTAAAAAGTAAATGAATTGTATCAACTTTCTCTTAGAACCATTTTTTCAGCAAGAGAAAATTCTTTGGTTAAACGCTCCTTAAGTTTATCTGGTAAAGGTCTACTTGCAAAGTTTTTGTAATGACCTGCCATAGCATTTAATGCTGTTTGCATTGTGGTAAATGATTGCGTTTTATTCACCATCCCTCTATTTCTATATCTGGAAATATAGTCAGTTATGAGTGTAAGAGCCTCAGTTCTTACGTCATCTTTATTTGGAGAATCTTTTGGAGTATCAACAGCTGTTTGTAATGTTTTGACAACTGAAATTGTATCCTTTGTATAGTCACCTGTCATAGAGGTTTTTGCAGCTATGGAAGGGGAACTAAATAGTGTAAAAACAACAATTAGGGATATTGCAAAAGATATAGCTTTAGTAAGATTCTTAAAAAATAATTTTGATGTCCATTTCAGTAACATAACTTAGCTCCCAAAAAAAATAAGCCTTAAGACTTCTTATTGTACATTATTTCAGATTCGGAAATAAATGTTTCTAACAATTTATCAGTACTAATTTTAAGCTTAGTATTATTTGTTCTGCATAAAAGTTCTACTTCTTTATTAATAGAATCTCTGCCAATAATTATCTGAAAAGGAATACCAATTAATTCCGCATCTTTAAATTTTACTCCTGCTCTATCGTTTCTATCATCAAGAAGGACATCAATTTTATTAATTAAAAAGTTGTTATAGATTTGCTGAGTAAGATCACTTTGAATAGGATCTTTTAGGTTTGTTGGAATAATAATAACTTCAAAAGGAGAAATCTGGATAGGCCAACAAATTCCTTTTTGATCATGATTCTGTTCGATAGCAGCTTGAGCTATTCTTGTCACTCCTATTCCGTAACAACCCATCCATAAATTTTTTAACTGACCATCCTTATCAGAGAACTTTGCATTTAATTTTTCACTATATTTCTGACCCAGTTGGAAAATATGTCCAATCTCGATACCTTTTTTTTCTTTAAGTTCTTCATTATTATCAATACTTATTTTATCTCCTTTTTTGGCATTCCTGATATCCCCAATTAGATAGTCTTTCGAAGCAAAAGAAAATTCTTGAAAAACTTTATGGAAATTAATTTTATTCCCACCACTTATAAACTTTGAAAGGCCACTTGCAGAATGGTCAATTATTCTTGTCCATTTTTTATCCCAATTAGAAGTAGCTTTAATAGTTTTATTATCTAAATCTGGCCCGATAAAACCTAAGGGAAAATCAATTAGATTTTTTTCGATATTATTTTTGTCTTCAATCTTTTTGAGATTAAGGAGATTGAAATTATGAAGTGTATTGATTAAGTTAAAAAGCTTTACTTCATTGATGTGTTGATCGCCTCTTATGCATGCAAGAATTGGGACCTCAAATTCACCTTCGAACTGTGCAAGAAATATAACTACTTTAATAATCTGACTAGGGTCCAAACTATTATTTTCGCAAACTTCGAGGATTGTTTTTTGTTGAGGGGTTTCCAGCCATTCCGCAATATTCTCTTTTAGTGGAATGGGTTGAGAGGGTATAGAAATAGCTTTTTCAATATTTGCAGCATAAGAACCACTTTGAGTAAACAAAATGGAATCTTCCCCAGCATCAGCAGTGACCATAAATTCTTTAGAGGAAGCACCGCCAATAGCTCCACTATCAGCTTCAACCCCTACTGTCTGCAGACCACATGATTTAAAAATATTTTCATAAGCAATGCCCACTTTTTCATAGAAAGAGGCCAGATCTTTCTCTGAGGAATGGAAAGAATAACCATCCTTCATAATAAATTCTCTACTTCTCATCAATCCAAACCTTGGCCTTATTTCATCTCTAAATTTTGTCTGAATCTGGTAAAAACATTGAGGTAATTGCTTATATGAATTGATGGTCTCTGATGCAATACTAGTTATTACCTCTTCGTGAGTTGGAGCTAAACCAAATTCTTTACCTTGTCTATCTTTTAGATTAAACATTATTCCTTCCCCTGCAGTATATCCTTCCCACCTTTCACTTTTTCTCCATAAATCTGCAGGATGAAGTTGGGGTAATAGTAATTTTGTACAACCAATACTATTAAGTTCTCTCTCTATTATTGTGGATATTTTTTCAATAACTCTAAGCATTAAGGGCATGTATGCATAAATGCCGCTGTTAACTCTGCGAATATATCCAGCTTTTAAAAGTAATTGATGTGAAATAATCTCAGCTTCAGAAGGTGTGTCACGAAGTGTCCCCAGAGGAAATGAGGTTGTCACGCGCATACAAAAAAAATCCTTAATAAAATTTAATTTTATCAATTAACATGAGAAAATAATCTAAAGTGTCATGAGTCCCTCAACGCGGCTAGTCTAAAAATATTGTTTCTGCTAACTTTTTCAGTAATGAAGTTCAAACTCTTAAAAGTTCATTATTACTAAAACATTTTCTTAAGTTTATGGAAAATATAGATTCTAATATTTCTAGCGAAGAGGAATTAGTAGGTATTGATGAAGTTCAAAAATTCTTAAACAGATCAAGAGCTTCTGTCTATAGGTATACAAATACAGATTTAAGAAATCTAAACCCTAGCTTTAATCCAAGAAAATTAAATCCCGAATTTAGAACTGATCAAAAAGATCCTTTAAAATTCCATCCTAATGAAGTAGCAAGATTTGCAAAAGATATTTTAAGAATTAAGGAAGTTACTGTAGAGATCTTTAATACACCTTCCTCCGCTGCTCAAAATATACTGGTGCAAATATTAGACGAACTAAAATCTATTAGGTCTTTGCTGGAAAAAGAGTAATTAAAAGGTTACTAGTCAATGTTTTGATTTATTGACATTTTGAATGTAGGATAATGATGTTTAATTATCTCCTTAATCTTTACCAATTAAGAGTTATTGAGTTACACGAAATCAAAGCAGTTTATTCAAAGTAAATCAAGCGAAGAATCTTCTTATGGTTCTGCTCGAAATGATTTTGAAAGAGATGATGATGACCCTTTAAGTATAAGGAGTTTATCAATAACATCTCTAGGTTTTATTTTTGCCATTTTGACAATTCTTGTACCTTCGATAAGCATTTTAATTGGAAGACCTTTATCTCAAGGAAACGAGATAATTCATAATCACGATTTTAAAAAAGATGGACCTTAGTTCAATACCTCCATCTCCAATGAAGGGAATAGTAAATATTGTTGTTGAAATACCTGCAGGGAGTAGGAATAAATATGAATATTGCTCTGATGCAGGAATAATGGCTTTAGACAGAGTATTGCATTCTTCAGTGAGGTACCCTTTTGATTATGGTTTTATCCCAAATACCCTCGCTGATGATGGTGCTCCTCTTGATGCAATGGTGATAATGGATGAGCCTACTTTTGCCGGTTGTTTAATAAAAGCTAGACCTATTGGAGTTTTGGATATGCATGATGGTGGTGCATATGATGGAAAACTTTTATGTGTGCCTATGGCTAATCCTAGACAGGCTAATATAGTGAGTATTAATCAAATTGCTCCTAATCAGCTTGAGGATGTTGCTGAATTCTTTAGGACAAGTAAAGGACTTGATGGAAGAACAGTTCAAATTGACGGTTGGAGGGATTTTGATGTGGTTGAAAATTTATTGAAAAGTTGTATACCTACAAAAAAGAAGAACTTTAAAGTACTTAAGAAATCAAAAATTAGTAAATTAAATTGAAAAAAATCATTTTTTATAGTTATTTAAAATGCTCTACTTGCAGAAAAGCTGCAAAGTGGCTTAAAAGCAAAGATTTCGAATTCCAATTAATCGATATTGCAAAAGAACCACCACTTGTTAATTATTTAAATCTAGCTTTAGAACAATACTCTGATGATAAGAAAAGGATTTTTAATACACGAGGTAAAGCCTTTAAAACTCTTAATCTTGATATTTATTGTTTATCAAGGGAGGAAATTATTCAACTTCTTTTA
>QCLX01000025.1 GCA_003214215.1 Prochlorococcus sp. AG-418-G18 | reverse complement strand
GAGTTTCTTTAACCATAAGAGGCTTACAACTTGAGATGAACGGTGTTGTATCTAAAATTGAGAGAGCATCAGCATTAGTAGAATTAACAAGACCAATTTGGGAACAAGGGTTAGAAGTTCCAGAGGTAGACCTTAAAGCGGCTTTAAGTTCTCTAAATATTGGAGAATCATCTTCACATGCTGAACTTGGTAAAAAGGTTCTTGCGCGTTCAAAAGAAGGAAGATATTTAAGACCAAGAACTATAAGGCAAAAAGAATATGTTGAATCAATTGAAAATTTTGATCTTACGTTCGCAATTGGTCCCGCTGGTACTGGTAAGACATTTTTAGCAACTGTTTGCGCAGCAAGACTATTGAACGAGAAAAAAATTGAAAAAATTATTCTAACCAGACCAGCTGTAGAAGCTGGTGAAAGTTTGGGATTTCTTCCTGGTGATTTACAGCAAAAAGTAGATCCCTATTTAAGACCTCTTTTTGATTCTTTACATAGTATTTTTGGGTTTGATAGAACAAATTCGTTAATCGATAAGGGAATTATTGAAGTTGCTCCATTAGCATTTATGAGAGGAAGAACCTTGGATAAATCTTTAGTAATCCTTGATGAAGCGCAAAATACTACTTGCTCTCAAATGAGAATGTTTTTGACCAGATTAGGCGATAGATCAAAAATGGTTGTTAATGGAGATATTACTCAAATTGATTTGAAAACAGATCAGGGAAGCGGCCTGATCGAGGCATCAAGGATTTTCTCTGAAACTGAAGGTATAAAATTTTGTTATTTAACTGTTGAAGATGTAGTTCGTCATCCTTTAGTTCAGAAAATTATTGAGGCTTATCAATAACTTTATAACTCTGGAGATCCGTACCCTGAAATTTTAAAAATCGAGTAGAATAAGATCATATTTAAAAAAAGAAATGCCAGCAAGTAGTAATTTCAATCAAGCTATTCGTGAAGCACAAACAAGTTCAATTGTTGGACCTAATGTTGTTCAAAAAGCCTTACCTTATGTAGGTGGAGGTATGGTTCTAACTTCTTTAGGCGTTTTAGCAGGTGTCTCACTCATAGCAACAAATCCTGGGCTTTTCCAGCCTCTTTCAATAGTTGCATTAATTGCAGAATTGATTTTGTTTTTTATAGCCACAAGTGCAGCAAATAATGCAAATAATGCTAAGGCTTTGCCTTTACTAACAGGCTTTAGCTTGTTAACTGGATTCACCTTAAGTGGAATAGTTGCTTTAGCAATAGGAACAATTGGTATTGGTTCTGTTGGAACAGCTGCCTTAGCTACAGGTATAACTTTCGTTATTGCCTCTTATACTGGCCAAAGAATGAGTGATAGTGTTGGTCAAGC
The DNA here is from genome assembly GCA_003214215.1 of Prochlorococcus sp. AG-418-G18. Classification (GTDB taxonomy): domain Bacteria; phylum Cyanobacteriota; class Cyanobacteriia; order PCC-6307; family Cyanobiaceae; genus Prochlorococcus_A. The sequence goes on along the minus strand of QCLX01000025.1, from coordinate 5,443 downwards.
ACTAAGTGGTGTAGTTGGGCTTGGATTGATAGGACTGCTCATAGCAATGTTTGTCCAATTAATTGGAGGATTCTTTGCTCCAGGCGTTTTTGGAGGTTCAGGACTCGAATTGATAATTGCAGGATTTGGAACTGTCTTATTCGTTGCAATGTCATTTGTCGATTTCTATACAATGCCAAGAAGATATAATGATGATCAATACCTTGCAGGGGCTTTAGGAATGTATCTAACTTATATAAACCTTTTTGTTTTTATTTTGAGATTAATGATCGCACTTCAAGGCGGCGGAAGGAGAGACTAAACACATAACTTAAATATTTAAACCCAAAGCGTAGATTCGTTTCTACGCTTTTTTATTGGGCGATATCAAGAATTTGTTTTTTTATAAATTCCTTTTGCTCTGAGTCATACTTTCTTGAATTATCAAAACTATTTCCCATATCATCTAAGTCTCTAAGAACTAGATTGACAGACTTTGTAACTGACTTAGTTTCTAAAACTCTTAAAATAGCCTTGCATCTATCTGAAATGTTTTCCGATGTTATCTCATATTCATGATTATTATGTCTTCGATGAATAATAATTTGAGCAGAACTCATTATTAAATTTTTTACTACTATCTCTGTTACAGCATCACCACCTTCGTTGAGTTTGTAAATTAGTGAAAAAGGTAGTTTATCTAACAAAAAACAATCTTTATCTGATAAAGCGTATGCAAAAAATCCTCTGAGTCCATTTCTTGTTTTAATTAGTTCTGCAATTCTATCTGCTAAAACCTCTTCGCTGAGAAGATCTTCACCCCACTCTTTGCACCATTGTGCGGATATATTTATTGCTTGTGTGAACGAAGCTTCTTTTAAATCTATGGTTTTTTTTTTCATTTTTGTTCAGAATTTTATTATTGATGCATTTAGAGTCTTTGACCAATTATAGATCTGGGTTTGTAACTTTACTAGGAAGGCCAAATGTGGGTAAATCTACTTTAATAAATAAATTAATTGGAGAAAAAATAACAATTACTTCTCCAATAGCGCAAACTACAAGAAATAAATTAAAAGGAATACTTACTACAAATGATGGACAAATAATTTTTGTTGACACGCCTGGCGTGCATAAACCTCATCATCGACTTGGAGAGATATTAGTAAAAAACGCAAAATCTGCAATTAATGGAGTTGATATGGTAATTTTTGTAATTGATTCAAGTGAAGAACCAGGGAGAGGTGATGAATATATTTTGAACTTTCTAATCGCAAATAAAACTGAGTTTATTGTTGCATTAAATAAGTGGGATTTGGTTAATAAAGAATTTAGGAATTTACGATTAGATCAATATAGAAAGTTTTTGGGAATTAATAGAAACTTTCAAGTTGTAAGTGCTTCTGAAGGAGAAGGTTGTTCTGAACTGGCCGAGATGGCTCTTAATTTTCTTCCTGAGGGGCCAAAACTTTATGGGGAAGAGACGATTTGTGACCAACCATTAGATAACTTATTATCTGATTTAGTGAGAGAGCAGGTATTAAAAAATACAAGAGAAGAAGTACCTCATAGTGTCGCAGTAAAGATAGAAAAGATAGAGGAAATGAAAAGAAAAAATGGCAAAGTTTTTACAGCTATTTTGGCTACTATTATTGTTGAAAGATCAACTCAAAAAGGCATTCTTATTGGAAAGAAAGGTTCAATGTTAAAAATTATTGGTCAGTCAGCAAGATCAAATATGTCAAAATTGATTGATGGTCCAGTTCACTTGGAGTTGTTTGTGAAAGTTGTTCCAAATTGGAGAAAAAAAGAATCAAGGTTAATAGAGTTTGGTTATGAGGAAGAGTTCTAAATGATTAGTTTTAATTTTGATGTAATTACATTGTTCCCTAAAGCTTTTGAATTAACAAACAATTTAGGGGTTATAACAAGAGCTCTAGAAAAGAATTTGATCGAGGTTAATTTACATGATTTAAGAGAATATGGAGAAGGTTCTTACAGACAAGTAGATGATAAGCCTTATGGAGGAGGTGCCGGTATGGTATTAAAACCTGAACCTATTTATAAGGCATATGAATCAATTAGAAAATCACCCAAAAGTAAAACTTTGTTGATGACCCCACAGGGTAAAGTCTTAAAGCAAAAAGATCTTGCGAGATGGTCAACTTTGGATCAAATAATAATCATTTGTGGTCAATATGAAGGTTATGATGAAAGAATTAGAAATTTAGCTGATGAAGAGATTTCTATCGGTGATTATGTGCTTTCTGGAGGTGAAATACCTGCTATATCAATAATTAACGGTTTGACTAGATTATTACCTGGAGTTCTTGGTGATCCAGATTCCTTAGTGGATGAAAGCCATAATTCTTCTTTATTAGAGTATCCTCAATACACTAGGCCTCAAGTTTTTAGGAATATGAAAGTTCCTGATGTTCTTATAAGTGGCAATCATAAAGAAATTGAACTTTGGAGAAAAGAACAGCAGTTAAAAAGAACCTTTAATAGAAGAAGAGATCTAATGAATAGTAATGAAATTAAAAAGTTTGATTGTGATTAAAAGGAATCTTAGAAATTAAAAGATTAGATATTTGTTGCTTTGGAATTCGGTTAAGTTAAATTAATTACGATTATCTTAGTAAATATGCTTTGAAAATTAAATATTAATAATGAGGTATAATATTATATAGATATGGTTAGGATTTTTTGTTAAAAAATTATTATAAATTTTTGCCAATTATAATTTTTTTTAGTTCTTTGTTCTTTGCTGAAGTTTCAAAATCTGAAGCAAATGAAACTCTTTTCTCAAAGGATAAAGAAATATCTTCCTCTTATTTGAATTCTAGTAAAGAATTGGAAGATTATATTATTGATACTGGCGATTCAATATCGATAGAATTTTTTCCTGCTGAAGAATTAAGTGGTGTTTTTACGGTTAATGAAGAAGGAGAATTATTTTTGCCAAGGTTAGATGAAACTTTTGTAAGAGGATTAACAAAGTCTGAATTAAAAACTTTATTGAAAAAAAGATACGCTGAATTCATTATTGATCCAGAAATAAAAGTGAGGATTGCGGTTTTTAAAAGTATGAGAGTATTAGCAAGAGGAGAGATAAGAAATCCAGGCTTTTACAAATTCCCTGCTTATAAATCTGCTTCATTTATTAATTTAGATCAATCGGATATTAATTTAGAGCAATCGAAAAATGTTGAACCGGATTTATTTATGAGACCTAATAGGGGGGAATTTTTAGATTTAAGTCAAAATTTGAAAAAAAATAAATCTTCAGAAAATCTTGTCATCAAAGGATCAAGTGGATCTTTAACTACTATTTCTGATGTTATTAGAAAGGCTGGTGGTATAACTTCTAAAACTGATTTATCCCGAATTGAAATTATTAGAGATGTACCTCTTGGAAAAGGTGGAGGCCAAAAGAGAGCAGTTATTGATCTTACTGCTTATTTGAATGATTCAGATGATAATAACGATATTCGTATATTTGATGGAGATAGTTTATTCTTTCCCAAGCTAAGTAAGTCTAATCCAAATCAAATTTCGAAATCTATTTTATCTGGTATTTCTCCAAAATTTATTACGGTAAATATTTTTGGTAGAGTTGAAACCCCCGGGGTGGTAAAACTTCCACTTGAAGCTACTCTATCTGATGCTCTTGATATTACTGGACCAGTAAAACCTCTCTCTGGAAAGGTTGTTTTAATAAGGTATGAAAAAGATGGATCAGTAATTAAAAAAAATATTGCTTATAGAGCTGGAGAAAAAAGAGGCTCTAAGAAAAACCCTTATTTAAAGAAAGATGATTTAATATCAGTAAAAAATAGTTTTTATGGAAAATCTGCTGCAATTATAAAAGAAGTTACATCACCTATCCCAGGGATTTATTCAACCAAAATGTTAATAGATGCTTTTAGAGATTAAAAGATAAGAACTATCTTAAACCATTGTTTTATATTTTTCTTTGTATTGGTAAAGTATTCTTTTAGGAGGTTAAATTATTATTTGTTAATTTCAAAACATTTTTTGGATTTAGAGGATGATCACAAATTGTCTTTATATAGATTACAACTTTAAATATGACTAATGATTTTCCAAAGTTACGTATCGGTAATGGATACGATATTCATAGACTGGTAAAGGATAGAGATTTAATCATTGGAGGAGTGAAGTTGCATCATCCTGAAAATTTAGGATTGGATGGTCATAGTGATGCTGATGTTTTAAGTCACTCAATTATGGATGCATTATTAGGAGCACTTTCGCTGGGTGACATAGGAAAGTACTTCCCCCCATCTGATGAAAAATGGAAAAATGTTGATAGCTTGTTTTTGTTATCAAAAGTAATTCACTTGATAAGACAAGATGGTTGGGAAATAAATAATATTGATACTGTTCTTGTCGCTGAGAGGCCAAAAATCATGCCTCATATAAAATTAATGAAAAAAAATATTTCTGAGATCTTAAATATTGATGAAAATTTAATCGGTATTAAAGCAACTACTAATGAAAAATTGGGTCCAGAAGGTAGAGAAGAGGGTATAAGTTGTCATTCAGTAGTTTTACTTGAGAAAAAATGAAATTAAATTTAAATTTGAAAAAAAAAATTCAAAGATTTTGTTTAGTGTTAATTTGTTTGGTAGTTTTAATTTTTCAATCCAATATTCCTAATTTAAAAGCTCTTACAATGGATAATTATCAAAATGAAATAGTCATAGAGGAATTAAGACTTAAAGTCCCTTCGGAATTAAAAGCAGTATGGTTAACTGCTGAAAAAGAAATATGGGAGCCATGGTTATCTTCTCAAGATGGTTTTTTGGGGAGACAATTATTTTGGGATAAAGAAAAAGAAGAAGCTTTAATATTGGTAAATTGGAAAAGTAAAAAATTATGGAAAAGCATACCAATTTCAGAAGTAAATATAGTTCAACAAAAATTTGAAGATAATGTTAGAGCTGCTCTAAATGTAGGAAAAAATCCTTTTGAATTAATTTATGAGGGAGAATTAGATAAGCAAAGATGAATTCTGATATCAAGTTTGATTTTCAAAGAAGAGAGAGGCTTGGACTCTTTGAGGCTATTTGGGGTCAAGATAAGAGTATTGACCAATTAAAGAGATTATCTGAAAGTGTATTAAGTAAAAATGAGGTTGTTTTCATAACTAGGATTAATATTGAAAAGGCTAATTATCTTTTGGATTTGTATGATGATGCAAGATTCCATAAAGAAGCAAATTGTCTAATAATTGGAAAAAATATGGATAAAATATATACAAATAAAAAAGTTGCCATAATTTCTGGAGGCTCAAGTGATTTGGCCGTTACACTTGAAGCACAATTAGCCCTTGAAATTTATGGAGTGAATTGTAAATCTTTTATAGATGTTGGAGTAGCAGGACTCCATCGATTAATTAGTCAGTTAGAAGAAATTAATAAATATGATGTTTTAATAG
>QCLX01000024.1 GCA_003214215.1 Prochlorococcus sp. AG-418-G18 | reverse complement strand
TTATTGATAAAAAAATTGTGACTGAAGGTATGATTCCAAAGACAGAATGCTGTATAAGAGCTTTAGCACAAGGAGTCAAAGCAGCTCACATAATTGATGGAAGAATAGAACATTCATTACTTCTTGAGATTTTTACAAATTCCGGAATAGGTACAATGATAGTCGCCTAACCTATGAAAACTTATGAGCAAGTTTTAGAAAAAGTAGAACTTGCTTTAGCTAAAGGTGAGTATCATTATTGCATTGAATTTCTTTTGCCCATAATCGAATCATTTCCTTTATCAAGCAAAGAGGGAGTAAATTTAAGAACAATCTTAATTACTGCTCTATGTGGTATCAATAAAAGGGAGGAGGCTAAAAGGTTTTGTAAAGAACTTCTAAAATCTTACGATAATAAGACGAGAGAAAATGCAAAATATTTGATGGAAGTTATAGACTCTCCTGACATTAAAAAACCAGAAAATTGGAACGTACAGTTTGAAAGCGACCCATCACTCAATAAAAAATCTCTTAACTCACTGCGCAAAAAAAGAGAAGTATTGAAGAAAAAAAAATTTATTAATGTAACTGAGACACCAACTGGTGAAACAAAACCCTTTCAGAAAGGCTTTTCACTGATCATTTTTTTAATACTATTATTATTAATTCCACTTTTAAGTGGCTGCGTAAAAATTGAGGATACACTTGATCTTAGTGAACTTGATTCAATAACTAATAATTTGGTGATAGAGAGTAAATACATAAAGAAATTTCCTTGGCAATTAAAATTTGAAGAGAAGATGAAAGATATCTTTCCTGACGCAGAAATTGAACAAGACGAATCAACCTTTTCTTTGAAACATAAAAATCTCAATTTAGAGGATACAAAGCAAGTTCTTAAAATCACCCAAAATACAGCTGGAGAGTTAGCGGGAGAATCAACAAATATAGAAATTAATACTACTCAAAAAAACTTCATTTTTTTTAAAAAATACTTTTACAGGTTAGATTTGGATCTAAATTCTATTAAAGGCATTGATAATTTAGAACTCATTTTCAAAATTATTCACCCTAATAAAGCTATCCTTACCGATAAAAATAATTCAAATTTAGAAATCACAAAAAATCTGATAATTTGGGATTTAAATCAAGGGCAGATAAATAGTCTTGAATTTTCTTTCTGGAGCCTCAACAAACTCTTGATTGGGATATCTATTATTTTAATAATTATAATATTGGCTTATTTATTAAGATTCTATAGATTTAAATTAGGTTCAGATTTACCTCAACTTCCATCAAAGTAATTACAACTCTGCTGGATTAACATCTATTGTTAAAAAAACATTTTTTGGAATAAGTTTCCATAATATTGATCTATCAGGTAAAGGTATCTTTGTTCCTTCAGGACCATGTATTAATATCTGCCATCTAAATTTTTTACCGACTTTAGCTATTAAACTAGGGGCAGGACCAATTAATTTCCAGTTCTTTTTCTCACAAAAACTGAGTAGATATTTTGCTAATTTTATTGCAATTGACTCAGTTAATTCATAATTTTCACCTGATAATTTAAGTAGGCAAATTGTGCAAAATGGAAATAAATTAGCATCCTTTCTCAATCTCGAGTTTTCAATTAAGAATCTTTCATAATCTCTTTTTTGAAGATAGGAAATCACCGGGTGGTTAGGTTTATATGTTTGAAAAATTACTTTCCCTTTTTTTTGTGCCCTGCCGGCCCTTCCTGCTACTTGCAAAAATAATTGTAATGATTTTTCTTCTGCTGAAATATCTGGGCGATGAAGCAACCCATCTGCTGCAATAACTACTGAAAGAGTAATATTGGGGATGTCAATACCTTTTGCCAACATCTGAGTACCGACAAGAATATCAGCATCACCTTTAGAAAACTTTGAAAGAATATCTCTATGTCCATCCTTTCCTGAAGTTGTATCTCTATCAAAGCGAAGTACTCTTAAGTCAGGAAATTCTTCATTTAAAAACTCTATTACCCTTTGCGTACCAATTCCAAAAGGTTTGAAAGCAGTTGAATGACAATCTGGGCAACGATTGATCAATCTTGATTTATGATCACACCAATGACACCTTAACCATTTTTTTCCTTGTGATCCGAGATGAACTGATAAAGGAACGTCACAGTTGGGGCAATTTATTAAATATCCGCAATTTCTACAACTTAAAAATCCACTATGCCCCCTCCTAGGGATCAAAATTATTGCTTGCTCTTTTTTTAAGCGTAGTTGAGGAAGCAATTGCAATAATTCATTGGAAAGAATTTTCATATTTCTCTTCTTAAACTCATCCCGCATATCAATAATTTTTATTTCAGGAGTCTCATTACTGGATATCCTTTGAATCATTCTTACCAATTTAAAATTCCTTTCAAAAATACACTTTTTCCAAGTCTTCATTGATGGGGTTGCACTCCCAAAAATTAACTTTGCAGAATTCCTTTTTACTATTTCAATAGCAATCTCTCTCGCGTCATAGCAAGGCATAGGACTATCTTGCTTATAAGAAACATCATGTTCTTCATCCATTATTATTAATCCCAGATTTTTGATTGGAAGAAAAACTGCCGACCTTGTACCTATTACTATTAAAGGTTCATTAGCATTAATAATTTTCTTCCAAACTAAAGTTCTATGATCGGGAGAACAATTACTATGATATTCGTAAACGACATTATTAAATCGCCTACTAAACCTATCAATAAGTTGAGGAATTAATCCAATTTCTGGGGCTAGTATCAAACAACTTTTTTTCTTAAGAAATTGATCTTCAGCAATTCTCATATACACTTCTGTTTTACCTGAACCTGTTTCGCCCCAAAGAAGTAATGCATCTCCTGGTTTCATTGTTTGAAATTCTTGAAATGCAATTTTTTGCTCATTTGTAAGATTTGGTTTTTTCGTTGCGACATGATCTTTTACAAAGGAATTTAATTTACTATTTATATTTTTTTTTCTTTTAGATTTAGCAAGATAATTTTTACTGACCATTGAGTTAATTAAAGTGTAATTAAAACCAGACTTTATTAATTCACTTTGCCAATTACCTTTTTTAGATAAAGTATCCATTAAAAAAAATTCTTTTTTGGTTAATCCATTTTTCTTAATATCAAATTCTTTTTTAGTTTCAATCCATATTTGATCTTTTAAACCTTTAGAGAAATTTTTATATTTACCAATCCAGCCAGGAGGAAATGCAGTTTTAAACATTTTTAAATTACTAACCATATAAAAAGAGGCTAGGGAGTCTATCAATTCTCTCCAAGATTCATCAATTATTTTTTTCTGCAAAATACTTTCAACAAACAAATATCTTATGCTTTTTCCTCCAGTAATATTTGATTCATCATTATTGACTGTCGAAAAGTCTTTTTTGGAGATCACCAACCCATTCAATAATCTCCCCCTTAGTCTCACACTTACAATATCTCCAACTTCTGCTCCAAGATTATTTCCATCTAAATAGTAAAAGCTTTCATTACTACTACCTATATCAAGCAAAATTTCCAATTTATAGGAGATATTTAATAACTGTTTACTTGCCGGCTTCAAAACTTTTTCTTAGTATTGGATTGTTGAACATTCCACAAAGTGTTTTTTGCACATTGTAAGTATCCTGCTCTTAAGGGAGACATGAAGCTCTGATCATTGACTGAAAATTCAAAAATGATCTGCCTGTCTGAGAAATCCCAAGACTTTTTACTTTAGGTAATCTATAGCACTATTAAAATTTTTCAACAATTTAGAAAACTTTTCTTATTCTCATTTTGTGAAAAAGTTTTTTAAACATTAAGGGGACTTTACTACTAAATGTTCAAATTAGTCCTAAATAAAATTTTATCTAGTTAAATTCACCGTAGAAAGGAGTCAATTATGTGTCCAGTTGCAGCAGAATCAAAGAATTCCAAGCCTAGTTCAAAAAAAAAGATCAATAAAAAAATTAATACAAATTTAGAAACAGTAGTTGAAGAAGATAGTAATAAAAATAATCAAACTTTACAGACATCTGCTGAGTTAAACGAAAGCAATCTTGAAAATAACAATAATGAATTTAGTGATTCTGAAGAAGAAGATAAAGGGCTCGGGAATATAAAACTTGGGCCAAAAGGTATCTACACTGAAGATTCAATAAGAGTTTATCTCCAAGAAATTGGAAGAATTAGACTTTTAAGACCAGATGAAGAAATTGAGCTTGCAAGAAAAATTGCTGACTTACTCCAATTAGAAGAGCTAGCAACTCAATATGAGTCAGAAAAAGGACATTTCCCATCTGTAAGAGAATGGGCCGAGTTAATAGATATGCCTCTTCCCAAATTCAGAAGAAGACTTCTCTTAGGGAGGAGAGCTAAAGAAAAAATGGTTCAATCAAATTTAAGATTAGTTGTTTCCATTGCTAAAAAATATATGAACAGAGGTTTATCATTTCAAGATTTAATCCAAGAAGGAAGTTTGGGTCTAATTAGAGCAGCGGAAAAATTCGACCATGAAAAAGGTTATAAGTTCTCTACATATGCAACTTGGTGGATTCGTCAAGCCATTACAAGAGCAATTGCGGATCAAAGTAGAACTATTAGATTGCCAGTTCACTTATACGAGACAATATCCAGAATTAAAAAAACCACAAAAGTTCTTAGCCAAGAATTTGGCAGGAAACCTAGTGAAGAAGAAATCGCTGAGAGTATGGAAATGACAATCGAAAAATTAAGATTTATAGCTAAAAGTGCGCAACTTCCTATTTCTTTAGAAACTCCAATAGGGAAAGAAGAAGACTCAAGACTAGGAGACTTTATAGAGGCTGATATAGAAAATCCAGAGCAAGATGTTTCTAAAACTTTACTAAGAGAAGATTTGGAAGGAGTATTAGCCACTCTTAGTCCAAGAGAAAGAGATGTTCTCAGATTGAGATATGGAATTGATGATGGAAGAATGAAAACTCTTGAAGAAATTGGCCAGATTTTTGATGTGACGAGAGAAAGAATTAGACAAATAGAGGCAAAAGCCCTAAGAAAACTTAGACATCCAAATCGAAATGGGGTTTTAAAAGAATATATAAAATAAAAAAAGTTAAGTATAATAATTAGCTTTAAAAACTGGCAAAATAATAGCTTAAAATAAATTCGACTTAATTTTTAATTCAAACTCAAAATAATATTTAATGACTAATTTTAAGCTAAAAATAGCTAGTAGAAGAAGTAAGCTAGCAATGGTTCAAACTTTATGGGTTAAAGATCAACTAGAAAGGAATATTCCCAATTTAGAGGTATCTATAGAAGCTATGGCAACTCAAGGTGACAAAATCCTTGATGTAGCCTTAGCAAAAATAGGCGACAAAGGCTTATTTACAAAAGAACTTGAAGCACAAATGCTCGTAGGCCATGCAGATATAGCAGTACATTCTCTAAAAGATTTACCAACCAATTTGCCTAATGGCCTTAAATTAGGATGTATTACAAAAAGGGAGGATCCTGCAGATGCTTTAGTAGTAAACAAAAAAAATGACTGTTATAAATTAGAAAACTTACCTGAAGGTTCGATTGTTGGAACAAGCTCCCTAAGAAGACTTGCACAATTAAGAAATAAGTACCCACACCTTGTTTTCAAAGATATTAGGGGAAATGTTATTACAAGAATTGAAAAATTAGATGCAGGAGAATTTGATTGTATAATTCTTGCGGCCGCTGGTTTAAAGAGATTAGGTTTTGAATCAAGAATTCACCAGATTATTCCGAGTGAAGTTTCCCTTCATGCCGTTGGCCAAGGAGCACTAGGTATTGAATGTAAATCTGATGATAAAAAAGTTTCAGAAATTATACATATCTTAGAAGATAAACCCACCAGTCAAAGATGTCTAGCAGAAAGGGCTTTTTTAAGAGAGCTTGAAGGTGGATGCCAAGTCCCAATAGGTGTGAATAGTAAAATTCAGAATGAACAACTTTGCCTTACTGGTATGGTTGCATCTCTTGATGGAGAAAGGCTTATTAAAGATCAATATATTGGCAATATTAATAATCCCGAAGAAGTAGGCAAAGAACTAGCTAAAAAATTAAAGCAGCAAGGTGCCGAAGAAATACTAAGCGAAATATTTGAAAAATTTAGAGAAAAATAAAATTAGTTAATTTACTAATTTAGGATCAATTTCTTTTTTGTATCTCTCTTCACAATCTTTGATCACTTTAACAGCTTCTTCTATCCCAAAAAAACCATTGACAGTACATGTTCCTGGTTTTTTTAGATCTTTGTAGTGCTCCCAATAATACTTTGTTTCTTTTAACCAATGATCTCCAAGGTCTTCATAACTTGAGATATGATCCATTCTTTTATCATCTGCGAGAACCGCTATTACCTTATCATCGACCTCTCCACCATCATCAAATTTCATCACCCCAATAATCCTTGCTTCCACAATAGATCCAGGTATCAATGGCTCAGTTACCCCAACAATTTCTACATCAAGCGGATCTCCATCTTCATCCCATGTCCTGGGAATACATCCATAAGCAAAAGGATACGCAAGTGATGAATAACCTACCCTATCAAGTTTTAGATGGCCCGTTTCTGTAATTAATTCATATTTATTTATGGTATTAGAGTTCAATTCGACAATAGTGTTTATTATTGTATTTGAGCTGTCAGTGAAAGCATTTAGTATGTGCAATAAATTTGGGGTAACCCTGCTTGGGGGCTGATTTAGATTTGCCATCAAGAAATTATTTTTGTTTATCTTACATCCTCACACCTAACCAAATTCTTTAAAAGTAATGTTTCAGCAAAAATCATTTATTTTAGACCTTAAATGATTAATAAAATAGTTTGGCGATAGTTCTTCATTAGTTACAGCTCTTACCAACTCCATACAATTAACTGATCTGCCATATTTATGTATATTATTTTTTAACCAAAAGATGATCTTTTGATATTCACCATTTTCAATTAAGTTGTCAATCAAACCTATGTCTCTTTCCATTTGAGAAGATATTTGCGCACTTATAACATGTCCTAACAAATATGAGGGGAAATATCCAAACGCCCCTTCACTCCAATGAACATCTTGAAGACAACCATCTGAATCATTAGATGGTTTAATTCCTAGGAGTTCATCATATCTTTTATTCCATTCTGTTGGAATATCTTCAGCAGGTAACCCTCTTTCAATTAAATCTATTTCAAGTTCGGTTCTTATTAATATGTGTAAGCCATAAGTCAATTCATCCGCTTCAACCCTATTTAATCCTGCTTCCAAATGATTAATAGATTTCCATAGTTCTAAATAATTATTAAGAGAGCATCCAGCCGAAACAAATTTGTTAAAAAATCTTTTTGAAAAAGATTTGGATTTAACTATTCTATTTTCCCAAAATAAAGATTGACTTTCATGAATACCCATAGAGGTTGCTTGACCTAAAGGCCAAGCAAACCATTGATGACTTTGAGATGGCAAACCCTGCTCATAAATAGAATGCCCCCACTCATGCGCAGTTGCTAAAAAACTTGATAATGGTTCACCTTCAACAATTCTTGTCGTAATCCTGTAATCATTAGGCCCTAATGTAATCGAAAAAGGATGGGGAGATTTACCAACAACAACTAGATCTTTATCTCTCCCAAACTCATCAAGTAATTGAGAACATAAATTATGTTGAGATTCTGGACTCAAATCCCAGTGATATTTCTTAGATTTATTAATACCTCTAATCAACTCTGGGAGAGCATCTTTCAAAGGCTGAAACATTTTATTCAGCCACTTTAAAGTTAATTCAGGCTCAAAGGGTTGGGCTAAAGTTTCCCATGGTGAATATTGATCTGATATTTGTTTTGCCTCTTCAATCCGCAATTTAACTAATTCTTCAAAGAAAGGAAGAAAAATTTTAAAATCTGATTTTTCCTTAGCTTCTTGCCAGCTTTCATACCCTTTAGATTTTGCCTTTGCTAGAGACTCAACTAATTTAGGATCTAAATTTCTTTCTCTATTAAATTCTTTTAATAAAAGACTAATATTTCTTTCTTTATC
>QCLX01000023.1 GCA_003214215.1 Prochlorococcus sp. AG-418-G18 | reverse complement strand
CAAGAGACCACTCTAAGCCTATTGAGGGTAACCAGGAAGCTCTTTCTACCAGTTGTAAAGAGCTATCTGAAGTATTGAATTTTTGAAAAAGGACGCCGATTATTAGTAAAAAATCGATAAATAAAAAACTTAATGAGATATTTCTAGGGAGTGAATTATCTTCTCCTTCTTTTGAGCTCAAGAAAGGCATTATTAATGCCCCAATTAAAGGCAGTAAAACAATAGATGATAGCCAAGGAAAAGATTCTAAATTCATTTATGTAATGAATAATTTTTTTATTCTAGTTGAAGTTGTACTAGCTTGAGACTATAACATTAAAAATGCCTAAGTAAAACTACTTACCAGAGATAGTGCTAAATTGACTCCCCTTTGTTTGAACGTTTAAGAACGGTGCTCTGCTAGCTACACCTGACTTCTCCCATGCTTTCACCATGGCTTGACTGACGTTTTTTCCATTTTCTTTTTTACACAAAGCTAAGATACTTGGACCAGCTCCACTAATTGCGCATCCTAGAGCGCCTGCATTTAGTGCGGCATCTTTAACTTCTAATCCACCCTTAATAAGTTTCCATCTGTAGGGTTCATGTAACTTATCAAACATTCCCTCTTTTATAAGTTCCGCATTACCTGCTTTTAAGCCGTTTAGTAACAAAGTAAGTGCCCCCATATTTGTAACTGCATCAGATATGGGTACGTTCTTGGGCATAACCTTTCTCGCTTCACTCGTGCTTAGACGAATTGCAGGTATTGCTACAACAGCTTTAATTGAATCGTGCCAATCACATCTAATGATTCTCCATCTTTGAGAAGAAGACCTGGCTGTCAAACAAAGCCCACCCAGAAGAGAGGGGACTACATTATCAGGATGACCTTCTATATCAATGGCAAGTTCAAGGAGTTTTTCTTTGGACAATGGAGAGTCCATTATCGCATTTGCTCCGATTAATCCAGCAACTATTGCTGTAGCACTACTTCCAAGCCCGCGTGCAGGCGGTACTGCCAACTTAACTCTTGCTTCAAGTGCAAAAGGATCCATATTTGCGCTCTCCCATACTTTCTGAGCTGCTCTAAAAACTAAGTTTTCAGGTCCTCCTCTTAAGTGATTACCATCTGTACTTTCCATTATTAAATCAAATCTATCTCCACCGCCTTCAATTCTTGTGAAAATAAACTCATTATACAAATCTAATGCTGCTCCAAGACAATCAAATCCAGGCCCTAAATTGGCAGTTGTGGAAGGCACTGTTACCTTTATTTTTTTACCTACTTCAGGAATAGACATTTTTTGTTTTTAAGTTTTTAAAAGCATTTTTGCTCTGCAGGCTGCACTAAAAAGTCCAAACTCTTCATCTAAAATTACTTTCATAGGCATTGTTTTAAGAATATCTTTTAATCTTCCCTTGTCGAAAAATTGTTTTAAAAATAAATCTGATTTAAAGTTTTTGAAATGTTTTGATGCGGTTCCTCCAGAAATCCATAACCCGCCAAAACACAATTCTTGAAGAGCAACATCTCCCAATAAAGAGGCATAAGCGCCTAACCAAATCCTCTCAACTTCAATCATTATTTGATCCCCTTCTTTAGAAAGATTACAAATTTTTTCAGGTAGTTCTTTTCTTGCAGCATCAAAAATTTTAATTTTTTTTAAATATTGTTGTAGAGGATGGTTTTGGGCATCAGGTTTGCTTAGTCTCCATTCGGCAATTCTTGATAAACCAGTCCCGCTAATAATTCTTTCACAGGATATCCTTTCAACTTTTAGGTAATTCTTAAGCCAAATTTTTAATTCCCATTCTAATTTTGACTTTGGGGAGTACTCAACATGACCTCCTTCACTAGCTAAAACTTTTACCTTTTCCCCTGATATTATTCCTCTAGCAATACCCAATCCAGTCCCAGCTCCAACAATGGCATGCAAATCACTATTAGTACCTTCAGAATAGGATCCATTTTGGATAGTAGAATATTGATTTTTTTTTAAAAAAGGTAGTCCATAAATTTGTACAGCGAAATCATTTATTAGCTCGCAACGTTTAAAATTAAATTTCCTCTGTAAAGCATTTCCAGAAATATTCCATGACAAATTTATGATTTTTGCGTTGTTGTTAGATAATGGACCAGCTACGGCAAAACATGCAGAAGAAGGATGAGTAATATTTTTGCATTCTTTTTTCAGAAAATCTTCTAGTATTAGGTCCAAAGAACTCCAATCAGAAGATAAATATTTCTTCTTAATTATTAACTTGGGCGAATTATTATTTATTTCTTTTTCAAAAATTCCTAATAGAACCTTTGTACCTCCTAAATCACAAGCGAGAAAATTCATATATTAGAAATTATTCTGTTCTCCCTTTTTTTTCAATTTGTTCATCCATTAATTTGAAAAGATTAGGTAAGTTGAAAATTCCTAAATTTTTTCCATTCAAAGCTCTTAAGGCGACTGAATCAATTTCCTCTTCTTTATCGCCAATAACTGCAATTAAGGGAACTCTACCGAGAGTTGCCTCTCGTATTTTGTATCCTATTTTTTCATTCCTAATATCAACTCTTGATCGGTAACCACTATTATTTATTAATTCATTAAACTCTAAACACTTTTCAATATTTCTATCAGTAATGCTCAACAAAATTATTTGATAAGGCGCAAGCCAAATTGGGAATTTTGCCTCATATTGTTCAATTAATATTCCTATAAATCTTTCAAAGGATCCTAAAATTGCTCTATGAAGCATAACTGGATTTCTTTTTTCGTTGTCAATATCTACATAAGTTGCATTCAATCTTATAGGCATTGAGAAATCAACCTGAATTGTTCCGCATTGCCAAACTCTATTAAGACAATCTTTTAACGAGAATTCTATTTTTGGACCGTAAAAAGCCCCCTCCCCTGGTTGGAGCTCCCAATTTAGATTCTTGTTATCTAAAGCTTTGGTGAGAGCTTCTTCTGATTTATCCCAAATTTCTTCACTACCTACCCTTTTTTCAGGACGAGTTGATAATTTGATAATTATTTCATCAAAACCAAAAGTTTTATAAACCTCGAAAACAAGATCTATAAAAATAGATACTTCTTCTTGAATTTGCTCTTCTGTGCAAAATATGTGCGCATCATCTTGAGTAAAGTTTCTTACTCTCATTAGGCCATGTAGTGCTCCAGATGGCTCATTTCTGTGACAAGAACCAAATTCTGCAAGACGAATAGGTAAATCCTTATAACTTTTTAAACCTTGATTAAATACTTGAATATGGCATGGACAATTCATTGGTTTAATTGCATATGTTCGATTTTCTGATGCAGTAGTGAACATATCGTCTCTAAATTTTTCCCAATGACCGGACTTTTCCCAAAGAGATTTATCAACAGCTTGTGGTGTTTTGATTTCTAAATAATCATTTTTTTTGAGTATTTCTCTTATGTACTTTTCCAGTACTTGGTAGATTGTCCATCCATTTGGATGCCAAAAAATCATTCCTGGAGATTCTTCTTGTATATGAAAAAGAGAATGTGTTTTACCAAGTTTTCTATGATCTCTCTTTTCCGCTTCCTCAATTCTTGTTAAGTAGTCATTAAGTTCTTTTTCTTTTGCCCATGCAGTTCCATATATTCTCTGTAATGATTCATTCTCACTATTACCTCTCCAATATGAACCTGATAATTTAAGTAATTTAAAGTGTCTCAAATGCCTAGTATTAGGAACGTGAGGCCCTCTACACATGTCGATGTATTCTTCGTGCTTGTATAAATTTATAAGACCTTCTTCAGGAATTTCTTCAATTATTCTTAATTTAAAAGTCTCATCTCTTTCTTTAAAAGTTTTAATTGCCTCTTCTTTAGAAACTTGTGAAATTTCAACGTCATAGTTTGTTTTTATTAATTTATTAATTCTATTTTCAATTTTTATTAAATCTTCAGGAGTAAATCTGTATTCAGAGAAAATATCGTAATAAAAACCATCTTCAATTACAGGCCCAATCACCATTTTAATATCAGAGTAAATTTGTTTAACTGCATGACCAATAAGGTGAGCAAAGGAATGTCTTATTATTTCCATTCCTTCTTTATCTTTTGATGTGATGATTACAACTTTGGAATCTTTATGTATGGGAATTGTTGCATCAAGAAGAACATCATTTACTTTCCCAGCAATTGTTGCTTTAGCTAATCCAGCGCCAATACTCTGGGCAATTTCTAAAATAGTTACAGATTTTTCGAAAACCTTTTTTGAACCATCAGGCAAGGTAATTATTGGCATAATTTATTTCTCCATTTCAAAAAATCCCAATTTTGATTTAACTCTTTTTAAAGTCTGATTCGCTAAATCTTCAGCTTTTTCCTTCCCTTCATTAAGGATTTTATTTAGTTGATAGGGATCATTAATTAATAATTTATATTTTTTCTGAATAGGTTCTAGTGATTCAATAAGTTGTTCGGTAATTAATTTTTTAAATGTCCCCCATCCAGTCTCTGAGAATTCATTTTCACATTGAGAAATTTCTTTGCCAGATAATATTGAATAAATCATCAAAAGATTTTTAGATTCTGGTCTCTCAGGGTTGTTAAATTCAATTCCAATAGAACTGTCACTTTTTGCTCTTTTAATTTTTTTTGTGATTATTTCAGGAGGATCTAATAAGTTAATGCGACTGCCCTCATTAGGATCACTTTTGCTCATCTTTTTTGAACCATCAATTAAACTCATTATTTTTGAACCATTCTTCATGATGATTGGTTGAGGGATCTTTAAAATATTTTTATCCTTACTAAATCTGGCATTAATTCTCTGTTGTGCAATATCTCTCGCAAGTTCAAGATGTTGTTTTTGATCCTCACCTACTGGTACGAAGTCAGCATTATAAAGAAGGATGTCTGCAGCCATAAGTATTGGATAGTCAAATAATCCAATAGATACATTATTACCTTGTTGTATGGATTTTTCTTTAAATTGAATCATTCTTTCCATCCAATTTATTGGGGTCATGCAATTTAATATCCAACAAAGTTCTGAATGCGCTGAAATCTGACTTTGGACAAAAATTGAACATATATTTGGATCTATCCCACAAGCGACGTACAAAGCCGCTGTGGAGATAGTGTTTTTAGATAATTCTTTGGGATTATATGAGGCTGTTATTGCGTGCAAGTCAACTACACATAGAAATGTTTCATATTGCTCTTGTAGAGTAACCCAATTATTTATGGCCCCAAGCCAATTCCCAATATGTAAATCACCAGTTGGTTGAACTCCCGAAAGAATTCTTTTTTTATTTGCCATCCTCTTCTACTTCGCTAGATTGGATCTCTTCAGTTGATGTACTTTTTACAGGTCTTGCAAAAGGGTCAGGTGCTCTTTTTGTCTTTTCTTCATAAGAATTTTGTGATTGTCTACTCGGAGAAGAGTTTTTATTATTTTTTGCATATTCTTTGATTGATTCAATCAATTTTTCGTCTTTGATCATTTCGCTAAGTGTTCTAACAGAGAAACCCAGAACTGCAACGGTAGATCTTAATTGAAAGGTCTCTTGTATTGATTTAACAGCTTTCATTTCGTTATCACTCAATCTTATGCGGAATCCTCCTCCATCTCTTCTGCCGCCCGATCTATCTCTGAAATTAGAACTTTCATTGTTAGAACGACCTCTGTAATTTTCTTGTCCAGGATTATTGCTGAAATTTGAATTAGACATCTTAATGTTTCTTAAGTTATTTAAATAGTCTATTAACTTAGCATCTTGTTATGCAATAAGTCTTTTTAAAAGGCTTAAATTTTTATCTTTTGATTAACGACTTATGAAATTTTGCTTTTCTCATTCACAACTTGCATTAAAATAAAATTAGAAAAATAAAGTATTGTGTTTGATATTAGTAAAGACAACCTTTTAAAGGATTTCATAAAGTTTCCAAAAAAAAATCTTCTTATTATTTTATTATTGTTAGGTTTTGGGGAATGGTTCGTCAGTGACTTAATTCATTATGCAGGAGGCTCAATAGGATTTTTTGCGTTGTGTTTGGGGGGATATTTTTACTTGAAGAATGATAAGCCTAAATTTAATGAGCCAAGTAATTTAGATGGTTGGATAAACCTATGTAATGAAGATTTAAATTTTTTTGAAGAACTTGAAGCAACAAATGAATTAGAAAAACAGAATTCAAAAAGACAAAAAACACTTGAATCTATTCTTAATAGATGTGAAAAAGAAAAAATAAGTTGCATTGGACAAAAAGATTATCAAAGTTTTCAATCTGTTTTGAAAAGTAATTTCAAAGCAGATAAGTTTGACTTTGATTTATACGAAAAACTGCCTAAATACAATTCTTCTCAAGTTATTCCAGAAGAAGCTTTGAAGAGTGATGCAATCTTGTATTTTATAAACTTACCTTTGTCGGCAAATGATTTTTTGTGGCTGGAAAAGTTTCCTGAAAATATGCCAATCTGGTTGGTGGCTTTAACTTCCAACCAAATAGAAGCCAAAAATCAGATAAAAGACTTAAAGTCTCAAATTTCAAGTGACTTTATAAACAAAATTATTACTTTTGATGTGAATAAGAGTGAAATAACAAATATACCTTTTTCTTTAAGGAAGTTTTTCATAAGTTCATCTAAAAATATTGAAAATACAAAAAAAAGGCTCTTGAAAGAACTTCATGCTGCTTGGCAATCTGAAATTGAAGGCATAAGAAGAATGCAGTTAAAAGGTATACAAAGAAAAAATCAAATTCTTGTCGCAACAACTGTTTTCTTGTCTCCTATTCCATCAATTGATGTTATGACAATGACAGTATTAAATTCTTTAATGATTAAAGAAATTAAGTCTATATGGGGATGTAATTGGTCTCCTGAAATTTTAGATAAAGTATCCAAAGAGATTTTAAAGACTGCAATTGCTCAGGGAGTTATTGAATGGAGTGGACAGACTCTAATTGGCATAACAAAATTACATGGCCCAAATTGGCTTGTCTCTGGAACATTTCAGGCTGTCAGTGCTGCTTATTTAACAAGAGTAGTATCAAGTTCTTTGGCTGATTTTATGGCAATAACAAAAGGAGTAGAAGAACCTGATTTGGATTTTATAAAGAAAAATTCTGAGAAAATTGTTGAAGAGGCTTTTGAAAAAGAAAAAATAAATTGGAAAGGATTTATTTCTGATCTTAGAAAACCACTTATGAAACTATCTTTTAATTCATAATCCTGGGATGGATGTTAAAAATGAAAAAAAATATTTTATTTTTAAGTTTGATACTTCTGCTTTCTATTGCTTCAGGCTCATGTAAGAGAATATCAAATAAAAATGAAACTAAAGAAGTAATACTGGCAAGTTTCACTGTTTTGGCGGATATAATTAGTAATCTCGCTAAAGATGATTTTATTGTTAGATCAATAACGAAACCTGGAGTTGAAGTTCATGGCTACCAACCAACTCCAAGCGATTTGGTAAATGCCTCTAATGCTTTTGTTTTTATTGATAATGGATTTGGATTTGAATTATGGGCTGAAAAATTTGTCTCTAATTTAAAAGTTAAAAGAATTACTGTCGCGGAAGATTTGGATCCTATTTTTATCAGTGAAGATTTTTATAAAGGGAAACCCAATCCTCATGCCTGGATTTCTCCAAAAAAAGGGATCCTATACGTAGATATTCTCGTGGATACTTTATCAGAATTGAGGCCATCCAAAAGGAAATTATTTGAAGAAAATGGAAAAATTTATAAAGATAAACTATCTAAAATAGATAAAGAATTCTCACTTTTTATTAATAACTTAAATAAAGACAGGAGGTATCTAGTAAGTTGTGAAGGTGCTTTTTCGTATCTAACAAATGATTATGGATTAGAGGAAGTTTATTTGTGGCCAGTTAATGCTGAGAGTCAAATTACTCCCAAAAGAATGGCAAGAACAATCTCACTAGTTAAAGAAAAAAATGTTCCATCTGTATTTTGCGAAAGTACTGTAAGTAACGAATCTCAAATGGTTGTTGCAAACGAAACAGGGGCTAATTTTGGAGGAAATCTTTTTGTTGATTCATTATCTGATGATAGTGGGCCTGCCAGTTCCTATATAAAAATGCTTGAGCATAATTTGGATTTGATTAAAAAAGGACTTTTTTGAATTATGGAAACAATCAATTATCAAAACTTTAGGATTGAGGCAGAGAATATTTGCGTAGATTACAACGGTAAGGTGGCTCTGTATGATGCCAATTTAAGATTGAAACCTGGCCAGATTTGTGGGTTAGTAGGGATGAACGGGGCTGGTAAAACAACTTTCTTTAATGCTTTAACTGGCTTTGTGAATATTTCAAAGGGAAAAATTAGAATAAATGGAGAGTCTGTAAGATCTGCTCAAAAAGATCAGACAATTGCTTATGTTCCTCAAAATGAGGGAATTGATAGTCAATTTCCAATAAGTGTTTGGGATGTAGTGATGATGGGAAGGTATGGTTCGATGAATATTTTTAGGTCTCCTAGAGAGTCTGATGTTCAGGCGGTTAAAGATGCTATTGAGAGAGTTGATCTTACTGATCATTTATCTACACCTATTGGAAACTTATCTGGAGGTCAGAGAAAACGAACTTTTTTAGCTAGAGCAATTGCGCAAAGAGCATCAATACTTCTTCTTGATGAGCCTTTTTCAGGTGTTGATATAAGAACTGAAAAACTTATCTCGGAATTATTTATTCAATTTAAAAATGAGGGGAAAACCATATTATTATCAACGCACGATATGATTCATGTCCGTGAATTTTGTGATTTGGTTCTTTTAATAAATAAAACTGTTGTAGCTTATGGTGAAACCTCTGAAGTGTTTACCCCTGAAAATATTACAACCACTTTTGGAGGGATCTCGCCTGATTTCTTGTTTGGACCTGAATCCTAAATTTTAATTTATATGGAGCTCTGTTCTTTTTTAACTTTAGATTCATTCATCACAGATCCTTTAACTCATGACTTTATGAGAAAAGCACTTCTTATGAGTTCATTAGTTGCAGCTGTTTGTGGTTTTCTATCAAGTTATTTGACTCTCAAAGGATGGGCTTTAATGGGAGATGCAGTGTCACATTCGGTAATGCCTGGTGTTGTGGTTGCTTATGCATTAGGTCTTCCTTTCTCATTAGGGGCATTTATTTTCGGAGTTGGTTCTGTAGCCTTGATAGGGTTTATTAAGCAGAAATCTAGAGTTA
>QCLX01000022.1 GCA_003214215.1 Prochlorococcus sp. AG-418-G18 | reverse complement strand
TCAAAAATTGGAAACTTTGTATTGAATAAATTAGGTTTTAATTTGCCTTCAGATATTGTTAACAAATTAAACTTTAAAAATCATTATCCCTTAGGAATTGAATTGCCTAGAATAATTAATTCAATGAAGCAGAAAGGAGATCTTTAATAATTCTTGTCATTAAAATTTTCTATTTTTTATAATCTATGGCAATATTTTTGAAATTTATATTTGATTTGTTTTTCAGGAATGAATTTCTCAAATGTTGAACTATTTCATCATTTGTTAGTTTTAAATTTACTTTTGGTGGGGCTTCTTCTTTGAATAATTTGAACCACAAATCTCTTGAAGGATTTGTTTGAATTTCTCCATGTTGAAGGAAAGCCCCTTTTTTACGAAATTGAGCACTACCTATTCTCTTAAACCCATCCTGATCAACTAAATCGGAAATTAATGAAGTCCCAAAACAATTTGTTTTAATGTTTGATTTACGTAAATTACCATATTGTAAGTTTAGACCTAATTCTCTAAAACTTTTAATTAACCAATTATTAACCATTTCATAACTTAAGACTTTATAGTAAGTTTTTTTAAATGTTAATGCATATGTTATGCCTCCTGAATGCAGAACAGCCCCCCCTCCAGAGGGACGTCTAACAATATTAATTTCCCCATTTGATAATAAATTTTTCCAATGAAGAGGAATTTCCTTTTGGTGATAGCCAATTGAAAGCCAATCGCCAGTCCAATAATAGAACCTCAATGTGAAAATTATTTCAGGATTCGAAATTGTCTGATCTAAAGAATTTAAATCTAAAGCCATTTGATCAAATCCAGGCAAATTATTTGTCGAAAAAATTAAAGCCTGATTTCCTATTCCCAAGATTAACTTTGTAGATTTATTTATAATAATTTTCAATAATTTTTTTCTTTCAATTTGTTAATTACGTAACATCATTTTGTAATAGTGTTTCAAATCACCTCTTTTCGGTGGAGAATATAGGAAATATTTTTTTCACCATGGAGCCAACTCAAACAATAAATCTAATTGCATTAAGCCTCATAGTGGTTATGCATGCAGGAGTTTTAGCACTTAGATTAGGAATTAGTTTAGGTAGGAACTAAAATATATTAGAAAATTTATATTTGTAAGGTAATAATATAATTAGACTGAATTGATTGATTCGGTAAACCAATCAAGTACTTAATTTGTCAAAATCTTTTTATAAAAATAGTAATTCTTACAAAAATTATCTAGGTTCTGTATTTATAAAAAAACAACAGAAACATGATGATTTTGTATCTTTAATTTTTTTAATTATAAAAATCTGCTTTTCCCTTTTAGCAATAATAAGCCTGATTAAACTTGGTAATAGCTCCAAAGTAAGGTTGACAAGATTAAAGGAAATTCAAGACTCATTTATATACGAAAAAAATAGATTTAATTTTTTAACAAATAAGTTTGATGATTTATTTTCTTCTGAAGGCGAGCAAAGATTTATGAAGGATCAGGATCAAATAATTTCTAGAGACATTATCAGAGTAATATGGCGTTGATAAGGATGATCTAAAATCATTCTACTTTTTATTTTTCTATTAACTATTTTGCTAGTGAGTAAGAACATTAAGGGTTTAGTCCTGATAACAGGAACAACTTCAGGAGTAGGATTAAATACTCTAAAACCTCTATTAAGATTTGGATGGGAAGTTATAGCTGTTAATCGATCAAATAAAAGAGCTATAAAAATAGCTGAGGAATTATTGACAAAAGAGGAAGTCAAAAATGTTCACTTTATTGAAATAGATCTTGCTAACTTGGATGATGTGAGAAAAGGTTGTGATGAAATATTACAACGATTTAAAAAACCAATAAATTCTCTTATTTGTAATGCTGCAGTTTATAAACCGAGACTAAAGAGACCTGAAAGGTCTCCTCAGGGGTTTGAAAACTCTATGGCAGTAAATCATTTTGGCCATTTTCTAATGATAAACCTTCTTATAGAGAATATTTTATCTTCAGAAAGAGAAATTTTTTTAAATGGAAAATCTACTGTATTCAAGCCAAGAATTACAGTATTAGGGACTGTTACGGCTAACTATTCAGAACTTGGAGGAAGGATTCCCATCCCTGCCCCAGCTGATTTGGGAGATTTATCTGGATTCAAAAATGGTTTTTTATCTCCAATAAGTATGGCGAATGGAAAGAAATTTAAACCTGGTAAGGCTTATAAGGATAGTAAACTTTGCAATATGGTGACCGTTCAGGAATTATCAAAGAGATATCCTTCAGAGAAAATTATTGTAAATTCTCTATATCCTGGATGTGTTGCTGATACAAAACTTTTTAGAAATACGCCTTGGTTATTTAGATTCCTTTTCCCGATATTTCAAAAATTCATAACAAGAGGATATGTTTCACAAAGATTGGCAGGAGAGAGAGTTGCTCAAGTGGCAACTTATAAAGAATTTGCTAAATCATCAGTCCACTGGAGTTGGGGAAACCGTCAAAAAACTGGCAGAAAAGCTTTTTCTCAAAAGTTGTCAAAAAGAATAATTGATACGAAGACCTCTAAACAGGCTTATGATTTAACAAGCCAATTGGTTGGGTTAGATTAATTAAGACTAACCATATCCTCTTTGTCATAGCTAAAACCACTGCCATCACTTGGTCTACGAGAATTCTAGAAAATAAAATAAATACCTTTAGAAACTTCTTTAACAAAAAGTGAAGCAAATTTCAAAAATATAAAATGATTGACAGTTGATCTAAAATAAGGGGAAATTAGCTTCTTTTTTATGAAGAGATTTTTAATACTTGTTTTAGCTGCTTTAGCGATACCTACTGCTGTTAATGCTGATTGGGGTTTATTTGGATGTGCAGAAGAAAATATATCTAAAGTTGTGACTTATTTGAATACTGGTTACAGTTTTAAAGATGCTTTAGACGAAGTTAATTTTAATGATGTAAAAAGGTGTCGTGCTTCATGGAAAGATCGCATCGAAACTTATTACAACTGGAAATTACCAAGTATCTATCAAAACTGGCGTTGATAAGAATGAAACGCTTACTAGATATTTCAATTCCTTATAAACATATGCAATTACTAAGTTCTCAGCGAATCTCTACTTATGACAAAATGGGTCAGGTTAGTTTAGATTAATCAAATCCTAACAAATCAAAAATTTCTCTATCTTTAAGTGGATTGCCTTCAAGCGGTTCTACGTTTTCAAGCATATTTTTGGCAAGAGATAAATATTCATTTTGAACTTCAAGGACATCTTCAGTCGGTTCCATTTCAAAAATGGTACATTTTTTTAGTCTTGATCTTCTGATGGCATCAACATCTTTAAAATGGGCCATAGTTTTCAAGCCTGTTCTTTCATTGAATTTATCAATTTGGTCTGTGTCTTTTGATCTATTTGCGACTACCCCACCTAATCTGACTTTATAATTTTTTGCTTTTGCTTTTATTGCAGAGACTATTCTATTCATAGCGAATATTGAATCGAAGTCATTAGCGGTAACAATTAGACAGTAATTCGCATGTTGCAATGGAGCTGCAAATCCACCGCAAACTACGTCTCCAAGGACATCAAAAATAACAACGTCAGTATCTTCTAATAAGTGATGTTCTTTCAATAATTTAACTGTCTGACCAGTTACATATCCCCCGCACCCTGTTCCAGCAGGTGGGCCTCCACTCTCGACGCACATTACGCCATTAAAACCTTCAAACATGAAATCGGTCGGTCTCAATTCTTCGCTATGGAAATCTACCTCTTCGAGAATATCGATAACTGTAGGAACCATTTTGTGAGTCAAAGTGAAAGTGCTATCGTGCTTCGGATCACATCCAATTTGTAGAACCTTTTTGCCTAATTTTGAAAATGCTGCAGAAAGGTTTGATGATGTAGTTGACTTTCCGATGCCACCCTTCCCATACACGGCAATAACTAAAGCCCCTTCTTCGATATTTATTTTTGGATCTTGCTTTACTTGAACACTACCTTCTCCATCAAGAGGTTTATTTATAGTACTAGTCATTTAAAGGTTAAAACACATTATTATTTATATTCTTGCAGTGTATATACACATGAAATAAGTTTCTAAACAAATATTTATTTAATTGTATTAAAAGTTGGAAATATGTTCGTATAACTGAATTTTCAGGATTAAATCTATTAATTTATGAGTGTAAATACTCATGGCTTAATTATAATTTATTAGTAAGAACTAACTAAAATAAGCTTTTGCATCGTAAAGCGTCTCATCGCTTATTTCTGGAATTCCTCTCAAGATTGCGTATTTCTCAGTATTTGTTTTAACTTTACCTCTTACAAAAAAAGGAACTTTTGTTAATTCGGCTCTCCCAGATTCAGTCCAGATAATTCCCTCTTTATTATTTTTATCATTTTTCTCGTCAGGGTTAATACAATCCTTTATTTTGGTTGCGGTATGTCCTAGGTGGCTTTGATGACCGTCAACAAACTCGAAGTCATGTTTAAACATGTCAATAAGATGCTCTTCTAAGCCCATCATTAAAGGATGTACCCAATCATCAAAAATCACATTTGCTCCTTCCCATCCCATTTGAGGGCTATATCTTGCAGGAACATCTTGGACATGCATGGGGGTACTTATTACTGAGCATGGAATGCCGAGTCTTTTGGCACTATGCCTTTCCATTTGTGTCCCTAAAACTAGTTCAGGTGCTGCTTTTTTAATTGCATCTTCTACTTCTAGATAGTTATTAGTAATTAAAGCTTCTACGTTTAGATTTTTTGCAGTTGCTCTTACTTGCCTTGCCATTTCCCGGCTGTATGTTCCTAGACCAACTACCTCAAAACCCAATTCCTCCTTAGCAATTTTGGCGGCTGCGATTGCATGTGTTCCATCACCAAAAATAAAAACTCTTTTGCCAGTTAAATAATTTGAGTCAACTGATTTTGAGTACCAAGGAAGTTTTGATTTATGTTCTAATTCTTCTTTATTAGTTAGAGCAAGATCTAACTTCTTGTGTACTTCATTAATAAATTCGATTGTGTTCTTTATTCCAATTGGAATAATATTTGTATATTCCATTCCAAAGTTGCGTTTAAGCCATTCACATGATGTTCCCGCAATTTCTTGATAAAGACAAATATTTATTTCAGCATCAATTAGTCTTTCAATATCGTCTGGACTAGCACCCAATGGAGCAACAACGTTTGTATCTATGCCTTGTTCTGAAAGTATACGTTGGATTTCGATTACATCATCCCTGCATCTAAATCCTAACAATGATGGGCCAAGTATATTGACTTTTGGTCTACGACCTAATTCCTTCCACCTTACAGAACTTATTTTCTCTAAAGAACTTACTTTATCTTTTAAAAGAGTTCTTGTTAATTGATAAAAGGTTTCTGAAGCACCCCAATTTTCTTTCTTACTATAAGCCGGTAATTCAAGATTAACAATTGGCATATCAAACCCCATTCCTTTTGCGAGTGCTCCAGGTTGGTCTTGGATTAGTTCTGCAGTACAACTTTCTCCCACTAAAAGAGTTTTTGGTTTAAATCTTTCTACGGCTTCTTTAATATTTTTTTTCACTAATTCTGCCGTATCGCCTCCTAGGTCTCTAGCCTGAAAAGTTGTATACGTAACTGGGGGCCTTTCCCCCCCTCCTTTCAATCATTGTGAAGAGGAGATCCGCATATGTATCTCCTTGAGGGGCATGAAGCACATAATGTATATCTTTCATTGACGAGGCAATTCTCATCGCACCAACATGTGGTGGTCCTTCATATGTCCATAGAGTTAATTCCATAGTTTTTACTGCGTTACTAAAGTTTTTGAAGTTAGTATTTGATTCCTTTTTAAAGGTTTGGAGAAGAGACCGGCCAAATCTGCGGCTTGATCGATTCCATGAATTGGACTGAATACCATTTCTATTGACCACTTAGTACTAATTCCCTCCGCCTCAAGAGGGTTAGCTAAACCCATTCCACAAACTACTAAGTCAGGATTAGATTCTCTCACTCGATCTAATTGTTTTTCTACATGTTGCCCTTCAACAATTTTTGTATTATCAGGTAATAAATTAATTTCCTCTTTCATTAAATCCTTATTTAGGTAAGGAGTTCCTACCTCTATAAGATCCATTTCGCATTCATTATGCAAGAATCTTGCCAAAGATATCTCTAGTTGAGATTCAGGAAGAAGAAATAATCTTTTCCCTTTAAGTATTTCTTTGTGTGAATCAAGAGCAAGTTTTGCTCTATTGATTAAAGGCGAAATAATTTCATGAACTTTAAGTTCACTAATTTTGAAAGCTTTGGCAGCAGCTAAAAACCATTTTGTACTTCCTTCGATACCTAGAGGAAATGGAGCTGAAATTATTTCACAACCACGATGCTTAAGGTCTCGAACCGTATCACTTAAATAAGGCTGAGTTAATAATACTTTTGTATTCTTACCAATCTTTGGTAATTCTGTTGATTGTCGTGGTGGGAAGCTCTCAATATTTGAAATTCCTAAATTTTTAAAAATCTTTTTAAACCTATCCTCTACATTATTTGCAAGAGTCCCAACTAATAATAATTTTTCCTCATTTGAGGAATCCATTAATGGAATTAAAGCTTTTAAGGCACCATCCTCTCCTTGGGTAAAAGTTGTTTCTATCCCACTCCCAGAATAATTAACGAATCTTACTTGACCTAAAAACCTTTTATTTAATTTCTCTGCGACAGTTGCAAGATCTAGTTTGATTACTTCACTCGGACAAGATCCAACTAGAAAAAGGGTTTTTATTTCTGGTCTTCTCGCAACAAGATCATTAACCACTCGATCTAATTCTTCATGAGCGTCAGCAAGACCAGCAAGATCTTTTTCTTCAAGAATAGCTGTGCCAAATCTTGGCTCAGCAAAAATCATAACTCCAGCAGCGCTTTGAATTAAATGAGCACACGTCCTTGAGCCCACTACCAAAAAAAACGCATCAGGCATTCTTCTGTGTAGCCAAACAATTGAAGTTAAACCACAAAAAACCTCTCTGGGCCCAGTTTCCTTATTAAAATCAACTTTACTCATTAAAAATTTTCAAGAGCTTATATTTTAAGCTTGCATAAATTTTTAAATTTAAGAAAGTAATTAATAAGTTCTCTTACAAAATGCACACATTTAAAAAACTTATATGAATGTTTAAATACTTAAATGAGAGTTATGAAATTTATTTTTAAGATGTATTCTAATTTCTGTAGAAAGAATTTCCTTGACTTGTTTTTGAAATTTTCCATACATTTCTAGCTATTTTCGTTGCTAATAATCCTGCTCTTTCTAACTTGGATTTCCCAGGCTTTGCTCCAATTAAAGCTGTCACTTCTGAAGTGGTTAAAGGGGCTCCAGTATTTATAGCTAATTGCGTTAACTCCAATCTATCTCTAAGGTTCTTAAGATTTACTTTTTCAATTTTATCTTCTTCTAACCAATTAAAAGATGAGTCTTTTTGAGATAGTTTTTGCATCAAGCTTAGGCTAACTAATCCAAGAGTTTGATCAGGAGTTAATTCTTTTTCAGTGCTAGAAACATTAGGTTCTTTTTTTTGTGAAGTTCCCATAAAAATGCATATCTTTTACTTGAAGTTATCGTTTTGTGGGAAGCATGCAAGTAAATTTAATAGAAAAAATGAACCATTATCCGTTATAGTCGCGTGAATGGAACCAACTTCTAGTTTAAACAGAGGGGAACGAAAGAAAGGGAGTTCTCTTGTTACAGGATCTGAGGTGCAATCTCAGGCCAGTGGTGCAAGCTGTTTTATTACAACTGATTCAGAAAAGTCTTTGGTGTCCAGACAAGCAAGTCAAGTTGAGCAAATTGAGTTGAGAACATATGTTTTTTTGGATTCTCTTCAACCTCAATTAGCTGCATATATGGGGACGGTTAGTAGAGGTTTTTTACCTATACCTGGAGATTCATGTCTTTGGATGGAAGTTTCACCTGGGATGGCCGTGCATAGAGTCACTGATATTGCCTTAAAAGCAAGTAATGTAAGACTTGGTCAGATGATTGTTGAAAGAGCATTTGGTTCTCTTGCTCTTTATCACAAAGATCAAAGTACTGTTTTACATTCTGGGGATGTTGTTCTAGATGCTATTGGAAGTGAAGTTAGAAAAAGAACCAAACCTTCAACAAGTTGGACAGAAGTTATTCGAGCTATTACTCCAGATCATGCTGTTTTAATTAATAGACAAAACAGAAGTGGATCAATGATTCAGTCTGGAATGAGCATGTTTATATTAGAAACTGAACCGGCTGGATATGTCTTAAAAGCAGCAAATGAAGCAGAAAAAGCATCAAATATAACTGTTGTTGATGTAAAGGCAGTTGGCGCTTTTGGAAGGTTAACTCTAGCAGGGAAAGAAGGAGATGTAGAAGAAGCAGCAGCTGCTGCTATAAGAGCAATTGATGAAATTTCAAATTATTGAGAATTTTTTAATTTAAACCAATTTCTTTTTTGAGGTAAGGTGACATAATTTTGGCAGCTTTACCCCTGCTTCCTAACTTACTTAGTTGTGATTGTGAGAGCTCTCCATAAACAGAGTTAGCTTCTTTTACCCAAAAAATAGATTCGAACTCCCCATTTGGATATTTTGGAGTCTTAAGAATTTCTCCCCAGCATATTCCAGTTGTTTCCTTCACTAACTTTCCTGAGGGATCACATAAAACCATACAACTTATAAATCTTGCGCTCCTGTAAGGACTATCAGAAAGTTCATTGATTAATTTTTTAATTTTTTCAGCGTTGTTTTTGGCATATCGAGCAGAATATATGCCTGGTCGACCATCTAAGATATCCACTTCAAGGCCTGAATCGTCAGCTAATGCCCAAGTTTTTGTCTCTAAAGCAGCTGCTTTTGCTTTTAAAAGTGCATTCTCAAAATAAGTGTTTCCAGTCTCTTCGACATTTAAATTTTCTGGTTGCTTTTCTACTCTTAAAGATAAAACATCTAACATCTCTGAAATTTCAGATACTTTTCTAGAGTTACCACTAGCAATTGTCAGAACTGGAAGGTTCAAAATAACGAATAAATTTATTGAGAATATTATCTTACTTTAAAACTAGATACGGAGACAGGAAAGGTTGAACATTCCACACCTGTGTAGACAGGGCCTGCCTCGTACGGAAATAACATAATGTAAATTTTTTCTTAACACAACAGTATGTTTTGATGCACTAACTAATTTGCATAAGTATTGACATATCAATAGTACCAAGGGTGATAAGTTTAACTTATGAATGATAGAAAAAACATTAATGGAGATTTTATCGAAATCGCTTGACTTATAAGTACTTAATGAAGCATTCTTCGAATTGAACATTCCACATTTAGTAATTAGTAGACAATGGCTACAGAAACAATGGGTATCGCTCTCGGCATGATCGAGACACGCGGACTTGTACCTGCAATCGAAGCAGCAGATGCAATGACAAAGGCTGCAGAAGTTCGCCTTATTGGTCGTGAATTCGTAGGTGGCGGTTATGTCACAGTATTAGTTAGAGGCGAAACAGGCGCGGTTAACGCAGCTGTAAGAGCTGGTGCAGATGCTTGTGAAAGAGTTGGTGACGGTTTAGTTGCAGCTCACATTATTGCTCGTCCTCATAGAGAAGTTGAACCTGCTCTTGGTAACGGTGAATTTCTTGGTCAAAAGGACTAATTAAGTAAAGCAAAATTTATAAATTTTGCACAATAATTATTTTCCCTACACAGACCTAAATTTATCCTTATGAGTAAGAAGTATGATGCAGGGGTAAAGGA
>QCLX01000021.1 GCA_003214215.1 Prochlorococcus sp. AG-418-G18 | reverse complement strand
TTGCTTTTTCTTCTTTATTCATAGTTCAAGTATTTTTATATAAATTAGTCTTTAATTTAATCTATGTGAATAAGTCTTAATTACTATCTCTTTCAAAAAGTTGTATTTAATACATATTAAAGAACTGCTAGTAAACAAATAAAATTAAATCGTTGACAAGAAAATCTATACAAGTAAGAGTAGAAAAAATTTATTATTTAACCTATGAATAACATCAAGATTGAGGAATTGATGAAAGTAAGGTTCGATGGTATTGCTAATAGAATTGGGAAATTAAGCAAAAGGGAAAGTGAGTCTTTATTACTTGAGCATCTTGAGTGGCTAGAGGGAGGATGGGAGACTGAAGAAATCTTATTTTTAAAAAAGCCCTACAGAAAATGGTGGTTCTAACTCCACTTCTACAAATAATTTAATGATGGCCTAAAGGACCAGGGCCAGATCCTATTTTGTAAGAATTTTCTAAAGATTTCTCAACAAATAATTTCGCTTTTTGTATGGAATCAATCAGATCAAAACCTAAAGCATTGTAACCACAAATAGCAGCACTCAAAGTACAGCCGCTACCATGGGTATTTTCTGTATTTATAAAATTATTAAAGAGCCATTCTTTTCTACCATTTATGTCAAGAAAAAAATCCTTCCCTTTCATATCTGTTAAACCGCCACCTTTTATAAGTACCGCTTTAGCTCCAAGACCAATAATATTTCTTGCGGAATTTTCGATATCTTCTTCACTCCTTATTTCTAAACCGGAAAGTAGATTTGCTTCATAAATATTTGGAGTTACCAAATCTGCGATTGGTAATAGAAGTTTTTTATAAGCATTAATCGCAGAATCTTCAAGTAATTTAGAACCAGTTCTTGTAACCATTACTGGGTCAATAATTTTGGTTATTGTATATGTATTTAATTTTGAAGCAGTATCATTAATTATCCTTTCATTTAATAACATTCCAGTTTTTAAGGCATTAATACCAAAATCAGCAAATAAAGTATCTAACTGACTCAATAAAGTATTCTTCTCTACTGGTTCAACGCATGTAACCTCTAAACTATTTTGTGCAGTAATACATGTAATAACAGAACATCCATGTACTTTAAGGGCCATAAAAGTTCTCAAGTCAGCCTGTATACCTGCTCCACCCCCTGAGTCACTACCCCCTATTGAAAGTGCAATTTTTGAATACATGATTTATTAATTCGTCTTTGAAAGTACTATAAATAAATTCTAATTAAAATTAGAAGTCTGAATATGCATTAAAAAAATCCAACTCTAATTCCATTGCTCTTTTGTATAAATATTTTGCTTGATTAATATCATATGTTTCCTTATTGGTCTCAATAAGATTTTCGAGTGAATTTGCTAAATTTTCAAAGCTCTCATCAGAGTAAGTAATTATCCATTCTTTATATTTAGTGTCAAAATGCTCCTTATACAAACTTTTTCCTATCCAAGAATAGAGTCGCATACATGGAGTCATTGCAAACATTATTTCAACAGAGCTAAGTCTCTTGGAAGTTTCATCAAGGAAATCTGTATAATTTTTTGTAGCTTTTTTTATATAATTATTAGACAAATCAATATCCCATTCTTTTGAATAAGTTTCATGAAGTATTAACTCCTCTGAAACCCCCATTAAAAGTTCACTCAATTTCCTTATTGAGTACTTATCTTTTGATTTAGAAACTGCAAGACCATATGCCTTAGCAAAAGTCTCTAAAAAGAAATAATCTTGAGCTAAATATTCTTGAAATATGTTTTTAGGGAGACTTCCATTCTTTAAACCTTGAACAAATTTTGTATTTAAACTTAGTAATGCAATATTATAATTATCCTCCCAAAGTTGTTTTGTAATTGACATAGATATTTATTGAAAAGTTAAAAAATTTTTCTTTCTTAAATTTTAATACCTAAGAAATTATTTATTTTAAAATTAGTAAAATTAAGAGGGTTTTTCATGAAAATTCCAATTTTACTTTGCAATAAAATCTCTTTAGAGTCATAGGAAATTTTGTCTAGTATTAATCCTCAAGAATTTAAAATGGAAATTTATTAAATTCCAATATGAAGTGGCATTATTTTTTATCCATTTTATTTTAATCCTGATAATTTTTTGGGGTCATTAAATAAAACTTTTTTTAAACCTAAAATATATAAACAAACCCCAAGAAAACTTAAAATAAAGTCAACATAAAGATATTGAGTCATAGTAATTTGATCTTTAATTATTTATAGCTGATTAGGAAAACTCAAGATGTGATTAATTAAACCCAAAAGCAGAAAATAATGATCAATAACAGAGTAAATTTGCACATATATAATGCATTATTTTGAATACTTATAAATATCAAATATTTCAAAAGAAATGCATAAGTTTTTCTAAATATCTATTTATTAAATTTTTCTTAAAGATTGATATTATTTTATACATCAAAAAGACGTCAATCTTAGCTATATGTATATTAAAAACTATGTGGTCTAAGATCAGGCTTGCCATTTACGGAACTACTGCTTTAGCAGGAATTATATGGCCATTTTATTTTATTAATCAGTTTATTAATTTAGTAAGAAATGGAAACATTCAGGGGTCCGCGATCGATATAGGAAACGCCTTTTTTGATGATGCATGGATAACACCTACATCTGGATTTATATCCGCTGATACAGCGGTTCTTCTCATAGCTATTTTTGTTTTTTATGCTGCTGAAGGGCGGAGACTAAAATTAGGTTTGTGGGGTATTTATTTCCTGCTAACATTTATTATTTCGCTTGCTTTTTCATTTGGGGCATTTATGTTTATTCGTGAACTAAAAACTAATAAAGAACTAAATGAAACTAATTGACAATTTCGTGGAAAAATTCCACAATTATTCTCTTCCTACTCCAGAAAAGTGCTTTGTATTAGAAGATGGAGATGAACTATATATAAATAAATTGATAAAAAATGGAAAAATGAAAGATATATTTGAATGGATTGAAAAAAATATTTATCTAATAAAAAGCAACTAGAGAAAACTGATAAAAAAAAGTTTGATGAATTAATAAGAAGATTTTATTTAAAAAATTGGAGGATTATCTTATTAATGTGTAATTACCAAACTAAATATTAGATATTATTCAAAAGTTATAATTTCAATAAAAGATAAAAGTTTTCCTAAAATGAAAAATAAAGATTTTCTGAAATTATTTGAAAATAATTAGTTATTTAATCAATTTACATACAAATTAAAATTTTGTTTTTTAGTATAAAACAAAAAAATTAATGAAAGATATAAATATTTTATGGTTCAAAAAGGATCTAAGAATAGATGATAATGAAGCACTTTATGAATCTTTAAAAAATAATCTCATCTTACCTATATATATATTTGAAATTGAGTTATGGAATCAAAAAACTCATTCAAGAAGGCAATGGCAATTTTGTAAGGAAAGTGTATTAGATTTAAGAAATTCACTTAAAGAAAAAGGTCAACCATTAGTAATAAGAACAGGAAATGTAATTGAAATCTTTGAAGAAATTAGTTCTAAATTTAATATAATGGGTATATATAGCCATCAAGAAACTGGAGATTGGTTTACTTATAAAAGAGATCAAGAAGTTAAATTATGGGCTTCAAATAAAAAAATAATTTGGAAAGAATATTTACAGTTTTCTGTATTTAGAGGAAACATAAATAGGGATGATTGGTCAAATAAATGGGCAAAAAATACATCCAGGGGCTTAATTAAAGGCCCATTAAAAATTGATCCAATTGATTTTGATACTGGGGAAATACCTGATGAAAAAATATTTTCTTTTAAAAAAGATGAATGTAAAGGAAGATTAAAAGGAGGAAGAAAAAAAGGCCTTGAAAGGATGGAATATTTTTTTAAAGAAAAATTAAATTCATATTCAAAAGATATTTCAAGCCCAGAAAAATCTTTTGATAGCTGCTCGAGATTATCTCCTTATATTAGTTGGGGATGTCTTTCATTGAAAGAGATTTTTTATCAAGCAAATTTATATAAAAATAATAATTCAAGAATGTTTAAGAGCAGATTAACTTGGCATTGTCATTTTATTCAGAAACTTGAAAGCGAACCAGAATTAGAATTCCAAGATTTCCACCCTTATTTTCAAAACATTAGAACTAATAAAACTGAATTACTTGTTTTATGGAGTCAAGGCAATACTGGTTTTCCTTTTATAGATGCTTGTATGCGTTCATTAAACTTTAATGGATGGATTAACTTTAGAATGCGCGCAATGCTCATGTCTTTTGCAAGTTATAATTTGTGGTTGCCTTGGCAAGATTCAGGATCAGAATTAGCAAAAAAGTTTATAGATTATGAGCCTGGAATACATTGGAATCAATGTCAAATGCAATCTGGAACAACCTCTATAAATACCAATAGAATTTATAATCCTATTAAGCAGGGAAAAGATCATGACCCTAAGGGTGAATTTATAAAAAAATGGTTACCAGAATTAAAAAAAGTGCCTGATACTTTTATTCATGAGCCTTGGTTACTAAGCAAATTTAATAATGAAGAATACTCAAAATTAGAATACATTAAACCAATAGTTGATATTTCTAAAACATCAAGAGAAGCTAGGGAAAAAATTCAAGAAATCACACAAAAAAAAGGCTACTGGGATATATCAAAAAAAATCTATTTAAAGCATGGCTCTAGGAAAAAAATAGTAATCAATAAAAGACCTAAAAAAAGTAATAACAACAAACAAATTCAATATGAATTAAATTTAGGGGTATAAATTTTATTGATTATTTTATTATTCATATAGGATTAAACTCTACATAATTAAATAATCAGGTAATGATTTTTGTAAATCCATTTAAAAAATCCACAGTATAGTTATCTAAGCTTTAAGGTAGATTGAATTAGATAAGAATATGTCAAAACCTACTAAAGAGCTAAAGTCAAATCCTTTCACAGAAGTAATAGAATTAGAAAGGATCGTTACTCCAGATGAAGAAAAAAGAGTTGATCACATTTTTATACGAAGAAAGAAAATTTGTACTCGTCACCCTGAGGGTTTTGCGACAGAAGAGATTGCAAGATTTGATGTTGCCTGGCCAGAAGAACCTAAAGAAGAACAAAAAGATTCAACTAAAGTCAATGAAGAGGTCGAAATCAGTATTAATAAGTAATGTCAAATAGATTTGAGTGGGATGATACCAATAGTTCAGGTATATGGTGGAGTACTAATGTAAGTATTAGAGACGAGTGCATTTTGCTTAAAGAAGATACTCAATGCGAAGATTCTGATATAGTCGAACTTCTTAGGAGTATTGCACAAAATATTGAAGATAATGGCCTGTAATTTTTAAAAGCATATTCTCTTTATTAGAGATTTTCAATTCCTTTTACAGCTTTTATTAATTCGATACTTATACCTTTTTCACTCATTGAATGACCAGCATCATTGACAATAATTAATTCAGAATTCTTTAATTTCTTATTTAGATCCCAAGCACTCCTAACAGGACATACAACGTCATACCTCCCCTGAATTATTTTTGTTGGAATAGATTCTATTGTTTTTATATTTTTCAAAATAAAATCATCTTCTAAGAAAATATTGTTTATAAAATAATGA
Organism: Prochlorococcus sp. AG-418-G18; assembly: GCA_003214215.1. Lineage (GTDB taxonomy): Bacteria > Cyanobacteriota > Cyanobacteriia > PCC-6307 > Cyanobiaceae > Prochlorococcus_A. The sequence continues at coordinate 7,179 of QCLX01000021.1, read as the reverse complement.
CATTCGATCCTTGCAAAGGCATCTGAAAAAGAATTAACTTCAGACTTATCAAAATCAAATTTTTTATTTATTAAATGACTTGTCGAGAGTTCCCATTTTGTCCAAGCTGCTGCTGCTTTTGATCTGAGATTGGCATCTGAAGATGTTAGATATTTATAAAAAGAACTTATTAAATCATTTCTTTCTTCTTTTGGTATTACTGAAATATATTCTTCAAATTCATCGGGGAATATCTCACTTGCACCATATTGATAGAACCATAACAATTCAAACTTTCTACATAAAAATATTCCTCGCAAAGTTAAGCTGATAACTCTTGAGGGATTTTTAATCGCATATATAAGTGAAAGTGTTGAGCCCCAAGATCCACCAAACAAATGCCAACTATCTATTTTCAAAAGAATCCTTAATTTCTCAATATCATCAACTAAATTATTGGTCGTATTTTCTTTTAATTCGGAGAAAGGAGTTGAAGAACCGCAACCTCTTTGGTCAAATTGAATAATATCGAATTTATCTGGGTCAAAGTATCTTCTATATCTTGGTTGACTTCCTCCTCCTGGACCTCCATGAAGAACGAGAATTTTTTTGCCATTTGGATTACCAGATCTTTCCCAATAAATAGTATGAATATCACTTACTTGTAAAAAACCCTTTTCACGTACTTCAATTTTCGGAAACAAGACTTGATCTTTCATTTTGAAATATTTTTTAAACACTTTATTAATCCATATTATCCAAAAAGAAGTATAGTTTAGAAGAAATTTGTTAAACAAAAAAAGGACTGCATGTACAGTCCTTTTTAATATTTGATTTCCTTCTTACAGGATATAAAATTACATATTTTAAAGTCTATTTACTCATAAACCTAGAATACGTGAATTCGGGGATTTCATTCGATAATTTCAGTCCCTATTGTCGCTAGTAATTATAAAGCAAAGTCTTATCAGACTAATTGATTGAACTTTAATTTTCGAATAATCCCATTCTCAGGAATACGCTTCCTATATTTTGGAATTTGCTAAATTTCAGGCGGACTATCAATCATTTAGATTGCCTCCGAACTCAACATTTATAAATTACTCCTTTTTATATTTTCAGTAAATCCGTAAATATGCTGATTTACTTTTTTCTTAATTTGTAAGAGGATTTTATTGATACTTTGTTTTTTATAGATAAATATAAAAATTAAAGTCTAAAATCCTTTAGTTATTCAGATTCATAGAGCAAAATAGATTCAATTATTCTTTTATCACTATCAGAAAGTTTATAATCTTCTAATTTCCACTGAACAAATTTTACACACTCATCAATAGAAGGATTCTTATGCCGGCACTTACGCCACTCTCTAATCCAATCTGCCAAGGCAAAAGTTATTTTTGTAGTAAGCATATTCACCAATCAGGGTAATTAAAATCTCCTCCAATAGGTTCTTCATAAAATTCCCCTTCTTTTATACCTTTATCATATTTTTCAATTATCTTTTTATAAGAAGCTATTGAGGGAAGTAAATCTCCTACATATACGGGTTCCATTGTAATTGTTATAATAATTTTAATTATTTCTTATTTTATATAAAAATTTAATAAATAGATTATTAATATGTATTATGGATTTCATCAAAAAGAACAAGATTTTAACACTAATGGCTGTAATTGCAGTTTTATCATTTGCATTAGAAAAAGTAGGCATAATACACCCTTAAAATTAATTAAGTTTATTTGTTAAATACTTCCTAATGAAATAAGTAAACCGATACTATTACTACAAAAATAAGCAATGGAGATAATAATGTAAAAATTAAAGTTGAAAGATTAATCAGCATAAATTTTAAATGAATACACAAATTTAATAAACATCACTTTTAAGCATTTGCAATAAGTAAAATTTAAATTATTACCATATAAAAAAATTTGAATAAAGAAAGATATAAAGAAGAATATGTAGAGGGCTCAGACTTACTATGGCCTAGTGATAAAGAAGATAAAATAACTCGGCAATTTTATAAAGATTTATCTAATCTTTCAAAAAACATAAACTATAGTAAAAAGAAAAAGCTAAAACTTTTTGAACAAGTAGTTAGAATAATAAAAGGCAACGGCTGGGGTTAATTAATATCCTAACTAAAATGAAAAATTTAATCACATTAATTAAAAGTTTTTTTCTTTTAAGACCAAATTTTTTATCCACTATATTTTTTATTCCAATTCTTTATGGCATTGGCTGGGCTTTATCTCAGTCACTTTTATTATTTAATTTTAAAGAAGAAAATTTATCCTTAATTGGCACTATTATTACTTTCTTACTATTTATCTTTTTACTCCCATATTGGTTTTATATCAAACGAAACAAATCAAGTGCTTGGGTACTTCTTGGGATAACTAAAGACAAATTCTTAAAAAACTTTGTCAATTTTTCTAAAGGTATTTTATTTGCTTTAATTTTAATCATTCTTATTCTCTTACCACTATTGCAAAGAAATTATATTTCTTGGATAGGTGAATTCTCGCCAATAATATTGTTAAATTCTATTGTACTAGGATTAGGTGTTGGATTCGCTGAGGAAATAATTTTTAGAGGCTGGTTACTAGAAGAATTAAAATTTGAATATAGTACAAGAATATCAATAGCTTCACAAGCTATAGTTTTTAGCTTCGTTCATAATTTATCAAATGAGATCTTTTGGAACATAATAGGATTACGTTTAGGATTTATTTTACTTGGTATATTTCTATCATTAGTAAAAATTAGAGATAAAGGTTCTCTATGGAATTGCATAGGAATTCATGGAGGACTTGTGGGTATTTGGTTTTTCATAAATAACGGTTTAATAGAGTTCAAAGAAAATACACCTTCTTTTTTAGCAGGGCCTTTTACACAAAATATTCCAAATCCAATCGGAAGCTTTAGTGCAATTTTAATATTACTTTTGTTATGCATTTTTTATGCCGTAAAATCAAAAAAATATTTCCTTAGACGTTTTAATTAGATATAAATACGGATTGATTTTTGATTAGTAATTGTCAGATTAAAATAAAGCTTAATACTGATGAACTTTGAGGCAGGAATAAGATTTATTGTCTTTTTAATTATTTTTGGATTTACAAACTATCTAATGATGTTGAGAAGATATGAAAACGAAATCAAAAAAAAGAAATTTTTACAAAAGGAAAAGATTTCCAGGCTATACCCTAAAGGTACATTTATTTTCTGAAATTAAAAAAAGTTTTTGTAGAATTTCCTCACCATTTTTTATTAGTTTTTTGCCAACCTTCATTTAACAATTTTTGCCATAATAATCTTGCTTCTTCGATAACAATTTTTTTTCTAGTTTTCATTAATGGAGGATTTTCTCCATGGATTCCCATAATAATTCCTTCTTCAATAAACATATAATCAATAGATTTATCAGAATGATCTTTATCTTTGTAGAAACGCATCACCCCTACAAAATTGGAGTCAATTAACCAGAAATCATTATTTGAATTCAACAAACCAAAATAAAATTAAATCTATCACAAGTTTGATTACAATCTACGAGGAAAATTTTTATTTAGTTTATTCATATTTGATATGTTTTTTCTTTTTGTCTATTTTTTTTCAATTCGCCACGTTTTTTCTTAGCCTCAACTCTTTTCTTTTGTGATGCTTTAGTAGGTTGTGTAGATTTTCTTGATTTAAATGGTTTATTTAAAGCATTTTGTATAATTGAACTAAATTTCATTAAAGCTAACTGCCTATTTAATAATTGATTTCTTTGTTCTTGAACCGCCAAACGTAAGCTATTATTCACTAATTTGTTTTTCAAGTTTCTCTTAAGAATTTCTTTTTGATAATCATTTAATACTTTGGAATCTTCTATATTAAAAATAATCTCTACTCTGCTTTCAATTTTATTTACATTTTGCCCCCCGGGACCAGAGGATCTGGAAAATCGCCACTTAATTTCACTGGATGGGATTAATAATGTTTTAGTAATTTTTAAATCCATTTTTAGTTCTTTTTGATTTAAATTTTTAGAATCATTTCCTTAATACTTTAAAACATACCTTAAAATTAGATCGGTAAATACTGGGCGGTTATGTTAGGTAAACCGAAATTCGGTGTATTTGCCGTATTAATATCTTCGGTATTTATCCTTTCATATTTCAAATAATTGTCAGATATTAAATTTGTACTAATTCAAAGGCCACTTATGTATTCAATGTTTGATATTCTTTTTGAAACACCTTCATATCGCCCAGTATATGTTATTTCCGATAGTGAAATGAAGGAGTTAAAGAAAAACCAACATCAAGAAGAACTTGATGAAATTAAAACACAAAAGGTAAGACTTGAAGAAGCTTTTAAAGCCCAACTAAAACATCTTGAAGAGAGAGAAAAAGAAGTAAAAAAAGAACTTAAAGTACTCTCAGCCTCAAAAGATAAATAATTTATTTTTAGAGAAATTAATTTTTGCAAAGACGGTTAAAAACCGTCTTTTTTAATTCTTCTAGTTTTAAGGTATCTATTAAATCCACAGATTTAAAAAATATTTTACATAATAAAAAAATGAATGACACTAAAGAAAAAATAAGAATGTTCTTACCCTTTAGTTGGGTCATTTGTGCAGCAATATCTTTTGCTTACATAAACTCACATTTAATAAATACATAACATAAATGTCTTATCCCTCAAGAGATGAAATACTTGCATCTTCAAAAGGGTGGGTAGCATCTTTTTTAAATTTTCTTCCTGGCTTAGGATCAGGTTACTTATATCAAAGAAGATGGAAACCCTATTTTTTTACCATCACTGCTAGTACTGCATGGTTCGGTTTAGGTTTTTTTTTTCAAGGAGATTCAGAACCGTCTCAGAGTGAACAACTAATTGGAATTTCTGGTCTTTTTTTTATATCAATAGTTACGGTTATAGAAGCAAACTTGGCTTTCAGAAAAGCAAGTAATAAAACAAAAACTGAAAAAGAGAAAATAATTTCCTCTAACAAAAAAGGATGGTTTAAATAATTCATATTAACATTTAATTATTTTTCTGTTTATTAATTTAAGTTAAAAATTACCATAAATAATTTTTAAGATAATTAAAAATTTTTTTTAGTTATAAAAAAATAAAATTTCCTTTTCTTTGAGACCTTCCCATCCCGAATCTATTAATAATTGATTCAATGTTTCTTTATCAAAATGCTTAGAACCCGTTTTGACGCATCTATTTCTCATTGATTTTTTAACACCACTCCTTTGTCTTTTATTCTCCTCATCCATAATTCTGTTATATAGATCTAACATTTTTTGAGGGATTGGAGTACCGTCAAGATCCACTCCATTTTGAATAGCAAGTTCAACAGCCTGCATTCCCATTTTCTTCATATATTAAAAAAAGCTGAAACTATAATAAAACAAAACCTATTAATTTAAAATTCTTTGAATAATAATTTATTGATTTTGAATTTCCTTAAGTACTCTTATAGCCTCTTTAATGTGTTCAGGACCATTCAATAAATCTCTAAAAATATGCCTAACTGTCCCTTTGCGATCAATAACGTAAGTTACCCTACCATCCATAAAACCTAATACTCTAGGAACTTTAAAAGTTTTCCTAAGAGAGTCATTCGTGTCGCAAAGTAGTGGATATTGTAATTTATTTTTATTAGCAAATGCCAAATGACTTGATGTACTTCCATTACTTACTCCCCAAACTTGCGCACCTAATACTTTAAATAAGTCATATTTATCTCTAAATCCGCAGACTTCTATAGTACAACCCGGCGTATCATCTTTTGGATAAAAAAACAAAACAAGGGGGCTTTTTAATCCCTTATTTGATCTTTTAACTCCATTTTGATCCAGTAAAGAGAATTCTGGAATTTTATCTCCAATCTGCAAAACAGTTATTATAAAATTCCATATTAGAGGTTAATATGTTTTTATTGTGGCCTTCAAAGTAAATAACTCATATTAAAGTCAGTTTTTTTGTTTTAAAAGATACTAAAAAATTATTGAAATAAACTAGGATAGATTTATTAATTCAATATTATGGAATTAATAATTTATATTTTTTTATTTCTTATTCTTTTTTTGGGAGTGATTTTTAATTTAAAAATAACTAATTTTAAAAAAGTTAAAGAAATACGAAACAAAGCCAAAGATTATTCAAAAGAGAATAATTGAATATGTATTAAAAGATTAAAATTCAATTTTTTCATTTGGAGTAAATACTGAGCAATATTTTTTTACTAGTTCCTTTGGCTTATTGATGGGAGAATTCGTTAATTTTAGTTTTTCTATAGCCTCATTCGCATTAATCTCACCGAGTCGATATCTTGCACACGTATCCAATACTTTAAACATTTTTGTGGTGACGGCTTCAGCTGGATAAATTAGAAACAATAGGTAAAAAACAACAAATAAGTACTTCATTTTTTTAAGATGGTAGATATTTAGCGAATAGTTTCAATAATTTAGAAAAAAATTAATTTAGAAAAAGATTTAAAGTTAATTTGTATATTCTAATTTTAGTTGAATCTAGTAATTCTATAAAATGATAATAAAAGAAATTAAGATAAAATAAGTGATGGTTATAAATAATTTCGGTGGAAATGAGAAAATTAATAGATAAACATAAAACTCTTATAAATTGGTACCAAAAAAAATTCAAATTGAGTGATTATCAATTACTTTGGTTAGTTTTCTTTAAAGGAGTATTAATAACAATAATATTTTTCAAAATTTTTTAATATTAAAAAATTTATTCCAAGAAAGAAATTCCCACATGATTTGACTATATTTAATAATAGATTTCCTAATTATTTAAATAGTTATCAGCTATGAATATTTTTGGTGTAGGTTTGCCTGAAGTTACTGTAATACTTATCTTAGCTCTTTTAATTTTTGGTCCAAAAAAGCTTCCAGAATTAGGAAAACAGCTTGGCAAAACTTTGAAAAGTCTTAAAAAAGCCTCGAATGAATTTCAAAATGAAATCGATCAAGTTATGAACGAAGAAGATAAAGATAAATCTCCTAAATCTATAGAAAGCAAACAAACCAATAAAATTAATCAAGAAAAAATAGATTCAGAAAACAAGAATTTTTCAAATAAAGAAAACAGCAACAACTAATATCTTGGATAGGCCCATAACCCCCATAGACGAATTTGAAAGAGCATTAGATAAAGCAGCGCTTA
>QCLX01000020.1 GCA_003214215.1 Prochlorococcus sp. AG-418-G18 | reverse complement strand
ATTCGAATTGCCAATTGCAGCTAAAACTCTAATGAAAAGAAAGAGTTATGATGTTGTAATTGCTCTTGGGGCTGTTATCCGTGGTGAAACTTCTCACTATGATGTAGTTATATCTGAGGCAAGCAAGGGTATTTCACAAGTTTCAAATGAGAATAATGTTCCAATTATTTTTGGAGTTTTAACTACTGACACTATGCAGCAGGCATTAGAAAGAGCAGGGATTAAGAATAATCTTGGTTGGAATTATGCTTTGCAAGCAATTGAAATGGGATCTTTAATTAAAAATTTAAACAATGCAACTAGATCACTTGGAGGTTTATTAAATTATTTAGAAAATATTAATCCTTCAAATTTAGATAAAGATTCTTCTGTAAAAATCTCATTAGACTTTCCACAAATTCAATTTAGTCACAACAAATTAATTATTGATTTTCAAACTCAAAAAAACTTAGAAATCAAAAATACACAACGAGAAAACAATTATGTAGGTTCACTACTATGGAGTATTGATAGAACTTATACTTGCATGGGTGCAAGGTGTTTAAGAAGGTGGATAGATTCCCCACTATTAAATGTTAATGAAATTTATAAAAGACAAAACATAATTACAAACTTTATTGAATCTAAACAATTACGTATAGATACTCAGAATTTACTTAGAGCAATGGGGGATTTAGAAAGACTTGCAGGAAGAGCTTGTGCAGGTCATGCAAGTCCTAGAGACTTAATTGCAATAGCGGAAGGTTTAAAAAAATTACCTAGACTAAAATCCATAATTGAATTATTTAAATATGATCTCCCAGATTGGACTGATCAATTAAAAAACATTGATGAAGAACTCTTAGAATTAGCTGATACTATCAGTTTTAAATTAATAGAAAATCCTCCTCTAAACATAAGTGAAGGAGGGATGATCCACGATGGTGTTGACAAAGTATTAGATGGTTTACGCAATTTAATGGATGATTACTCTCAGTGGCTCAATAATGAGGAATTAAAAGAAAGAAAAATTAGCAAAATTTCAAACCTAAAAATTCAATTTCATAAAAATTTTGGTTACTACATTTCTATTAATAAGTCAAAAGTTAATTTAGCTCCACAACATTGGATCAAAAGGCAAACACTTACTAATGAAGAAAGGTATATCACTTCAGAAATTAAAAATAAAGAAAATAAGATTTTCCAAATAAAAACTAGAGCTTCATCAAGAGAATATGAAATTTTCTGCGAATTAAGAAATATTGTTGCTGAAAAAACAAAACAAATAAGGTCAATTGCCAAATCCATAGCATCTCTTGATGCATTGCTTGGATTATCAATTACTTCGTTAGAAAACAATTTTATCAAACCCTCATTAATACCAATAAATGATTCACTGCAAAAAAATTGTACAAAAGTTATTGCAGGAAGAAACCCTATAGTTGAGCAATTATTAGATGATACAAAGTTTATAGCAAATGATATTTATTTTGATGATAATCAGAAATTAATTATATTAACCGGTCCAAATGCAAGCGGAAAAAGTTGTTTTATAAGGCAAATTGGTTTAATACAGATCCTTGCACAAATTGGTAGCTTTGTTCCAGCTAATAATGCTGAAATCAAAATTTCAGATAGGATCTTTACAAGGATAGGTGCAGTTGATGATCAATCGTCTGGACAATCAACATTTATGGTAGAAATGTCTGAAACTGCATCAATTCTAAATCAGGCAACTTCTAGATCACTTGTTTTACTTGATGAAATAGGTAGAGGAACATCTACTTTTGATGGCCTTTCAATAGCTTGGTCAGTAAGTGAATATCTTGCAAAAAAAATTAAATGTAACACTATTTTTGCTACGCACTATCATGAGTTAAATTATTTAAAAAATTCAAATAGAAATATACAAAATTTTCAAGTTTTAGTAGAGCAAAATAACGATCAGCTAATTTTTAGTCACAGGATTGTAAAAGGGGGCTCAAACAAAAGCTACGGTATAGAAGCAGCTAAATTAGCAGGAGTTCCGAAAGAAGTTATAGAAAAAGCAAAATCAGTATTAAATTCTTTAGAAGAAAATAATAAATTAAATAATAATATTGATTAAATTATGGACATTTTCATAACATAAAAACTTCTTAAATAGATTCCCTCAATAAGGCATTAACTGCGGCAGCTGCCATAGCAGCACCTCCTCTAGTTGAATTCAAAATAATATTATGAAGATTAGTAGAAAGCAATTTGTTTTTGCTTTTTTCTACGCCTATAAATCCAACGGGCATTCCAATAATTAAGCTAGGTAAATCTTTTGCATTCTCTAAAATATCAATTAAATATGATAATGCTGTTGGCGAACTACCAATTACTACAATAGGTGATTTTATTCCAGTATTTTGAACAGATAACTCCTTCCAACCTTCACTTAAGCCAAATGCAGTTTTAGTTAATGTTGTACGATTATTTTCTCCAAACCACATTCTAGCCGTGTAAACTTTATTCCTAGTGGTATTTTCTGCCATGGATTTTATAGCTGCTGCTGCCATATCGGTATCAGTTAAAATCGGAGCACCATTTTTAAGAGCCTCAAGCCCATTTTCGCAAGCACCTTCACTAAACTCTATAAGATTTTGAACAGAAAAATCTCCCGAAGTATGAACTAATCTTTCTAACACTTTTTTTTCCAAATAATTTAGATCATTGGCTCCTAAATGAGATCTTATGAATCTGATACTTTCCAGAAAGATTGGATGATCTATTACCATTATATTTAATTTGTGTTAGAAGTAATCATAGTAAATATAAGATTTTTTATTGAGCGATTATGCCAATACAAATATTATGGGGCAATGATTTAAATGCACAAAATACATTTATCCAACAATTAATTGACACAGAAGTATCCAAAGAATGGAAAGAAATAAATGTAACTTTTTTAAATGGAGATGATGATGAGCAAGTAAATAAAGCTTTTGATGAAATTCTTACACCTCCTTTTGGAGACGGATACAGAATAGTTACATTAAAAAAATAATCCAATTTTTACTACAAAAAATGAGGTTTTAAGAACTAAATTTGAAAAAATTCATGGCAATATTCCGACAAATACTTATTTCATTTTACAAAATACTAAAAAGCCTGACTCAAGACTAAAGAGTACTAAATTTTTACAAAAACTTATCAAAAATAATTTAGCCAAAGAAAAATCATTTTCTTTACCAGAAATTTGGGACTATGAAGGACAAAAAAGATTTTTAGAAGATTCAGCAAATGCAATGAATATCAAAATTGATCAAAACGCAGCAGAATTAATTATTGATTCTGTTGGAAACGATAGCTTTAAATTAAAAAATGAATTAGCTAAAGCAAAAACATACCTTTCTGCAGTGGCAAGTGATTCAAATTCACAACTTTTTTTAAAAAGTAATGATGTAAAAAAAATATTTAGTGATCATCAATCCAACGTTTTCAAAATCATTGATCTTCTTTTAAAAAGAAATATAAATGAAAGCATCATTGAAATAAATTATTACTTACAGAAAGGAGAACCTGCTTTAAGACTAAATGCAGGTTTAATTAGTCAAATAAGAATTCATACCATTGTTAAATTAGCAGTTAATTCAGGAAAAGATAATTCAGAAAAGATTTGTAATCTTGCAGGCATTTCTAATCCAAAAAGAATTTTTTTTATTAGAAAAAAAGTAAAAAATATATCGCAAGAATTTTTAATTAATTTACTTAGTCACTTATTAGAGATTGAATCATTACTAAAACAAGGTAATAATCCTATAAATGTTTTTACCGAGAATTTAATTAATTTAAGTTAACCAAATTTTAAGTTCACGAATTTACATTATGATTTAGGTATGGCTTTACTAGTAAAAAAATTTGGCGGTACTTCTGTCGGTGATATAAAAAAAATTCAACATATTGCAAGTAGTATTTGTCAAAGTAAAGAAGCAGGAAATGAAATTGTTGTGGTTGTCTCTGCAATGGGGAGAACTACAGATGATTTAAATTGTTTAGCTGAATCAATAAGTAAAAATCCTAATCGAAGAGAATTGGATATGCTTCTCTCAACCGGAGAGCAAGTAACCATAGCGCTACTCTCAATGGCATTAAACGAATACGGAATACCAGCAATTTCAATGACGGGGAGCCAAGTAGGTATTATTACTGAATCAATACATGGGAAAGCAAGAATTCTGGATATTAAAACAGAAAGAATTCAAAATTATATAAATCAAGGTTTTGTAGTGGTAGTAGCTGGATTTCAAGGAACAACATTAAGCCACACTGGATCAATGGAAATTACAACTTTGGGTAGAGGTGGTTCAGATACATCCGCAGTAGCTTTATCAACTGCTTTAGGAGCTGAGACTTGCGAAATTTATACAGACGTACCAGGGGTTCTTACTACTGATCCAAGAATTGTTCCTAATGCAAAACTGTTAGATGAAATTAGCTGTGAGGAAATGCTTGAACTTGCAAGCGTCGGTGCTTCAGTTCTGCATCCAAGAGCAGTAGAAATTGCCCGCAATTATGGAATTAAATTGTGCGTCAAATCAAGCCAATGTGACTCAAGTGGGACTTTCCTAGAAAGTCAAATCCAACCTCTGCCTCTAAAAAGAGGAAGCTTAGAATTAACAAAAACAGTCAATAGTCTTGAAGTATTAGAAAATCAAGCAGTATTCAGTCTCTCAAATATTCCTGACAGACCTGGGATTGCTGCACAAATATTTGAAAAATTATCAGAAGCAAGTATTAATGTAGATTTAATCATACAAGCTACAAATGATGGAAATAACAATGATATTACATTTACTGTCAGTGATTTAGAAGTTAAAAAAACTGCAGAACAATGTGAACTTATAACCACTCAATTAGGAGGAGAATATAATCTAAAAACAAACATGACTAAATTGAGTATTCAAGGAGCAGGCATTATGGGTAGACCAAGTGTTGCAGCTGATTTATTTGATACTTTATCTCAAGCAAATATAAATGTAAGGTTAATAGCTACTAGTGAAATTAAAGTCAGCTGCGTAATTGAAATTAATAATATTCCAAAAGCTATTAGATTTGTTGCTGAGAAATTTAAATTATCCGATACACAAATATTTGTTAATCCAATCAACGCAAGCCAAGATCAACCTGAAGTTAGAGGAATTGCATTAGATAAAAACCAAGTTCAAGTAAGTTTTCGAAAACTTCCCGATCGTCCAGGTGTAGCAGCATCGATATGTTTAGCACTAGCTGAAAATAATTTACTTTTCGATACGATCGTTCAGTCTGAAAGAATTTCCTCGTTAAAAACTAAAGATATTAGTCTTACAATGAATAAGCAAGATAGAGAAAAAGCTAACTTAGTTTTTGAGGACTTAACAAAGAAATTACCCGGCTCATACATTGAAGATGGCCCTGCGATAGCCAAAGTAAGTACTGTAGGAGCGGGAATGGCATTTAAGGTTGGAACGGCTGGAAAAATATTTAGAGCATTAGCTGACCAAAATATCAATATTGAAATGATTGCCACTAGTGAAATTAGGACTTCATGTATTGTCTTAGAAAAAGATTGTAACAACGCAGTTAGTGCGATTCATAATCATTTCGAATTAGAGAAATAAGTTATTTTTAGTTATTTCTTGCCAATTTTTGTCTTAATTTTTTGATTCTATCCCTCAAATTTGCTGCTTCTTCAAAATTTAACTCTTTTGCAGCATCTTTCATTTTAGTTTCTAACTTTTCTATTAAGTCAGGCAATTCTTCGAGCAAACATTGATTATCCCTGGAATTGAGAATTGCGTCAGTTTTATTATTAACTATATTTATTAAATCTTTTGACAAACCACCAGCATCTAATTTTCTAGATAGTTCTAGAAAAGATAATATTGAATTTTCTATTTTTTTACCTGCAGGTTTTGGAGTAATACAATTGACCTCATTATATTTTTTTTGAATAGTTCTTCTTCTTTCAGTTTCAGATATTGCTCTTTTCATTGAATCTGTAAAGTTATCTGCATAAAGCAAGGCAACACCTTCAACATGTCTTGCAGCTCTTCCTATTGTTTGAATCAATGACCTTTCTGCCCTCAGGAAACCTTCTTTATCAGCATCTAAAATGGCGACTAATGATACTTCAGGAAGATCTAGTCCCTCTCTTAATAAATTAACTCCTACCAAAACATCATATTCACCAATTCTAAGGTCTTGAATAATTTCAATTCTTTCAATTGAATGAATTTCGGAATGCAAATATCTAACTCTTACTTTATTTTCAGATAAAAAATCAGTGAGATCTTCAGCCATTCTCTTAGTAAGTGTCGTCACTAGAACTCTTTGATTCTTTTCCGCTCTAATTCTTATTTCAGATAATAGATCTTCTATTTGGCCCTCACTAGGTCTTACATCAATGACAGGGTCTAATACCCCAGTTGGTCTTATAACTTGCTCAATAAATTCACCATCACATTGATCTAATTCCCATTTGCCGGGAGTTGCACTTATAAATAATGTCTGTTTTGATTTTTCCCAAAACTCTTCACATTTTAAAGGTCTATTATCTGCAGCACTTGGCAATCTAAAACCATGATCTATTAAAACTTTTTTTCTAGATTGATCTCCATTGTACATCGCATGAAGTTGAGGACATGTTACATGACTCTCATCAACTATCAACAACCAATCTTTGGGAAAGTAATCTATTAAGCATTCTGGTGGTGAACCTTCCTCTCTGCCGGATAAATGACGAGCATAATTCTCAACTCCATTGCAATAGCCAACCTCTTTAAGCATTTCTAAATCATATTTTGTACGTTGTTCTAGACGTTGAGCCTCTAATAATTTTCCTTCGTAAGTAAATTTATCGAGTTGAGATTTTAATTCACTTCTAATTGCACTTATTGCACTCTCAAGTCTTTCTTTTGGAGTCACAAAATGCTTCGCTGGGTAAACGCTAACTTGTTCCAAACTTTCAAGTATTTCTCCAGTAGTAGGATCAACGTATCTAATAGCCTCGACTTCATCACCAAATAATTCGATTCTTATTAATCTATCTTCATAAGCTGGACCTATTTCTAAAACATCACCTTTAATTCTGAATCTACCCCTATTAATTTCAATATCATTTCTAGTATATTGATTTTCAACAAGAGACCTCAAAGAAGAACGTAGATTTATTGATTTTCCAACTTCAAATTTAACTGCAGCTTTTAAATATTCACTCGGTATACCAAGACCATAAATACAACTTATTGAGGCTACAACAATTACATCTTTTCTCTCAAATAAAGAGCGTGTTGCAGAATGCCTAAGCATGTCTATTTCTTCATTAATTGAAGCAGTTTTAGCTATGTAAGTATCACTTACAGGGACATAAGCTTCAGGTTGATAATAATCGTAGTAAGATATGAAGTACTCAACAGCATTTTTTGGGAAAAACTCCCTCAATTCATTACATAGTTGTGCAGCCAACGTTTTGTTATGCGCTAATACAAGAGCTGGCCTTCCTGTTTGATGAATTACATTCGCAATAGTAAATGTTTTACCAGTACCAGTAGCTCCTAGAAGAGTTTGAAACTCTTTACCATTATTAACACCTTTAACTAATTTTTTAATTGCTTCTGGTTGATCTCCATTTGGTTCGTAAGGGGCTTGAAGCTTATAGTTATTCATCAAGCTAGTAGTTAAAGGATATTGCTATACTAAGAAATTTTTTCACCAATTATTGAATTTTTCAAAGATTCTTTTAAGCCCCTAACGACCGCAATCATTGATATTAAATCATCTAATTTATTAACTGCGGATCCAACACCAACTGCAGAGGCGCCAGAGGATATTGCTAGTGGACAAGTTACTTGGCTTAATCCAGAGGCGCTCATGATGGGTATATCCAAAGATTGTTTCTTGAATTCTTGATGGATAGCATAAGTAGCTGCAAGAGTTGGTACTGATTTTTCAAAAAAAGCCTTGAATTCCTGGAGAGTAAGGCTTAGAACTGGTGCCACCTTCTGTTTGAATAATATCAACACCTTCTTCAACTAGCTTTAAGGCAAGATCAACTTGTTTATCAATAGGCATAGTATGAGGAACAGTTACTGATAAAGGAACATTAGGCAATAAATCCCTCGTCTCTTTTGTAATTTTTAAAACTTTTTCCTCTGAAAAATTAATACCTTTTTCATAAAAAGTATCGTAATTACCTATCTCAATTAATGATGCGCCTGCTTTTACAGAATCTTGAAAAGATCGAGGCACTACTGAACTAACACACACGGTTAGTGCTGAATTCTTCAGTGCTAAATCAACGAGTTCAGGTTTACAAGCGATATCTACAAGATCTGCGCCTCCCAATGAAGCAGCCTCAACAATTATTTTCACAGATTGAACATCGAAATTATTCAATCCTGAAATAACTTTGAGTAAAGATTTGCTTCTTAACTCTTCTTTAATTTTTTGTGGCAAAAGATTAATCAGACTCATTTACTTAATGAATTTATTACCCGATTGTGACATTGTTTTAGTAAAACAGTGCATTTTTTAAAAAATATTATCTGAGCAACACACAATGGCTGATAAAAAATTAACTCAGAAAAATTGGTCATCATGGCATCATAAGCTTCATAAGGAGATTCTTACACAAAAATTATTAATTCCCAAAGGGTCGAATATTGTAATAAGTGTTTCCGGGGGACAAGACTCGATGGCCTTATTAACCCTAATTAATGACCTAAAAAAACTTCATAATTGGTCTATAAGTGTCTGGCACGGTGATCATCAGTGGCATGAAAAATCCTCGCTATATGCTCTTGAATTAAAAAGTTATTGCGAAGATAAAAATATTTTATTCTATTTTGATCAAGCAAATAAAGAAAATATTTCTTCAGAAGAAAAAGCACGAGAATGGAGATATAAAAAATTATGTGAAAGAGCAAAAACTTTATTAAACAAAAACCAGCTAAAACATAATATTTATTTATTAACTGGTCACACTAGTAGTGATAACGCAGAAACATTTATCCTTAATTTATCTAGAGGGAGCAATTTTGCCGGTCTGAGTAATATTGAAAGCAAAAGATTACTAGAAAATCAAATTCTTTTAATAAGGCCAATATTAATTTTCAGTAGAGAAGATACAAAACAATTCTGCAATGATATGAAAATCCCAGTCTGGGAAGATCCTACAAATTCAGATCTTAAATTAAAAAGAAATTTAGTAAGAAAAAAAATTATTCCTACATTAGAGGATATCTATCCTGGTTGTACAGAAAGGATAAATGATTTTTCCAAAAAAATGAGCAACTACAATAACGAACGTAATGATCTTAGTGAACTAGCATACCTATATTGTAAAGATGAAGAAGGAATCAATAGGAATCTCTTAAATAATATGTGTATTGAAGCGCGATGTACAATCTTAAATAGATTTTTAAGAGAAATATCTATAAAGCAATGTAGTTCTAAAAATCTGACAAAATTAGCAAACTCTATTTATGAAAATAATAAAGGTCAAATTAACTTTCAAGAGTTTTTAAAAATTGTTTGGAATAAAAACTATATAAATTTTGAAAAAAGTTAAGATGTGACAGCAGATCTTCTTCTTCTTGTTCTACCCTCAAATGAGTCTTCGGTAGTAGTTTCCGGTGATATATTCTTTGAAACTTTGGGACTTTTTTGTGCGTTTTGCGGGTTCTCTAAACTATTCGGAGGATTATTGTTTGGTTTCTTATGGAAATTATGATTATTCCTATTCCTATTAGAGTGATTCTGGTCTTCGATAATCTTTGGAATATATGCACGGGTTCCACTTGGAGCAGGTTGAACTAAACACAAAATAAGTGGCTCAACTTGTAATTCTCTTCTCATCCTTCTAGATAAACCATTTTCAATTTCTCTTTGAACACCAATCCAATCAACTTCGAAATTATTAGGTCCAGTCTGCCTAGATAATTGTTTCCATCTATTTTCTAAGACCCAGCTTATTTCTCGTTCTGTCCACATAGACATTTTTCTTGGTTCTGCAGTAGTAACAACTCCTCTTAAATTAACTCTAGGAGGTGCAACCATTTTTCCGTCAGTACTTATAGGTGCTAAAACAGTTACAACACCATCACCAGCTAATTGCTGCCTTTCCTTTAAAACGCGAGCGTCAACAATTCCATTTCTAGAATTATCAAGCAACTCTACTCCAGCTTTTACAGGATCTCCTTTTTTAATAGAATCAGGAGTCAATTCAACAACGTCTCCATTTTCAATTATTAAAATATTGTCTTTTGGAACTCCCATGATCTGAGCACTTCTACTGTGACAAACGAGCATTCTGTGTTCTCCGTGAACCGGAACGAAAAACTTAGGTTTGGCTAACGCCAACATTAATTTTTGATCTTCTTGAAAACCATGACCAGAAACATGAATATTCTCACCCTTTCCATAAACAACCTTAGCTCCCATTTTCATTAATCTATCTATTGTATTGACTACACCAATAGTATTTCCTGGAATTGGGCTAGCAGAGAATATAACAGTATCAGTAGTCTTAAGACGTACATGTTGATGATCCCCACGAGAAATTCTACTTAAAGCAGCTAAAGGTTCACCTTGACTTCCAGTCATTAATAGTAAAGTCTCTCTATCTGGTAAATCCCTAATTTGTTTGATAGGAACAAACAAATCATCTGGGCATTTCATGTAACCAATATCTCTGGCTTTAGCAATAACATTTATCATTGATCTACCTAACAACCCGACCTTTCTTCCATGTTTCATGGCCAACTCTAAGATCATTGTCACTCTATGAACAGAACTAGCAAAAGTGGTAAGGATAACTCGTTCTTTTGCCTCAGCAATATGTTTTTCTAAAGAGGGATAGATAGTCTTCTCAGAAGGACAAAAACCCGGAACTTCGGCATTAGTAGAATCACTGAACATGCATAAAACGCCCTTCTCTCCATAATGCACCATCCTCTCAATATCGAATTGCTCTCCATCTACCGGCATATGATCAAACTTAAAATCTCCCGTGAAAATAATTGTGCCAACAGGTGTTGTAACTGCTAAAGAAAAACTATCACAAATAGAATGGGTATTTCGGATAAATTCAACAGAAAAATGTTGCCCAACTTTTACAACATCTCTTGGATTTACTGTCTGTATAGTTGTTCTATCAGATACCCCTGCTTCCTCCATTTTTCCTCTCAACATTGACATTGCTAGTCTTGGGCCATAAATAATTGGAATATTAAAATGCTTTAGATGATGAGAAATACCTCCTATATGATCTTCATGACCGTGAGTAACAATCATTCCTTTAATTCTTCTTTGATTTTCTTTTAAAAAAGTTGTATCTGGCATAACAACATTTACACCATGCATACCATCTGAAGGGAAAGCTAGGCCAGCGTCAACTAGCATCAGTTCATCTCCGTATTCAAATACACAAGTATTTTTTCCAATTTCATGTAAGCCACCCAATGGTATTACTCTTAGAGTCTGGCTATTATTACTTTTAGATCCTGATGAATTATTTGAAGATCTATTAATAGTTGAATTTGATCTTGATTGCATAATTTAGAAATTTATAAAGTCTTTCTTGTAATCAAACTAATTTTATTTAAATTTAATTATCAAGTTAAATATAACCCTTTTTATAAGGATTTCAGAATAAAAGATAGTTGCTTTTTCATTTCTGCGGTTAATGGTGACAAAGGACTTCTTGGATTACCTACATTCCATCCAGAAAGATCTAAAGCAGCTTTTATTGGAATGGGATTAGTAGTCATAAAAAGTGCCTTGAAAAGAGGCTGAAGTCTTTCATGAATAGCAAGCGCATTGGAAATTTTTCCACTTTGAAAGGATTCAATCATCTCCTTTAATTGCAAGCCAACCAAATGACTTGCAACACTTACGACTCCTACAGCGCCTACAGATAACATTGGAAGCAACAATGAATCGTCGCCACTATATACAGAGAGTTCAGAGCCACAAATAGCTCTTAGTTCTGTTACTTCCTCTATTCTACCGCTTGCTGCTTTAATACTGAGAATATTTGAGAAATCCATAAGTTTCTTCACAGTATCAGGTAATAAATTGCAACCTGTCCTTCCAGGTATATTGTAAAGCATTAAAGGCAAATCTTTTGCAGCATTAGCAATGGAACTGAAATGTTTATAAAGACCTTCTTGAGGTGGTTTATTGTAATAAGGAACAACAACCAAAGCGCCATCTGCCCCACAGTCGTAGGCTTTTTTTGTAGCTTCTACAGCCTCGCTTGTGGAGTTACTACCAGTGCCAACTATTACTTTGCAGCTTGAATCCAAAGATCCTCTGACTGCCACAAATAAATCATGTTGTTCCTCCCATGAAAGGGTAGGAGATTCTCCAGTAGTACCACAAAGCACAATGCCATCAGAACCATTCTCGAAAAGATAATTTGAAAGTTTTATAGCTAATTCATAATTTACATCTCCATTTTCCTTAAATGGAGTAACCATTGCAGTCAATATTCTTCCAAATAATGGATTATTACACTTAGTTTTGTCTGTAATCATTTTTTTGGAATTAATAACTCAGCTATTTGAACAGCATTAAGAGCTGCCCCTTTTCTTATTTGATCTCCACATAACCATAATTCTAATCCATTAGGCTGACTTAAATCAGTTCTTAACCTGCCAACAGCAACATTATCCCTTCCCATCACATCTGTTGGCATAGGAAATCTATTATTTTTGTAATCCTCAATAATTTCAATTCCAGGGGATTTTTTTAATTCTTCAAGAGCATCTTTGGGTTCAACTACTCCAGTAAATTCAATATTAATAGATTCAGAATGTGCCCTCAGAACCGGAACTCGAACACATGTAGCAGTGAGCTTTAAATCAGTAATATTTAATATTTTCCTTGTCTCATTAACCATTTTCATCTCTTCTTCGCAGTAATTATTTTCAAGCATGGGTGAATTATGTAAAAACAAATTGAAAGCAAGGGAATATGGCAAAACTTCACTTTTTTGAGTATTACCCTGAAGATATTGTTCAGTTAAAAATTTGAGTTCCTCCATTGCCAATTGGCCTGCACCGCTGACAGATTGATATGTTGAGACAATAACTCTTTGAATAGTCGAAAGTTTATTTAACGGAGCTAAAACTAATGTCAACAAAATAGTAGTGCAGTTAGGATTCGCTATTACTCCATCATGATTGAGTGCTTCACTAGCGTTAACTTCAGGCACTACGAGAGGTACGTTCTTATCTAATCTAAAAGCACTGGAATTATCTATTAGTAAAGCATTTTGATCAATAATGGTAGACAACCATTTTTTTGAAATACTTCCACCTGCTGAAGCTAAAACTAAGTCAAGATTCAGAAATTCTTCCTTAGTCGTTTTTTTTGTAACTAATTCTTCACCTTTCCAAATAATTTTTTTTCCTTCTGAACGCTCTGATGAAAGCAAAACTAATTCTGCTATTGGGAAATCACGTTGTTCAAGAATTTTGAGTAATTCAGATCCCACAGCACCTGAAGATCCTAAAACAGCAACTTTTAATGGCCTATTAGGCAAAAACGGAGATTGTCTCACACTTTAAAATGATTTTTATAAATAGATTGACTATTTTTTTTACTTTATCAAAAAAATAACTTTCAAGGAAATCACATAATGTGAAATAATTAAGATTCGGCTTTTAGTAATAAATAAAAAAATGGCTAAAGAAACATTAATAGTCAAAACAACTCCTCTGCCTCAAAGTAGAATCTCATTTGAATTAGAAATACCATCTGAGACATGCAAAACATGTGTAAATGAGACAATCAGTTCTATTAGTCGTTCGGCTAAAATTCCGGGATTTAGACTTGGTAAAATTCCTAAACAAGTCTTAATCCAAAGAATTGGAATCACACAATTACATGCTTCTGCTCTAGAAAAAATTATTGATAAATCATGGCAAGAAGCATTAAAAATAAAATCTATAGAGCCACTAAGTGAACCAGAATTGGTAGATGGATTTGAATCTTTACTTGCAAAGTTTAGTCCTGAAAAATCACTTAAGGTTACTCTTCAAACTGATGTTGCCCCAGAATTAAAACTTAAAAAATCCAAAGGACTAAGTGTTGAAATCTCAAAAACAAAGTTTGATCCTAAGTCAATAGATGAAGCGCTAGAAAAATCTAGAAGTCAGTTTGCAAATATTATTCCAGTTACCAATAGAGCAGCAAAATTAGGAGATATTGCTGTAGTTAGTTTCAAAGGAAAATATAAAGATTCTGGTAAAGAGATTGATGGTGGAACAAGTGAATCAATGGATCTTGAGTTAGAAAAGAACAAAATGATTCCCGGTTTCGTTGAGGGAATCGTAAAGATGAAAATTGGTGGTACTAAAACACTTAACCTTAAATTTCCTGAAGATTATTCTCATGAAGATTCAAGAGGCAAAGAGGCAATCTTTGAAGTAAATCTTAAGGATCTTAAGGAAAAAGAATTGCCTGAACTTAATGACGATTTTGCAAAACAGTCTGGCAATAAAGAATCATTAAAAGAGTTGAAGAAAGATATTGAAAAGCAACTTAAAGACAATTTTGAAAAAACTCAAAAAGATATCAAAATTGAAGCTTTACTCGATGCCTTAACAAACGAATTGGTTGCTGAAATTCCAAAATCTATGATTGATATAGAAGTCAGAAATAATATTGAACAAACCGCTCAAAGATTCGCTCAACAAGGTCTTGATGTTAAATCTACTTTCACTCCGGAGTTAGTTAAGTCATTAGCAGAGTCCACAAGGCCTCAGGCTGAAAAAAATGTTCAAAGAAATTTAGCTTTAAAAGCATTAGCTGAAACAGAAAAAATAAAAGTTGAGAAAGATGAAATTGATTTAAAAATGAAAGATTATGAAGATGCAATCTCTCAATCTTCAA
>QCLX01000019.1 GCA_003214215.1 Prochlorococcus sp. AG-418-G18 | reverse complement strand
AGCACTAGTAATCCCCTCTACTTCAATAATGGTATCAAGCAACTTATTAGGTATTGGATCATCAATACTCAAAACCATTACAGCTTCTCCTCTCACAATTTTGCGCCCAACTTGCATAGAGGCAATATTTACATTATTGCTCCCTAATAAAGACCCCAGTTTACCAATAATACCTGGCATATCTCTGTGCCTCGTAACCAACATATATCTGCTTGGCGATACATTAACCGGATATTGATCAATACTAATAATTCTTAATTCTCCATCAGCAAAAATGCTCCCTGCTACGCTATGGTCTCCATTATCCCCATAAGTAGTTAACTGAAGCGACCCACTGGCAAATTCAGGTCTTGCCTCATCTTTACTCTCAACCACTGAAATACCTCTAGAATCTGCCTCAAGAGAAGCATTAACATAATTTATCCTATTCCCCAAAGCCGTACTTAATAGGCCTTTTAAACTAGCTATTATTAATGGCTGGGATGGATGTTGAACAAATTCACCTTGAAGCTTTACCTCTAGTTTCTGTATCTGTCCACCTGAAAGCTGGCTTATAAGCAAACCCATTGTTTCAGCCAACTGCAAATGAGGTTTTAGACTATCCATAATATCAGGGCTCAAACCTGGTATATTAACTGCAGTTCTCGCAGATAACCCAAGCAAGACATCTCTGATTTGTTCTGCAACATCAACAGCCACATTTTCTTGAGCTTCCCGAGTAGATGCTCCTAAGTGAGGGGTGAGAATAAGATTCTTTTCAACCTTCAAAAGTGGTGAATTGGATTCCAAAGGTTCTCTTGAAAAGACATCTATTGCAGCTCCTCCAATCAATGATTTATTTAAAGCTTCTGCTAATGCTTCTTCGTCAATCAAGCCTCCTCGAGCACAATTAATTAATTTTGCGCTACTTTTCATACTTTTAATCACCTCCATATTTACTAAATTCTCCGTCTCTGGTGTCCGAGGTAAATGCAAAGTTACATAATCGGATTCTTGGAATAAATCCTCTAGTTCAGATAGCTTAACTTGTATTTGTTGAGCTCTTTCAGTTGAGACAAATGGATCATATCCGTAAACTTCCATTCCTAATGCATTAGCAACTTTCGCTACATGAGCACCAATTTTCCCTAAACCTACTACACCTAATTTTTTCTTATAAAGCTCATTCCCAACAAATTTCTTTCTTTCCCATTTACCTAACAAAGTACTACTATTAGCAACTGGAATATTTCTAGATAAGGCTAACATCATAGCTATTGTATGCTCAGCAGCAGCTATCGTGTTACCTCCTGGAGAATTAACTACAAGAACTCCTTTTTGCGTAGCAGCCTTAACATCTACATTATCGACTCCAACTCCTGCTCTTCCAATAATTCTCAGTTTACTTGAAGAGTTAATAATTTCTTCAGTCACTTGAGTACCAGAGCGAATCATTAAAGCATCATAATCTTTAATAATGGAAGCCAACTCAGTGTCTGAGATTCCTATCTTCTGATCAACCTGAGCAACTTGTGAGAGAATATCGATTCCTGTTTGATCAATTGGATCTGTAATTAGAACTTTTGTCATTTAAGATTGGTTCTTTAATCTTTTACTTTAACTTAATCTATAGTGTATGTATCTTATTTTATTAATTTGAATAACACACAAACATTTGAGGATTGAAATTTGACAAAAAGTATTGTGATATTTGAAGACATTGATAAATGTATCCAGCTATTTGATGTTTTCAAAGAAAAATCAGTAATATTCTCTGAAGCTATTTTGATCCCCCCAATTAGTGAGAAAATTTCACCCGATATAAAAGAATTGCTAAATGAGAAAGCAGGTAACTTATTCAAATCTCAAAATTTTGAAGATATAAGAATTTTAAATCCTAAACTTGATAGAAAGATTAGACAAAAAGATATGAGTAGATGGCTTATGCCATTCGGTTTTATAGCTGGAATAGCTTTTTCTAATATGACAAATTTAGCTACTTTCAGCTTTCTTGGTTTAAATAACATCGGGGAATCCTTAATTGGAGGTCTTTTGGGAATGGGTTCAGGATATTTAGGAAGCGTTGTTTCTTCAGCAAGTATCAACATCAACAGAAATAAAGAGTTGAGATCAATTATTAATTTCAATAAAGAGGGTAAATGGCTTGTTCTGCTCGAAAATCAAATTGGAACTGAATTACCTTGGGCTTTGATAAAGCAATCAGAAGCAAAAGATATAATTTTTTTAGAAGGCTAAATGATTGACTTCAAAGAAATCTTAATAAATTCAAACTACAAAAAAGAAACCGAGGAATTAATAAATATTGCTAACTTAGTATACAAACACTGGGAAACTTATTGGACTGGATTTAACTCAACTTATGTTTGCGAAGAAATTTTAAAAGATTTTGCAAATTTAAATGATTTCAAATTTTTTGTTTATGGAGGATTCTCTTCCTCTCAAAGATCTAGAATAGCTTGCTTTAGAGGAGATAAAATTTCTGAAGAGTATGCGCTAAAAAGTAATTTTCCAGCTCAAGGGATAAAAATTAATGGCAATTTTTTATTTGATAATGTTACTCAAGACGATTTTAGATCCCTCTTAATTGAAAATGGGGTAAATAAAACAAAAATTGGAGATATATGGACTATTGGCGATAGGGGGGCACAAGGGATAATTGATAATTTAGATATTGAACATCTAGATGAAAAGATTTTTTATTTGAGAGACGTAAAAGTAAAAATTAATTTAGTTGGTATAGATGAATTACAAATACCTTCTGGAAGAACAGAAAAACTTGTTAATACAGTAGAAGCTTCAAAAAGATTAGACGCTATAGCTTCAGCAGGTTTTAGGATATCAAGAACCAAAATTATTGAAAGGATAGAAAATGGACTGCTCAAATTAAATGGAAGCAAAGTTAATAAGCCAACTATAAATCTAAAAATTGGCGACAAACTAGAACTAGAAAATAAAGGATTTATCGAAATTCTAAATTTAGAAATCACCAAAAGAGAAAGATGGAAAGTTAAATTACTTAGAAAATGAAACGCTACCTGCTATTTTCTTATAAGGGGGATTAAAAATTCTTCAATTTGGGCGATTAGCTCAGTGGTAGAGCACTACCTCGACACGGTAGTGGCCACTGGTTCGAATCCAGTATCGCCCATTAAAACTTTTGACGACCTAGCTTATATCCACAGAAAATAATTTCATTTTTTAGATTATTAAAAAAAATGAAACTTAATCAAATAATTAATCTACATAAGGGGCTCACTGCATTTGTAGTGATAGGTCTTATGATTTTTTTTGATAATTTTACGATCGCTCCCTACGTTTATTTAGCTCTGCATGGTACTTATGGATTACTTTGGCTTGTAAAAGAAAAGATATTCCCAGATCCTTATTTTAAAGAAAAAATCAATTTTTTAACTTCAGTTACTGGTTTTATTTTCCTTGGAAGTTACTGGGTAGCTCCCTACATTCTTATCTCATCTCAGAAATCTGTTCCAAATGTCGTAATAGCTGCATCTGTATCTATAAATATAATTGGTGTGTTTCTACACTTTGCTAGTGATGCTCAAAAATATTTTTCTCTTAAATTAAAAAAAGATCTAATTAAAGAAGGATTTTTCAAAAATATAAGGAATACAAATTATCTAGGAGAAATACTAATTTATCTATCATTCGCCATACTTTCAATGAGTTTCATACCGTTAGTAATTCTTGCAATATTTTTCTCTATAGTTTTTCTACCAAGAATGATAAAAAAAGATAAATCGCTCTCAAAATATGATTCATTCGAAGAATACAAAAAGAAAAGTGGTCTTATATTGCCTAAATTAAATGCCTGATAGCAACTTACCCAGTTGGAGGCTAGATTTAAAATCTTCTAGAAAAAAAGAGGGCAAATCACCCTCTAATAGATGGATACAGCTTGCAACAGTCAGCGAAGAAAATGAGCCAAGATTAAGAACAGTTGTTTTCAGAGGATGGCATGAAGATAGTTCAATGATTATTTTTACAGATAGAAGAAGTGAAAAAATTGGGCATTTAAAATCTAACCCTAATGCAGAAATATTATGGTTCTTTTTGAAAACCAAATCACAATATAGATTCAAAGGAAAAATACATGAATTAAGTGATAACAAAAATTATTGGGATTTATTATCAGAAAAATCAAAATCTTCTTGGTTTTGGGGATTTCCTGGAGAGAAAATTAACCCAAAAGTCCAATCTGCTTATGAAATATTGTCCAATCTACCCAAGTCAGAAAATTTTGTAGTTCTAAATTTTGAAATCGATTCAGTAGATCTTCTTAAATTAGAACAGCCTGTTCATAAACGATATCTTTGGGAAAAGATTAAGAAATGGGAAAAAGTTGAAATTAATCCTTAAATATTTCTAAATTGTATATTTAGGTTGAAAAACATATAGTGATCAGTCAGTTTTAAAAAAGAAGTATTATTCATATGAATATCTCAGAAATTCCAGAAAACCCTTTTATTTTTTTATCTTGGGTTACTGCTATAGGGCTATTTATAAGTCTTTCTGAAGCAACTATTAAGATAAAACTTGAGAAGAGAAACAGTTATCGAAAAAGATTAGAGCTAATCAATAACCTTTATCCTAAAAAGTTAGCTTGAAGTATCTGAGAGTATGTTCGCTTGCAAAAATTGAAATAATCCACCTTTACTAGTTTCTTCTTTAACTTCGACTTCCTTAGAATTTTTTGATTTTGTTGAAGGAATTGTTTCCTCTTCATCTTCTGATTTCAAAATTCTGATAATGACTTCATCTAAGGAGAAATTACCAGGCCCTGTTAGTGCGATTGAAGTTGCTGAAGCGAAATACAAAAGTAATAGCTCGAGTAAGAAAATATTAAAACCTGAAGTAACAAGTGCATGATATATAGCGACAGAAATTGTTCCCACAATTGCCAAAGCTCCGAATCTTGTAGCTAAGCCAATAATTAGTAACCAACTACCACCTATTTCAGAGAATGCCGCTATGTACGATAAAAATATTGGGAATGGAAGATGTAAAGGTCTGACAAAAGCATCAGCGAAATTTTCTATATTTGCTAATTTCTCATAACCGTGATGAATAAGTACAGTTCCAGTTATAACTCTAAGAATTAATAAAGCAGTATCTTTGCTAAACGACTTGGTAAGAATTGTTGAAAGCACTATAAAAAAATTATCCTTAAGTAAAAATAACTAGTCACAGTATCCATCGTGGATCAAACCGCAAAAGTCGCGCCTAATTAAGTATTTATACTTAGTGCTCTAATGAATTCTTTTTCTGATTAGGAATTCAACTAAGTTGAAAATTATTTTTTGAATAATTTTCTAATATTCTCTGATTGATTTTCGGAATATTTTCTTTAAATTTGAAAAAACCTTTTTTGGCGAATTTCCAAGCAAATAAATCTTCATCTCTAACAAGGTTAAAAATTTTTTTATTGTGTATATTTTTAAACTCAGTAATGAAATCATAATTTTCTCCTACTCCTGGATAAATAATGTCTATTTCGTTAGTATTTTTAAAAGTAATTTCCAGTGAATTTGGAGCAATCTGTTCAACATTATCAAATTGCTCTATAAATTCGGAAACCAAATCTTGTTTAAAATTCAAAACAGATTCAGACAATTTAATTTGTCTTTGTTCATTCTTTAAAAGGATAATAAATACTTTTTTATAGCTTGGAAGTAAATTTTTAAAGGTTTCAAGGTGCAGATCATTTTCAAACATAATCAGATTATCTGATTTAGGATCCATATCATTTTTATAAATCTCATCTTCTAAGGGTATTTGATTAGATTCTTCAAGAAAAATTTGTTGATTAATTATTTTTTCTGAATTAAATCTATTATTTGAAAATTTTCTGAGGTTTGTTGATGAAAAAAGATATTGCTTTCCCTTCGTTTGCAATCCTCCGACCCATCTCCAGCTAAGGAGATTAGATGCAGCATCACCATCAAAAAGATATTTAAAGAAAAACTTTGCTCCCAATTGCCATGGGAGGCCTAAATTAAATATCCAAGTACTCGCAAACCACATTCTTGTATGGTTATGCAAATAGTTGTACTGCTTTAATTCATGGACCCAAGAATTAAAAAAATCTATTTCTGTATTGCCATTAATTGCACTTTCATATAGCTCATAATCAAAATCGAGATTGTTTTCTGAAATAAAATTTCGCCAAACTTTAGGTCTATTTTCCATCCACCCTTTCCAGTAAACTCTCCAAAATATTTCTTCAACAAATTTAGTTGAATTTTTGATTTTGTACTTACTTTTAATCTCATGAATGAGATCATATTCCGATAATATTCTATGAGTAATGAAAGGCGATAATTTTGAAACTGAACTTTCGTTATTTGGCCCAAAATCAAAATTTCTTAATTTTGCATAATCATTAATTTTGCATTTCGCAAAATTTTCCCAGGTATTTTGAGCTTTTAATAAAAATGACATTTTCTGATAACTTTAGAAAAATTTTTTTTGTATTGATAGAAATTTTTAAAATTTGCCTGCAAATTAATCCTTAAATTCTCTATTTCACTTTTAAGTAAATATGTTTGATTGAAGTATTTAATTTAAACTCCTAATCCGTACATTTTATACTCTTAAATCGCTCTCTGCGTAGGAGGATATTTAGTGGTCAATTACTTTTTAAATCTAATTTTAATTTGCAAATCTTTATTTAAATGATTTTTTCTAAAAGGTTTTTAAATATTTATCAAAATTATTATGAATAATTTATTAGTGAGAGATGTTAAGTATCTAGATGAACAATACAGAATAGGTCAAGGCATAATCTCGGATGATGCATTTAAGCAACTTGAAAAGCTCTTTATTCCTGTTGATCCAGAACCTGACTACTTTAATCAAAAAAATAATAAACTTTTGCCACAATTAGCTAAAGAAAACTATGAAGCATTTTTGGAAAGTTTATTAACAAAAACAAGATTAAGCATTCAACCAAAAATTGATGGCTGTGCTATTGCAATTAGATATATAGATGGCAATTTTAATAAAGCAATTACAAAAAAAGGATTTGATGTCTCAACCAAAATTAAACAAATTAAAAATGTCCCCGATTGTATTCCTATCAAACGAGATTTTCAAATTAGAGGTGAACTATACGCTACAAACCAAGTTGCCGGCATTTCCCAAAGAATTACAAGAAAATACCTTTACAATGAGAACGGGATTGGAGAAAGTCTCAGCTTTTGCTGTTTCCAAATACTTAATGGAAGACTTAATCAATACGAAACCCTTAACTATCTTAAAAAATGTGGCTTCAGCACCCCTGACAGTTACTTCACAAA
The DNA here is from genome assembly GCA_003214215.1 of Prochlorococcus sp. AG-418-G18. Classification (GTDB taxonomy): domain Bacteria; phylum Cyanobacteriota; class Cyanobacteriia; order PCC-6307; family Cyanobiaceae; genus Prochlorococcus_A. Next base: position 10,816 of record QCLX01000019.1, on the reverse strand, counting down.
TCATACAAGCGAAATCCAAATATATAAAAAAAATTGGTTAGAGAGAAAAATATTTGCGAAGTATCCAACTAATGGGATAGTTATTAAAATAAATAGTAGGAAACTACAGTTACTTAGAGAGAAAAGTTCATCTCAAAATAAAGAATGGCAATATGCAATTGAAAAATAATATTAAATAGTACCTTCAAAAAGAGCTCACGATACTGACTTCCAGTATTTACAGTGGAAAAGTAATTAAATTTTGGTTAAATTCCAAAGCAATTTGCAGGACTACTAAATGACTGCCACTATTTCAAGACCTAAAATCTCTAACTGGGAAACATCTAATATTCCAAACCTTACAGGCAAAACTGCGCTAATTACTGGTGCGAATAGTGGTCTTGGATACTACACTGCAAAGGCCTTAGCCGAAAAAAATGCTCATGTTGTTATAGCTTGTAGATCGCTTGAAAAAGCTAATCAAACTATCAAAAAACTTAAAGGTCTTAATCCTGAAGGAATATTTACACCTTTAGTATTAGATTTGTCAGATTTAAAAAATATTGTTGAAGTTCAGTCCAAAATTTTTGATAATTTTGAAAATTTGGATTTACTAATCAATAATGCAGGCATTATGCATCCGCCTAAAAGTCTTAGTGCCCAGGGATATGAAATACAATTTGCAGTTAATCATCTAGCTCACATGCTTTTGACCCTAAAGCTACTTCCAATTATTGAAAAAAAAGAAGAATCTAGAATAGTGACGGTTACTTCCGGAGCACAATTTTTTGGCAAAGTTGGTTGGAAAAATCTGAAAGCCGAGAACTATTACAATAAATGGGAATCTTACTCCAATAGCAAATTGGCAAATGTAATGTTTGCTTTGGAACTAAATGAAAACTTAAAGCACAAAAATATACTTTCTTTAGCTGCTCACCCAGGGATTGCAAAAACAAATCTCTTTACTGCTCAAAAACCTAACCCTAGTCCATTAGAAATATTCTCCTTGGAATTATTTAGCCCTATTTTTCAAACTGCTGAGATGGGTGCTTTACCTCAACTTTTTGCAGCCACTGCACCAGAGGCAAGAGGCGGTGATCATTATGGTCCTAGATTTAATTTCAGAGGTCATCCAAAACTATCCCCTACTTCTCCTTTCGCCATGAATAAAAAAGAAAGAAAAAATTTATGGGAAAAAAGCCTTGAAATACTTAGTAACTTCTTATAAATTTTTCATTTTTACTAACTTCAGAAAATACTTCAAGATATGTAATTCACTCTCTGAGAGTTTCATAAATTCTGTTAAGGCATCATAATTTTTTTCATCAATTTTTTTTGACAATTTAATAAAACTATCATGGTTTTCATTAACAAAGCGCTCAGCAATCTGAGACGGAGTTAAACCCTGTTCAATTAATTCACCTGGAGCATTTTTCTCCCACTTTTCATAAAACCAAGAGAACCAATATTTTGCAGTATTTTCTTCCATTAATTAACTTTTCTTTGGCGAACACTATAAATACTGAAGAAAGATCTCATGATTGAATTACCCCTTAAACACAATTAATATAAATGCAATTATAAATTTAATGATAGAAAATAATCATTCAAGTAAAAGAAATATTAATCTTGTAATTGGATTAGGTAAATCTGGATTTTGGGCTGCAAAGTATTTGAGAAGCATCGATAAGAGAGTAATTGTTTGGGAAAGTAAAGATGGGATAGAATTCTTAGAAAGAAAAACAGAATTAGAAGAGCTTAATATACTAGTTTCTCTGAATAAAGAATTTGTATTTGAAGAAATTCAACCTTTTCTGAAAGAGATCGAATCTGTTGTTGTAAGTCCAGCAATACCTTATGACCATATAACTATTATTGAATTAATAAAAAAGGGAATTAAAGTAATTGGAGAAATTAATGTTGCATGGGAAATTTTAAAAGACACAAATTGGATAGGAATTACTGGCACTAATGGCAAGACTACTGTTACTCATCTACTAAGCCATATACTCTGCGATACTGGATTATATGCTCCTTTTGCTGGAAATATTGGTAAACCTTTATGTAAATATGCTCACTCCAAAAAACATGAAAAAATTGATTGGGTTGTAGCTGAATTAAGCAGTTATCAAATAGAAATATCTCCAGAAGTAAAACCTAATATTGGAATATGGACAACCTTCACAGAAGATCATCTTGAAAGACATAAAACACTTGAAAACTATTTCAACATAAAAAAAAGCTTGCTAGAAAAATCTGATTTTAGAGTTTATAATTATGACGATAAAAACCTAAGAAATCACTACAGTTCGCTATCAAGAGGGGTTTGGATAACAACTAGTTTCGATAAATCAAATTTTATTCAATGCGATTATTGGATAGATGATCAAGCATACATTGTTGAGAGAGGAAAGAAATTATTCAAACTTGAAAATTTTTCTTTAAAAGGAATGCATAATCTTCAAAATCTTTTATTGGTAATAGCAGCAGCAAGAAAAGTTGGATTATCTGGGAAGAAGATTAAAGATTCTTTATCTAATTACAAACAATTACCTCATAGGATGGAAACAATTTATAAAAATAATGATCTGGAAATAATTAATGATAGTAAAGCTACAAATTTTGACTCATCTATTGCAGGAATAAGTTCAATTGAAGGTCAAATAATGATCATTGCTGGGGGTAGATTAAAAGGGAATGAATATAGTGAGTGGATAAAAGTTTTAAAGAAAAAAGTTAAATGTGTTTTCCTTTTTGGAGAAAGCTCAAAAGTCCTAAGAATGGCTCTTATTAATGAAGGATTTAAAAAAAATATTTTTGAATTTTCAGAACTAAAAGAGCTTTTAAATTTTGTTTTTCAATATTTACAAAATAATAGGGTTGGAACATTATTATTCTCACCTTCATGCTCTAGTTTTGATCAATTTAAAAATTATGAAGAGCGTGGAGATTATTTCAAGAAACTAATAAGTGAAAAATTAAAGGTTAATAAATCCATTTTTTGTTCAAGTATCATTTCGTAATTTTCAGGTCGGTCATCACAACCGTCTCCCCTCTAGCAAATATTCACTTAATTAGTTAGATTTTGAATATAAATTAAGTATTAGCGATGAGTGAATCTAACAATTTACCTCAAGCAATAAGTCATAAAAAATTAAGTTACTTGATGCTTAAGGCACAAAAGGATTCTCATTTTTCTGATGAATTAGCAGAAATAGAAAGCCCCGAAAAAAGAGAATTTGAAGAGTTAATAAACAATTGGGAAGCTTCAACTAAGAAATTAGTTAATGAGTTATCAAAAAGAAAAGAGAATTTACTAAAAGATAAATCACCAAATTCTTTAATTGCTCTTGGTGCTATGGAAGTTCACCTTAATATGGCTTTGCAAGCCTTAAATGCATTTAATAAAGGTGTTGATGGGTAAAAGTAACAGATAAATTATAAGGAAGGCATAGAAAATAAGAGGAAATCTAGGTCTTTTTCAGTATCTATAGAGACATCATCATCATAATTAACTTCAAAACCCAAGCCATCTCCAGATTCGAGACATATATTTGAATTAGAGTCTTTACTTTTTAATAAAAGATTACCTTCTATTATTTGTATCCAATTATATTTATCGATTTTTAATGGCAATTTTTTTTCTTTAATTGGCTTATATTTACAACGCCATAAAGAGATACTTTGATTTAGAAAAAGCTTATTATTTTTACCGTCTTTGTAATTAAAAATAAGATTTTCCCACAACTTTTCATTTAATGAAATTTGATCATATCGGGGTTTGATATTTTCTTTTTGAGGGTATATCCAAATCTGGAACAACTTACAGGTCTCATTTTCTTCATTTTTCTCGCTATGAGAGATTCCAGTACCTGCAGACATAACTTGTACTTCATCTTTGTGAATTTTTACAAGATTATTTAACGAGTCTCTATGAGTTACTGCTCCTTTTGTTACGACAGTAATTATTTCCATATTTGAATGAGAATGTGAATTAAATCCTGCATTAGGAGAAATAATATCTTCGTTAATAACTCTAATTTTCCCAAAATTATCCCATTTTGGGTCTCTATGCTCTGCGAAAGAAAATGAATGCATCGAATTTAGCCATTCTCTAGTCGATCTAAATCTTTCGTGAGATTTCCTTATTTTAATTATTTTCAAAGACATAAATAATAAGAAATAAATATGGTGTATTTGTGTAAATTAAATATTTTTGAAAATTATAAATTATGAATAAGTGAAATTACTTTTTATTTATTTGTTAATTTTGCTTTGTGCTTTATTTGCTTTATTAATTATTTTTTTTGCTTCTTCTCTTGTGGAACATTTTTCTGCCTCAACGTTTAAGTTTTTTAGTTTATTTAATTGCTTTGAAATTTTCATATAAGTTTAAATTACCAAATAGAAATTAACACATATTTAATGGAATAGCTAAAAGTACTGGTTTGCATTTGAACCTTATTACCTAAAAATAAGATTGGAGGATGGAATTATCAGAACAATATAGAGGATGTATTGGATTATCTTTGATTGTTTTTTTAATAAACAGCGGTCCAAGAGGGTTTTCAAAATTATTTTTCCTAATTAAATTATATTGCATTATTTTTTTTGCTATTTTTTTATTTCTATTTAGAAATTTCCCTTTGTTACCCCAACCTAACCATAAATCACAATTTTTATTTTCAGACCAGTGTTTTAAGTTTTTATAAATATGATTGTTGTTAAGATAGCCCACAGGATTTTTGTGATTAAAAAGTTTTTCTGGATTGCTTGAAATAAGGGCAAATAAATTGATTAATTTTACTTTGCCGTAATTATTGTTTTTCGAAATTTTGATTATCTTTTTTGTTGTATTATCTAAGAAAACCTGATCAGATAATGAGGGATTTAAACCAATAAAAATAATTTCCTTTGTAAATTTAGAAATCTTATAACTTAAACTCCATCTATATAGTTTGTTAGCACTTATTAAACAATTTCTTTCTAAAAGTAAATATTTCAACCTAAACCTACACCTCTAGCCATAAGAGTTGCAAACAAAGGTATTATTGCAAAGCCAACTAATTCGGTGGTAATGATAATTCTAAACCTCTTAACTAGGTTTTCTGAAATTTCAGGTAGTTTATTCTTACTTAGTGGAATTGCCCATAGTATGTATGTTGTTGTTGGGTATAAAGAAAGTAAGCCAACCAAAATGTAAAGCGAAACCTTTATCCAAAAAACAGGATTACCCGTATAGAAATCACCTCCCTGACCAAAATACTTAACACGCAATATACCAGTAACTAATATTGCAACTCCTGCCAAACCATAAACCACATCCGCAATTATCATAGAGATAGTCTCATTTCTATTAAGACCTACTTTGAGCGTCAATCTTTCAAACAAAAGGGACCCGAAACACAAAATAATTCCTAAATAATGAACATATGCTACCAAAGCACTTTTAGCAATTTCGCCTGCAAATAAAGTTCCTAATAACATTTTCTGGTTAAAATTTATACAATCCTAACCACCAAATAAAGAATTTGTTTAGAAATAGATTAATAACTTAAAAACAAAGTATTAAAACTAAGAATCTAAATACCTTTTTTGGCCATCTTCAAAAAAATCCTTTTTATTCCATACTTCGATTACATCTGGGAAATGTTTTTCCATACAATTATCACAAACCCCATGACTGAATCTAATATCACTAATTTTCGAAAGATATTTTTCTAAGTGCATCCAATCACCCTCCTTATTTTTTACTTCTCTGCAATATGAACATACAGATAAAATCCCTTCCTGTTTATGCAAATTAGACAATGCATCTAGCAAGTTTAATGACTTTTTTCTAAGCTCTAAAAATGAAACTATTTGCTTGGATAATAATTCCATAATATTAAATTGTTGTGTAGTCAGATTTCCTGGCTTTCTGTCTATTACACAAAGAGTTCCAAGCTTATTACCATCACTATTTCTAAGGGGAAAACCTGCATAAAAACGAATCTTTGGATCTCCAGTTACCAATGGATTATTTATAAATCTTTCATCTTGGAAAGCATCATGAATAATTAATGGACTATTCTCTTTTATTGCATGTGTACAAAAAGACCAATCTCTTTTAGTTTCTGATATTTGAAGTCCTATTTTTGATTTAAACCATTGTTTATCTTTGTCTACCAATGTCATTAATGAAATAGGCACATTACAGGTTGTAGCAGCAATTTTTGTAATATCGTCATAACATGATTCTGGCTTTGTTCCCAAAATCCTATACTCTGCTAAAGCTTTTAATCTTCTTTCTTCTTCTTCTTTTTTTGATACAAGATTCTGCATTAATCTTCACCAATAATTAAAACTTTAAAATTAAAGTTTCTTCAAAAAACTTTTTCCGTCTAATACTTAATAAAAAAAAGATAAACTTATTGATTTGTTACTTAATGATTTAACTTTGAGACTGCCACACCAGCGATCCATCCACTTGTCCAACAATGTTGAAAATTAAATCCACCTGTGATCCCATCAACATCTAAAACTTCTCCAGAAAAAAATAACCCTGGACAAATTAAGCTCTCCATACTTTTAAAATTAACTTCATCAATTTTTACGCCCCCAGAAGTAACAAATTCCTCTCCAAATGGTCCTTTGCCCGAAATTATATATTTGTCGCTCATTAGAATATTTATCATTTTCTCTCTTTCATCCGCCATTAAATCAGCCCACTTTTTCTCTTTATCAATACCTATTTTATTTAATAAAAAAATCCATAATCTTTTTGTTAATTTTGGAAGAGGTCTACTGTTAATTAGATTCACCTTGCCGTTATTTAATCTTAAATAGTTAACTTTTTCTTTTAACTCCTCATAACTTAAAGCAGACCATTTAATGATTAGATTAAATTTATATTTTTGGCTATACAGTTCTCTTGCAGCAATTGACGAAAGTTTTAATACTGCTGGCCCACTAAAACCCCAATGAGTTATTAGTAAATCGCCTCTATTTTGAAAAGTCTTATTGTTTAATTTAATTTCTATATCTATGCCCTTTATCGATACCCCACTACATTCATCCAAATTTGGTTCTTTTGTAGAAAAAGTAAAAAGCGATGGTACAGGTTTAACAATGTTGTGTCCAAGATTTTGAGCTAATTTATATCCGCTTGGATTACCTCCAGTTGAAAGAATAATATTTTTTGAAGTCACCTTTTCTTTTTTAAGACTAAAAATATCGAATATATTATCTGGAGTTTTTAAAATTTCTTTTACAAAAAATTTTGTTAATATCTCTACTTTTTTTGATAAAGCACTTTTTCTCAAACAATCAATAACATCTGAAGAAGAATTAGACAATGGGAATACTCTTAGATCTGCCTCAATTTTTAATTTCAACCCTTTTTTCTCAAACCAATCATATACATCTCCAGCAGCAAAACGATTAAATGATTCCAAGAGCTGAATCCCACCTCTAGGGTAATTCTCAACTAGTTCTTTCGGTATCCATGTCGCATTAGTAACGTTACATCTTCCCCCTCCACTAATCCTTACTTTCTCCATAAGTTTTGAAGTGCCTTCAAGAATTATTATTCTTTTTACTCCATTTTCAGCAGCAGTTATTGCTGTCATAAAACCAGCTGCACCGCCTCCTACAACTGCTAAATCAAAAGGTTCCAAAAACTTATTATTTAATTAATATTCGTCAATCTGATAATAGCAAGGAGTTACAAAGAAAAATTACTACAAAAACCATAAAAAAATAAATAAAAAACTTTAAAACTAAATAAAAATAGCTGAAATTCACTAATTTTTAAATTTCTAAAAGAAATTAACGCAGTCGTTATTTTTATGCTTTAACTTTATTAAATGAGTCTAATATTTTCTTACGTTAAATATTCTGAAGCCAGTTTTCCTATGACTAGCCAATATACTGCTCTTCTTTTAATAACTTCTGTTATTTGGGTTCTACTTTGGTTTGGATATAGACAAAATAAGATAAATGATGAGATCAAGAAAAAAGAAAAAGAAGAAAGAATTAATGCAAAAGTTCAAAGAAGAAAGAAGTTAGAAAGTTTATACCCTAGTAATAAAAAAACTGTTTAAAATTAATAAATTAATTTCAAGTCAATATGAAAAAAAATAATTTCAAATCACTAATTCAGTACTTACCAGGGATATTGATTCTAATTTATGTATTCTTTTTAGCATTTACTCAATTTATAAAATAAAATTTTAAAAATTATTTGTTTTGATTGGAATCCTTTCTGCTTTTGGCGCTGCTACATCTTGGACTTATGCATGCTTTATTTGGCGCTCGCAAACTCAAAAACATAAATCAATAGATATTAATTTAATAAAAAATATAATAGCTTTTTTAGTTTTTATACCTGCCTTTATCAATCTTAGTTATGCAACTGAATTAAAATACATATTAATCCTACTAATTAGTGGAATAATTGGTATTGGTTTAGGTGATACTTTCTACCTAAAGTCATTACAAACAATTGGCACAAGAAAAACTCTATCTGTAGAAACTCTTTCTCCATTAATGGCTGCTTTGTCAGGGGAAATTTTTATTAATGAAGATTTAACAATTAAATCATGGGTTGGGGTAATCATAGTATCGATTTCGCTATTCATAATTCTCAAAAAAGGTAATGATTTTAAAGCTGAAAAACCACCTTTCTCAGAAAAAAATAATCTTAAGATTTTTGCTTTTCCTTTTTTATCAGTTTTATGTGCTGTTCTTGGAGGTCTTTTTTCAAGGGTGGTTTTCCTACAAAGCAATTTATCTCCTTTCATTACAACTGAAATAAGATTATTGGGTGCAATAATTTTTTTGATTACTTTAAAAGGCTTTAAGATCAATTTTTTCGTAAAAAAAATAGAAAAAAAAGAACAAAAAAGATTTTTGCTTTCAATACTTCTTGGAACCAATATAGGTATATTGCTACAACAAATTGTATTCAAAACTCTTCCCTTAGGAATAGGTTGGGCTTTATTAAGCACATCCCCAGTAATTTCTTTACTTTTCGCTAAGAATGAGGAAAGAGAAATTACCAAAAAAATAATATTTTTTACTTGTTTTTTATTTTTTGGCTTAACATTAATAATTCTTTAATCTAAGAGTTAATGTAATAAATACTCATGTTAATAGAGATCAAATTAAATAAAATTATCATGTAAAAACTAAGAAAAATGAAAATTTTAAAGAAAAAAAGACTTGGCACATTGGAGATTTATTTTATTTTTCTAAGCTGTATTTATGCAGGCTTTATAGTTTATAAATCTCTAATAAATGTTTTATTTACTTGAAATTAATTAATTCTTAGGAATGATTTAATCAACTTACCACCATCTTGGTCATCATCATCATTTGACGCGAAAAAAAGAAAAAATATTCCTAGAGAAGCTATAGATAATGAAATTGATAATACAGAAAGCTCGTCCATAAATTTTAATTTTTTTTATGATAAACCAAAAAAAATAAAAGACAGTAAACAAATACACATTCTTGCAAATATAAATTTCCTTTATTTGTAAAATAAAAAAAATATCCGAAATATTTCGTGAAAGTTATAATCACTTCCCCTTGTAGTGCAAGTACAATAATTAAGTATGGAATAAAAAGTTGGCCTATTTGGGAAAGTGAGCCAAGTAAATTTAAATGGAATTACGATGATAAAGAAATTTGTTTAATTATTGAAGGCCAAGCGAAAATAAGTACGAAAAATGGTGACATTTATTTTATTAAAGCAGGAGATCTAGTTGAGTTTCCTGCTGGACTTTACTGCGAATGGGAAATAACTAAAAGAATTAAAAAACATTATCGATTGGGCAGCTAGATTTAAGAAAAAAATTTTTTATTTCTTTACTGTTAAGTCAATGCAGATAAAATATAGTTAATAAATAATTTTCAAAAGGGAAACTAATATTATGCCTTTTACTGATCAAGAATATTTTGAGGTTATCGAAAAAAACGAAATAGTAAAAAAGGCCTTTGAAAATATTAAGCAAATTTGCATTGATTTACAAAAACAAACAAATTGTCCTGAAGAGGATCTAAAAGATTTTCTTGAGTTTATTTCTAAACAATGGAATAAGTAATAATTAACAAGCCTTTTAGAATACGAAATTTAAAATTTCAATTTAGTTTTCTGACAGAATAAGTTCTAATCTAATTCCTTTTTTGGTTTTGTATTGATACTAGAAGTTCCCTTAGCAGCAGAAACGAAGAAAAAGAAGCCTACAATTCCTGATATACCAAATATCGCAGCCAAAGGATCAAAAGTGAAAGAAAACATAGAATTTATAAAATCAAGATAAATAATAGTTTTTGAATCAAAATTGTACAATTATTGTTAAGTATAAAAAATAACAATTGCGCGATTCATTATGTCATTATTAATTTCTCAGTAGGTTTAAGAAAATTATTATTCAAATTCATATTGAAGAATTAAATATAAACATACCTAAGATATATTCGTGCGAAAGAGAAAATTTCTTAAAAATGTTTATAGAAATATTGAATAACACTACTTAGAGGATCCACAATTATTGTTTCTTTGGATTAGTATCTAGAAATGACAGAATTGTATTCAGCTTCTTCCTCAGTAAGCCCTCTTACAGCCATATTATGGTGTTTTTATCCCATAGCTGTAATTGTTATCATTGAGTTACTTCTAGGGGGTGGGTTTGATGATGATAATAATGACGATCAAGATGGTGGAATGCTCATACCTGCATACTCCAGATCTAATGTTTGAAATTTTTTGATTCTTAAATTACAAAATTTGAAAAAATCTCAATAAATTGAATAACAATATTGATACAACTCTCATTTCCCTAATTACACT
>QCLX01000018.1 GCA_003214215.1 Prochlorococcus sp. AG-418-G18 | reverse complement strand
TTCCTTGTTTAGCCAATGCGCTTAGCAACGATGTAGCTAAATCTTTTGCATCTTTTTTTGTAAGCTTTATTTCATATATTTTTGATAGTTCCATTATCATTTGAAGGTTTACGGAGGTAGTAGTAAGGAAATCAACAGCTGGTAGTGGATTAACTAGTATTACGCCTCCTGTTATCCACATATATTTATTAATTACTTTATTTGACATTAAATATCTTTGTTCTTGCACGAAATTTTTACTTTTAATACCTAACTTATTTGAGCGAAAAAGAATATTATCTGCCAATAACTCTTCTCCATTATTATCAAGAGTTTCAATTATTTCTCTAAATAAACTTCCTACCTCTGGAACTAAATTTAAAGCATCTGATTTTATATATGGAGATTGTTGAGGTACTGCTATTGTTTGAACAACTGAAATTTTATTTTTTTTAGCGGAAGTTATAGAAATTATATTTTCTTTGATTAGGTTATTTTCATCTTTAGACCTCAAATCACATTTATTTAGGACAATTATTATTTTCTTCCTTATTTCTAATAATTCTTTAATTAAATAGTTTTCGTATTTATTTATGTCTTGATCTAAAACAAAAAGAACTAAGTCAGAACTTGATGCTTGTATAATTGTTTCTTTTTCTCTTTCTTCTCCTAATTTAGATGGTTCGAATAAACCCGGAGTATCTATTATATTAATGTTTCTTTTTAAGATTGGGATACGAATCTTATAGCTATCAATTTGCTTTGTTGTACCTATTTTTGCTGAAGTTTGTCCAACAATATTTTTCAATAAAGATCTTGCTATGGATGTTTTCCCTGAGGAACCTGCTCCAAAAAGAGTAACTTTATAATCTCCTGTTTTCAATTGGGACTCTAGTTTATTTTTTTGGTAATTTAACAATTCAACTTTTACTTTATCGTTAATTTTTTTATTAATTTTCTCGACCCCTTCCAAACTAATCTTGGCAGCACTATATGTATTTTTTAATGTAAGAGTATTTTTTTTATTTTTATAAATAGCTTTATAAACTATTTTTTTAAATAATTTCTTATCATTCTTATAAAAGATATAAATAATTACTATTAAAAATAAAAGGGTATAAATATTTACTAATCTTATAAATATCGAAAATAAAATATATAGAAATAATATTAATAAAATATACTTTATATACTTAAGTTTCAAGTAATTCATTTTATCGATTATTTTTAAAAATGTTATACAGTAAAAAAATGAAACCAATATTAATAGATATATCAGCAATATTAAATACTGGAAAATTTATAATATTTAAATTTATAAAATCTACTACAAAACCCTTATATATCCTATCTATACCATTTCCAATAGTTCCTCCAAGAATAAAGCTATAAGAATATAGATCAAATGTGTTTAAAGTATTTTTCCTAAATATTAAATAAATAAGTAAAATTGAAAAAAAAATACTTATCAAAGATAAAAATATTCTATTACCACTAAATATGTTAAATGCTGCTCCATAATTTTTTATATAGTCTAATTTGAATAAAATAAAATCTTTATTAATAATTAATTTTTTATTATAAAAAATTAAATATTTTGTAAATTGATCTATTAGAACAATAAAAATACCTAAAGATAAAAAATATAATTTTGTTTGCATTTTATTGATCATTATTTGTTATATTTTAAATAATTTATAGGCTTTATAAGTAATATAAGTGGAATAAGCATTATTAAATGATATCCAATTTTACCTATAGAGTATTTACCTAGATTGTATAAAAATAAATTAAATTGGCTGTAGAATATTATTTGAATAAAGTTATAAAATATTCCAGTTAAATGCATGGCACTTATTGCTAGAACTCCATTTTTTAAAAAGTTATCAATTCTTATTTTATTTCTTTTATTTAAATTACCAATTATTTTGATTAATGGATATGTACCTAACAAATAACCAAAATTTGGAGTTAGTAAATAACCAATTGAACCACCTTGATGAAAAACTGGAGATATAAATAACCCTAAAATTATATAAATAGTAAATGCTCTAAAAACTACTTTTCTATTAAATATAAGTGTTAGTAATATTATAGTTGGAATTTGCAGAGTAATTGGTATGTCGAGGCTATTACTAGATTTATCAAGAAATGGTAGTTGAATGTAAACAGGAAGCATTGTCGATATTATTAATAATTGTAGACTTATTACTATCTCAATTAATTTATAGAAATTGAGCATAACTATAAATTATATTTACAAACTTCTTAATGCAACGATTGGATCTAACTTAGAAGCTCTTTTTGCAGGTAAAACACCAAATATTAAACCTATTGATCCTGAAATGATCATTGTGGAAAAGGTTGTGGTTATTCCTACAGATGCAGGAAGTGGTGTTATCAGAGATAAAAGGTAAACACCAGATAATCCAGTTGTTGTTCCTATTAATCCTCCAATTGTAGATAAAATCAATGCCTCAATTAAAAATTGAATTAAGATATCAGACTGTTTAGCACCTATTGCTTTTCTAAGTCCTATTTCTTCAGTTCTTTCACTAACAGAAACGAGCATAATATTCATTATTCCTATACCTCCAACTACTAAGGATACTGCCCCAATACCTGCTAAAAGGAAAGTAAGTCCACTCGTAATATTAGTTACTATGTTTAATGCATCTTCTTGTGATCTAACTGCAAAGTCATCATCTCTTATTATTTTATGTCTTTGCCTTAATAAATTAGTAATTTGAAACTTTGCTGCACTTGTTGAATTTTTATTTGTCGCTTCCACACTAATAAAGCTTAAACTTACACCATATGTTGGATCTTTCCCAGTAATCCTATTAACCATTGTGGTCAATGGAATATAAGCATTTTTGTCTTGATTACTTCCAAATACTGCACCTTTTGGTTTTAATATTCCGATTATTTCATAAGTATGATCTTTAATTCTAATTTTTTCCCCAAGTGAAGAAGATCTATTCTGGAAAAATTCGTCTTTAAGATCAGGTCCAATTACTACAAAACTTCTAGCACTGTTAACATCACTTTTAGATAAAAATCTCCCTTTATCAACTTCAAAACTTCTAACATCAAGAAACTCAGGCGTAACTCCAGCTATTGATATATTTAAGCTCTTGGAATTTGATTGTACTATTTCATTTGCAGAAATTTGTGGAGCAACTTTTTTGACAGTTGGCACTTGATTTTTTATTGCTAATGCATCTTCTAAAACTAAGTTTTTAGGAAATGAAATACCTCTTCTTCTTGTATCATTATTTCCAGGAACAATAAATAAAACATTCGCTCCTAAATTACTTAATTGATTTTTTGCTAATGTTTGTGCACCTCTTCCAAGTCCAACTAGTGTAATTACAGAAGCATTGCCTATGATTATCCCAAGCATAGTTAACGAACTTCTTAATTTGTTTGAGACTAATGTTTTGGTAGCCATACCTAAGGCTTCCTTTATAGAGATATTCCTAGACATATTTATATTTATCTAATGCCTGATCGTCATCTTCTATTTGACCCATATAAATTACTCCTTCATTAAGTTGCAATGTTATTAGGTCACCATTAATAATTTGAAGATTATCAATATTTTCTAAATTACAAATAGTAGAGATTTTTTTATCATTTTTATTAAATAATGCATATACATCATCTACTTTTTGGTTCGTAACAATACCCGCAATATTCTTGCTTAGAGGAATATTATCCATTAACTCTTGAGGAACAAATAAAATTTCGCCTGGACAAATTAATGATATATCTAAACTATTTTTTATTATTCTTGCTTTTCCTGTAATCCCAGTCTCACCTATAGAAATCCCTCTTGAAACTATCTTTCTTACTAATCCAACTTTTATTAAATCTGTTGAGCCACTTATACCAGTAAGTGTGCCTGCGGTTTGGACAACTAAATCTCCTTGATTCAAAATGCCCATTTCCTGTGCAATTTGCATAGCTAAACTAAATGTTTTTGCTGTTCTCTCATCATTTTTTACTACTATTGGTGTAACTCCCCAAACCAGTTGCAGTCTTCTCGCAACATTCCTTTCTGTAGTAGTCGCCAAAATAGGAGTTGGAGGTCTGAATTTGCTTACGTTTCTAGCAGTAGAACCAGATTTAGTTAAGGGAATTATGGCTCCAGCATCAAGTTGTCTAGCAATGTTGCTCACAGCAGCACTTATGGCATTTGGTATCGTACTAGGCAAGTGACTCTCTATAGCTTTAAGCGGATAATCCCTTTCAATTCTTCTGGCTATTGTAGCCATTGTTTGTACTGCCTCTACAGGATAATCACCAACGGCAGTTTCGTTCGAAAGCATTACTGCATCAGTTCCATCCAGTATTGCATTCGCAACATCACTTACTTCTGCCCTAGTTGGCCTTGGATTAGAAGCCATGGAATCAAGCATTTGAGTCGCGGTAATTATTGGTATACCTAATGAATTTGCTTTTCTTATTAACTCCTTTTGTAAAAGTGGAACTTCTTCAGCGGGCATTTCTACTCCTAAATCCCCTCTGGCAACCATAACTCCATCACATAATGGTAAAACAGTATCAATTTGATCTATTGCTTCAAATTTTTCAATTTTTGCAACTACTGGTGTTGAATGTCCATTTTTATTTATAAGATCTTTTATTTCGTTAATATCGGATGGATTTCTTACGAAACTCAGAGCTATCCAGTCTACTCCTTCAGAGAGCCCAAATTTTAAATCTTCTTTATCTTTATCTGTTAAAGCTTTTACAGACAATTGCACATCAGGGAAATTTACACCTTTATTATTCGATAGAACCCCACCTACGGTAACCAAACATTCTAAAAGATTAGCTTCGATATCTACTTTTTCGACAATCATTTCAATTTTACCGTCATCTAAAAGTATTCTTTTACCTTCGCTGATTTCTTGAGAAAGTTTCTCGTAAGTCACATTAGCTATAGTGTTTGTACATTCAACTTCATTTGAGGTAAGTGTAAATTTATCCCCTTTTTTTACTTTTACTGGACCGTCTTTGAATCGACCTAATCTAATTTTAGGTCCTTGGAGATCTTGAAGTATTCCAATATCAATATCTAATTTTTCTGAAACTTTTCTGATAGTTTTAATTCTCTCTGCATGATCTTTATGATCTCCATGTGAAAAATTTAATCTGAATGTTGTTACTCCAGCCTTAATTAAATCTGTAATTGTCTCTTCAGATTGAGTTGCAGGACCAATAGTAGCTACTATTTTTGTTCTTCTTTTTAAATCAATATTCGACATATATAAATAATATTGCTAGATATAAATAAATTTACCATACCCAAAGTTAGTTGTTTACGTCATGGATTTTAAAACTTATCAGAAAAAAGCTAGAGAAACTGCACAATACCCAAATCTTGGATCGAATAATATTTATCCCACTCTTGGTTTAGTTGGAGAAGCTGGTGAAGTTGCAGAAAAAGTTAAAAAAGTAATTAGAGATAAAAATGGAATATTTGATGATGAATCAAAAATGGGTATAAAAAAAGAATTAGGAGATGTTTTATGGTACATATCAAATCTGTGTACCGAATTAGATTTTAATTTGGATGATGTTGCACATCAAAACCTTGAAAAATTAAAATTAAGAGCCTCTAAAGGTAAGATAGGTGGTTCTGGTGACAATAGATAAGATTAACTATATCCTAAGCTTGCATATTGAAGGTTTGTTATTAAATTTTGAATAACATTTAAAAGAAGAAAAGCTAATAAAGATGAAATATCGAATCCACCTATTGGCGGAATAATCCCCCTGAAAATGTTTAAATAAGGATCTGTTATGGACGTTAATGCGGATAAAATGCCATTACTCCAATCTACACCTGGAAACCATGTTAGTAAAATTCTTATTATTAAGATGAAAGAATAAATTGATAATGTTTGTCCCAGCACTGCAAGAATCTCTGAAAGCATTATTATTTCCTAATTTTAATTATTCTAGCATTTACATATTATTGCTGTTTACTTTTTATGTCCTCCTATTTTTGAGAGATATTCATCACTAACAGCAAAAGTTTGAAAAAACTTATCGGATAATGATAACCAATATGATCTACCATCTTTTTGCTTCCGTTTCACTATGAATTTCTTTTCTAATAATTCTTTAATATGGTCATAAGCTCCAGAGCCTCGAAGTAGTATGAGGTCCGATTGTAGTATTTTTTTCTTGATGGCTATTGTTGCAAGTGTTCTTAATTCTGATGTTTTCAAATCAGATGGCAGTAAATCCTCTACAAAATCATTAAGACAAGATTTTAGTTCGAGACAAAAGCTATTATCAACTTCATTTAATTCAATTGCTGAGTTTGGATTAGAGTATTTATGTTTTAAATCCTTAATTGCATCATTTATTGAATTGATATCAGCATTAGTAATTTCCGAAAGATCCTTTTTTGTTATTGGTCTACCTTTCAAATAAAGGACAGCCTCAATTCTGGTAACAAGATCTATATCAGATATTTGCTTAGTACTTAGATCAGATTGATTAATTGTTATTACCGAAATCTTACCTAATTTACCTTATATTTATTCTGGTGCACCAAGGAATAATTTATAAGTATCGTTTTTAGTTTCATCCCAGAATTTATAACCTAAGATTTCAACAAATTTGTTCCATTCTTTAATTTCAGATTTTTTGATTAATACTCCAATAACAATTTTTCCTACATCAGCACCATAATACCTATAGTGAAATACACTTATTGACCAGTTGGATTTCATATTATTTAAGAAATTTATTAAAGCTCCAGGTCTTTCAGGAAATTCAAATCTATATAACAACTCCACAAGATTATTATTATTATCCATTCCTTTAAAACTTTTTGGTAATCTTCCTCCCACCATATGTCTAAGATGATCTTTAGATAATTCATCATCGCTTATATCAATATATGAGTACTGCGATTTTCTGAATTCATCTATAAGTTTTTTTTTATCATTTAATCCATAAACTTGCACTCCAACAAAAATCTGCGCATTTATGGAATTAGACATTCTATAGCTAAATTCAGTTAGATTTCTATTATTAAGCAATCTACAAAAATCAATTAAACTTCCAGCACATTCAGGAATTTCCACAGCCATCATTACCTCTTTACACTCTCCAAGTTCTGCTCTTTCTGCTACAAATCTAAGCCTCTCAAAGTTCATATTTGCACCACATGCAATCGCTACCATTTTTTTATTTGAATGATTAGAAATCAATATATCCTTTTTCATTCCTGCAATTGATAATGCTCCTGCAGGTTCAAGTATTGATCTAGTATCTTCAAAAACATCTTTTATTGCAGCACATATTTCATCAGTGTTAACTCTAATCATTTTATCTATATATTTTCTTCCAATATCAAAAGTATTTCTCCCAATTTTTTTAACGGCTACTCCATCTGCAAATTGTCCCACAGAAGATAATTCTATAATTTTCGATGCTTCCAAGGATTTTGACATAGCATCTGCGTCTTCAGGCTCTACTCCAATTATTTTTACATCGGGCCATA
Source organism: Prochlorococcus sp. AG-418-G18 (assembly GCA_003214215.1). GTDB lineage: Bacteria > Cyanobacteriota > Cyanobacteriia > PCC-6307 > Cyanobiaceae > Prochlorococcus_A. The sequence continues at coordinate 11,451 of QCLX01000018.1, read as the reverse complement.
TTTTTTTAATGTATAGTGATATTCCTGATATCAATCCACCACCACCAACAGCAATATAAATTGCGTAAGGTTTATCTTTAATTTGTTGCTCAAGTTCAATAGCTATAGTTCCTTGGCCTGCTATTACATCAGGATCATCGAAGGGATGAATAAAACATAAATTCCTTTCTTGGCTAATCCTTATAGCCTCTTTATAAGTTTCATCATAATTATCACCAAATAATATAACTTTTGCTTTTAAATTTTTAACTGCGTTAACTTTTACTAGAGGGGTCGTAATTGGCATTAATATAGTTGCTTGGCTTTTTAACTTGAGTGCACTTAGTGCAACCCCCTGTGCATGATTACCAGCACTTGAAGTAATTACTCCTTGAGCAAGCTGAGATTTCGTAAGCTTACTCATTTTGTTATAGGCACCTCTTATTTTGAATGAAAATACATCTTGAAGATCTTCTCTTTTAAGAAATACTTCATTTTTAAGTGTTTTACTTAAATTATGAGCTTTCTCTAGTGGTGTTTTTTTTGCTACTTCATAGACCTCAGCATGAAGTATTTTTTCAAAATAATCATTCATATATATATTTTTAGCATTAATTATTAATCTAATAAAACATTACATGATCTATTTCAAAAAAAATACTCAATTTGCCCCTTTACGTTTTAGATTATATAGATACCAATTTTTATGTAATGCTTTTAAGTGAGTTAAGCCATCCAAATCAACTACATGGTTTAACAGTTTCACAACTAGAGGAAATTGCTTGTCAAATAAGAGAAAGACATCTTCAAGTGGTATCCACAAGTGGTGGGCATCTTGGACCTGGATTAGGCGTAGTTGAGTTAACATTGGCTTTGTATCAAACTCTTGATCTTGATTTTGATAAGGTTGTTTGGGATGTTGGACATCAAGGTTATCCTCATAAATTAATAACAGGTCGTTATAGTCAATTTGATTCTCTTAGACAACAAAATGGAGTAGCCGGTTATCTAAAAAGAAGTGAAAGTGAATTTGACCATTTTGGTGCAGGTCATGCGAGTACCTCTATTTCCGCAGCTTTAGGAATGGCAATAGCAAGAGATAGAAAAGGAGAAAACTATAAATGTGTTGCAGTCATTGGAGATGGTGCATTAACTGGTGGAATGGCCTTAGAAGCTATAAATCATGCAGGACACTTACCAAATACTCCCTTGGTTGTAGTTTTAAATGATAATGATATGTCCATATCACCTCCCGTTGGAGCACTTTCATCTTATTTAAATAAAGTTAGACTTAGTCCTCCATTACAGTTCTTGTCCGATAGTGTTCAAGAAAGCGTAAAAAATATTCCTTTAATAGGTAAAGATATTCCTGAAGAAATTAAAAATATTAAAGGGAGCGTAAGACGATTAGCTGTTCCTAAGGTAGGAGCGGTTTTTGAAGAACTTGGATTTACATATATGGGTCCAATTGACGGACATGATATTGGAAATTTAATTAACACGTTTAACGCTGCTCATAGACTTAAAAAACCTGTACTTGTTCATGTTGTTACAACAAAAGGTAAAGGTTACCCTTATGCAGAGGCTGATCAAGTTGGTTACCATGCTCAGTCTGCATTTGATCTGACGACAGGGAAATCTATTCCATCAAAAAAACCAAAGCCTGTCAGTTACAGTAAAATTTTTGGTCAAACATTATTAAAGATTTGTGAACAAGATAGCAAAGTTATTGGTATTACTGCAGCAATGGCAACTGGTACTGGATTAGATATATTGCAAAAAAATATACCCGATCAATATGTTGATGTAGGTATAGCTGAGCAGCATGCAGTTACTCTTGCGGCAGGAATGTCTTGCGATGGTCTTAAACCTGTTGTAGCTATTTATAGTACTTTTCTTCAACGAGCATTTGATCAATTAATTCATGATGTAGGCATTCAAAATTTACCTGTATCATTCGTACTTGATAGAGCTGGGATAGTTGGAGCTGACGGTCCTACTCACCAAGGTCAGTATGATATTAGTTATATGAGATCCATTCCAAATTTTGTCTTAATGGCGCCAAAGGATGAGTCTGAGTTACAAAGAATGTTAATAACATCAATAAATCATAAAGGACCTACAGCTTTAAGAATTCCCAGAGGCTCTGGTTTAGGTGTAGCAGTAATGGATGAAGGCTGGGAGCCGTTAAATATAGGTGAAGCTGAGATATTAGAAGATGGAAATGATATTTTAATTATTGCTTATGGTTCAATGGTTGCTTCAGCTATAGAAACATCTCGCCTTTTAAAAGGTAAGAACATAAATGCATGTATTGTAAATGCAAGATTTGTAAAACCTCTAGATCAAAATCTTATTATCCCTTTAGCAAGTAGGATTCAAAAAGTAGTAACAATGGAAGAAGGAACTTTAATAGGTGGATTTGGTTCAGCTATTGTTGAATTATTTAACGATAATGAAGTTAATATTTCTGTATTTAGAATTGGTATTCCTGATGTTTTAGTTGATCATGCATCACCTGATCAGAGTAAAGAAAAATTAGGTCTTATGCCTGATCAGATGGCAGATAAAATTATTGAGAAATTTAAATTAGATAATTAAAAAATTTAATAAAAATTTTTTATAAAACACCACGTGAGGCTAATCCTAGAATTGCACCAATCCCAAAAATATGACCTAAGCAATTAGCTCCAACAACTGATGCATGACTTAAACCTCCATAGAATTTGGAATTTGGTATTTCAAAACCTTCATTAGGTTTTCTTATAGTTGCTCTAGCAATTGCATAAGCAAAAACATTACATGCAATCATTACAACGGCACACTTTGGAGACCATTCGAATGTTGCTGGAGCAGAAGCAGCTGCAAATAATGTAGTAAGCATAAAAATTCGTTATTTTTATATATTCTCTAATACTTTTACCTAAAAAACACAAAATTGTTAAAGGTCTTAAGAGTTGTTTACTTCTTCGCTATTTAACAACCTTATAAATCCAAATAAAATAACAAAATCGCTTAGTGTTAAGAATGATTCTGCGAAACCATGCAGAAAGTCAACCTCAACAAGGGTTTTATCGTAGTAATTTAAGGTGAAGATAGATACCAATATAGTTATAAATACAAATAAAACAGTTAAGGAAAAGCCTGTCTTAATAAAATTATTAAGAGATTTGATTTTATATAAAAAAAACAAAAAAATTGAATATGGAACTATTGATACTGCGAACAATATTGTGTTATCAATTGAGCCTAATTTTTCTATAAATTTTAAAAAAAAATCATTCATAAGTCTCAGTCCCTCTAAAAATCTTTATTGCAGCTAGGGCTAATGTTGAATTTCCTATAAATGTAAAGATTCCTTGAAGTGTTACCAGACCGTAGAGGACATCTTGATTGTCATAGATATGCCAGGTAATGGCACACATAGCGCCTATTAAGTTTGGGACCATAGCAATACTTAACCAAAAAAATAAATTGTATTTTTTATATGTAGAAATTTTATTTATGACAAATATGCAAAAAATCCATTCTATTACTGATGAGATATGTATTAACCAAGTTCCAAATGATAATTCGTGCAAAATTTATATTTTTTTCTTTAATACATTGAGAACTTCCTTAGCATGATTTATAGGTAAAACACTAATCCATCTATAAGAAATTTCCCCATCTGGAGAAATCAAAAAAGTATTCCTATCTGAGAATGGCGGAATCCATGAACCATATTTATCACTAATAATACCGTCAGGATCTGATAGTAAAGTATAGTTTATGGATTTTTCACTACAGAAACTTTCATGAGAATCTTGATTGTCAGCACTAATACCTACAATTTCTGCGTTGTATTTTGAAAAATCTTTTTTTAATTCTGAAAACCCTTTAGCTTCGAGAGTACAACCTGCTGTGAAATCTTTGGGATAAAAATACATAACAAGCCACTTTCCTTGAAAGTCACTTAATTTCCAAATGGTTTTTATTTTTTGATTTTTGTTAAAACCTTCTAATTGAAAGTTTGGAGCCATATCACCAACTTCTGGTGCAAAGTCAAAAGCATTTGATGAATTACAATTAAATAAAAGAATAAATGGTATTAATAAACTTACAACTAAATTTCTCATCAAATTTAGAATTTTTTTAAATCAACTCCATTTGATTTAGCAAATTTATCTAAACCTACTTTTTGTACGGATTTTAATGCTTTGGTACTAATTTTAATATTTACCCATTTTTTGCCTTCTTCCCACCAAAGTCTTCTTTTTTGTAGATTAACTTGTTGTAATTTTTTTGTACGAATATGTGAATGACTTACGGCCATCCCGTTATTAGCTTTGGCACCAGTTAGTTCACAAACCCTTGACATATTTTTTGATTTATATCTTTAAAAATTCTAACACACGACTTATGTTGTTGAACTAAGCAATTCTGAAATTAATTCTGCATTATTTTTTTGTAAATTAATTATCTGCTCTTGATCTAATCCACCAACTGATAGTTTAGCCATATCATAAACATGATTTGCGATTTTAAGTGCCAATGGATTTTCTACAGGATCTTTTTGATCAACAATTATTTTATTTCCTGTAATTTTATTGAGGCCTAGAATAAGTGGATGTTCTTTATTAATTAAGAGAACATGATATTCAGGTAACCCAGGCATCTTTTGTTCCATGTAAGCACCCATATCATTAATTCTTCTCATTTGCTCTGGAAGCAAGATCATTGCAGGGGGAGCTCCTTTACTTGAAAGTGACTGAACTTTAACTGTTACCTTTTCATTGTTAAGTGCCTTTACTATGGTATCCCTGAGATTTTCTGTATTTGATTTACCATCCTTATCTACAATTTCTTTTGATTCCTTATCATCAAGTTCATTGATTTCTGAATCAACTCTTTGGAATTGATATTCTTCTTTTTTACTTTCTAACCATGGGAGAAATTGTGCATCAATTAAGGGGTCTGATTTGATAACTTCTTTGTTATCGGATAAACAGATATTTAATGCACTTGACTGAGCTATTAAATCTGAACAATAAATTATTTTTTTAGAGTCAATTTTCTTATTTCGTTCTTTATAGTTTGCGAGAGTAGTGAAATACTTATCATTGGATTTTATGAGTGATTTATTTTCAATATCCTTACTTACGTCATTCTCTGAATTGATAATAGTTTCGAAAATTATACTGTTATCGACTAAATCAGCAAATTTGTCATCTTCGATAGCACCAATTTTAATAAAAGCAGAGATGGAATCCCAAATTTCTGCATAAAATTCTGGAGAATTCTTAATCAAATCCTTCAATTTATTTGCGATTTTCTTTGAGATAAATGATGATATAGACCTTACCTTTCTATCTGTTTGTAATGCACTTCTACTTACATTTAAAGGTATATCTGTAGAATCAATAACACCTCTTAGAGGTAATAAGTATTTTGGTACTATCTCTTTAATTGAATCACTTACAAATACTTGATTACAAAATAGTTTTATTTCTCCTTTTTCCCAGTCAGCTCTTCCAGACAACTTAGGAAAGTATAAAATACCTTGAATGTCATATGGATAGTCTGTATTTAAATGAATCCATAACAGTGGATCTCCTTGAAAAGGGTATAGGTATTTATATAAATCAATATAATCATTATCTTTTAATTCACTCGGTTGTTTTCTCCAAGGAGGATTTTTCTTATTAATTGTCTCACCTTCAAGTGATACATCTATTGGCATAAAATCACAATATTTTTTTATTAGTGATTTGATTCTTTCAGGCTCAATAAACTCTTTTTCTTCTTCAAGTAGGTGAAGTATCACATCTGTACCAATAGTCTCTCTTTCTGATTCTTCTAAAGTGAAATTTGGTGATCCATCACAAGACCATTTGAATGCTTTTGATTCCCCAATTGCAGATTTAGTTAATATATCAACTCTATCTGCAACCATGAAACTTGAATAAAAACCAAGTCCAAAATGACCTATAAATTCATCATTATCTTTTTTATATTTTGTTAGGAATTCTTCTGCACTAGAAAAAGCAACTTGGTTTATGTACTTCTTAATTTCTTCATCATTCATTCCAATTCCATTATCGGAAATTGTTAAGGTATTTTTATCACGATCAATTGTTATTTTTACTTGAGCCTCCTCAGTATTGTCACAATCACCAGCCATAGAAGCCATTCTTCTTTTACTTATTGCATCAACACCATTACTTACAAGCTCTCTTAAAAAGATTTCATGGTCAGAGTATACTGCCTTCTTGATAATTGGGAAAATATTTTCGGTATTTATACGAATTTCGCCTTTTTCCATTTAAAAAAAAATTAAACATATAAATCTTATTTCCTAAAAACTAGTTAATCAAGTTTAATTAGGAGTATTGTCCGAACAATAAATGAATTAAAAAGTTAAACCAAATTTTAAAAGGGATTTATTTAACCCACAAAATCTCAGTACAGTTGTTTTCTTTCATTATTTGATTGGCTATAGACAAGTCATCAACAGGATTTAAGTGTAAGACAGCAATATTTCCCATTTTCTGTTGTTCTTTTTGTTCCTTCATCCCTTTTTCTAACGAATAAGAATCTTTAAACATTAATAAAATCTTTTTTTTATCTTTCTTTTCGTGCTTAATTAAATTTCTTAAGATGTCTATTGAAATTGTAAATCCAATCCCATTTAAGATTTTCTCATTTGGACTAAAGAATCTTACTAATTCATCGTATCTACCCCCTTTTGCAATCACGTTTTTATTTATGCCATTATCTCCTATTAGTTGAAAAACTATTCCTTCGTATAAATTCAAGTGAGGTTGAAAAGTAGGATCAAGTTGCAATTTTACACAATACTTATTTGATATTTTTGATAGTGTTTTAAATAAGAAATTTAGGTCATCGAGAGTTTTACTAGTGCCAAATATACCCTTCAATTTCTTCAATATTGCAATAGGTTCTCCTCGTGTGAATAATAAATCTTTAAGTATATATTTATCATCTTCATCAATAACTAATTTAGACAATTTATCTTGATCAAAGTTAACTAGACTTTTCTTAATTTCTTCAACATTATTATTCTTATATTTGTTCAGGATCAAGTCCATGATTTTTGTGGTACTAACTAGTAGACATAAATTACATCCATCCTTCAAATTAATACTATCGATTGCATCAAACAATATATTAATAACTTCAATTTCTGGGTATTTTGTATCATATCCAATTAATTCAATTCCACTTTGCAGTTTCTCTTGTAACTTGAATGAATTTTTATTATTTTGTTTTTTATCAAAGACCATTCCATTGGTGAATAATCTTATAGGTCTTTTCTTGTTTATTAATCTAGTAGATGACAATTTAACAATAGATGTTGTCATTTCTGGCCTAAGACATAATGAATTATTACTCACTATTCCCACAACCTGATTTTCCTCTATAACACCACGGCCTTTTATAGTCTCTAAAGTATTGATAAATGAGGGTGAAACCTCTTCATAGCCCCATAGTTTATAAATATTATTTAAATTATTTATGATATTAGAGTTAGTTTTTACATCTATTAATTTAATTTCTTTTATTTCTGTCATTTTAATATTTAATGAATTTTAGGTATAGAGATTTTTTTTAAATGGAGAGACTTTATCTAGTTCATTTTTTAATTCATTCTCAAGGCTGGGAGAACAAGCTAAAATTCTTCCTGAACTTAAATTAAATTCACCTGATGGATAATCAGAAATAATACCACCAGCCTCTTTAACAATAATAGCACCGGCAGCTAGGTCCCATACCTCTAATCCTCTTTCCCAGTAACCATCTACCTTGCCTGAAGCAACAAATGCTAGATCAACTGCTGCTGCTCCTCCTCTCCTGACTCCTCTAGTTTTATGTGTTAAAAAACAAAATTCAGCATAATTATTATCATCTGTCTCAAATCTGTCGTACGAGAATCCAGTTACAAGTAGACTATCAGAGAGATTAGAAGGACTCGATACTTTAAGTTCACTATCATTGCAAAATGAGCCTAAACCTATGCAGGCTGAATATAGTTCATTTAAATAAGGCACTGATATAGCGCCTATAATTGGATTGTTTTTATATACAAGTCCAATAGAAGTCCCAAAAAAAGGATATCCATGGGAATAGTTTGTTGTACCGTCTAATGGGTCTATACACCAAGTTAAATCGGAGGATTTATTTAATTTCCCCGATTCCTCTGCATTTATAGATATGTTAGGTGTCTCTTCTAATAAATATTCTTTTATTTTATTTTCAACTTCCAAATCTACATTGGTTACTAAATCACCCTTCCTACCCTTTGATGATATTTTCTGAATTTTATTGTAATTAACTTTTAGAATTTCATTGCCAATTTGAGCGGATTTTTTGGCTATCTCATACAAACCTGATAAGTTTACTTTATTTGCCAGTTCATCTATTTCGTTTAATTCAAACATGATAATTAATCTTCCTCAAATTCCCAAGGTGGCGCAACTCTTGTATTTCCCCTCCCAAAATATTGTCCAAATTGTAAATCGTATACTTCATCTTCATATGTAGTTTCCACCTCAATATCTGAAGTTGCTTTGGCGACACAAAGAAGTGCATAACCTTTGTCTTTTAAGGCTTGAGATACCCCCATCGCTTCAGGTTGTTGCAAAGTGCCAGATATTATTTTAACTGCACAACTTGTACAGCAACCATTTCTACATGAAAATGCAAGTTTGAAACCTTTCTTTTCAAATTCCCTAAGTATATATTCGTCACTATTAACCTGCTCTTGATAGACCTTTCCGGTTTCTTTATTTTTAATGGTGACTGTGAAAGTCTTTTTCAAATAACTTTCCTCAAAAATGGGTTGATGAAGGGTTAAAATGTTTACCTTGGGAGAGGTGGCCGAGTGGTTGAAGGCGCAGCACTGGAAATGCTGTATAGGGGCAACTCTATCGAGGGTTCGAATCCCTCTCTCTCCGTTTTATATTAGTTTATTTTGGTTAAATACATCAACAATTTTGTCTCTTCAGAATGTTTTAAAATAGATAGTAATCTTTTTGACAAGTTATAAATAATCTTATTTATTTAAATTAAGTTGAAAATATTTGATTTTTACTATTATATGTAGATATCTAAGATAAAAATCAATTAAATTATTAGTAAATTTTGCTTTAATTTAGCGATCTAAAATCATGGGGCAAATAGTTGGAATTGATTTAGGTACTACTAACTCTGTTGTCGGAGTTATAGAAGCCGGTCGTCCAATTGTTATTGCTAATTCTGAAGGTTCTAGAACTACACCTTCAATAGTTGGATTTACAAAAGACAAAGAAATAGTAATAGGAGACCAAGCAAGAAGACAACTTGTTCTAAATCCTAAGAATACCTTTTATAACTTAAAAAGATTTATTGGTAGTGACTGGGATGAATTAGATGAGAATAGTATTTCTGTTCCTTATAACGTAAAAGCTAATACTACTGGAAACGTTAGAGTACTTAGTCCAAATACAGAAAGAGAGTATGCACCAGAAGAATTAGTCAGCTCATTAATTAGAAAATTAATTAATGATGCTGAAACATATCTTGGTGATGCTGTTGATTCTGCAGTTATTACTGTCCCTGCTTACTTTAATGAATCTCAAAGGCAAGCTACAAAGGATTCTGCAATATTAGCTGGTATTAAAGTTGATAGAATTCTAAATGAACCTACTGCGGCTGCTCTAGCTTATGGTTTTGAAAAAAGTTCTTCTAATAATGTTTTGGTTTTTGATTTAGGAGGGGGAACATTTGATGTATCATTATTAAAAATTTCTAATGGTGTATTTGATGTTAAAGCCACTTGTGGTGATACACAGCTAGGTGGAAATAATTTTGATTCAAAAATAGTAGATTGGCTTGCAGAAAAATTTCTTGCTAAACATGATATCGATCTAAGAAGGGACAGACAAGCTTTACAGAGATTATCTGAGGCTGCTGAAAAAGCTAAATGTGAATTGTCAGGATTACAAAAAACAAAGATATCATTACCATTTATCACTACAAATAAACAAGGACCGCTACATATTGAAGAAACCTTAGATAGAAAAATCTTTGAATCATTATCACAAGATTTACTAGATAGATTATTAGAACCAGTCCAAATAGCTTTAGATGATTCTGGATGGAACCCAGAAGATATTGATGAGGTGGTTCTTGTAGGTGGCAGCACAAGAATCCCAATGGTTCAACAATTAGTAAAGACTCTTGTTCCTAATGAACCATGTCAATCTGTTAATCCTGATGAAGTTGTAGCAGTTGGAGCTGCGATACAATCTGGAATTATTAGTGGTGATTTACAGGATTTACTTCTGAATGACGTTACTCCCTTATCCTTAGGTTTAGAAACTATTGGTGGTCTTATGAAGGTACTTATTCCTCGTAATACCCCAATACCAGTTAGACAATCTGATGTTTTTAGTACATCGGAAGCTAATCAATCATCAGTGGTTGTTCAAGTAAGACAAGGTGAGAGGCCATTAGCTTCAGAAAATAAATCACTTGGTAAATTTAGGTTGTCAGGTATACCTCCAGCACCAAGAGGAATTCCTCAAGTTCAGGTAGCATTTGATATAGATGCTAGTGGTCTTTTAGAAGTAAGTGCGACTGATAGAACAACTGGAAGAAAGCAAACAGTTACAATTTCTGGAGGCTCTAATTTGAATGAACAAGAAATTAATTCGATAATTGAAGAAGCTAAATCAAAAGCTAATGAAGATAGAAAGAGAAGATCTGTTATCGATAGAAAAAATAGTGCTTTAACTCTTATTGCACAAGCTGAAAGAAGGCTAAGGGATGCTTCTTTAGAATTTGGACCTTATGGAGCTGAAAGACAACAACGAGCTGTAGAATTAGCAATTCAAGATGTTGAAGAATACATAGATGATGATGATCCTCAAGAATTAGAAATTTCAGTAAGTGCTCTCCAAGAAGCATTATTTGGTTTAAACAGAAAATTTGCTGCAGAAAGGAAAACCGATAATAATCCATTACAGGGCATTAAAAATACATTTGGATCACTAAAGGATGAACTGTTTTCTGATGATTATTGGGATGATGATGATCCTTGGGATAATCAAATGAATAGAAATTATAGAAATACAAGGTATGGTAATTCTAGGGATGATGATCCATGGGACAATGACTATTTCCTCTAAAAAAGACTATTTGTCAATTTTGGGTTTATCCCATGATTTCGATAATAAAGAACTTAAAAAGGCCTTTCGCACTGAGGCAAGAAAATGGCATCCGGATTTAAACAAAAATGATCTAAATGCAGAAGAAAGATTTAAATTAATTAACGAAGCATACGAATATTTACGTGATCCAAATAATAGAAATCAATATTTCGATGAAAATATTCAACAAGATTATGAAAATAATAATTTCAAGACAGGTTTTCCAGATTTTCAAGATTATCTTGATACATTATTTGGATATGATTACACTGCAAATAAT
>QCLX01000017.1 GCA_003214215.1 Prochlorococcus sp. AG-418-G18 | reverse complement strand
AAGACCTTTTTTCCAAGTCTCAAGGTATAAATATTCTCTCAAGCGCTAGATTTTTCTTATTTGGAGCAAGAGATGTCTGGTTTGTAGTTGCACTTCCTGTGTTTTTAGATATTTCTTTTGGATGGGATTATTTAAAAATTGGTCTTTTCTTGGGTGGATGGATAATAATCTACGGATTTTTTCAAGTATTAGCTCCATTACTTAGAAAAGTATGGAGAAAAAAAACTAGCCCAACAAAAACAACCGTCCAATTTTGGGGACTTATCTTGACAGTTATTCCATTATTTATTGCTTTAGCTTTAAACGGTGATAAATCATTAGGACCTATAATTGTAATTGGATTAATAATATTTGGCTTTATTTTTGCAATGAATTCTTCTACTCATTCGTACTTAATTTTGGCTTATTCAGATAATGAAAAAGTAAGTTTGAATGTTGGTTATTACTATATGGCTAATGCAGCTGGAAGATTGTTAGGAACCTTACTATCTGGCTTATTATTTATGCTAGGCAGAAATGCCACTCTTGGTCTTCAATATTGTTTATATGCTTCAACTGCCTTGATTTTTATTGCATGGCTTACTAGTTCTAAATTACCTTCCTATTCTTCCAACAGCATCGATTGATTTTTTTAGAATTTCCCCTTTTAAAGGAACGAAGCCTAAAGCAGGAGCTTTTGATTGGTATTCATCACTTAGCAATTTATAGAACGTATCTTGAATTGCCTTAGTATTCCTGCCGTTACCTTTTTCATAAGCGAGTATCCAAGTCAAGGTTGCTATTGGATAAGCTCCTTTAGCAGTAGGATTCGGATTTTTACCAGCCAAGTTTTCATCAAGATTTATTCCATTTAAAGCTATTGCTCCTGACTCAGTATTGGGAGTAACGAATTCACCAGAAAGATTTTGAAGTGCAGCAGCCTTAACATTACCTTTAATGTATGACTGGTTTACATAACCAATTGCACCTGGAGTATTTTGTATAACACCGGCCACACCAGAATTGCCTTTAGCTCCTACTCCTGCAGGCCATTTAACAGATTTACCAGTACCAAGGTTCCAAGTTTTAGAAAAAGCCTCCATAGAATTTGTAAAAGCTTTAGTAGTACCTGAACCATCAGAACGATGAGCCCAAGTTAATTTACCTGACTTGCATCCTAATTCCTTCCAATTTTTTATCATTCCCAATGCAACTTGAACAGCTTGTTCTTGTGTTAGTTTCAAGTCGCAGTCATAGTTATATCCGAATGCAATTGTGCCTCCTACCATAGGTATTTGAACAAGCCCTCTAGTAACTTTCTCTATATCAGAATCTTTCATAGGATCATCTGATGCACCAAAATTTACAGTTTCATCTATAAAGGCCTTTCTGCCAGACCCAGAACCAACTGCTTGATAATTAACTCTTGGGCCTCCAGATTTAGCTAAGTCAAAAAACCACCTGGTATAAATTTTTGAGGGAAATGAAGCACCAGCTCCGCTCAATCTTTTTGAAGCAATCGCTGCTTGAGAGAAAACTAATGAGATAGCAGAAGAAATAATGAGAGCTTTCTTAAAAATGCTCATGACATCGTTATGGTTGAAGACAATTCATTTATAGCATCAAACATAAAGCCAAAAGCAAAGATTAAGAAATACATCAAAATATTTTGATATAATCAATAATTCTTGATATATCAATTTTAATAGCTCAGCTAGCAATTTAAATTTCAATTAAATATTGACTCTTTATTTAGAATTTAATTTTTGTTGTTACTCTGTTTTTATTTTGAGATTTGAATTCAAAAATTCCTGTATCAGTAAATATGGTCAACTCATCTCCAGATGTTTCTTCAATTGAAATTCCTTCAGATTCTAAATTTTTAACGTATACATTACCTGTGAGTTTTAAAGATTTACCATCTCTGTCAAAAGAAAGTTTATCCGAATTAGCCTCAAAATTTCCACTATTACTTTTAATTACTACATTTCCAACAGCCTCTAATTCCCCTTCTAAAGTATTTGTCTGAGAATCAGATGTAATTGTGTAATTAATCAATTCCTCAGCTAAAGAAAACTCAGCTAATAGAAATAAAAAAGAAGCAAAAAATAAGTTTTTCATTTACTTCCAACCATTTTCTGCATTTTGAATAATCCATTGTGCAAGAACCTTATCCTCTCCATCCCTTAATTTATTTTTATAACCCTTCATAAAACCAATCCCATCATTAGCAATTATTGTTATTGAATTTACATCTGCTATACCTCTTTTTTCAAGGTCGGAAAGTTTTAATGATTTAGATCCTTTGAGAACGACTGATCCACCTCTTACATGGCAGCCTGCACAAACATTTCTAAAAATTGTTTCTCCATCTCTAATATCAGAAGCCATTAGATATCTATTATGCAAAGAGGTTTGAAAAATAATTATTAAAGTTATTACAGGAATTACAAATAGAAATTTAAATATTTTCATTTGATTTATTCCACCCACAATCAATTTAGCAATTAAATCTGATTCTTGATCTATCTACTTTAATAGCTCTACCGCTACGACAAGATTTCCTAATAATCCGTTCAAAATATTTAGTTGTTCTTTACTACCAAATGCTATTAATACCTGACCTGGCTGAAGTATAAAGTTACCTCCAGGATTAGTGAACAATTTTTCATTTTCTTTGATAGCCAATATTTTTGCACCACTCTTTTTACCTATTCCAAGTTCAGAGAGTGATCTTTTCTCTGCTGTTTCAAAAAGACTAATATCATTACTTAATTCAAATTCTTCAATTTCACATTCACTTCCGGCGAGAAGATCTAGGAAGTCAATAGCTATTGGTCTTAAAGCCATTGACGCCATCGCTCTACCTGCTGCGATATAAGGGCTTACAACTATACTTGCACCAGCTAATCTCAACTTACTCGCAGCTTCTTCAGTTCCAGCTCTTGCAATTACTCTGATAGAACTTCTTATACCTTTAGCACTTAAAACAACATATAAATTTGCAGCGTCATTAGGTAAGGTAACAACCAAGCTTTTACATTTTTCTAATCCTGCTAGTTTTAAAGTCTCGTCAAGAGTTGCATCAGCACAAAGTACTTCTAAACCATTTTCTTCAGCAATCTTTTTTCTATCTTCATCACTCTCAACAACAATAATTGGAATATTTTGTGTTTTTATTTGGTTAGATATTTCCTGACCTACCCTCCCATATCCGCACAAAATTACATGATTTTCCATTTTTCTAAGAAGTCTTTTAAAACGTAATTCGTTTACTCTTTGAAAATAGCCGGATTCGAATAATCTAACAGCTTTTTGAAAGGTAAATTGAATAAAGATCAATCCGCCAACGATTACTAAAACAGTTACTATCCTGCCTTCAGGACTTAAAGGTTGAACTTCTCCAAAACCAATAGTGGTTATTGTGATTAGAACCATCCATAAGCAATCACTCCATTCCCATCCTTCTGTTATTCGATAGCCAATTGCACCTAAAAAAAACAGAAAGAATAAAGAATAAATAAGACCAAACCAAGGCCTTAAATAGTCTTTAATAAAATAGAACTCAAATAATCTAAGCTTCATATCCCTTATTATCGTTAACTATTCAAAAATTTCAAAAATATTTTCTATTATGTTCCTAAAACTATTTATTTGTTTAAGTGAAATATATATTAAGCAGGATAATAATATTTATTTTCGTAGCTCTATGCATTAAACAAATGATTACTGTCTCAGGTCTTATTTAATGCTTCATTAAAAATTAATTCAAGGTTTTACTTGTACTGATTCAATAAGAAAATCAGAAGCTGCTTTTAACCAATCAGCTACGGTAAGACGAAGGTCAGGTTGAGAATATACAAGCGCGATAATAATTCCAACTAAGATTATTTTTACCATGGCATTTCAAATATTTTTATGAATTAAAGCACACCTATTTAGTAAAAAGAACCTTAAATTAAAAAAAATAGAATAACTAAAATTTTTCTAATTGATTAAACAAGTATTCTACTCTTCTTAGATTTACACCTAAATCTGATTGCCCTAATCTTGCTGCAGATCTTATCTGAATAATTCCTTTAGATCTATCTACATAACTTCTTACATCAAGCTTTAAAATTTCAAGGTCATCTGGAAATCTAAAAATCAAGCTCCTACAAACTCCTCTCCAATAATTTCTACCACTTTCAATAACTTCTGTACGAGGTAAACCTTCTGCCAGAGAAACAAGTTGAATAAACTTTTGATCAACATTTATAAGTTTCTTTTCTACTAAGACACTATTTAATGGATTAGTTATTGGAGCAAGACCTTGGATGGAAGAAACCATATTTTTTAAGAAAGATGTAGATGTTCTAACCGATTTCATATACAAAGTGAGAGAAAAAAGTAAAGAATTTTCCCATAAATTTGATCTCTTTATAAAAATTACTTATTTTGTGATCAAAATTCTAAAATTTGAGATTTTTTATTGTTTTTTTTGATAGAGATGGTTGCCTACTTTGTTTACTATTTAGTTTCCTAACCCATAAAAAAACTCCCACAAACAAAAAAATCTCAACAATAATTCCAAGCTGTATAAGGCTCATTTTTTATCCTCTTTTTTCTTGTTTGTGCCTTCTATGTATGGCACAAGAATGTTTAATAACCACTTTTTAAATGAACTTAACGGTTTCATAATCTATTTACTCGCCTTTTCTCCACATACTCTTCCCTTTGATGAGATCCTCTATATTTGGCCAAGCTGCTATTAATTCTTTAAGTGCCTTTCTATTTGGAGTATAAAAAACACAAGACAATGCACTTATTACATAAAGTATGAACCATAACTTACTTACTGAATAAGCTAAAAACAAAGAGAAAAGAAAACTTCCAATAAAGAATAAGAAAAATGACCTATTTAATATTTCTAATGGAGTTCTTTTAAGTCTGTAAAATTTAATCTTTTTACTATCTTCTTCAGAATCTTTCTGAAATTTACTTTCGTACGAATTAATTATTTCTTCTTCTAGAACTTTTTCATACTCTAAATTATCAATTGGATCACTACTATTCTTTTTATTTATCATTGGTATCTAAACAGTACAAATATGGTAACTAATTTAAGGTATTTTAAAAAGTATCAAATTTTATCTGTTAACTTAAGCTATACGAACAGATCATGGTTTTGAAAATACTTCAAGATTGTCTTATTTATAAAAGATAAATTAGTAAAAATATTCTTTTTAATTTTCCCAAATCTTTCGGTCATTTTAAAAAATCGCTTCTATAAACTTCATAGCATTAATTAAATTGGGAGGCAATATCTAAATCAAGAGTTAAAATAGTTTAAAGATTTTAATAATAATCTATATGCAAAGGTATTTGATTTCCTACGAATTTACAGATGGCGAGGATCAAGAAGAAGGGGCAGAAATGCTAATTAATTGGTACGAATCAGGAGGGCCCCAAAACAGACCTGAAAACTATGAGGTTCATTCTTGGATTTTTATGGTTCAAAATGGGATTGGACATTCTGTAGTGAGTGCAGATTCTCTTGAGACAATTTGGAAGCAATGGCATCCCTGGAGGAGGTTAATGGATATAAGTATTCAGCCGTGCATGGATCTTGATGAGACAGTCGGATTATTCAAAAAACAAAAAATGAATACACGGATAATCTAAAAGTATTTCTAACTTCTAAATATAAATTTCATTTTAGTAGCACCTAATACTACATACATATTTCTCTGCGTTAAAAAGGATAAGAATAATTTTCCATGATGAATGATTCTTATCACATTTACTTCAAAGGAGAAATTCTTTTCAAGAATTTAAGTAAAGATGAATTTGAATTTGTTTGGGGAAAACTTTATACATCTTATATAAATGCCTTAAATAAAGAGCTAACCTACGAATTAATTAGCGAAAAAAATATTAAAGAGCCTACCTTTAACCTTGAGCCATCTTACTAAATCAAGAACTAAATCCTAGACTATGAATAAAACAAGAAAAGCTGTCTATCTTTTATTTTGAGGTATTCATTCTCCTCTTTAGTTATATCCAAAGCTATTTTATTTGCCTCAATTTCGACTTTCGAACCATAAGTTTCAAAGTTCTCATCTCCTTTAAATAGGGCAACAATGCCAATATCTGTTATGAACCAAATAAAGTGATCAGTTTCTCCAATAGGCTCTTCATTTAATGAGTCAATAATCAAGTCACTTGTCGAATCCATTTAATTGTCCTGTGAGAGACTTTTAATTGCCCCCATTGCAATACCTTACGGCCTCAGAATTAGTGCCACCATCTTCAATTATTTCTGCAACACATTTATTAAAAAGTTTAGATTCCTTTTTTACTGAACAGAATCCAAAAGCTATTGCAGCTAAAGCTATTGCCGATACGAAGCTTGAACCAAGTTGGATAAAACCATAGGCAAACATGATTTTTTTCTTTCCAGGACACTTTTTTGAATCCTTTTTTTCTTCTGACATTTTAAGTTTTTAATTTAATTTAATTTATTGGATTAATTTTAGTTTTGGAAAAATATTCTCATAGAGAAAACCGAATTAAACAATTTTTTGATCAGCTATGACAAAAATTTAAAATTTCAAGTTTAGATTGATTTTTCTTCACTTTATTTTTTAATTTGATACATCATGAAGAAAAAACTTTTTAAATTTTTTATCAACATCAGTTTCTGGAATAGATATTTTATCTTTTTTAAAAAGTAATGATCCCACTGTTATAACAAGAGATTATGTTACTTTTTAAACTATATTTTATTTTTTTTGATGAGGTATTAATACTTAAAAATTTTCCTATAAAAGCTTGTTTTGATAATGCTCCCGAAGAGTTATCCACTTTTTAATCGTTTTTCAACAGGGTTTTCCACAATATGTTGATTAAATTTAAATTTCTATGTGCAAAATAAAATATTATCTTCTTTTTAGAAAAAACTATCCACGATTTATTTTTGAGATCACTATTATTAAAAATCTCTTTTAAAAATTTAAGTATAAACTTTATGAACCTCAATGAGACAAAAACTACTTTAAACCCCGATATCAAAAAAGAGTTAAAAAAATCTAAGCTTGAAGTTCTAACTAATGAAAATGATTTTTTAGTCAAAACCCTAAAAAAGGCTGGATGATCTACTAGAGCTTAAAAATGTTTTTATCTCTAAACTTCCTTTCAAAGACGATATTATACTTTCTTGATTAATCACCCAAAAAGTTTAAGTTTATTAAATATAAAATTTCTATTAAATATACAAATTAATACTCCTGATACTAAACATATACAACAAATCCTAGTTATATTATTTGAATCTCAGTAAGAGATCAGATTAGAAATATAAACGGGAAATTCAAAGTTATTTAAATTTTTTGAAAATTTGATTTGCCTGTATTTGCATCATTGTTTCTTTTAAAGATGAATATCCAAGAACAACTCAAAGTCAACTACAAAAAGCTTTTAAACAAAGCTGTCAAAGCAAACGGTCGTAAAGAAACTGTTTCATACTTAAATCGTGCTGCTAAAATTAAATCAAAAATCTATTCAAACACTAAAGAAAATTGCTTTAGATGTAATGGAGTTGGTTTTCTAAGAATTTCATTAGATGAGACTAAAACATGTCTATCTTGTTATGGAAAGGGTTTCTTAATCAAAGAAATTCAGCAGGTTTAAAAAATTTGATTATTCATGAAAGATCTCATTCAAGCTCACAAACAATTAATTAAAACAGTAAAAGAACAAATGGGATTTTCTGATTATGGTATGTACTGGTTGGCTTTCTTGGAAGGGGGTTTAACTATATGGTTGCTGGATAGGATATTTTTCCACTGGTTAAAGTTTTAATTATTATTTATGTCAAGAATATTTTTCCACTGGTTAAAGTTTTAATTATTATTTATGTCAAGAAAATTCTGCAGGTATTAAATAAATTAATTTATCGAAACCATTTAAAAAGTTGTAGCATAGTAAAAAACCAATATGCAATTACTGGGATTAATTCTTCTTCTAGCTAGTAGCTGGTACTTATGGAAATTAACATCAAACTTTCTTGATGAACCAACAAAAAAAGAGTTGACAAATAGTTTTAATAATCTCAAAAAAAAGTTCTCTGAGGGGAAACAAAAATTCTCTAAAGCAAATATAAGTGAAGCATGGGAAAAATACAAAGAAGAAGGTGGAGCCTTATCTAATAAAGACAAAAGCTAGTGGACTTTTTTATTATTACAAGTTTCACCAAAGATATTTCTAGAATTGATCTAATTGGCATTTTGATTGGTCATTTAATTTTCGGTGTTGCATTGACACAGCTTTTAGATTGGACGTGGTTAAAGAACCTTATGAGTGAAGAAGATAAAAAAAGGATGCTTAAAAGTTATACCTGGAAAGACTTATTAGTTGATGGAGCAATTATTACAGTAGTTCTAGGAATAATATTTTTAATTATTAGCATTTTTCTATAAATGAAAGTAACTTACATACTTTTAGTTTTTTTAATGATATCAATTGTGACTTTCACTCAAATAATAAATTCCTCCGATAAAAATCAGAATCAATGACAGAAGTAACTAGCAATTCATCAACTGGGTGGTATTTAATCGCTTTGGTAAGCACTATATCTTTTTTAGCTCTAATATATTTTGGGCAAAAAAGATAGCATACAATTTGAAAGACTATTAAAATCCATAAAAAAAGCTCTGTAACTACTTGAGATGCAGAGCTTTGATTATTGAGTTATTGATTTATATAAATCTATTGATGATAAAACCTTTTATCTTAATTAAAGAAAAAGAGACCGATGAATATGATGAAGATACTGAATTCACGGTCCCTTTGATAACCGCATTTTTCGGTAGATACGACAATGAATCACCTCCTTTACTAATGTTTTTTTAAAGATAACTAAAATAATTGAACAAAGAAAGATATTCGTTAAAAATTTAAAATTTTTTTAACAAATTAATGATTTAAATCTCTTCAATACAATGGTAAAGATATTACCAGGGCAAAACTTCTCCGTTGGCATGCCAAAACGTACCCGAGTTATTTTTATTTAAAGAATCAATACATTTTAAAAGGCCATTTACTGATTCTTCAGGACTAATACCATTTCTTATAAAGCCAGTCATTCTTGTACTCACTAACCCAGGATGCAAAATAGCCACATAAATATCTTCCCTTGATAAATCTATGGAAAGTGATTTTGCTGCCATTGACAAGGCTACCTTAGACATCCTGTAACCATAAGAACTTCCAGATGTATTATCTTCAATAGATCCCATTCTACTTGTGATAAAAGCAACTTTAGAAGATTTTTTTAAAAGATTTTTAAGTGTTTGAGTCATACATATTGGGCTCAATGCATTGACTTCAAATTGCCGCAAAATACTTTTTTTATCTAAGTTTTCAAAAGAATTAAATTCATAAATTCCTGCATTATGAATTAAGCAATCTAAATTAACTCCAGAAAGTTTTTTATACAAATTTGTTATCGACTCATTAGAAGAAATTTCTATATTCTCTTCAATTCTCACTCCTAAATCTCTAAGTTCTTTTGAAGCTTTCCTACACGTTGCAATTACGTTATCTCCCCTCTTATGAATTTGCCTACATAGTTCTAATCCAATCCCCCTATTTGATCCTGTAATTAGATAAGTCGACATCTCTAAACTAAAAAATAAAAAATTAATCTAAATCCAAATATAAAAAAAACAAACTAGAAAAAGAAAAAATTTATAAAATTCATTACAAGATTATTTAAAGGTTATAATAAATTTTTATATTTAAAAGATTCTATAAAAGAAAGCATAGATATTTTTATCATCAATATTTAATGTATGGAAATTTTCAATCAAGAAATTATACAAGAGATTATTAGGTTAACGTGGAGAAATCCTGCTTTCATGGCTATAGCTATTGGATTAGTTTGGCTTATCCCACAATTATTTATCAGAAAAATAATGGCAAAAAAATATGCCCGAAGAAAAATAGAAATTCAGAAAAATAAAATTCAGAAGCTTTACCCAACTAATACTCCTAAATAAGATTTTTATTTATAAGATGATTTAATGAATCAAAAAAAATACTTTTTACCATCAAAGTAAAATATGACCTACAAAATAATTAGAATTGATGGGGAAGATGACGAATTAACCTCTCAAAGTTTTGATAAGTATTCAGATGCATTCGATTTGTTAGAGAAACTATATGGAGATTTATGTTGTTCAGATGCTGATTATGGAGACATAACCTATTACGATATTGTGGAAAATAATTTTAAAAAATATTAATGGATAATAAAAAATGGTCTCCCTCTAAAGAAGATAATCTAGGAGTAATAACTAGTGTATATGAATTTATTAAAGAAGAACTTTCAGAACTTCAAAAAGAAACTGGATGTCCCGATTCATTTATTTATGATTTTATTGGAAAGATTCAGAATGAATGGCATCCCAAATCTTGTCACTCAATAGTTAGAAATAAAAAAAGGAAAAATTAGAAAATATTAAATCTTTAAGTCAAATTTATAAAACTTCTTTAATATAATTTGAATTTAAAATATTAAAGCATGATTATTAGAATTCTAGGTATTGTACTTATTCTTGGTACGATTGCATATTATGGTCTAGTTTTAACTGGGCAAAGCAACCTTTAGTTTTTTTAACTTTTAAAAATTTCTCATGAAATGGCCTCCTACTCTTTGTTGGACAGCACCAAAAACTGTAAATGGTAATAGACATTTTCAAGTTAATGCTTATGGTGGAAAAAATGAAAATAGGTGGGTTGATATTTTTCCTACAAAAAATAAAAAAGATATGAAAAGAATCTCATGGGCAAAACTAAAATCAGAATGGAAAACTGGATGGTTAAGGCTCCCAAAAGATAAAGATTAATTTGTTTATGTAAACAAATATTATTAACCAAAAAATTGTAAAAAATAATACCTAATACAAAAAAAATAACTTATAAACTTTCTAAAAAGCTGTTTAATATGAAGCCAGAACCGAAAAAAAAACTTCCTAATAAAAAAGTTATAAGTTCAGCAAAATTTGAGGCTAAAGAACAATTCACAAAATCTGCGTTAGAAAATTTAAAAACAGAAAATGAAAGACTTGTTAATTCACTAAAAAAATCTGGAGAAATTAAAGAATCAAAAAAAAAATAGACTTACATTATTAAAAATTTTTTATTAATATATAACTTTATAGATTGAGTAATGATCGAAAAAATCTCTTTAGCAAATTCTCATTTACCTCAACTTATTGGGTTCGTACTTATGTCAATTGGTTATACATTAGGAAATAAATTCTATCTTCCAGAAATTAAACAAAAGTAATAATTTCTAGTTATAAAAATCAATTTTAAATGCAAAATATTGAAAAATATTCCTAATTAAAAAACTCATCAATACTTTATCTGATTTGAAGAAAATAAGGGTTTAGTGCTAATTCTGTAATTCAACCAAGATTACTCTTTGGATAAAACTGATACATAGATGAAACATTTATGTATTTAATAAATGTGGAATCCAAAGATAATGTAAAAATTCATACTAATTTTTTTTTAACATGTTACATTCATTAATAATTCAAGGTAAGGTTTCCTCTGTTAATAAACAGAAAGAAGGAAATGCTTGATGCATACAATGTCATTTACTCTTTGGCTACTAATTGATCACATATGAAATCTAAAAATGGATGCTCTTACTAGTTATATAGTTGTTATCATCGCAATTACAATACAATTCTCTTTATATACAATCAAAAGGTTACAAGAACCTCTAGAACCGAATTATTTGATAGATAAAAATTCGAAAAAGATTAAAAACTATATGGGTAAATTTTGGAAAAATGCCGAAATAACAAATGGGAGATTAGCTATGATTGGTTTCTTAGCTTTAATAATAAACTACGGTTTTTTTGGGTGGATAATTCCAGGGTTTATTTAAAAGATTAATTTATCAAAGATTTAAGAAGAAAGAAATCTCTCGTTCAAAACAAACTCTCCTTTTAAAAAAAAAATTTTTATTATAAATAAAAAAGCATTTGAGTAATTCTGATTTTGATAAAAATGGAATAGACAGCTATGGAATACATTGGCTTCAATATGCTGCTTTTGCAGTTTTTGGCTTTGCAATATTTATGACCTGGGCATTTTTTTTTGATGAAAGATTCCATAATTTCATAATGACAATTTTTAAGATCATTAACTGCAGTGGTTTTAACTGTAATGGAGCTTATTAAAATTCAATGGCTAACCCAGATCAAAAAACAATATTAATCGAGAATGCTTTTGAGGAAATTAAAAAAATTTGTATAAATCTTCAAAGTGATACTAATGCTTAGAATTTAGAAGTTAAAAGTTTACTAAAACTAATTATGAATGAATGGGAAGAAAAGGAAGAACAAAAAACTGGTTTGGATTCAGGTAATGTTTGCCACTATCTTAAGGAGTGACTTTGGCGTCAAATTATTGTAATAAGAAAAGATTTTTTTTAATTTAAAATTTAATATTTATACTTTTACATTTTTTTTTGAAAAGAAATTAAAAAGGAATGAATCTCAAATAAAAGATTCATTCCAGATTTAGCATTAGTATTATCTAGATTTAAATTTTATAATCTAATTCCTCTGGTGGACTGTCAATCATTAGATCCCTCCTATTCAACAAGTTAAACTTACGCCTTACTTATAAAAAAAGTAAATCAGTAAAAATGCTGATTTATTATTTTCTAAAATGTTTGAATTAAAGAAGCCAATTCTGGTGCATCTAATAAAAGTGCAAAAAATGTAAGCACAACTAATAAAAATATTGAAAAGTAAAATTGAATCATATTTCAAAACTACTTACAAAGAACTTTTTAAGTTGTATAAAATAATGCTTTATTTACATAATTAAATATCTCTACATAGAGAAGTTTAATTAGAGAATAATTAAGATGCTTCAAGGGAAAATATCGTCCTATTTTTTTGCCAATATTCACAACCTTTAAGTAAATGATCACCCTGTGGTATTTGTTTTTCGTATCTTGGACAGATCAAGACAGTAGCAAAAGTTTCTGTAGTGCTGTAGCGAAAGTGATTGCAAGTAATACAAATCTTTGTTCGTTTTCGTTTTAGGGTAGATTCTTTTAGATATTCCCATTTTGACGGATTTACCTTGATCATGATTACTGGAATTTATTAGTAACAATTTGCCAACCTCCTGAAATTAATTCATTCCATGTTTCACAAGCACACTCAATAGAATGAAGTCTTGAATTTTTAATTTGGGCTGGTTCACCTAATTCATTTGCGAAGAAAAGGTGCGTATATACTTTTAAGTTATTAGATAAAGATTTCTTATAACTCTCAAAATAAATTAATAAACCACTTTTTTTGTTAAACAACCAGCCAGTTGGGGGGTCAATAAGGCTGCCACGATAAAAATAAGTCCGAACATAAGCAACTCCTGAAGTCATAAAAACAATACGGTTGTACTATTAATATAAATGTACTACTCTTGGACGTCAAGTATTCCTCCAAGTAATTACTTAAATACTAAAATAACTTTTCCAGAAATAATCAGCCGTAAACTTCTTATTTAGTAATAGAGTATACAAGTAACACCTTGAAAAAGAAAATAACATTAAAGAGTATATCCAAAGAATGCAATGTATCGAAATCCCTTCTATTTAGGATGGAATAAAGGTTGGTCTTTTTTATTTTTTTTAGAGGGTGGCATTGCAAAAATTGAAGCAAAAGGTTTTGGTATATCAATTACAACAAAAGTTAAGAAAGGAGAATCACTCCTAGAATCTGCAGATAGATTAGTCTTGAAAGAGCAAAGGATTAGAAAATCAAGATATTATTCTTGGTTAAGATCTCTTAATGAAAAAAAATAAATTAAGCAGTCCTTCAGTTTAGAGTAACTTGTTGACAAATAATTTAAAATAAAGTTTAGTTATTTATTTTTCGTGTCCAATAAATTTTATGAATGGTGGAAAAACCACAGAAAAGTTGTAACCTATGGGAGTTTTATCATCTTGTTTTGTTTTTATTTATTTCCTGTTGTCAAAGAAGCAAAATATAAAAACCAATGCATTAAGTACTCTACTAAAGGAGCATTAACTAAATTTAATAAAGACGATATCGGAGAAACTTTATTAGAAGAAACAGGTTTGAACATCGATGAACTATCGAAGATAGAAGGTTACAAGAATTGCATTAAATAAAAAAGTTTGCAAAAATTACGCTGATTTTTTAAATGATTAAAGGTATGATTAAACTTATTTTATTAATATTATTATTGGGATTTATATCAATAAGCCCCAAAACAAGATATATTTTTGGCATATCTCTAAAACAAATTTCTTCGTTTCTTTTATGGACTGTTAAATTTGAAGATAGAGAAAAATGGATCTTAGATAAACCAAGTTGGATACCTAGTCAAAAACTTAAGCCATCGTATTAAATGAAGAGTTATTTAGAGGAGCGAATAGAATGGTATGACAATAATTATAGAATTGGTAATGCTTTAATTTCTGATAAGCAGTTCGACCAACTTGAAAAGAATTTATTAAGAACAAACCCTAATTGTGATTTCTTCAAAAAGAAAAATAAACTAGTTCTACCTTCATTAGAAAAGGATTCAATAGATGTATTTTTGAGAGGATTATTAGAAAATACAAGATTATTAATTGAACCTAAAATTGATGGTTGTGCTGTTGCTTTGCAATATAGGGATGGAACCTTGGAGAAAGCAATTTCAAGAAAAGGGACAGACGTTACTAGTAAACTTATTAAAGTCCAAGACATTCCCAATAATCTCCCTTTACGAGGAGTTCTTCAAATTAGAGGCGAATTATACTCACCCAACCAAATTCCAAATATCTCTCAGAGAATTGCTTCTGGATTTCTAAGAGCTAGAGAAGGATTTTCTGAAAGTCTTAGCTTCTGCGCATTTCAAATACTTAATTCAACACTTAACCAATATGAATCCAAAAAGAGTCTTTCCAAGCTTGGCTTCACGATTCCTCAGGATATTTCATGCAACTTTACAAGCCAAGTTCAATTATTTAGAAAACAGTGGCTAGAAGGGAAGCTTTTTAGGGAATATCCAACAGATGGAATAGTAGTGAAGATAAATTCTAGAAAATTACAATTAATTAGAGAAAAATCAAATTTAGATTATCCTTATTGGCAAGTGGCAATAAAACAATAATGGAATTAGTACACCAGATTTTTCCTACCTGGCATATTTACTTGGACATGTTTTTGGTTGGCTTTGCAACTTATGGTTTTCTAAGAATTAAGAAAAAAATAAAAACTAAATAAAGTTTTTAAATCATCCGTGTTCCTTAAGCATGGATTTAAGTTGTTCGCTATCTAATTGCTCGAGATAATTTCTCATTGCCAACCAAGATCTTCTACTTTCTAACTTTCCGCTTTGTTTAAATAAATTTGCGGAAACTTGATCTATCAATTCTTTATGAGTCATATTTATATTCTTCATCAAGCTCAATGACAACACCATTAAAAAATTCTGCTAATAATTTTGATGGGTCTTGTATAGATATCTTTCTATCTACTTTTGATAGTTTCTTTTTGATTGGATTTAAGTTTGTCATAGTGATTCAGGTAATTCAAGTTCTTCAAAAGTCCATCCTTCCAATTGAAGGTCATGCCATTTGTCCCAAGCATTATCCAAATACATTTGAGTTGATGATTTAATTGCCATTGGCTCACCAAGATCATTTGCGTAATATGTATGAGCAAAAATTCTCATACTTTTTCTTGGAGATTTTTTATTCTTTGTAAATAGAATTAATCTTCTACGGTCTGGGCTTAGCAACCAACCACTTGGGGACTCATTACGATAACCATAAGAAAAATTAGTCCAAACATTAGCTCCTCCTAAAGTCATTACTTGGTAATACATATGTACTAATAATATATATGCGTTAGAAATGGAACGTCAAGTATTTTGGAAAATAAATTATTTACACTTATCAAAAGAAAATAGCTTTTCGATGTAAAAGTCTTATTCCAAACTTCCTTTAAAATCCTTTTTTAACCTATTTAGACTTTTTACTTTTTAAAATGTATAAAATTCAAATTTCTAACAAAATGATTAAAAAAGAAGACAATATTCGAAGCGAAAGCTATTACCCAGATAGTAATTATTATCTTGAGCAGGACATTACTCCTAAAGAGAATCTACTTTCAGAGGGTCAAATATCAAGTACTTCCAAATTTGAATGGCCAAATAGCTATTGGTTTATTGCTGAAAGAACCAACGGAAGATTGGCAATGATTGGATTTATGGCTGTCATCATTAACTATAGCTTATTTGGTTGGATAGCATATCCCTTCCTATAAATGAGTAATTCGAATTTTGACAAAAATGGAGTGGATAAGTCTGGAACTCATTGGCTTCAATATGCTGCATTTGTTGTAACTGCATTTGCCATTTATTTTGGGTGGGCATTTTTCAATGATGCCAGCTTCCACCATTTTGCAGTTAAAATATTCAAGTTTTGGAATTGCAATGGATATAACCCTCTAAGTTATTGTGTGATGCGTTGGTAAGTAGACTTTTATCATTAAAAATAATTCCAAAATAAAAAACCTACCAAAAGCCTTTTATGTCAAGCATTTTGATAGGCAAGACCGGATCCCCGTCAGTTCTCTGCTGCATCGACCTGGAAATGCCAGTAGAGGATTCAAAGTGGGCTTTCGTTTCCGATTACAAGATCGGTTTACTACCGCATCACGACAGGCTCCTCATGTCGAAAGAGAGTCAGATCAGAGCACATAAAGAAGAACTTAACCAAAGATCCAGTAACTTAACTCTAACCTATTTTTTTATGCATTTGGAGATGGCCAAATGTCTCTAACCATAGTTAATAAAACTTGTGCCTCATCATATCTCTCAGAATGCGTTTTACCATTTAATAAAAATGTGATGTGAGCCATTTTTCTTCCCAAAGTTTCTCGAGATTTGCCATAAGAATGAATATTAGAACCCTCAATTTCAGATAACATTCTGAATCTGGTTTCAATTGAAATTGGGAAATTCTTTTTTAATCCCAGTAGATTTATCATAATTGCTCCTTCACAGTTCAATTTGATTTCAGGTGGCAGTATCCCAGAAGAAATGCATACATATTGGTCAAACTGACTTGAAGTACAAGCTTCAATAGAGAAATGAGCTGAATTATGTGTTCTTGGAGCTATTTCATTAATTAAAAGACCATTATCTCCATAGAAGAATTCAATAGCTAAAACTCCAACGTAATTAAGTTCATTCACTATTGAAGAGAAAATATTTATTGCAAATAAGTTCAAATCATATTCAGTTGTCGCAGGTGCAAGAACCCAATCACAAACATGATTTGATTGGAATGTCTCAACTATTGGGAAAAACCTTATCTTACCGGTTCTATCTCTCGAACCAACAAGAGCTAGTTCTTTTTCATACTCTATCCATTCTTCTATTAACCATTCATCAGAATTATTTTCTGTTAAAAAAGAATCTAAATCTTTTTTTGTCCTTATTTTTTTGTTGCCTTTGCCGTCATATCCACCTTTATTTGATTTTGCCATTAAAGGGAAACTCCAATTATTGAATTCCTCATCCGAGAGATTTTTAAAATCTTCGATGCTTATCCATTTTGGACAGGGAATATTCATTTTATCTATAAATTTTTTTTGAGAAAACCTATCCACTAATGGCTTAATTGCATTAAGACTTGGAACGAAAATATCGTTATTATCAATTAAATTTAATTTATCAATTTTTATCCATTCATTTTCAAAAATTATTTTCTCACACTCATTAATTAATGATTCATTACCTCTTATCTTCATAGGATCAGCCTCTATGACATGATCTGCTTTTAAACCAGCAGGATCATCACAAGATTTTGTTTGCACACATACTTCTAAATCTCTTTTTTTCGCTGCCTCGGTTAACATTAAAGCCAGTTGACCACCTCCAATTATTCCTAGGGAATAATTTTTCTTATTACCTTTTATATTTCTTTTTAAACTCATAGCATGATTTTATTACTATTTCTAATTCTTAACAACTGATTTTTTAAGTATATAGAGCTAAGATTTTGCTAGTATATGGAGTATTTAATACCAAATATATATAAAATTTAACTAGGTAATCAATTGTGAATAAGAGAAAAATATTAGTACCATTAGGTGAAAAGTCATACGAAGTAACTCTAGAAGCAGGGATACTGAATAATATCTGCGAGGAACTTTTAAAAATTGGAATAACAAATAATAGAAAAATACTTGTGATTTCAAATGAAGAAATATCAAATTTGTATGGAGAAAAATTCTTAAATCATTTAAAAGACAATAAGTTTCAAGTCCAAATGTTCCTAATCAAGGCTGGAGAATCATATAAAAACTTAAAAACTTTAAGTGAAATATATGACATTGCATTTGAATTTGGTTTAGATAGAAATTCAATAATCATTGCCCTTGGCGGAGGAATTGTTGGAGATGTAAGTGGGTTTGCGGCTGCGACTTGGCTTAGAGGTATCGAATATATTCAGATTCCTACAACATTATTATCAATGGTTGATTCATCTGTGGGAGGAAAAACAGGAGTAAATCATCCAAAAGGTAAGAATTTAATTGGAGCTTTCAATCAACCTAAAGCAGTTTTTATTGATCCAGAAACTTTAAAAAGTTTGCCCAAAAGAGAATTTAATGCCGGTATGGCCGAAGTAATAAAATACGGAGTAATAAGAGATAAAGAACTTTTCGAATACTTAGAAATTGAAAAAAACAAGAATGAACTTATAAATCTCAAGAATGAATATCTAATTAAAATAATTAACGATTCAATTAAAACAAAGTCTAATATTGTTTCTCAAGACGAACATGAAAATGGTGTTAGAGCAATATTGAATTATGGTCATTCTTTTGGTCACGTTATTGAAAATTTATGTGGATACGGCAAATTTCTACATGGTGAGGCAATATCAATTGGTATGAATATTGCAGGAAAAATAGCAATTGAGAAAGGGTTATGGTCTAAAGAAGAATTAGGGAGACAGAAGAATCTTTTGAAGAGTTACGATCTTCCTACAGAGATCCCCAAAATAAATAAAGAAGAAGTTCTAACAATACTTATGGGCGATAAAAAAGTTCGTGATGGGAAAATGAGATTTATATTACCGAAAGAAATTGGTGCGGTGGATATATATGATGACGTAGCGGATTCATTATTTTTAAAATTTTTCTCTTAACGCAAACAGATTGAATTTATATTCATTTTCTTGTCCTTAAACTTATTAAAAACAAACCACTTAAAATCACCTAGACATACAGGATCAACAAGTCTAAGTAATGCCTCTCTTCTTAAAAGAGCATTTGATAAATCTTCCTTAAATTCCTTCTGAATTCCATAAATTCTCTCTGCCAATCCAAGTGCCAACAAAGCCTCTCCTTGTTTAGCTGTACCAACAGTATTAAATCCAAGAGTCTCAGCATCATTAATTAAAGTTTCTATGCACACATGAGATGTTAAATCGCAATTTCCAGGCGAATCTAGGACATTATTCATCATTTTTTGCTTTTCATAAGAAACTATCGTCCCATCAGAATTTTTAGAGGTGTAGTATTTTTTAGCTTCTTTAGCGTAATCAATTATCAATAAAATACCATTGTTAATTTTTCCATAGATAGCTTCTAACCATTTTGAGTTATCTATATGCCATTCTGTCGTCCATCCTTCAAGAGCATCTTCAGGCGGGATAGTGATCCCCAACTCACTTTTAGCAAGTTCAATACTTTTTTCTAATTCACTTGTAATTGGCATTTCATCAAAAAATAATTTATGAGATTTTTTGTCTATAGAAACTGCTTGTCGAAGTAATTTTCCTTTTGAAAAGGTTATTCTCTCTACTGGCAAAGCATCTAAAACCTCATTTGCAAGAACTATTCCATTTATATTATTTTCCTCTACTTCTTCCAAACCTTTCCATAAAATATCAATACCTAAGTTTAAAAATTCCTGCAATTTATTTTTTTGTTTTTCTACCATCCCTTCATTAGGTTCAATAATTACAAAAGAAACTCCTTCCAAAAAATTCTTGTTATTTTCTAAAAAATATTTAATTAATCCACTCATAAAGCATCCATCTCCTGCTCCAAACTCAATTACAGCTAATTTCTGATTAGATAAAAAAATATTTTTGAACTGAATTAGCCAATCCTCTATTTGTTTACCAGTCAAATAAGCAAAATCATCAGATAAAGAGGGTGATGTGACAAAATCTCCTCGAACGCCTAACTCAGCTTTGCCGCTGCCGTAATAACCATTAATAGGATCATTTAAAACAAAATTCATAAAGTCATAAAAACTGATAGTCCCATTCATTTTTATTATTTTTTTTACTAACCAATCTGGATTATTCGCGGGTAGGCTATTCATCGGCGAAAATATAAAGAGACAAAACTTATTTATGCCTTCAAAGATTAACTATTTATTGGGAATATTTCTATCTATATTAGTGTTAACTTCACATAAACCTGTTTTCGCTATAAATAATCCAAATCTCTTACCAGAAGAAAAAACACCCGTAATTGATTTAGCTAAAACATTAAGCCCTAATCAGAAAAAATCATTAGAAGACAAGCTCAATAATCTTGAAATTGAAAGTGGGTGGAAAATTAAATATTTATCTCAGTTTGAGAGTTCCCCTGGCAGTGCAATAAAGGACTATTGGGATTTAGATGAGACAAGTTTGTTGATAGTTGCTGATCCTAGAGGAGGAAATTTACTGAACTTTAACGTCGGAGAGGCTTATTTTAATTTTATGCCAAGGTTATTTTGGGTTGAACTTCAAACAAGATTTGGTAATCAATATTATGTGAAAGATCACGGTGAGGATGGCGCAGTATTAGATGCAATTAATTCCGTAAAGATTTGCCTTGAAAGAGGAGGGTGTCAAGTTGTTCCTGGCTTACCCAAAGAACAGTATATATGGACTTTATGTACATCTATTCTTGGAGGTTTAGTAGCAGGTTTCGCATCTGCGCCACGAAAAGAAGGTCAATTGATATCAATTGGATTTCTAGCTCTTCTTTCTCCCTTATGGGGAATGTTATTTGGAATTTTTGGTCTAGCACCAATAATATCCAGAACAAATGAATTATTACCATTATTTAAAAATGGTTTAGCTTTTACAGCAGCAGGAATTGCGGGTTATATTTTATCTCAAACATTATTTTCAAGATATGAAAAGCCCAAAAATACTTAAAATATGATCAAAAATATCTAATCCTAAAAAAATTTATCTTCTTCACGAATTTCACCAGACTCTGAATACCATCGGTGAGAAACATGTTTTAATTCCTTTTTTTCAAACTCAATCCATGAAAAGTTAAT
Organism: Prochlorococcus sp. AG-418-G18; assembly: GCA_003214215.1. Lineage (GTDB taxonomy): Bacteria > Cyanobacteriota > Cyanobacteriia > PCC-6307 > Cyanobiaceae > Prochlorococcus_A. Next base: position 4,707 of record QCLX01000017.1, on the reverse strand, counting down.
TAGTAATTTCCCATCTTCATCAGTTTTATATCTTGGCACTACAGCAGTATTGAAATAAATTGTCCCTTTGCTATCAATTTTAAACATCTCTCTTAAACCAAGATTTCTTTTAAGCTGATTGTGCATATGACCAAAAATCACAAGATCAACTTTTCTTCTCTTTTGTATTTGAGAAATAGCCATTGACAAATCTCTATCTCCCCAATCTAAAGAGGGTAATTTCCAGTCTTTCCCACAAATGCTTTTTGGTTCTGAGCCTAAACCTGAAGGGCCAGCATGAGACATAATTATTAAAGGTATATCTTCAATACTCCCTTCTGAACATTTGATGATTTTATTTATTGAATCTTGTTCGGTAATTGGTCCATAAACGCCTTTAACTTCTTTTGAAAGATAATAGCCGCCGCCAGAACTACATGGTCTTGCAGATAGTAAATTTATTTGATTATTAAAAACTTTCAAATCCCATGCACAATATTTTCCACCAAGAACACGTATCTGCTTTGAGAGAGTTTCGCCTGTAGAATCGTTCCCTCTATCATGATTTCCTAAAATCACAAAAGTAGGAATTCTAATCTCATTGATTTTTTTAATTATTTTGACACTTCCATCAGAAATATCACCAACAAATAAAACAATATTTGGTTTAATAATCGATAAAACTTTCAGGTCTAATTCAGACCATTGACCATGACAGTCACCAACAATAGCAATTTTTAAATTTGTCAGAATTTTTTCTGTTTAAAGGCATATAATCTATTTAGAGATATTCTAAATCCTGACCAGTATAACTTCTACTGCAAAACAGAAATCAGTTCAAAACGAAGAGGATTTGATTTCTGAAATAAAGGAGCGTTGCAAAAAAGCTAATGCAATCATTCTTGCGCACTATTATCAAGCTCCAGAGATTCAGGAAATTGCAGATTTTATAGGCGATTCATTAGATCTATCTAGGAAAGCTGCAAATAATGATGCAGATATAATCATTTTTTGCGGTGTACACTTTATGGCTGAAACCGCAAAAATACTTAGCCCAAATAAAATTGTTCTATTACCAGATATTGATGCAGGATGCTCATTAGCAGATGATTGTCCCTCAGATAAATTTCAAAGGTTCAGGGAAGAAAATCCAGATCATTATGTCGTAAGTTATATAAATTGTACTGCAGAAGTAAAAGCTCAAAGTGATCTGATATGTACAAGCAGTAATGCAGTCTCATTAATTAAAAAGATACCTGAAAAGAAAAAGATAATATTTGCACCAGATCAGAACCTTGGGAGATGGGTACAGAAAAATTCAGGAAGAGATCTTAAATTATGGCCTGGAAGCTGCATTGTTCATGAATCATTTAGTGAAGAAGCACTACTGAAACTAAAATACCAGAATCCAGAATCAAAAGTAATTGCTCATCCTGAATGTAGTCAAAATTTACTACTTCTCTCGGACTTTATTGGATCAACAAGTAAACTACTTGATTTCGTAAGTAAAGATCCATCTAAAACTTACATGGTATTAACTGAACCCGGAATAATCCACCAAATGAAGAAGAAAGAACCTAACAAAATTTTTATTGAAGTCCCAGATATAGAAGGTTGTAAATGTAACGAGTGTCCATACATGAAGTTAAATACTTTAGAAAAAATTCTTGATTGTTTGAAAAATAATTCCCCGTCTATCGAACTTGACCCAGAAATCATAAGAAGAGCCTATGTACCGATAAAGAGAATGTTGGATATGAGTAATTAATTTAATGAAAATACTTTATTTTCATTATTAATTATTAGAAAGGCATTAAGGTTTGAAGTGTTTGGATTAAATTCACTTATCTGATTGTTTCTTTTAATTATATTTACTAGCTCTTTTTCACCGGCTCTATATTGTTTATCTTTTCTAGTTCCAATCTCTCTTTGGAGAATGGGGTTTATATTCATTCTTACTTCTATGTCTGGAATAATTCCAGACTTGTTTATATCAGTGCCGTTCGGAGTTAAATACTTAGCGACTGTAACAGTTAGCCCCGAACCATCAACCAAAGTTCTCATTGATTGAACTAAGCCTTTTCCAAAAGTTTTCTTCCCAATTAATTTACCTCTATTATTATCTTTTATTGCACCAGAAACTATTTCACTAGCGCTAGCAGAACCCTCATTAACTAAAACTACTAGTGGCTTCTTCGTAAGAGCTTGACCGTTACCTCTTTTTGTTTCCTTTAAACCATCTTTACTTAAGGTGCTTACTATTATTCCCTTATTAATAAAATGTCTTGAGATATCAATGCTTGATTCTAGTAAACCACCAGGATTACTTCTTAAGTCAAGAACATATCCAGAGACTTTTTTTGCTTCTAAATACTTAATAGCATCTCTCGTCTCTCTTGATGCATTTGCATTAAATTGTTTAATTCTTACATAGCCAATTAATAAACCGTTTTTAGTTTCATTGACTTTACTTGAAACAGATTTTATTTCAATTTTTTCTCTTAATAAAACCCTAAAAAAGGATTTAGAACCTCTTAGAATTTCAAGCTTAACTTTAGTACCTCTTTTTCCTCTTATTAATTTCACGGCATCCTCTATATTCATCCCTTCAGTACTAATGTCATCTATAGACAATATTTTATCTTTTGCTTTAATTCCAGCATCAAATGCAGGTGTGCCCTCTATAGGAGAAACAATTATTAAATCATCGGATTCTTTATCTTTAACAATTTGGATGCCAACTCCTGTTAATTCTCCAGAAGTATCAATTCTCATTTGATTAAATTCTTTAGGTTCTAGAAATCTTGTGTAAGAGTCATTTAAGTTCGACAGCATATCTCTAATGGCATCATATGCCTCATTGCTATCTGAGTATGTTTTTGATAAAAATTCTTTTCTTAGTTCAATCCAGTCAGATTTTTGAAATTTACCACTTGAATCAAGAAAATCTCTATATACGATTTGCCAAACATGATCAATTACTTCTTTATAAGAATTATTTAAAACTGTTGCTTCAGCAAAATTATTAAAAAATATTCCAGAAAAAGTTGTAACAAATAAAATTAAAAAATTTTTTTTAAGCAATTTTCTTGTCTTCAAAGAATCAATTTTTTCCTACATTATAAAAAAAATTTATTTAAAATTTCAAAAATTTGACAAATCCTTAAGGATCAATCCACTTCCCATCATCCTTAATAAGTTGGATTAAAGCATTAACCCCCTCATCTTCAGGTACTCTTTTTATCTCTTCTTTCCTTCTATATAAAGCAATAGTTCCTTTACCTTTACCAACATAACCATAATCAGCGTCTGCCATTTCACCAGGTCCATTAACAATACATCCCATTATTGCTATATCTAAACCAGTTAAATGTGAAGTAGCCTTCCTGACTTTGTCTACAACTTCCTCAAGATTAAAAAGTGTCCTCCCACAACTAGGACAACTTATGTATTCGACCATCGTTTTTCTTAATCCTAAAGATTGCAAAATTGAATAGCATACTGGAATTTCCTTTTCTGGGGCTTCTGTTAAAGAAACCCTAATGGTATCTCCTAATCCCTCTGCTAGAAGCGTTCCGATTCCGGCAGTACTTTTGATCCTTCCATAATCACCATCTCCAGCTTCGGTCACTCCCAAGTGCAATGGATAATTATATCCTTCTGAGTCAAGCCTATCTGCAATCATTCTGTAAGCTGCCATCATAACCGGAGCCCTAGAAGCTTTCATAGAAATAATTATGTTATGAAAATCAAGCTCATCACAAATTTTGACAAACTCCATCGCAGATTCTGTCATCCCTAATGGAGTATCCCCATAAGTAAAAAGCATTCTCTCAGATAAAGATCCATGATTAACTCCAATCCTTAGAGCCTTGTTTTCAGCCTTTAAAACTTCAACTAAAGGTGTAAATCTTTTAAGTATTGTTTGCTTAATAGTTTCAAATTCCTCATCTGTATATTCAGTTCTAGTAGGATCTGATTTTTCAAAAACAAACAATCCAGGATTAATTCTTACTTTATCAACATGTTTTGCAACTTCCATTGCAATTTTCATACCATTATGGTGAACATCAGCAACCAAGGGGGTGTTGATATTATTTTCTAATAATTTTGCCTTTATATCTCCTACTGCTTTGGCATGTGCTAAGGAAGGGACAGTTAACCTTACTATTTCACAACCAACATCATGAAGTCTTTTGATAGCTAAGTAAGCATTTTCGACATCCATAGTATCTTCATTTATCATCGATTGAACTCTTACTGGATAATCACTTCCAATAGCTACATCACCTACCATTACTGTTCTAGTTATCCTTCTCTCAATATGAGTTGAATATCTTTTGGAGAGACTATTAACCTCTTTTGATTGAGTTAATGACATTAAAATTCTTGATATTCAAAAAGGATTTCACTAAATTATACGGCATATAGTTTACCACTTACATTCTCTAGGTCTTTCAAAGTTAGATGGTAAGGTTTATTGATTTCTTTTGAAGGAAATCTCAACAAATAAGATGGATGAAAAATTACCATAATTTCTCGCCCATCTTTTTTAATCCATTGACCTCTTAAATTACTTATAGGATCTTTAACTTCTAAAATAGCTCTCATAGCAGTAGAACCAGTAAGTAATATAAATTTTGGATCAACTAGCTTTATTTGCTGTAATAACCAGGGTTTATGAATATTAATTTCTCTAGCAGTGGGTTTTCTATTATTTGGTGGACG
>QCLX01000016.1 GCA_003214215.1 Prochlorococcus sp. AG-418-G18 | reverse complement strand
TAGTTGTATATCTACCTCCATTAGATTGAATGAAGCGTGTGTTGGCCATTATCCTCGGAGGAGGAAAAGGTTCTAGACTTTACCCTTTAACAAAAATGAGGGCTAAACCTGCTGTGCCGTTGGCAGGTAAGTATCGTTTAATAGATATCCCAATTAGTAATTGTATAAATTCAGGCATTGAAAAAATGTACGTATTGACCCAGTTCAATAGTGCATCCTTAAATAGACATATAGGAAGAACCTACAATTTAAATGGCCCTTTCGGCCAAGGATTTGTGGAGGTTTTAGCCGCGCAACAGACTCCTGATAGTCCTAAGTGGTTTGAAGGTACTGCTGATGCTGTAAGAAAATACCAATGGTTATTTCAAGAATGGGATGTTGATGAATATTTAATATTGTCAGGGGATCAACTGTACAGAATGGACTACAGTTTATTTGTTCAACATCATAGAGATAATGATGCTGATTTAACCGTTGCAGCTTTGCCTGTTGATGAAGCTCAAGCAGAGGGTTTTGGCCTCATGAGAACAGACGACGTAGGAAATATTAAAGAATTCAGTGAAAAGCCCACTGGTGAGAAGTTGAAGGCGATGGCAGTAGATACTTCAAAATTTGGATTAAGTAAAGAGTCAGCTGCGGAAAAACCTTATCTAGCTTCTATGGGTATTTACGTTTTTAGCAGAAATACTCTTTTCGATCTTTTAAATAAATTTCCTAGTTACACGGATTTTGGTAAGGACATAATTCCTGAAGCTCTCAATAGGGGCGATACTCTTAAAAGTTATGTGTTCGATGATTATTGGGAAGATATAGGAACCATTGGGGCATTCTTTGAGTCCAACCTTGCATTGACTGAGCAACCAAAACCTCCATTTAGTTTTTATGATGAAAAATTTCCAATTTATACAAGACCAAGATTTCTCCCCCCTTCTAAACTTGTAGATGCTCAAATTACTGATTCAATAGTCTGTGAAGGTACAATCTTGAAGTCATGCAGTATTTTACATTGTGTTTTAGGGGTAAGAAGCAGGATTGAAAGTGATTCGGTTCTTGAGGATACTCTTGTTATGGGGGCAGATTTCTTTGAATCGCCTGAAGAGAGGATTGAATTAAGAAAAGGAGGCGGAACACCTCTTGGAGTAGGTGAAGGAACTACTGTAAAAAGAGCAATTCTCGATAAGAATACAAGGATTGGGGATAATGTTGTGATAATTAATAAAGATCGAGTAGAAGAAGCAGATAAGCCAGAATTAGGCTTCTACATAAGAAATGGAATTGTTGTAGTTGTTAAAAATGCAACAATTGCAAACGGAACTGTTATTTAAATTTTTTCGATCATTTTTCGCTGACATAAGTATTTTTTTTGAGCAATTTTGTTTAGTTGCATGCACACTATATTTATTGAGTTTTTTAATTTTTTATGTCCAAGGCACATTTTGGTTTAGTAGGTCTTGGTGTTATGGGCGAAAATTTAGTTCTTAACGCAGAGAGAAATGGATTTTCTAGTGTAGTTTTTAATAGAACATACTCGAAAACTGAAGAATTCTTACAGGGTCGAGGCCTTGGGAAGAATATAGAAGGAGCTGAAACTCTTCAGGAATTTGTTAATAAGTTAGAGAGACCTAGAAGAATTCTTATGATGGTTAAAGCTGGGCCAGCAACAGATGCTGTCATTGATAATATTTCTGGATATCTCGAGGAAGGAGATTTATTAATAGATGGCGGTAACTCTCAATTTAAAGATACAGAAAGAAGGGTGAATACTCTTGAAAGTAAAAGTTTTGGATACATCGGCATGGGAGTCTCTGGGGGTGCCAAAGGAGCTCTAGAGGGCCCAAGCATGATGCCCGGTGGTACTAAAGCTTCATATGATGCAATAGAGAGCTTACTAACAAAAATGGCTGCCAAAGTTGAAGACGGACCATGTGTTGCATATGTTGGCCCAGGCGGCTCAGGTCATTTTGTAAAAACTGTTCATAACGGAATTGAATATGGAATTGAACAAATACTTGCAGAAGCTTATGACCTTATGAAGAGAGTCAAAGGTATGAATGGAGAGCAGATGTCAGAGGTATTTGGTATTTGGAACAATACTGATGAATTAGCTTCTTATCTTGTTGAGATAACAGAGATTTGTCTAAATACAAAAGATGATATAACTGGAGATGATGTGGTGGAAAAAATATTAGATAAAGCTGGCCAGAAAGGTACAGGTTTATGGACTGTTGTGAGTGCTCTAGAACTGGGGGTATCAGTCCCAACTATTTATGCATCTTTAAATGCAAGAGTAATGAGTTCTTTAAAAGAGCAACGTAGTGAGATTGAAAAAACTATTCCATCTAAAGAGATAGAGGATTTTGATTTAGGAAATGTATCAGATGGAATGAAACCTTTATTTGATGCTGTAGTCCTTGCCACAATTGCTAGCTATGCCCAAGGTATGGATATTTTAAGAGAAGCATCTGCAGTATATAACTATGGTTTGAATATGCCGTCAATTGCACAAATATGGAAAGGTGGTTGCATAATTAGATCAAAATTATTAAGTAAAATTCAAGATGCTTATAACAAAGATCCTGATCTAAAAAATTTAATTTTTGATGATTGGTTTAATAATGAAATTGCGACAAGATTAGATAACTTAGCTAAGGTAGTTTCTCTATCCACAAAGGCAGGTATACCAGTCCCATGTTTATCCAGTACTTTAGATTATTTGAATAGTTATAGAACCAATAGACTTCCTCAGAATCTTGTGCAGGCAATGAGAGACTGTTTTGGCTCTCATACATATGAAAGAATTGATAGGGAAGGTAGTTTTCATACTGAATGGATGAAATGATTGAAAAGGTCAAAAATGGATACACCTTAAATATTTACAAAGACAAGTTAGAACTATCAACAGCGGTTTTTAAGTTTATTCAAAGCCATATTATTCATACTTTAAAAAAGAAAGATAGATTCAAATTTTGCGTAAGTGGAGGTTCAACTCCTAAATCTGTGTATCATCTCTTATCTAATGATGATATTCAATGGGATATGGTTGATGTCTTTTTAGGAGATGAAAGATGTGTTGATCCAAATTCAGAATTAAGTAACTCGTTAATGTTGAGAAATTCTTTGCTAACTAATTTTGGATCTAAAGCTTATTTTTATGAAATTTTCAATGATTTAAACGCTGATCATGAAACTACTAAAAATCAATTTATTTCTAAATTATTTGAAAAATGCGGATCAAACCCTCCAACTTTTGATTTAACATTATTAGGTCTTGGAGATGATGGTCATACAGCCTCACTATTCCCTTATCAAAAAAATAATAATATAGATGATTTTGTTATTTTTAATGAAGGTAAAGGTTTAAAAAGAATTTCATTAACTCCAAAGGTTCTTTCAGCTTCTTCAAAGATAGTATTTTTAGTTAGTGGAGCTTCTAAAAGAATTGCTCTTGAGAGGTTATTAGATGAAAAAGAGCCACCAGACAGAACACCATCAAAATTAATAAAATCTATTAATCAAATTTCAATATTTTGTGATCAGGAATCAGCAAAAGAATTAGAAATTTAGTTAAAATCTATTAATAATTTAAATTATTTAATGAGTAAGAAAAAATTTTTATTCCAGAAAAAGGAGTTCGATGGTTGGAAAACATTAAATGATACTGTTATGGGCGGATCAAGTTCAGCTTTTTGTGAAACTTCAAATTCGGGTTTGATATTAAAGGGTAATATTGTGGAGAAAGCAGGAGGATTTGTTAGTTGTAGATCTTCTATATATAAACCTTCCTTAAATGTATCTGAGTATTCATCCTTTGAATTAAATATTGATGGACAAGGAAGAACTTTTAAATTTGCTGTCGCTTGTGAAGATGATCTACTAGGACTAACCGAATTCATTCCTGGTGGACTTAGATGGATTAAATCATTTCCAACAAAAAAATTCGGGACAACAAATGTTCGAATTCCTTTTAGTGAGTTAAAACCTTCAGTAAGAGCTAATAAAGTACGTTTTCCATTTAAATTCAAGCCATCTAAAATTAAAAGATTGCAACTACTACACTCTAAGTTCGGTGATGATGGATTACTTAATAATGAGTTTAAACAGGGTTCAATAAAAGTTTTAATTAAATCAATAAGTGTTATTTGAAAATCCACCTAAAAATATAGAGAGCTTAATCGCTAAGTCAGCAGATTTAACAAATAAACCTTTTGTTCATTCTGTAGTAAAAATAAATGGTGAATACGAATTCGAAGATGAAGACATTGATTTAACAGTTAATATCTTATGTAGAGATAAAGAAGGTAAAAGATTAGAAATTTATGATCTTGAATTAGAACTTTTTAAATCAAATAAAGAGTTGGTTTTAGTAATCTCTAAGCTTAACTTCCCTGATGAACCTATATTATGGTGTGGAGTTAAAACATTATGGATGGATAGCAATAATGGGAAAAAATGCAATTCACCAAAATACAGCGCTAGATTGGAAAATTTAGCAAATAGGATAAAAAGTTTTATTGATTAAGAAAAAAAAATTTGAGCTGATTTATAAATCAGTAACAGCCCCTAAACTTGATGTGCTTACGATTCTCGAATATTTTGAAAGAATTCCTCTTTTGTATTTTTGAATAGGTTTTACCCAATCTTTTTTTCTTTTTTCTAATTCTTCGTCAGATAAATCAACTTCAATTAGTTGTTTTACAGCATCTACTGTAATTAAATCACCTTGTTTTATTAGAGCAATATTTCCTCCTACAGCAGCCTCTGGAGCTATGTGACCCACAACAAGACCATAGGTACCGCCGCTAAATCTGCCATCTGTAATTAAAGCCACCTTCTCTCCAAGCCCTTGACCAACAATTGCAGATGTTGGAGCTAACATCTCTCTCATACCTGGTCCTCCTACAGGACCTTCGTTTCTAATAACAACAACATCACCAGCTTTGATATCGTTATTTAATATCGATTTTAAACAATCCTCTTCACTTTCAAAAATCTTTGCGGGACCTGTTAATACAGGGTTTTTTACTCCGCTAATTTTGGCTACAGAACCTTCGCTCGCTAAGTTACCTTTTAATATCGCTAGATGTCCTTTTTTATAAAGAGGGTCATCTATGTCTCTTATGACATTTTGATTTGTTGGAGGCTTATCTGGAATATTTTGTAAGTATTCTGAGATGGTTTTTCCTTCAATGTTTTTGCAATCGCCATGAATTAATCCTGCATTCAAAAGTATTTTCATTACTTGTGGAATCCCACCTGCCTTATGAAGATCCACCGTCACATATTTACCACTCGGTTTAAGGTCACAAATAACGGGTACTTTTTGTCTGATTCTCTCAAAATCATTAATGTTGATATCTATTCCTGCAGTATTCGCGATAGCTAAGATGTGCAATACCGCATTTGTTGATCCGCCAATTGCCATAATTACTGATATTGCATTTTCAAATGCTTTCTTAGTCATTAGGTCTAGAGGTCTTATATCTTTTTCTATTGCAGAGACTAATATCTCAGCACTTTTATCTGCACTTAGTTCTTTTTCAAGATCTTCAGCAGCCATAGTGGAACTGTGAGGAAGACTTAACCCTAATACTTCAATAACCGCAGACATTGTATTAGCTGTAAACATTCCTCCACAGCTACCAGCACCAGGAATACAATTTTTCTCAACTTGGATTAGCCTTTCTTCATTAATTTTGCCTGATGTTAATTGTCCAACAGCTTCAAATGCACTAACAACAGTAAGATCTTCTCCATGCAATTTCCCAGGCTTTATTGTCCCTCCATAAATGAAAATTGAGGGAATATTCATTCTTGCAATCGCAATCATGGCACCCGGCATATTTTTATCACATCCACCTATAGCAAGTACTCCATCCATACTCTGAGCATTGCATGCTGTTTCAATTGAATCAGCAATAACTTCTCTTGAAACTAGGGAATATTTCATGCCCTCTGTTCCCATAGAAATCCCATCACTTACTGTTATAGTCCCAAACATTTGAGGCATCCCACCTGATCTTTTTATAGACTCTTCAGCTTTTAGAGCTAACTTATTTAAACCCATATTGCATGGTGTTATGGTGCTGTATCCATTTGCAACTCCAATAATAGGTTTATTAAAATCTTCATCATTAAATCCAACAGCTCTTAACATCGATCTGTTAGGTGATCTTTGCACACCTTGGGTTATTGCAGATGATCTGAGTTTATTCATATTATTTGAGAACCTTTTTTATTCTATTGCCCCAACTCTTCAAGTTGCTTCCTCACATCAGCAATTGCAGAATTAAGTTGCTCAACTTTCTTCTCCAGATTCTCTCCTTCAACTTCATTTATATTTTCATTTGAATCAATCGCTTCTGAGCCGTCTTGAATTCTAGAGGAATACATCATTGCTTTTTGTTTTTTTTCCTCCTTTCTTTTGTCTGCTTCGGATATTAACCACCATGCTAGACCTGCTGCTCCAATAAAAGCACCACTTATTAATGATAAAAGATTATTTGAAGACGAATCTCTGTATTCAGACATTGGTAAAATATTTACTCCTATATTCTATATTAGTTCTTATCTTGAAATATAGTACTTAAACGCGATAAAGGATTCCCAATGCCGGGTACCAATAATGGTGTTTTTTCGTCTTCCTCATCTATGCAAGAAGTGTAAATTACCTGATTCGGGAATAATTTCGCAATTTCATTTAACCCTTTATTTGAGCAAATAGCAGTTATTAAAAGAATCCTATTTGAATCAACACCTAATTCCTTTAATTTAATTAAGGTTTCTAATGTGGTTGATTTTGTCGTTATTTGTTCTGAATAAAATATAACTCCTTCATTTGATTCAATAGTTTTAGGAAGTTCTCCTAATGAGAGGGTTGAATTAGGAATTACTTCTTTGGATCCAAACCAAAGAGATAACCCTTCGGGCAACATTGCGAGCACTTTTATTGGATAATCAGTATTAATAAAGAATCCATCTGTGTCCCCATTATCAGTATTTACTATTTCTTTTTTATATGGCAGCCAATTACGTAATGCTTCATATGTAAGCCATTTCCCTAATTGCTCATATCCTGTTGAGTACAAAATATCTGGAGTATTTTTTTCTCGCAATATTGAAAGCCAATGTTTTATTAATGGATGAGGAGGAACAATAACCTTTAGTGACATTGCCATATATTTTCCTTTAAGATACTCTTACAAACTTTAAATACTTAAGTTCTAAAATACAGTCTTATTATGATTAAATCAATTGTTTTCCCCTCACTAAAGAATGCATTAATTGCTTTGTTGTTCGTTGGGATTTTATTTTTTAATTCTGTAAATTCTGCATGGGCTAAACGACCTCCTGAGATTAGAAACCAGCAAGACCTTAATTTAGAGCCAGATATGCATGGTCAAGATTTAAGCGGTAACGAATACGTTAAGTTTGATTTGAATGGGTTTAATTTCAGTGAAAGTAATTTAGAAGGCGCGGTGTTCAATAATAGTAAATTGCAAAATTCAAAGTTTAATGGAGCCAATTTAAGAGATGCACTAGCTTATGCAACAGATTTTACAGATGCAGATCTTTCGGATGTTAATTTTACAAATGCTTTATTAATGGAGAGTAATTTTGAAGGAGCAAAAATAGATGGTGCAGATTTTACTGATGCAGTTCTTAGTCGAACACAACAAAAACAATTATGTGCGATTGCTAATGGCACAAATAGTTCTACAGGAGAGAGTACAGAATATAGCTTAGGTTGTTAATCATAAAAAATGAAAAAAAAAATTCCAGTTATAGTTGTTTCAGGATTTCTTGGTTCAGGTAAAACAACTTTTCTAAGATATTTATTAAAAGAGAGTAATAAAAAATTTGGTTTAATAATTAATGAATTTGGTGATGTTGGAATTGACGGTGATTTGATTAAAAGTTGTGATAAATGTGATGAATCTGAAGACGACTGCGTAATCGAATTAAACAATGGATGTTTATGTTGTACTGTTCAAGATGATTTTGTTCCATCAATAAAAGCTCTCCTAGAATTTAATCCTCCTATCGAATCAATAATTATCGAAACAAGTGGCTTGGCACTACCAATTCCCTTAATTCAAGCACTTAACTGGCCTGAAATTAGGTCTTCCATCTACCTTGATGTTGTTGTTGGTGTCGTTAATGGAGAATCAATGCTTAATGGTTCACCAATTAATGATTTAAATAAAATAACAAAACAATATAATGAAACAGATAAAATTGATCACAACGCCACTATAGATGAACTTTTTGAGGAGCAACTAGAAGTTTCTGATATCGTTTTAGTCTCTAGATCAGATATCTTAAATGATGATCAGTTTGACGTTGTAAAACATAAAATTCAAGGAAGTCTAAACTCATCTACACCAGTCCTTAAATCCAATAATGGCAAAATTGATTTGAACTATCTATTTGATTTTAATTTTAAAAAAGAGACTTATAAAGAATTTTTAACTGAAGAACATGACCATAATCATGTTGAACTTGTATCAGATTCAATTAAATTAAATTATTTCCTTGAAAAAAATGACTTTGAAAAGGAGATGTCAAAAATCTTGGATGAATTAACCATTCTTCGAATAAAAGGACGTATTTGGATACCAAACAAATCATTACCTTTACAAATACAAATTGTTGGAAAGAAAATTAATACTTGGTTTGAAGAAGCTCCAGACAATTGTTGGAGACCAAATGATAATGCTGGGCTTGAATTAGTAATAATTTCTTTTGATGAAAAATCTATAAAAACTTTCTATAAAAAAATTAAAGAGAAATTTAAGATTTTAAGTGAACCAAAAATAGCAATTTGACATTATAGTTAGCTGTCGGGATACTTAAACAGTAGACAGCCCAAGATGGAAAATCCAAAAATTGCTTTAAAACAAATAATCTCTGACGAAGTTACATCAATTGATAAATTAAAATGTTCAAAATGTGGAGGGGCTGGAAATTTTAAAACACATGAAAATTCAAGAAGAACTTGCTTAGTATGTTTTGGTAGAGGCTACATAAACATCTAATAACTCAGAAAACCTTAAGGTAAAAATATTTGTTTATTAATCAATAGTACTTTTTATTAAAATTTAAACTAATCTTCTAGTAGAAATTAATTTTTAATTGGACCAATTTGCTGTAAAAGTTTTTGTAAGACTAAGACCCTCAGTTTTAGATCCAGCAGGGGAAGCTACCAAATCTGCTTCTATAAAACTTGGAGCCGAGGGAATAAAATCATTACGTATAGGAAAAATGATTGAGGTAAAAATAGAAGGTAATGGTGAAAACGAAGTAAGAGGAAAAATTGATTTATTGTGTGATAGGTTATTCGCAAATACTGTTATTGAAGATTATGAGTATTCACTAGAAAAATTATAAGATGGATAATTTTACTGTAGGAGTTGTTGTCTTCCCTGGTTCTAATTGTGATCGTGATGTTTCATGGGCATTGGAAGGTTGTTTAGACATGAGAACAAAATACTTGTGGCATGAGTCTTCAGATTTAAGTGATGTAGATGCAATAGTTTTACCCGGAGGATTTAGCTATGGTGATTATTTAAGATGCGGAGCAATTGCGAGATTCTCTTCATTAATAAATGCCTTGGATGAGTTTGTTAAAAGCGGGAAAAGAGTTTTAGGAATTTGTAATGGCTTTCAAATTTTGACAGAATCAGGATTTTTGCCTGGTGCTCTTGTTGCAAATAAAAATCTTAATTTTATCTGTGATGACGTTGAACTGGACATCGTTTCTTCAAAAGGAGGTTGGTTTAATAATGTAGATGAAAAACAAACAATTAAATTGCCAATAGCGCATGGGGAAGGAAGATATCATTGTGATTCTGATACTTTAAAGAAACTTGTAGATAATGAATTGATCGCTTTGAGATATAAAAATAATCCCAATGGATCCTCATTCGATATCGCAGGCATAACTAATGAGAAGGGAAATGTTCTAGGTTTAATGCCTCATCCAGAGCGAGCATGCGACGAGACAATTGGTGGGACTGATGGTCTCTTTACATTAAAATCATTAATATTGAAATAAAAAAAGACCCCCTATTTTGGAGGCCTTTTTTTATTTAATTTGGGAAGAAATTAAACAGTAGCTTTTACTTTTGGATCCAAATCACCTTTTGCGTAAAGATCAGCAAAATAATTAGTGCTGTTTTGTTTGATCTTACTTGCTTGACCTTCGCACCAGAACTGCTTGTATCTATCAAGACAAACTTGCTTCATGTATTTTCTAGCAGGCTTGTTGAAATGTCTTGGGTCGAAGTTTGCCTTATCAGCAAATGCTGCCTCTCTAACCGCGGCAGTGAAAGCAAGTCTGTTATCAGTATCAATGTTGACTTTCCTAACTCCATTTCTAATTCCCTCTTGAATTTCTTCAACAGGAACACCATAAGTTTGAGGAATTTCACCGCCATATTTGTTAATGATATCCAACCATTCTTGAGGAACTGAACTTGATCCATGCATTACAAGATGGGTATTTGGAAGTGCTTTATGAATTTCAGCAATTCTGCTTATTGCAAGAACTTCTCCTGTAGGTTTTCTTGTAAATTTATAAGCACCATGACTTGTTCCTATAGCAATAGCTAAAGCATCGACTTTTGTTTTAGCTACAAAATCTGCCGCTTCTTCAGGATCAGTCAAAAGCATATCTGTAGAAAGTTCACCTTCAAATCCATGACCATCTTCTGCTTCACCTTTTCCTGTTTCTAATGAACCTAAGCAACCTAATTCTCCTTCAACACTTACTCCAACTGAATGAGCAAAATCTACTACTTTTTTAGTAACCGCAACATTATATTCGTAACTAGCGGGTGTCTTTGCATCTGCCTCTAGAGAACCATCCATCATTACTGATGTGAAACCATTTATTGCTGCTGAATAACATGTTGATGGCTCATTACCATGGTCTTGGTGCATTACCACTGGAATATTAGGATATGTTTCTGTAGCAGCAAGGATTAGATGACGTAAGAAAATTTCTCCTGCATAACTTCTTGCCCCTCTTGAAGCTTGGAGGATTACAGGACTATCAGTTTCATATGCTGCTTCCATGATTGCTTGAACTTGCTCAAGGTTATTAACATTGAAAGCTGGAATACCGTAACCATTCTCAGCAGCGTGATCTAAAAGTAGTCTTAGTGGAACGAGGGCCATAATTAAAATAAGTTAGATGCTATATAAAGCATATGTTTCCGAGAGTTTAGTATAAAGAGGTATCAAATGTCACGTCATTAGATATACAAAATACTAAATTAAAGAAACTAATTTTATGACCCAGAGTATATTTTTAGGTTTTTTTTAGTTAGTAAGTGTAGCCTGCCACAAACAATTGCTCATCAGATGAAGGTTGCGATCCTGCTACATAGGCACCTTTTGAAGCTTCAGAGTTTGCCTGGGCTCTTGCTATTAATGCTTTTTGACCCCCTTCAACATCGCTTCCTTTCCAGGCCTTTAAGCATGAGTGCTGTAATGCTCTTCCATAGGAGAATGAAACATTCCATAAAGCTTTCCTGTAAAGAGTGTTCATATTATTTAAATAAACAGAAGCAGCTTCTTCGCTTAACCCTCCTGATAAGAAAACTATTCCAGGAACAGATGCAGGAACGCACCTTTCCATAGTTCTGATTGTCATTTCAGCAACTTTCATAGGATCAGCCTTTGTTGGACAATCTGCGCCATTAACAGTCATAGAAGGTTTTAATAGAGTTCCTTCTAGAAAAACTCCATTTGCTTGACAGGCAATATAAACCTGTTTTATTACCTCTTCTTGGACTTCGGCAGTCTTTTCAATAGTATGGTCGCCGTCCATTAAAATTTCAGGTTCAATAATTGGTACCAATCCAGATTCTTGAACTGATCTTGCATACCTTGCTAATCCCCAAGCATTCTCTTGAATTGATAGTTTTGAAGGACAACCATCATTTGTAATTTGGAGAACTGCTCTCCACTTTGCAAATCTTGCACCTTGCTCATAATATTTTGCTGCTCTTTCAACTAACCCATCTAGGCCAGAGCAAAAAGTTTCTACATCTCCTCCTCCAGGAAGTGGATTTAGACCTTTATCTACTTTTATACCTGGAATAATACCTAAATCATTTAGTTTCTTAACCATTGACTCACCATCTTGGTGATTCTGATAAAGAGTTTCTTCGAAGAGGATTGCTCCACTTATATATTTACCAAGGCCTTCTGTCGTAAAAAGCATTCCTCTATATGCCTTCCTATTATCTTCAGTATTCTCAACGCCAATTCCAGCGAGTCTTTTACCTACTGTTTTAGTGGATTCATCTACCGCTAATATCCCTTTCCCTTTAGAAGCTAGTAATTGAGCATTCTCTTTAAGCTCATTTTTGTAATAATTTAAAGCCATTCTTTAATAATTCAGTTCAATTGATTTTTCCAGAATATGAAAAAAAAATAAAATCAATCCAATACTTTATCGCGTGATAATTGCTACTTATAAATGTATAGCCTTAAATTTTGATTCTTAATCCGCTCTTTGACGATTCTCTTATAGCTTCGCAAACTTTATGACTAGCAAGTCCCTCACATAAGCCTGGGATGATGGGTGTTTCATTAAAAATACTCTCAGCCCATAAATTTTGAATTCTTAAAACTGGGGCTATTCTCCCATCAGTCCATGTTTTTTCAAAATTAAAATTTGAATCTGCAGTTAAATTTTGTATTTTATTTTCGTTGTTTGAATATCTTAAATTAAAACCATGGACATAATCTATTTGGTTCTCGCTTTTAAGAATAAGTGAACCTTCACTTCCATATATTTCTAAACTAAATCCTCTGCCGTTTTTAGAAATCGATGATAAAGATACTTGACATGGAATAAGATTGGAGCTGTAGTTTGATATTTCTATATCAGCGAGACAAACATCTTCACTAGTAACCTCATTTAAATCAGATGAATTAGGTAAAGGTCTTTTTTTGATTGATGTTGCTAACTTACCAGATACATTTATTGATTCTCCAAAAAACCAATTCAACATGTCGAATGCATGAGTACCCAAGGCGCCAATAACTCCTCCACCTTTTTCTTCCAAAGAATACCAATTCCAAGCTCTTTTAGGATCGGATCTGCTCCCCATTAACCAATCTAATTTGACTAAATATATTTCTCCTAAAATTTTTTCATCAAGAAGTTTTTTTGTCTGAAGAAAAAGGGGTACTGCTCTGTATTCGAAATCAACACATACGCTTAAGTTATTAATCAAAGATATTCTCTGAAGCTCTTCTATTTCATGGGACGATATTGAAACAGGTTTTTCTAGTAGCAAATTTTTATTGTTCTCAAGAGCGCTTTTTGCTAATTTAAATCTTGATTCAGGAGGGGTAGCAATAATGATCCCATCAATTTCTGGAGATTTAATTAAGTCATCCCAATCATGAAAAAAATCTAAACCCGTTTCTTTTTCTAATATCGATTTTTGCTTATTCTCGTAATGATAAATAGCTACAGGAGTTAAGTAATCAGACTTTTTTAATGCCTCTAAATGAACTTTTTTACCAAACCCTAGTCCAGCGATTGCTATTTTTAATTTTTTATTTTTAGAATTCATTCTTATCCATTAATAAACTCTGAACAACTATTTTCAATAACAACATCTATCAGTTCATCATTTTTAGAAGTTTGCCATTTTGAATTGAATTGAGGTATTCCATTTATGGAAGTATCTTTAAACTTTTTTTTATCACAATTAATTCTCATTACATAAAGTGATAACTCTCCATCATCATCCGAATTAGTTGGATTTTTAAAGAACTTTGTTAAGACACTTATTTCACCATTTGGAAGCTGCTTAATACTGCCTTTATCAAGCCATTCTTTCCCTTCATTATTCTCTTTTAGTAGGACCCAGTCAACAGTTCCTATTCCATAAGAATATGGAGCAAAATTTAAAATAAAAAATAAAAGGCTTAAAGAAAAATAAAAGAAATTTGAAATAATTCTCATTTTACATATTTGGTTTTACAAGTTCTCTTACACCATGAATTTTTAAAATTTTATTCAGAGTATCCTTGAGATCTGTCCTTTTAACTATTACATCAACAAAACCATGCTCAAGCAGATATTCAGCTGTTTGAAAATTATCGGGTAATTTTTCTCTTAATGTTTGTTCTATAACCCTTCTTCCAGCAAATCCAATAAGAGCTTTAGGTTCCGCCAAAATTAAATCACCTAACATTGCAAAGCTTGCTGTTACACCTCCAGTGGTTGGATGAGTTAATAAGGGCATATAAAGAAGATTTTTTTCTTTATGTTTTTTTAGCGCTCCCGATATTTTTGCCATTTGCATGAGACTTAACATTCCTTCTTGCATCCTCGCCCCACCCGACGCACAAACAATAAGAATTGGGAAATTTTCTAAAGTTGCTCTCTCAATTATCCTTGTAATTTTTTCACCAACTACTGAACCCATTGATCCTCCCATAAATCTAAAATCCATAACAGCTAATGCTAAAGGCATTGAATTTACAGAACAAAAACCTGTTATAACACCATCTCTTAAACCTGTACCTGCTTGACTTTCTTTAATTCGATCAGCATAAGACCTTCTATCTTTAAAACCTAAAGGATCTGTAGGACTTAGTGAACTATCAAACTCTTTGAATGAATTTTTATCAGCAATTATATTTATCCTTTCATCACTATTAATCCTATTATGGTGGCCACAATTACTACAAACATTGAAATTTGAAATTAAGTCTTTTCTATAGGCAACTTGCGAACATTCTGAACATTTAACCCACAAACCATCTCCCTCATCAGTATCTTGCGAAACTTTCCCAACAAATTGATCTTTACGCCTTGCGGCAAACCAGTCGATTAATGACACAACTTTTCCTGTTTTTTCTATTTAAATCTAAACAAGGTACTTTTATCAAGAAAGATATATAAAAATTTGAGATCTTCTAGATTAGAAATTCCTTGAAGTGAAAAATATAATGATTTGAGTTGATAATCCAAAATTAAATATTATTTATTCTTCTCCTCAATCATTTTATGAATTATTGGAGTGAGAATTAGTTCCATTGCGAATCCCATTTTTCCTCCATTTACAACGATACTTGTTGGACTTGACATAAATGAATCGTTAATCATTCCAAGCAAGTATTGAAAATCAATCCCCCATTTCTCTCTTGCACCTTTTCTGAAATGTATGATCACAAAGCTCTCATCAGGAGTTGGGATATTCCTGCATATGAAAGGATTAGAGGTGTCAATTGTGGGAATTCTTTGGAAATTAATATCGGTTTTGCTGAATTGTGGGCATATGTGATTTATATAATCTGGCATTCTTCTCAATATAGTATCCACAATGGTTTCCGCTGAGTAACCTCTTTCTGCGTTATCTCTATGGATTTTTTGAATCCACTCTAAATTTGTTATCGGAACAACACCAACAAGTAAATCAGCATAAGAGGCAACATTGTATCCATCACCTTCTACTCCGCCATGCAAACCTTCATAAAAAAGTACATCTGTTCCCTCAGGAATATCTTCCCATGGAGTAAATTGTCCAGGTTCTAAGGATGTCCCAAGTCTTGTATTATGTTCTTCTGCTTCTTCAAGACTATGTAGATAATATCTTTTCTTTCCTCCTCCAGTTTCACCATAAATTTTAAAAAGTTCTTCTAGCTTGTCAAAAAGATTAGCCTCTGGACCAAAATGAGAGAAATTTTCACCATTTGAAAGAGCGTCTGCCATAGCTTTTTTCATAGGCATTCTCTCAAATCTGTGGTAACTATCACCTTCTACAACTGCAGGAACAATATCTTCTCTGGCAAAAATATGCTCAAAGGCTCTTTTTACTGTACTTGTTCCTGCTCCTGAAGATCCTGTTACAGCAACTACTGGATGACGTTTTGACATTTTTTAAAAACAATATCTCATGATTCTGACAGGTCATATGCCAACTTTATGTTTTACTTAAAAATATTTTTTTATTTATTAATTTTTTTTTAAATTTCATCCATTATTTTATCTCCGATTTCACTGCAAGATAAAACTTCAGAAGACCCATCAGCTAAATCTGCTGTTCTAAATCCTTTTGATAAAACTTTATCAATGGCAGTTTCTAAATTTTCTGCAGCTTTTTCTTCATTTAATCCAATTTTTAACATCATGGAAGCAGATAAGAGCATTGCTATAGGATTTGCTATGTTTTTACCTGCTATATCAGGAGCCGAACCATGAACAGGTTCAAAAACTCCCGGACCATTATTGTTTAGAGAAGCAGATGGAAGCATACCAATAGAACCAGTTAACATTGCGGCTAAGTCGCTTAAAATATCTCCAAATAAATTACTTGTTAAAATTACATCAAATTGACCAGGATCTCTAACTAATTGCATCGCTGCATTATCAACGTACATATTGCTTAGAGATATATTTTTATCTTTTGAAGTGATATTTAAAACTGTATCTCTCCACAATTGACTAACCTCAAGAACATTTGACTTATCAACAGAACATATTTTTTTATTTCTTTGGTTAGCAATTTTTATTGCTATTTCAGTTATTCTCTCTATTTCGGCCGAATCATAAACCATCGTATTGAAAGCTTTTGGAATTTTTGTATTTGTTATATGTCCTCTTGGTTTTCCAAAATAAATTCCCCCTATTAATTCTCTTACAACAATGAGATCTACATGCTCAACGATTTCTTTTTTTAATGTACTTGAATCTAATAGAGATTTTCGTATTTTGACAGGCCTTATATTTGCAAAAAGGTTTAGGGCAGATCTTAACTTTAGTAAACCACTTTCTGGCCTTAATTCTCTTTCAAGAGAGTCATATTTAATATCTCCAACACATGCTAAAAGTACAGCATCACTTTTTTTGCATTGATCTAGTGTCTCATCTGGAGCAGGAGTCCCATATTTTTCATAAGCTATCCCTCCAAATAATTTCTCAATAATCTCAATATCGAAATTATGATTTTTTGAAAGCTTTTTTAAAACTTTTTTTGAAACTTCTGAAATCTCTGGTCCAATTCCGTCTCCTGACAATAAAACAATCTTATATTTCTTCATTTAAATTTTTGTTTAATAGAACAATAAATTATTGCTTGTCTAATTGTCTAAGTTTTTTTGCTAATTCTGGTAATTTTTTAAAAATACTTGAACTCCTTAGCCATGATTTATTTTCCATCGCAGGGAAACCACTAATTACCTTGCCATCTTCTATGTCACAATGAATACCGCATTTTGAACTCGCTATGACATTATTACCAACTTTTACTCTATTATTTACTCCTACTTGCCCTGCCAAAATAACACCATCTCCAATATTTGCTCCTCCAGCGATACCAACTTGAGCTGCAAATGCACAATTCTTTCCAATTTTCACTCCATGACCTATTTGTATTAAATTATCCAGCTTTGTTCCCTCATCAATAAAAGTAAATCCAACTGCGGGTCTATCGATACAACAATTCGTTCCAATTTCTACGAAACTCATTATTTTTACACCACCTTTTTGAGGCATCTTTACCCATTTGCCATTTTTAGGAATAAAACCAAATCCCTCTGATCCAATAACAGAATTTGAATTAATTACACAATTATTTTTAAGAGTGGTATTTTCGTAAATTACACAATTTGGATGAATTATATTATTATTTCCTATTCGAACATTGCCTAAAATTGATGATCCAGGAAGAATATGATTATTGTCTCCAATTACAGTATTTTCTCCAATATAGACATTAGGTCCAATATGGCAATCTGCTCCAATTATTGCTGTTTTATCTATAACCGCTGAAGCGTGAATTCCTGGTTTGAAATTGATAGTTTTAT
The DNA here is from genome assembly GCA_003214215.1 of Prochlorococcus sp. AG-418-G18. GTDB lineage: Bacteria > Cyanobacteriota > Cyanobacteriia > PCC-6307 > Cyanobiaceae > Prochlorococcus_A. The sequence goes on along the minus strand of QCLX01000016.1, from coordinate 17,509 downwards.
ATAAACAATCCAATACTTCTGCAAATGCAATTCTTGGATTTTTAACGATTACGTTTGATATATTTAGTTTCTTTAGGGCACTAACGATTTCATCGTTGTTAGTAGTTATTATTGCGGATGCTTTAGTTTGATCTAATTTTTCTTTAAGGATATTATTTTCTTCTAAAAAAGTTATTTGATGCTTAACTGCAGCATCTAACGAGGCGGCATCATCTATATTTAAATCTTCGAAAATATTGGCACTAATGAAATTTGAATTTCCTTTTTTTATTAGATCAACTAAATCACTTAAAAGCATTTTTCAGTTTTAATTTTTTCTAAGAGAGAGCAAGAACATCTCTGTGTACGACAATTATCGAGGAGTTGTTATTTTCTTTATTATTTAAGATACTTCTTAATTTGTCGCTACTTATTGATACTAAACCTTTTGCAACTTCTTTATCATTTGTATTTACGATTTTAACTGCCTGATTAATCGTAAAGTTTCCTTCTACATTCTTAACACCGACCGCTAAAAGTGAGGCACCTTTTTTTTTAATTGCAAAAGAAGCGCCATCATCTAAAGTAATTTTCCCTACTGTTTGAATTGCATGTGAAAGCCAACTTTTTTTGTTTCCTATAGGTTTTTCTACTGGATAAAATAAAGTCCCAATTTTATTATTATTAAAAATTTCAATTAAGTTTTTTTTATTAGTTCCATCTACTAGTTGGACTTCAACTCCTCCTTTTGTTGCTATTTCTGCAGAGATTAATTTTGTAGATATTCCTCCTGTTCCCCATCCATTATTTGAGTTTTGAATATTTTTATCTTTAATTTCTTTTAATTCACTATTATGAACTTCTTTAATAGGTTGCGCATCTTTATTATTGCGTGGATCTTTTGAGTATAGATTTTCAATATCGGTTAATAAAATAAGCTTGTTAGCATTTATAGCTAAGGCAACTAAAGCAGAGAGGGTATCATTATCTCCATATTTAAGCTCTTCATTTGCTACGGTATCATTTTCATTTACTATTGGAATTACATTCAAATCGATTAATTTTTTTAAAGTTTTAGAAGCGTTATTAAAGGATTCTCTTGAATTGAAATCAGCTTTAGTTATTAAAATTTGAGCAATATTATGACCTAATTTATTAAATACTTTATCGTATAAGGACATTAAATTAACTTGACCTACTGCAGCAGTAGCTTGAAGGGTACTTAAATCATTTGGCCTCGTTTTAATGTTTAATTTTTGGCAACCTAATCCAACGGCTCCACTAGTTACTAAGATTAATTTGTTTCCTTTTGAAAGAAAACTTGTAAAGGATCTAGAAAGGTTTTCAATAACTTCTTCTGTAGATGTTCCCTCTGTTCCTCTTAAAATACTAGTACCAATTTTTATAACCCAGGTTTTCATTTTATAAAATGAGAAATTAATTTTTCTATTGTCAAAGTTAAATTAAATTTAATAGGCAAGCCATCTCTATTTAATCGCTTAACTAATATTGTTTTTATATTACATCTATTCCCAACAATAATATCTGTAAAAATTCTATCGCCAATAATGGCTATATTTTTTGGGTCTCTGCCAATTTCTTTGATAGCAGACAAAGTTACTTTTTTTCTTGGTTTTGATGCATTGTATTTGTACCTTAAATTTAATTCTTTCGCTATTTTTGCGATTCTTTTTTTTGATGGGTTATTACTTATTAAATATAAGGAGAAAAGTTCTTTAGATTCTATTATCCAATTCTTTACAGCTTTTGGGATCATATATGATTTCCTATTTACTAGAGTCCCATCCACGTCTAGCAATAAAGAATTAATTCCTTTTTTTTGCAACTCAGATTGAGAAATATTATATATTGGTAAGTTTGAATCCCAATTGACTTTTAGGATAGATCTCATTTATTTTAAGAACTACTTTTTTCAAGCTCACTTTCAATCAAAGGTTGAATTTTATCGAACTCATCATCTTCAACTAATAAGGCCCCTTTGTCTTTTAATTTACCCACAATAAAAAAAGGATCTAGTGGAATATATAAGCCATATTCTTGGTCAAAAAGATTAAAGTTAACGAGCAATTCATAACTATCACAATCATCATCGACGTAATCTTCTTCTAATTCATCGTAAATCGGTTCTTCAAGTTCACCTGATACTGTTAATGTGACTGCTGATCTGATAAGTCTTAAATCATGTTCTTGAAGTACTGCTTCAGCATTTTTTAGTATTTGTTCATTTTTATCTACTTTCTCAATAAGTTCATGTTCATCTTTTTCATTTATCTTAAAAAGACTTACTGGAGTATCAACTGGCGTTAATAAAGCATATTCTTGGCCTTCAACACTTACTAATTGTTCAAGATAACAAAATAGCTCGTTTCCATTTGAGTCATTTAATAATAGAGTCTTTGCATCATAATTATCATTTGAATTGGCTTCTTTCATTTAAAAATTATCTATCCTTTTTAATACTAATATTTTATCTGACGTTTACCAGCAATTTCTTCTAATTCAGGACCTTCTTCGATCCATTGTTCAAGTATTATTTTTGCTGAAAAACTATCAATCAATCCGGATTTATCTTTTTTTATTCCAAATCTATCTGAAGATTCCCAAGTTGAACTATGTTCGTTGACATAAGAAAATGGAAGCTTTAATTCATTTGAAAGTAATTGACCGTAATTTTTACAGTCAAAAGCTTGAGTTGTCATTTGACCTTCATCATCTAGTGGAATACCCACAATAAACCCAGTCAAATTAAATTCATTTATATAATTTCTAATGATTTTAATCTCTTGATTATTTTCAAACCGTTTTACTGCTGGAAGTATATTTGATGTTATGCAGAGGGGATCGCAATAAGCTAATCCAATTCTTTTGGTACCTATATCCAAACTCAAAATTGACTTGGGTTTGGGTTTGCAAAATTTCACTTTGTTTTTAATGGAAAAGGAGATGGATATGGATTACCTTGTGGACTTAATTTTTCAAAGATTGATTCCAAAGATTGATTTATTATATTTACTTGTTTGGCTTCATTCTTAACTATTGTGTTCCTGATAAGAATTATTTCTTGATTTATTTCTTTGAGAGTACATTCTTCGAGAAAAAGATTTAATTGAGAATTTTCTTTATAGGTTTTTAAATATGCAACAGGTGATTTTTTAAAAAATCTTTTTATAAATTCTTTTAAAATAGAATTGAATCTCTTATCCCAATATCTACTTATAGTTAAAGTATAAATTTCTTTATTTTGATAATTAATATCTTTTAAAATTGTACATAAAACTGAATTTTCATATATTAGGGCACCACTCTTAGAGTTATTTCTTTTAAGAATATCGTCTTGATCAAAATCTAAAATATTTCTTATTAAAGGAGATTGATTTGATCTTATGAAATTTACTATTTTTAATATATTTTGTTTATTAATGTTTTGGAATTCATTAATTAATGCATAGGCATTGGTATTTTGATTTATGGATTTATTTAGATCAGAACCATCCCAAAGGATTATCTCTCCTAGCGGTTGAAAGCCTAATTCTCTTGAGGTTGATATGAGGTCAACATTATTTATATCAGAATTAATTATCCAACTAGAAGTTTTGATGTCTTTTATTGAGATAGATTTTCTTATCAATCCTAAAGTTAATTGTTTATCTGTTAAAGAACACTTGTTGTTAATCAACTTGGGCTTAGATATTTTTAAGCAAGTCTCTTTTTTGTTTAAAGGAAAAATATTCAAATAACCAATAATTTCGTTCCCATATATAGCAATTATGCATTTATTTTTATTTTTCTTAAGATTATTTAAAAAAATTTTTAAATCATCGAAGGTATTTATAATTGCCATCTTTAAAAACCAATTATTCAATTCCTTATTTTTAATATCTATTAAAAGATTAATGTGCCTTATATGGAGTTCTTCAAAAGTTACTTCCATTCCTTTTTTAGATTGAAAAGAATAAGAGGTATCTTTTTTCATTTACTTTTTTTCTCTTATTAACACTATAGGGGTTTTTTCATCTCCATTGCCAGCTGGATTAGATATTAGGTTTCTTTTGAGTATTTCATTTACTTTTTTATTTGAACTAGCTAAGACTTTCACACCTCCAAGATCATTAACATCGACAACCGCAACATCTATATTTAGATAGTTCGAGACCTCCCTACAAAATACATCCGCATTGAGAGGACCCATAACTATACTCTTGTCGTAAGGTGTAACTGTACCGCTGATATCATCAATGAGGGATGATTCTGAACCGGTTAACCTATAAAACATACCTTTAATACCAACTAATTTGAAGAGATATCCAATAAATAGTGCAAAGGTTATTCTTGTGACTCCGATTCTATTTATTAACAATTGCATACCGCAAGCTGTTGCAAGACTGCTTGTAGGGTGAAAAAAATAACATAAAGCTTTCGAAAATAAACTATATTTTAAATTTTGAGGGGAGATATATCTGTTTTGCATAATCGCTAGCGGACTCTCACCGATTGTTAAAATATCATTTTTTTCTACAATTCCTTTGCAGTATTCAATCACAGTACTTACTGGGTTATCAAAGCAACCAAGTAAATCAGTTTTAATAGCAAAAGCTTTATATTTATTATTTATTGGAATTTCAAAAACTTCTTTGGGCCTTTGTTTTTGTCCATCTAAATTAATTAACAAACAATCCTTATTAGTTGAAATACCAAAATGTCCATAGTTCTCCCAATATATCTTTAACCATAGATATTTTATTTTTTTTCTAAAATTATTATTGCTAAATCTATATATGATTCTCACAAATAATTCTGCATTTGACTTGATTATTGTTGTTGGCCAGTAATTATTTAAATTCTTAATTTTATTATTTTCATATATATAAATATCTTCTTGATAATTAAATTCTTGGCAATATTCGTTACCTTTACTTTTAAAAAAATCTAATTCAAAATTTATATTAGATACCATCGTCTCTTTGGTTTTACTTTTATTAGTTATTTTTAAATCAATAATTAATTCATTTAAACCATCCTTTTTTTTGATTTTATAATTTATAGGAACCAGATTTAACTTTGATCTGGGTGAATTTTTAATAAATAAATCTGAAAGAATTAAAAAAATTAAAAGAACTAAGAGGATATTTATTAATATCATTTTTTAATTAATTTTCGTTTTTATCTTTTTTTTCAGAAATGATGCTGTTGTATTCATTAAAACTTTCTAAAGAAAATGTCGTATCTTCTATATCAATTCCTTTTATTTCTCCTATAACTTTGTTTAATTCATCGATTTGAATCATTCCATTTTTATCATATTTAACTTCGCCATCACTATTTAAAATAATGGTTTGTGGAATTAATCCGTTCCAATAATAATTAGGTTCATTTCTAAGATCAGACTCTTCTTTATCCTGTAATTCATCAGTAGTTAGAGCAATAATATCTATATTATTTCTCCATATCAAATCTAAACCAGATATTATCGGAGCCATAGCTTTACTATCTGAGCTATCGTCAAGATAAAAAAATAAAACTGCGACTCTTTTATTTTTTAATGATTCTTGAAGAGTTGTCTGAGGAGGAACTATAGCCCCATTACCTGCGTATATAGGAAAGATGTTGCCATCGTAACTATCAGAATCTCTAGAGGCATTTGCTTTATATGGAATTAAAAAGATTAATGCTATTAGGATCCATTGAATTATTTTCATTGAAGTTTAAAAACTTACTTTGAACTTGATCTTCCTAATCCTTGAAGGATTCCTTTACCCACTAAACCGATAGCTTTGCCAACGACCTTTGTAAGGAAAGTTACGAAAAGATTACCGATATATTTTACAGCAACTTCTAACTGCGGTGCTATGGCATCTCTAATCTCAACTAACAATGTAACTTGTTTTTGTAGCCATTCTAGATTCTCTAATTCTTTCTCCCTATTTTCATTTTTAAAGTAACGAGTAAATTTTTTATCGATAATATCAATATATTCTCGTTTACTCTCATACAAGTAGATAGGCATATAAATATAGTCATGCCAACGATTATAGTTATTAATATTATTTCTAAATCTTTCAAAATTTCTTGTTGATTGTAATTCGGGATTTATAAGTACAGTTCTTAATTCAGGCCAAGACGAACAAATATTAAAGATTTCAGAAGCTAATAAATTACAGTTCCTTATTGTCCAATTTGAAATTATATTTTCAAGAATCAAAAATGATTCTGTTTCATATAGAGGGAGTAATTTCCCATCATAGTCAAGAGCTTCATTTTTAATAATTGGCTCAATAAACATTATTGATTCATGTGATTCTCTATCTACCTCTTCGCAACTTACTTCACTATAGATAAAATCATTTATTGAAATAGATTCGCTTCCTTTTTTTAATCGAAAATAGCTGTCTGTGATATTTGAAATTGTATTAACTTTAAGTTCTTTTATAAGAGAATTTAAATCATCTTTAAAATCTTTCTCCTTATAGTTTTCCTTAATATTTTTAACTAAATCATCTAACTCATCTAACATTTTGCAAATTAGTCGTGAAATGAATTCTTTCTTTATCCCAGAGAGAATTATTGATGAATTATTAAATTCAACTTGTAAGTTAGTTGAGCTATACCTTTCTTTAAGTCTATCTAGTATTAAATTCCATATTTCTGTAGTGTTTTTATCTTTAATAAATACAGTGTTCTTATTTTCAAGATTAATTTTATTTTCAGTGTAAACTGCCTCTGTATAAAGTTCTAGTGAATTACCCCATAAGAAAATTAGAAAAGATTTTGCAGTAATAAGTTCTCTTAATCTTCCTTTTAAAATAAATTTATAAAATTCTGGTGTTGAATCAGAGTTGACATATTTGAAAATATAATTAATTTCAGAATCTATTTGTTTAAGACCTGAAGTTAGAATTTTTTGACTAAAAGAGAGAGGTTTATTTTTGTTTAATTTAACTTGGGAATTATTTTCAATATCAAATACCCTTCCTCCATTTAAAATGGTTCCAATAGATTCAAGAACTTTTTCTGCACTGGGATTTAAAAGACAACCTTCAGCATTTAACGATGGAAGGGTATTTGCTTCATAAACAAGTTCGCCAGAGAGAATTATAAGAAACTTTGACTCATCATATCTTTCTCTTAATTTTAATAATTCTAACCTTATAAGATCTTCTGATTGGAAATTAAGAACATTCCATATAACTAAATCCGGAGTTTTATCAACTGTTCCATTGTTAAAATTAATGTCTAAATTTTGGTCTAGTGATGTTAACTTAAGCGATAAAGATTCTGCTATTAAGCTTGGAGCAATAATCAATATCGGTTTTTTTGAAATTAATTCCAAGAATAGATTTCTTATCTCTTATACAAAATTAACTAACAATTACTGCAAAAACCAGCCTTAAATCAATTTTTATACTCTTTTAAGCGTAGTGATTTCTGTTTAAATCAAAGTCATTTAATCTTTCTGATGACAATACATTATTCGCTTCATTGATCGTGAATTTATTTTCATAAAGAGCTTTACCTACAATTACTCCTAAGAGTCCAGAGTTCTCAAATTTTACTAACGATAATAAATCAGAAATTGAACCAACACCTCCTGAGGCGATTACTGGAATATCTGTAATTTCAAGTATGCTTTTTATGAATTCTTCATTTGTCCCTTCTAACGTCCCATCTGTATTTATATCTGTAACAATAAAACTAGCAATTTTAAATGAAGAAAACTCCTTTACTAGATCTGTGGCAAAAATATTAGATTGCTCAAGCCAACCCCTTGTACTGACTTTTCCCTCTTTTGCATCTATCCCAACAACTATCCTTCCAGGAAATTTATTTGATAAGTTTTTAACTAGCTCTTTATTTTCTATTGCAGAGGTCCCCATGATAACTTTCTCAATACCATAAGAAAATAATTGCTCAATCCTTTCTTGAGACCTTATGCCCCCACCTATTTGAATTGGTATGTTAACTGTTTTTGCAATCTTTTTTATTGATTCATCGTTTTTTGGGGATCCAGTTTTTGCGCCATCTAAATCAACTATATGAATATATTTTGCCCCTTCGCTTTCCCAAAATTTAGCTTGCTCATGAGGCTCTTTGGTGAAGTCTTTTCTTTTATTAAAGTCGCCTTTAAAAAGCCTTACACACTTACCATTCATTAAATCAATTGCTGGTATTAGGTCCATAGAAACATCCTTTTCATTAATTACGTATTAGTAGTACTATTCAATATGTAATTCTATTTAAGATTACTACTTCAGTTAAATATTTTTTGAATATGAAAATTCTTGTAATGGGTGGCACTAGGTTTGTTGGCAAGTCTTTGGTTGGAAAGTTATTAATTAATAATTATGATATTGATATTTTCACGAGAGGTAATAAAAGTAATCCTGAAAAAACAAATTTAATCAAGGGTGATAGAAATAATTCAGAAGATATCGTCAAGCTAAGAAATGAAAAGTATGATGTTGTTTTTGATATTTCTGGACGAGAGTTAGAACAAACTAAACTTCTTATAGAAAATTTAGATAACTCTTTCCAGAGATATATATATGTCAGTTCTGCAGGTGTTTATAAAGATAATTGTGAATTACCATTATCCGAAGTTGATCCAATTGATCCAGAGAGTAGGCACAAAGGAAAGTTTGAGACAGAAAATTGGTTAAAAAACCAAAAAATTCCTTTTACAAGTTTTAGACCTACTTATATTTATGGACCAGGAAATTATAATAAAATTGAAAATTGGTTTTTTGAACGGCTATTTACAAAGAAATCTATACCAATGCCTGGTGATGGGTCTTTAATTACTCAGCTAGGCCATGTTTCGGATCTAACTGATGTAATGATTAGGTGTATGAATTTTGATAATTCCAGAAATAATATTTACAATTGTTCAGGCGAAAAAGGAGTAACTATCAAGGGTTTAATTTATTTCTGTGCGAATGTTCTTGGATTAAACCAAGATGAGATTTCTTTAAGAACATTTGATTATCAAAAATTAGATCCTAAATCTAGAAAGGGATTTCCAATTAGATTAAATCATTATCAGACTGATATATCTAAGATTAAACGTGATTTAGATTGGGCACCAACTTATGATTTACTTAATGGTTTAAGGGATAGTTTTTTGAAAGATTTTAATAATAAAAAGAGTGAGGAGTTTGATGAAAATTCAGATCATATTCTTTTTAATTCTTAAATAGCCTAATAAAGTCACAAAAGTCAGGATGAATCCTAACCAATAAAAAATTAAAGCCAAATTATTCAATAAGCTTATTTTTAATGGTGTAAAGAAGGTGATTACTGAAATAAAAAAGAAAAATGTTTTAAATTTACCCAACATCGATGCAGGTAAACCATCTTTTGTAGAGTTCCTAAGACTAGAGATAATTAATTCTCTAAATAAAATTAATGACAAAGACCAGAAAGGTATTAAATTATTTTTGCAAAGGAAGGTTAAGGGAATTAAATAGAATACTTTATCGCTCAAGGGATCAAGGATAGCACCTAATCTGGTTTTAAGATTATATTTCCTTGCAATTAACCCATCAAAATAATCAGTTAAACCTCCAATAATAATCAATATAAAGACATAAAAAGGTCTATTAATTTCTAAAAAAAGTATTAATGGAAATACAAGGAAAAGGCGAGATATCGATAAGAAGTTGGGAATATTCAGGGCCAAATTTTTAAGATTTTTTCTTAATAACAAATTAGTTTTTGGTATATAAAATATATTACACTCTCAACAAGCTTTAATTTTTAGTAAAAATCTTGAATGGTTTTTAATGCTAGATTCTGAAATCTAATTTGAATCAGAATCCTAAAGTTTATGAACCCTTCTTCTCTTTATTATTCATGATGTTTTATATTACAAAATTATTCCTTATATGTAATGCAGCCTCATAGCCTAAAGCTATCTCCAGAAACTGATTTGATAAATTCAATTAAAGAATATTCATTATCGAATAATTTATACGGTTATGTTTCTGGAGTGGTTGGTAATCTTAGGACAGTTTGTATTCAATGCCCAGGGAATCAAGAGATAAATAAATTTGAAGGAAATCTAGAGATAGTTTCTTTAAACGGACACTTTAATAAAGGAGATGTTCATTTACATTTGAGTTTTGCAGATGAGGGATGTAATGTCTTTGGTGGCCATCTTGAGGAGGGATGTATTGTAAAAAAAGGTACTGATATATTTTTACTTTCTTTTGAACAGAAAATTATTAATATCTCAAATCATGATTTAATCACTAATGAATCACGTGTAAAAGCATATATTTTAAAGGATTGTCCTTGGTCTAAAAGAGCAATTAGGTTGCTTAATTCTTTATCTATCCCTCATGAAGTTACTTTAATAGACAATGATGATAGCTTTCAAAAAATAATGGCTCAAAGCAGCCATAATACTTTTCCTCAAATATTTTTGGATAATAAATTTTTTGGAGGATATGATGAACTTTCAGAACAAGCAAAATTGGATAACTTAATTTCATTTAAGTAATCTAAATTTTTTAAGTATCACGATTAGTAAGCTTTTCAGCAACTAATTCGTCCTCCAACTGCTTTATTAACCTTGATACAAGACTTTGAAATTCTGGTTGACAGCCTTTAAATGCAGCTTTATGTCTTATTGGCTCATTTCTAGTTCTTAAATCAGTAAGCATTAGTTGTAATGCGTCAATTTTGGGATTTATTTTCATAGTTTTAATTTATATATTTACATCTTTTAAATCATTTGCATAGCTTTTTTAAAAGATATCTTTTTATTATCATTCGAACTTGTTACTTCTATTAATTTATTTATGGATTCTTTGTTTTTTAGAGAATCTATACAACATTGTGCTACTAATCTTCTTGGGATTGATCCATTAATTTGAGTATCCTCCTTTGAATAATTTATATTCTCTGATTTAATATCTTCATTTTCCTTTAATCCTCCAGGTCTAATAATAGTCCATTCGAAATTTGAATTTCTTAGAAAGTTTTCACCTATTTTCTTCCAAATAAGAATTAAACCAAACAAGTTTAACGGGTGAAATAACTTTCCAGTACAAAGAGAACTCACTAAAATAACTCTCTTTATGCCAACTCTTTTGCAACTCTCTAATTGCCTGTATATCCCTAATGCATCAACCTTTGCAGGACCAGTTAAATCTAATGATGCTCTCGCACCAGTAGCAATTACCAAAGCATCAATACCTCTAAAGGCTTTATCAAGTTCTTTTTTATTGTCTAATGAAACTCTAATTGTTTCCAAACTCTCTAGACCTTCTGAAACTTTGGAATTTTTTCTAATAATTTGCCTAACTTTATATCCTTTCTTAACTGCCTCCTCGGTAATTCTGTATCCTGTTTTCCCAGATGCACCAGTGATTGCTATTTTCATAATTTAAAAACTAATTTAATTATTATATTAATTTCTTAAGGTTTTTTACATATAAATTTCTTTTTTCTTTTTGGGTAAAGAGTACGACATAAATAGCATTTTGTTCCATCACAGCCTCTTGCTGTGCAGTATTCTCTGCCATAAAAGATTATTTGCAAATGTAAGTTATTCCAGTCATTAACAGGAAATATTTTTTTTAGATCTTTTTCTGTTTGAACTACGCTATCTCCATTTGATAGACCCCATCTTTGTGACAACCTATGTATGTGAGTATCTACTGGGAATGCAGGAACATTAAACACTTGTGACATTACAACTGATGCTGTTTTATGACCTACCCCTGGAAGAGATTCAAGCTTTTCAAAAGAATCAGGGACTATACCTTTATGCTTCTCAATCAATAGTTTAGATAGGTTAAAGATGTTCTTAGATTTTTGGTTAGATAGACCTAAAAATTTTATGTATTCGTAAATGCCATCAATACCTAGCTGCATCATCTTTTCTGGATTATCTGCAACCTTAAATAAGCTTTTTGTTAATTCATTAACTTTCTTATCTGTTGATTGAGCACTTAAAACTACGGCGACTAGAAGTGTATATGCATTTGTATGATCGAGGGGTATTGGAGGTGATGGATATAGTTTTTTGAGTTCCTTTCGTATTATTTCTGCTCTTTCAGACTTTCTCATTAAAATTGAAAATTAAATGGTGTATAAAATTATACAAGGGATATTTTAGGTGAATATTTTCTGCTAACTTAATATATTTGAATAAGAAGAACTTTGTGAAAAATGATGCGTTAATAATTGATGATCTGCATCATAAATATGATAAGAGAGAATGTTCAAATTGGATTTTAAACAAAATTAACCTGAAAATTAAAAATGGCGAATTGTTAGGTCTGCTTGGTCCTTCTGGTTGTGGAAAAACAACTCTTTTAAGATTAATCGCGGGGTTCGAATATCCCTCTAGAGGCAGTATTTCTCTAAATGATGAGGAAATTTCAAGTAGGAAAATAATTCTTAGTCCTGAGAAAAGAAATATTGGTATGGTTTTTCAAGATTATGCACTTTTCCCCCATTTAACTGTTTTGGAAAATGTAATGTTTGGTTTGAAAAACAAAAAAGACAGATTTAGAGTTGATTATTTACTAAATGTTGTTGGTCTTGATAGTTTTGTTGGAAGGTACCCACATGAATTGTCTGGAGGTCAAAAACAAAGACTCGCAATTGCGAGAGCTCTTGCTCCAGGGACAAATTTTATTTTGTTGGATGAACCTTTTTGTAGTCTTGATTTGCATGTCAAACTAAAATTGAGAAGTGAACTCCCTAATATCCTAAAAGGTTGTAATGCAAGCGGATTGATGGTTACTCATGATCCGGAAGAAGCAATGTCAATTTGCGATAAAGTCGCCGTTATGAATGAGGGGAAAATACATCAAATTGATACACCAATTAATCTCCTAAATAATCCCAAGACCATATTTGTTAGTAGTTTTATTTTGGGCAATAATATTATTAATCTCAAAAAACATGGTAATTCATATATTTCTTGTTTAGGTGAAATAAATAGTTCAGAGTATTTGAAAAATACAAATATACAAAGTATGTCAATTTCGCCTAAATTTATTTCAATTAAAAAATCAGAATCTGGTGATGCGATTGTAATATCTAAAGAATTTCTTGGAGAATTTCTTATATATAAAGTAACTATTAATGGAAACATATTGCGAGTTAGAACTGATATTAATAATCATCTAAATAATGGTGATAAATGTTCTCTTTCTATAAATAAAAATAGTTATTATTTTTTATATCCTGGAGTACATAAGGTATATATATAGAATTTATTTATAGGCAATTACATTTACCGCCCTTCCAATTAGAGCATTTTTTCTTTTTACATTTCTTTTTTTTACTTTTATATTTTTTTTTAGTTATTAGCAGTTCAGAAAAACTGTACTCTAAATTCATTTATAGTATTGCGAGTGATTTTCATTATCATATTATTTAATTTAATTTAAAGGATTTATTAATTACTAATTTATACAAAATGTTGTATTATTTATTTAGACACTTAGTTGAATATGAATGAAAATAATTTAAAAACAAAGAAATTAATTAATTTTGGTCCCTCTGGAAGAGCTGTTGCTCAACCGATAGACAATAGTTTATTGGATAACATTTTTGAACATCTAACAATGGAAAGATATGCCAATGTTCAATATTTTTCTATGTATCTATGGTTTCAAGAACGTGATTTAAATGGATTTGCCTCTCATTTTCTAAGTGAATCACAAGGCGAAATGGAACATGCTCAGAAATTTGCAGATTACTTAATCGCAAGAGGACAAAGCGTAAAATTAGATGAAATCCCTTCACCTGTTCAAACATGGGATTCAATAGAGGATCTGATTTCTTATTCGTTCAACATGGAGGCTGATTTAACTTCATCTCTACAACAACTTTATGCGATTTCAGAAAGAATTTCAGATACAAGAACCAATGTATTCTTAGATCCTATTATAGAAGCTCAAACAAAATCAGAAGATGAATTTGCAAATATACTTGGCAAAGTAAAGTTTGCTTCTAATCAACCTTCCGCAATCTTATTGATAGATAGTGATTTAAAGAAAAAATAAATTTCTTTCAAATTTATTTTCATTTATTGTCCTTTTGGCTATTTCAATAAGTAAATTAGAAAAGGTGATTTTCTCATTATTTTTTTTATTTAAGAGCTCAGCTATTTTATAAATTTCATTAACTCTTTTAAAAATATTTTTGTTTTCAGAAAATAATCTTTCTTTCAATGACTTATTTTCAGTGGTTTTGAAAGTTTGTTTTATATTTCTGAGTCTATTCGATAAAAAATCAACTTCCATTAGCAAGTTGTTAGTAATTGATTGTGATTCCTTCATTTTTTTTATAGCGGCGATGTTTCAATAAAAGAAGGTGCAACGCTGACTGTTTGGGTTCCAATAGGAGCTATTAATAACTCAGATGATCTTAATTTAGAAATTAATCTTGTTGATGTTACACGTGTGGATCCGATTAATTCCCCAATCCTTTCGTGAGTCAACCTAAAAGGCAACTCGCACCATTGCCCACATCTTCTCCCTAAACGATTTACTAGTATTGAAAACAAAGCTTGTAATCGCTGTTCTGCATTACCCAAGTGTCTAATCCTAAGGAGTTGCAAAGTCCATTCATTTACTGCATCGAAGCCAATACTCTCATCAATATTTACATTGCTATGAAACGACAAATCTGTGAGAGCTTCAACGCAAACACCCTCGCTACATAAAAGGTCCGTTCTTAACTGATCACCTGACTGTAAAAATGCAAGTGTCATTCCTTCTGTTTCTTCGCAAGGGCAATAAACTCTAGCAATTCCACTTTCAACTTCTAGACATGTGCCTTTTGGCCTTGATGATGGATCTATTAAAACGGACTGTCCTGTTATTATTCTTACTGATTTTGAAGAAGACTCTCCATAAGAATGGAAATTCATTTTGCTTATGTTGATAATGAGAATTAATATCAATTATGCAATAAAAGAAAACTTATTGCAATAGATTCTCATTATCAACCTGTTATTGAAGTTATTCTTTACATTTGTTTTAAATGAATATAATTTAAATAACTTTCTTAATGATTTTAAAATTGAATAGTGTTAATAAAGTCTGTTTTAACTGTGGAAGTTCTTCATTCGTTTCGGATAGATCTTTGGGAGGTAAGATAGTATGTTCTAAATGTGGATCTTCTTCATTTAGAAATAAATCCTCTTCATTTTTAAAAAGTAAAAAAATAATATTAATTGCTATTGCGATAGCCATTTTTATTATTATTATCTAGGTAATCTTTTGATACTCCAAAATCCATTATTTTGGTTTACATCCAAGCTAGTACCATATAACTTTTTAAGATTTTCATTATTTATAACTTTTTCTTGATATCCATCAGCCATTATCTCTCCCTCTTTTAGCATTATTACCCGATCATAAATTCTTGTAATCATTGAAATATCATGAGTTATACATAAAATTTTTGTATTTATTTTTGATAATTCATTAATCTTATCAATTACAAAATACTTTGATTTATAATCTAAATTTGCAATTGGCTCATCAAGAATTAATATCTCAGGTTTTCTTATTAATGCTCTGGCAATTAGAGAAATTTGTTTTTCACCATCTGATAAATAAGAAAAATATTTTTTTGATAGGCTTGATATATTCATCTTCTCCATAAGATTTTCAACTTTATAAATGTCACATTCAGATTTTTTTGTTATGTAACAATATCTTCCATATAGTCCACTGAAAATCAAGTCAAAAACTTGAAGATTTTGATGTATTCTATTTTTAATATCATTATTTACGGTACTTATTCTTTTTCTAAGTTCCCATATATTTATTTTTTCTTTGTCAAAAATTTTCAGCTTTGATTCATTATTAAATACTGGGTATATGTTTCTATTAATTACTTCTATTAACGATGATTTACCTGATCCATTTGGTCCAATTAATATCACATTCTCTGAATATGCTATGTTTAAACTTAAATCTTTAATAACTCTAAAACCGTTCTTAAAACAATTTATATTTTTTGCCTCAAACCAAAATTTATTTACCACTAAAACTTATTGCTCCAAAATATAACCAATTGAATTGAGCTTAAAATAAATATAAAAAGGTAAAGCCAATTCAACCATGAAGGTCTATTTACTTTCTTCATGAATTATATGATTAACATAAAAAATAATAGTGGGGCAACAAATCTTACAAATGTTTTTCTGATAATATCTATGTTGTTTATAATTTCTAATTTCTTGATCTCTGGGGGATATTTAAATATTACTTCGTCATATACGGAAAGGTTTTGAGAGTTATTTATATTTTTCCAAGGTTCATCTTTCTCTTCAGATCTCTTATACCATTTCCAAAAATAATTTATAATGCGGTCCTCTCCCAATAATTTTATTTCATCTTTACTTATAAATCCCATATTATGATTATATGTTTGCGTCTTTAAAATCATATAATCCTCTTCGAATATTTTATAAAAAATCTTTCTTTGCGTTTCTTTAAATAAGATAAGCTTATTAAGAAGTTTATTTTTAAGAAATTTCCTGTAATGTCTTACTATTACTCTTGCTTTATTATTTCCAAGTGGAATATGATCTAAAACTTGCAAATATCGTGATTTAGAAGGATCTCCTTTGTAAATTAATATCCTTCCAGGTGGTATGTATTTTATCCGGATAAATTCTTTTGATGGTACATTTTTGTAGTAATAAATACTTTCAATGTGTTTGGGAGTTACATTAATTTTCTGGTTAAAACTAACTAATACATTTTTATTAACATCTTTATCAGGAATTGTATCCCCATGAACCCAAAAAATATGAAGGATATCTAAGTGATTTTCAATTATTCTTGACCAATCACATTTGAAGTCAACTAATACCTCCTCAGATACGTAATCCTCATGTGAAAAACCATTATTAGATAATTCGTAGTTACTTATAGGTGAATCTTCACTTATATTATTTAAATCAGTCTCAGAATTTTTAGAAAAATATACAAATATATATCCATTTTTTTCTGTAGCTTTGTACTGAGATAAGTGGATTCTTTTGGCGTAATTATCGTAGTTATTGTCAACTATGTGACTACAAGTTATTCTATTGAGATTTTGGCAACTTCCACCAGATGAGAATTTAGCTCCATGATATGGGCAGGTTATTACTCCATCTGATAATGTCCCTCCAAAAAAGGAGGCCCCCCTATGCGGACAAATGTTTTTTATACACCTAACATTTTCATTCTCATCTCTATAGAGAATAAGAGGTTCATCATAGAGTGAAAAATAATGGAGCTTATTTTTTTTTAGTTCTTTTGAAGGACAAATTGCATACCAACCATATAAACCAATTTTTAATTCTTTTTGATTTTCTCTAATATCAAACGAGTCAATTTTTACTACCGTTCCTTTTTTAAATGGTTTAAGAGCGGTATTAAAGTCTTTAGATTTAAAAAAATTAATTTGTCTGTTTTCCATAAATTAATTTCTTTCTTTAATTGACTGTTTATCTTTGGGAACTATAACCCAAGTAAATAATCAATTT
>QCLX01000015.1 GCA_003214215.1 Prochlorococcus sp. AG-418-G18 | reverse complement strand
TATTCACGCTTTCCAAATTCACGTAACTGTTTTGATACTTCTAAAAGGCGTACTTTATGCAAGAAGCTCAAGGTTAATTCCTGATAAAGCTTCATTAGGTTTTAGGTTCCCTTGTGATGGACCTGGAAGAGGTGGTACATGTCAAGTTTCTTCATGGGACCACGTATTCCTTGGACTTTTCTGGATGTATAACTGTATTTCAATAGTTATTTTCCACTTCTCTTGGAAAATGCAGAGTGATGTTTGGGGACTCACAGGTGGTAATTTTGCACAAAGTTCTATAACTATAAATGGTTGGTTAAGAGACTTCTTGTGGGCTCAAGCTTCTCAAGTGTTAACAAGCTATGGTCAATCAATAAGTATGTACGGTTTGATGTTCTTAGGTGCACACTTCATTTGGGCCTTCAGTCTAATGTTTCTTTTCAGCGGAAGAGGATATTGGCAAGAATTGTTCGAATCAATTGTTTGGGCACATAACAAACTTAAAGTTGCTCCAACCATTCAACCAAGAGCTTTATCTATTACTCAGGGTAGAGCTGTAGGTGTAACTCACTTCCTTGTCGGTGGTATTGCTACCACATGGGCTTTCTTCCATGCTCGCCTTTTCGGCCTGGGCTAATTACCTGAACTTTACCTTTTTAATTCAATGGCAACAAAATTTCCATCATTTAACCAGGGTCTAGCTCAGGACCCTACAACTAGACGAATATGGTACGGAATAGCTACCGCTCATGACTTTGAAAGTCATGATGGTATGACCGAAGAAAAGCTTTATCAAAAGCTTTTCTCTACACATTTTGGTCATCTAGCAATTATCGCCCTCTGGGTAGCTGGTAACTTATTTCATATTGCTTGGCAAGGTAACTTCGAGCAATTTGTACTTGATCCAACCCACGTACGTCCTATTGCTCATGCTATTTGGGATCCTCATTTTGGATCTGGTATTACAGAAGCAATGACACAAGCTGGAGCTAGTGGTCCAGTAAACATAGCTTACTCAGGTCTCTATCATTGGTGGTACACAATTGGAATGAGAACTAATGAGCAACTCTTCCAAGCCTCAATATTCATGAGTATTTTAGCTTGTTGGACTTTATTTGCAGGCTGGTTACATTTACAGCCAAAATTCAGACCTTCTTTAGCTTGGTTTAAAAATGCAGAGTCAAGATTAAATCATCATTTAGCCGTATTATTTGGCTTTAGTAGTATTGCTTGGACAGGTCATTTGGTTCATGTTGCTATTCCTGAATCAAGAGGACAGCATGTAGGTTGGGATAACTGGTTAACAGTGCTTCCACACCCTGCAGGATTAGCTCCTTTCTTTACTTTAAACTGGGGAGCTTATGCCCAAAATCCTGATTCTATAGATCAAGTATTTGGAACAGCTGAGGGGGCTGGAACTGCAATCTTTACTTTCTTAGGTGGACTTCATCCTCAAAGTGAAGCATTATGGCTTACTGATATTGCACATCACCATATTGCAATAGGAACAGTTTTTGTAATTGCTGGTCATATGTATAGAAATACTTTTGGTATTGGTCATAGCCTCAAAGAAATTACAGAAGCTCATAATACAAGACACCCTAATGATCCTCATAAAGGTAGTTTCGGGATTAACCACGATGGAATATATGAAACTGTAAATAATTCATTGCATTTCCAACTTGGACTAGCATTAGCATCACTTGGTGTGGCTACTTCTCTAGTAGCACAACATATGGGTGCACTTCCCTCTTACGCTTTTATTGCCAGGGACTACACTACACAATCTGCTTTATATAGTCATCATCAGTACATAGCAATGTTCTTGATGGTTGGTGCATTTGCACATGGAGCTATTTTCTTTGTCAGAGATTATGATCCAGAATTAAATAAAGACAATGTATTAGCAAGAGTTCTTGGAACAAAGGAAGCTTTGATAAGTCACCTCAGCTGGGTAACAATGTTGCTAGGATTCCATACTCTTGGAATTTATGTTCATAACGATGTTGTTGTCGCTTTTGGTAATCCTGAAAAGCAAATTCTAATTGAGCCAGTTTTTGCTCAATTTGTTCAAGCTGCCCAGGGTAAGATGATGTACGGCTTTAACGCTTTACTATCAGATCCTACAAGTTCAGCAAGTATCGCTGCTAATTCATTGCCAGGCAATCATTACTGGATGGATCTTATCAATAGACAAGATGCATTAAGTGCTTTCTTACCTATCGGCCCTGCAGATTTCTTAGTCCACCATGCTATCGCTTTAGGTCTCCATACAACTGCTTTAATCCTCATTAAAGGTGCACTTGATGCTAGAGGAACAAAATTAATTCCTGATAAGAAAGATTTAGGATATGCATTCCCCTGCGACGGCCCTGGACGTGGCGGTACTTGTGATAGTTCATCTTGGGATGCTATGTACCTAGCTATGTTCTGGGCATTAAATTTACTAGCTTGGGTAACTTTCTACTGGCATTGGAAACACCTAGCGATATGGCAGGGTAATGTAGCCCAATTTAACGAATCAGGAACTTATCTAATGGGTTGGTTCAGAGACTACCTCTGGTTAAACTCTGCTCAACTTATTAACGGATATAATCCATTTGGAGTAAATTCTTTATCTCCTTGGGCTTGGATGTTCCTATTCGGTCACTTAGTTTGGGCAACTGGTTTCATGTTCCTAATATCATGGCGTGGTTACTGGCAAGAATTAATTGAAACATTAGTTTGGGCACATCAGCGTACTCCAATAGCTAATCTTGTTGGCTGGAGAGATAAGCCAGTTGCACTTTCAATTGTTCAAGCTAGATTAGTTGGACTAGCACATTTCACAATTGGAAACATTCTTACATTCGGCGCATTTGTTATTGCATCGACTTCAGGTAAGTTTGGTTAAATTACTCTTAAATAATTTAAATCACCACATTTGTGGTGATTTTTTTTGTTTAATTTTAATGTTCTAAATTAAGTTAAAATTATATAAATATTATCAAATATAAATGTCAGATATAAAACAATTAATTTCTATTATTATCCCTGTTTACAACGAAAGTGAGAGTATTGGTTTTTTATTGGATGAAGTTGTAAATGTAATGTCATTACATAAATTTAATTTTGAATTGATTGTTGTAAATGATGGTTCTAAAGATAATACTCAACAAGTATTGAAACAATTAACTCTCAATATTAAAGAATTGTCAGTGATTTCCCTTCGCAAAAATTATGGGCAAACTGCAGCAATGTCAGCTGGCTTTGATAACTCTAAAGGTGATATTGTCATTACTTTGGATGGCGATTTACAGAATGATCCAAATGATATTCCGTTACTAATTTCAGAAATTAATAATGGCTATGATTTGATTTGTGGATGGAGGTTTGATAGAAAAGATAAATTAATCAATAGAAAGATACCATCAAAAATAGCGAACAAACTAATAGCTCGCGTAACAGGTTTGAAGTTGCACGACTATGGATGTTCATTAAAAGCTTTTAAGAAAGAAATAATTGATGATATTAAATTGTATGGAGAACTTCACAGGTTTTTGCCAGTCTTAGCAAATATTGAAGGTGCAAGCATCAAAGAAATTAAAGTCAATCATAGAAGCAGGCAATATGGATCTAGCAAATATGGAATAGATAGAACTTTTAGAGTTTTAATGGATTTACTAACTGTTTGGTTTATGACTAAATTTTTAACGAGACCGATGTATGGATTTGGTTTTGTTGGAATAATAAGTATTTTGACTAGCCTTGCAATGAGTTCCTATTTGATAGTTTTAAAAATCATGGGAGAGGATATTGGAAATCGTCCGTTGTTAATGTTTGCATTAATATTGGGAATTGCTGGGGTTCAATTATTTAGCTTTGGATTATTGAGTGAACTTTTAATTAGGACTTATCATGAAAGTCAAAGTCGTCCAATTTATAGAATTAGGTCAATAAGTAGTGCGGATCAAAATTAAATTTTTACTTGAATTTCCTGATTAATAAAGCTGAAATTTCAACCACTTCAGGAGACATATCCCTTAATCCTTTTCGTAAAATTGATAATGTTGATTTATCAGCCAATTCTTCCGCAATTTTTAATGCTTTTAATTTGTCTTCTTTATTACCTTGAAAAAGACTAAACATTTTATTTCTTTGAGAATTTTTATAAAATAATGAGTACTTTTTTGCTTCATGCTTGTATAAAACACTTTTTTTATTAGAAACAAAATGATTATTATTTTTTCTATGTTTTTCTAATTTAATAGAATGTAATTTGCCTTTATTTATTAACTTTTCAAAGCTCCTTTTTTTAAAAATTAGAAGTAATATTCCTATAAAAAAAATAAGTACAATTGCGAAAAATTTTAACATGTAAAAAGTTAATAATTTTTATATCATCCAGTTGTAAAATTAACACTATTTCGTGGATAAATACTAAAGTGTTTAAAGATGTTTAAAATAACTATGCCATCTGATTTACCAAGTCTCTTACCGTCAATTTTTGTTCCATTAATTGGTATAGCAATGCCTGCTGTTTTTATTGTATTGATTGGAAGATTTATTACAGCAACAGAATAAATTATTAAAAACTAAATTTTTAAAAAAATGAGCGACTTTCAAAAATCATTCTCAGAATCAACAAGTTCAATTAAGTTTGATGAGAAATACATAGACAATTCTGTGCAACCAAATGATATTGGTGTTGCAGAACAATGGGCAGTAAAAACAGTTTCTGATCCATGTGTTGGTAATTTGGCTACTCCAGTTAATAGTGGCTATTTTACAAAAGCCTTTATAAATAATTTACCTTTTTACAGAGAAGGTATTTCTCCTAATTTTAGAGGCTTAGAAACTGGAGCAGCTTTTGGATATCTTCTATACGGTCCTTTCACTATGACTGGCCCACTAAGAAATTCTGAATTTGCACTAACTGCTGGGCTTCTTGCTGCTATTGGAGCTGTTCATATTTTGACAGCACTTTTAGTTCTTTATAATGCACCTGGTAAAGCACCTAATGTTCAACCACCAGATGCTACTGTTAATAACCCACCAAAGGACTTATTTACAAGAGCTGGATGGGCTGATTTTACAAGTGGATTTTGGTTAGGAGGCTGTGGCGGAGCTGTTTTTGCTTGGCTACTTGTTGGGACATTACATTTAGATACCATAATGCCGATCATTAAAAATATTTGGACTGCTGGTTAATTCCTAAAAATAAATAATAAGTAATATTTTAAATTTAATTTTAAGTTTAAATGTGAACTCTAATTACTAACGTATGGTTCTATCCCATCTGTAACTTCTAACTACCCTTCCTGCAGAAATTAGTTTGGATTTATAATGCAATGAGATTTTATCATTAGAATGTTTTAGGGTATCTAATCCTATTCCATTTCTGCCAAAATCCCTTCCAGAGCTATGGAAATACAATCCGTCTCCTTTGTAGATTCCAATATGATCACACTTTTCTTTATTTCCAAAAAATAAAAGATCTCCAGGTCGTAGAGCTTTATAAGAATCTTTGAAATAAAAAAGATGTTTACAAAAACTTTTGATTTGATAAGAGTCTCGAGGTATAAAAATACGATGCTTTAAAAAAGCAGTCTGAATTAAGCCAGAACAATCATAATTGGGCCCTAATGTGCCTCCCCAAAGGTATTCATTAGTTGAATCAGCTTGATCCTTGATCCATTTTAAAATTGAGTTTAATTGATCTTTTATAAAGAATCGTTCATTTTTAAAATTCTCAGTTTTTCTCAATTCGTATCTCTCAATAATCAACCCATCTAAATTTATCCAGCAGACATAGCCATCTTCATATAGTTGAATTAAAATCCTTTGAAATTTATGCTTATTTTGATAAATATTTGGATAAAGTATCCTAAAAACTCTATTTTTAAATATTTCAGTTACTAATTTATCTTCTGTTTGATTTTGATATCCAGAAATATTAACTTTTAATTTCCACCAAATAGTTTTTGAAAAATTAGTTTGTTTAAATAGTGAGATAGGATTTTTATAATTTTCCATACAATGTCTTTTTACTATGTAAGTAAAGAAATGGGTCTAGCCTTAAATGATATTTTAGAAAAAGTATGCTCTTATAATAAAGATCTTTCAAGAGAGGATATTGCTATAACTTGGATTAATTATAAAAGTGAAAATAAAAGTGTATTTAAAGGTTTTGGAACTGGTATTAATAATAAAAAAATGATTTACCCTGCCAGCATAGTCAAGTTGGTTTATGGCCTTGCTGCATATTATTGGATTAAAAAAGGAAGTTTATTATTATCAGATGAAATTATTGATGCTGTAAGGAAAATGTTATTTTTCTCAAGTAATAATGCAACAAGCTTTTTAATTGATTTACTTACTGGAACAACAAGTGGACCTTGTATTGAGGGGGAATTATGGGAAAATTGGAAATATCAAAGAAGTATAATAAACGATTGGCTAAATGATTTACATTGGGAGGAATTGAGTGGTATAAATTGCTGTCAGAAGACCTGGGATGATGGACCATTTGGTCGTGAAAAAGAATTTTATGGACGTGATAATGAAAATAGAAATGCTATGAATTCTGATTCGACTGCACGGGTTTTGGAGGAAATTATGATTCATATTGATTATCAACAGAATGATTTAAATTTACGAAGTTTTTTAAAAAGAAATTTAAATAAAGTTGTTCTTAAGAACGATTCTCTTAATCAAATAGATGGTTTTTTGGGTGCAGGATTACCAGAAAGCATTAATCTTTGGAGTAAAGCAGGCTTAATGTCTGAAGTTAGACATGATGCTGCTTGGTGGACTCATAGTCAATCTCTACATACATTATTAGTTGTTTTTTGTAATGGAGAAAAATATTCCAAAGATACTTCCTTCTTACCATCAATATCAAAAGAAGTATATGAATTTAATAAAAGATATACTATTTAGGACTAAATTTAATCGTCTAAGTAATTAGGATCTAATTTGTCAGTATATGCTTCATAAGGTAACATCATTACTTCTTCAAAATCTAAATCATTCATTATCCATTCTCTATATTCTGCTAATAAACTTTTTCTATCTTCATTATCTAATTCATAAATACGCAATGCTGTATCTTTAAAATTTTCTTTAATAAGATTTTCAAGTTCGTTTTTTTTCATATTATTTATCTTCTCCATCTAAGATTACTCTTCTAATGGTTGATAAAGCTATTCCTGTTTGCGCTCTAATTGATCGATATGAATAGCCTTCGTCACGCAATCTGATTACGAGAGATTCCTTTAAGGGACTTATCTTGGGCCTACCTCCTAAATTATTCCCATTTAATCTTCTTTTTAAAACGTTTTCTTTTTTTCTTTCTTTAAGGCACTCATTATCTAAATTATTCAATTCACATAAAATATTAAAAACTAAAGATGATGTATTTGGAGAACATTTATTGGTAAAAAATCCAGATAAAGTTCTTAACTGGATATCTTGATTTAAAAGTTTATTTATTACTCTAATGGATTCATTTCTGTTAGAAAATGCCCGATCTAGTTTGGTTACGACTAATTCATCTCCTTTGGATAAAGCTTTTAAGGCTTTTTGGAATTCGGGCTTTATTTCTGCATCAAGACTTAAGAGTTCAGAAAATATTAAATTGCAACCTTCATCTTTTAATAATTGTATTTGTTCTTCTAAGTAAAAAATTTCATTATCGATTGCTCTAGCATATCCTATAGATATTTTCTTTTTAGTCTTCTCAGATAAAAGAGATACCTTTCTTTTGAATTGAAAAGTCAAAGTATTTAAAGATATATTTTTTACTGTATCAAATACTTTAAAAAAAAACACTAAATAGAACAAAAAAAACAATCTAATAGATTTTAAAATTTGTGTTTAGAAATTTAATTGATGTTTTTTTACTGTTCTAAAAATTATGTTCTAGAAAATGTTCTATTAAAGATTATAGAACATAAAGATTTCAGAGTTTTTATTGAAAATTAGGTGAATGAATAATATTTCTTTTACTACAGATGAATTTAAATAGTAAAAAAACGAAATTTTGATTAAAATTTATTTATATGAAGCTGATCAAATTAATTTGACAAGTATTTCCAAAAATGCGGCAACAAAACCAGAGTGGTTAAGGGTAAAGGCTCCTCAATTTGAGAGGATAGGTAATACCGCAAATTTATTAAGTGATTTAAAATTAAATACGGTTTGTCAGGAAGCAAGCTGTCCAAATATTGGAGAATGTTTTGCAAGTGGGACTGCGACTTTTTTAATCATGGGTCCTGGTTGTACTAGAGCATGTCCGTATTGCGATATTAATTTTGATAGATCCAAAAGAGATTTGGATCCAACTGAACCTCATCGTTTGGCAGAGGCTGTTTCTAGGATGAATCTCAAACATGTAGTTATTACATCAGTAAACAGAGATGATCTTGATGACGGAGGGGCATCACAGTTTTTTCAATGCGTTTCGGAAGTAAGAAAAAAATCTCCAGAGACAACTATTGAACTATTAATTCCTGATTTATGTGGCAACTGGCAAGCGCTTGAATTGGTTTTAGATTCAAAACCAAATGTTCTGAATCATAATATTGAAACTGTAAAAGGTTTATATAGAAAAGTACGGCCTCAAGGAAATTATCAAAGAACTTTAGATTTATTGAAGCGCACAAGAGAATATTTTCCGAGTGTCTATACAAAATCCGGTTTTATGTTGGGATTAGGAGAAAGTGATCATGAGGTTTTAAATCTTCTTTCTGATTTAAAAAATCATTTTGTAGATATAGTTACTATTGGTCAATATTTATCTCCAGGTCCAAAACATTTACCTGTCCAAAGATTTGTAAGTCCTTCAAAATTTAATTTCTTCAAATTGTTTGGAGAAGATAATCTTGGTTTTATGCAAGTAGTAAGTTCTCCTTTAACGCGAAGTAGTTATCATGCTGAAGAGATTCAAAAATTAATGAAAAAATATCCAAGATAAGCGCATTATTCTTTAGAAATATCAATCCATTCATTTAATTTCCAATCAACTATTTTATTTTTAATCATTGGATCTTCCTTAATGATTTTTAGTGCCTCTTCATAAGTTTTTACTTCTATTATCAAGAGACCACCGGCTCCAGGTTCCTTAATTTCATTTACTAAAAATCCACTTTTTACATTAATTCCAGCTTTTGTTAATTCTTTTATCCACAATTTATGCTTATCTATTAATTTCTTTTTAAATTTGTTGTTGCTAATAAATTCCTTTTTAATAATCTCTGTTTTTACAAAAATTGGCATTTATTGATTTTTTAATCCAAGCATTTCTTGCTCACTGGGAGGTACTATTACTTTGAATAAAGTTTTAAAATTACTCCAATCTTTAAGAAGATTAGCTGCTTTAGGACTCTGCGTTTTGTGATAATAATCGTTAATGATTTCTAACAAAATTTGTTCTTGTTTGGGGGTACTAATTTCATAGATACTTACTATTTCTCTATTTACCTTTTTCTCTACATCATTTTTTTCATCAAGTATAAATGCTACCCCCCCAGTCATTCCTGCTCCGATATTTCTTCCTATAGAGCCAAGAATTACAATTTTGCCTCCTGTCATATATTCACAGCAATGATCTCCTGCACCTTCAGTTACAGCTACTGCTCCACTATTTCTTACGGCAAACCTTTCACCTGATTTACCCAACGCATATAACTTTCCTCCCGTAGCGCCATAAAGACAAGTATTACCCAAAATGACTTGCCCCGATGAATTATTATCTATTCTGGGCGGAATTATGGTTAGCATTCCTCCATTCATCCCTTTGCATACATAATCATTTGCTTCTCCAATTAATTTAATAATCATTCCTTTTAATAAAAAGGCTCCAAAGCTTTGACCTGCATGACCTTTAAAAATTAGATTAATTGCTCCCTCAAAGCCCTTATTTCCATAATTCTGAGCAAGCTCTCCTGAAATTTTTGCACAAACACTTCTATCGGTATTTTTGATTTCAATTTTTTTATTGAATTCTCCATGAGTAGAGAGCGCATTTATGAATTGAGCATCCGTTAAAATCGAGTCTTCCAATACAGTTCCATTATCATGAGCATTGTTTGAATGTTTTATCCATGATCTATCTTTATAGCTAATCTCATTGTTAACAAGAGAAGTTAGATCGATATTTTCCGTTTTAGGCAAACTAATATTTCTTGTGGTCAGAAATTCTTTGTTACCAATTAATTCTTCCATTGTTTTGACACCAATGGTACTTAATATTTGTCTTATTTCTTCAGCAATATAGATAAAAAAGTTAACAACGTTATCTGGTAAACCTTTAAACCTTTTTCTTAATTCTTCTTTTTGTGTTGCTACGCCAACAGGACAAGTATTTTTATGGCAAACTCTTGCCATAACGCATCCCTCAGCAATCATTGCGACTGATCCAAATCCATATTCTTCTGCCCCCAAAAGAGCAGCAATGACAACATCCCATCCTGTTTTAAGCCCACCATCTGTTCTTAAAAGTACTCTGTCGCGCAGATTATTATCAAGAAGAGATTTATGTACCTCTGCTAAACCAAGTTCCCAAGGCAATCCAGCGTGCTTAATGGAGCTCAAGGGAGAAGCACCTGTTCCTCCATCATGGCCAGAGATTTGTATGACATCTGCGTTTGCTTTACTTACTCCCGCAGCTATAGTTCCAATACCAATTTCAGAAACAAGTTTTACACTTACTTTTGCTTTAGGATGAACTTGATGAAGATCATGAATAAGTTGCGCTAAATCTTCAATTGAGTAAATATCATGATGCGGAGGTGGAGAAATTAAAGCCACGCCAGGCTTACTATTCCTGAGTTTTGCTATGTAGGAATCGACTTTTGGGCCAGGAAGTTGACCGCCTTCCCCTGGCTTTGCACCTTGGGCCATTTTAATTTCAAGTTGTTTACCACTTCTAAGATATTCAGGGGTAACTCCAAATCTTCCCGAGGCGATTTGCTTTATAGCAGAGCAAGCCGTATCTCCATTTTCTAGACCTTTTATAAATGGCAAAGTTGCTGATTGAGTATTTTCATCAATATCATTTAGAACATTAAAACGAGCTGGATCTTCTCCCCCTTCACCACTATTACTTTTTCCACCAATTCTATTCATTGCAACTGCTAAAACTTCATGCGCCTCTCTAGATAAAGCACCTAAACTCATTCCTCCTGTACAAAACCGTTTGCAAATTGATTCAACACTTTCAACTTCACTTATTGGGATGCTTTCCCTATTAGAATTTATTGTCAGTAAGTCTCTTAGAGCAGTTGTTGGTCTCTTACTAATCAGTTCTTTGTACAGTTTAAAGTGGTCATAACCTGGCCCTTGTTTGACCGCAGAATGGAGTGCCTTTGACATTTCAGGATTATTTGAGTGATATTCTCCATAATTTCTGAATTGCACAAATCCTAAAAATTCGAGTTTTTTCAGGTCAATTTCTGGATAAGCTTTTGTGTGAATTGAAATTGATTCATTAGCTAATTCTTTTAAAGTTATTCCAGCAATTCGACTTGTTGTCCCGTCGAAACCAATTTTGATTAAATCAGAGCCTAAACCTACCGCTTCAAAAATCTGAGCCCCGTGGTAACTAGAAAGCAGTGAAATACCTATTTTAGAAAGTATTTTTCGTAAGCCATCTTCTAAAGCTTTTTTAATGTTGGTCTGAACCTTTTCTTTTGATAATGAATCAATTTTTTTGCTCTCTATTAGTTTTTGAGTCTTAGGATGCTTTAACCAATGTCTCCCTGATTCAAATATTAGCCAAGGGCAAACCGCACTAACTCCATATCCAATCAGGCATGCTAAATGATGAGTACTCCAACATTGACCAGTCTCAATTACTAGGGAGGCTTTTAATCTTGTTTCTTTTTTAAGAAGATAATGATGAATTGCACCTATAGCTAAGAGAGGGGGAATAAAACTTTTTGTTGAGTTTACTCCTTTATCAGAAATAATGATTAAAGCGCATCCATTATTAACTGCTTTTTCACTTTGCTCGCAAATATCATTTAATTTACCTTCAAATCCTTTGATTCCTTGGTCGATTTCATACAAGGTTGAAATTGTTTGAGATTTAATTTTTGATTTTTTAATTGAAATCAGTTCTTCTTCATTGAGAATCGGACTCTGTAAATGAACAAAAGGTTTAAGATCTTTAATTTCAAATGGTGAACATCTTTCTCCAAGATGCATTTCAAGACTCATCACAAGTTTTTCACGAAGAGGATCTATTGGAGGATTAGTTACCTGAGCAAATCTTTGCTTGAAATAGTCATATAAAATATGTGGTTTTGATGAAAGCACTGCTAATGGGATGTCATCGCCCATGCAATAAGTAGGCTCTTTAGCTAATGAAGCCATTGAATCCAAAATAAGATCATTATCTTCCGCCGAAAAACCGTATGCAGTTTGTTGTTGTAACAACTCAAGGTCTTTTAGTTTGCAGTCTTGAATCCATTCATTATTTTCTATTTTTATGGTTCTTTTATTGAGAAGTTTTTTATAATCATGCCTTTGAGCTGCTTCAGATTTTACCTCCCAATTTCTTAGGATTTTACTTTGATGAAAATCAACTGCCAACATTTGTCCCGGTCCTAATCGACCTTTTTCTATTACCCTTTCTTCTTCAAGATCTACCACTCCTGTTTCAGAACCCATTATTACAAAACCATCATTTGTGATTGAATATCGTGCTGGTCTTAGGCCATTTCTATCGAGCGTTGCTCCGACAAAATTTCCATCAGCAAATACAAGGAGTGCTGGACCATCCCAAGCTTCTTGTAGGCTTGCAGAATATTCATAAAAAGCTTTTATATCTTCCCTATGGTCAAGTTCAGGTTGATCTCTAAATGCTTCAGGAACAAGTTTTAATAATGAGTCAGTAATGGGCTGACCTGAACGAATATTGATTTCAAGAGTTGCATCAAGATTTGATGAATCACTTTTATTAATATCTACGATTGGCTTGATTTCGTTAGATAACTCTCCCCAAAAATCATCTATGTGTGTTTCTGAAGCTTTAGCCCAATTAATATTACCTAAGAGAGTATTTATTTCTCCATTATGACCCAAAAATCTCATGGGCTGAGCTAGTGGCCATTTTGGAAGTGTATTGGTACTAAATCTACGATGATAAACAGAAAATGAAACTTTAAAGTTTTCTTCTTTTAGATCATGATAAAACTCAGATAGTATTTCAGAACGAACCATACCTTTATAAACAACTGTTTGAGAACTTAGTGAGGCAAAATAAAATTCACAATCTCCAACATGGTTTTTGAAAGTTTCTCTTATTTTTTTTTCAATTCTTTTTCTTAATTGAAATAAAAGCTTTTCAACATCTTGATGATCTTTTTTATCTATATATAAAATCCACTGACAGATGAATGGAGCATTTGCTTTAGCTAAAGGACCTAAGATTTCATTATTGACAGGTACTTTTCTCCAAGATGTTTTGTTGACTTTTAATTTTTCTGCTTCCTGATCACATATTGATTTACATAATTCAATTTTTTCATTTTTATTAGGCATAAAAACCATGCCTAATCCTCTATTAAGTTCTTTAGTATTTTTTAGATTAATTTCCCCTTCTAAATATTCCCATGGAATTGAACATAAAATACCTGCTCCATCTCCTGAATCACTATCCCCTCCACAACCACCTCTATGCTCCATGCACTTAAGGCCTTTCAGGGATTGTTTTAGGATCCAGTTACTTTCTATCCCGTTAATATTTGCTATGAAACCAACTCCACACGCATCTTTCTCCCCAATTATTCCATTTGGGGAATAACTATCTTGATATGGCTCAACGATTCTTTTGATACTCTCTCCCATAGATTATTTAATTCAATTTAGTTATTTATGTATTTCTATTATAAAAATAAATATGTAAATAAATCTAAAGATAATGAATATTTACCAAAGAATTTTAATTTGACAAATTTAAAAAAAAAATAAACAAAAAGTTTTAGTTGGTACTCATAAAAGGTTATGATGGTTAGATATTTATTTTTATCTAAGTATATTAGATGCCAACCATCTCACAATTAGTAGGTTCAGAAAGAAAACGTCTGACAAAGAAAACAAAATCTCCTGCATTAAAAGCTTGCCCTGAAAGACGAGGGGTATGTACGAGAGTTTATACATCAACACCTAAGAAACCTAATTCAGCTCTAAGAAAAGTCGCAAGGGTAAGATTGACTTCAGGTTTCGAAGTAACAGCTTATATTCCTGGAATTGGACATAATTTGCAAGAACACTCTGTAGTTTTACTTAGGGGAGGAAGAGTTAAGGATTTGCCAGGAGTTAGATATCATATAATTAGGGGAACTTTAGATACGGCTGGAGTCAAAGATAGACGTCAATCCAGATCTAAATATGGAGCAAAAGCTCCAAAAGATTAATTTGTAAACAGTACTTTTAGAAACATGTCACGTCGTAACGCAGCAGTAAAAAGACCAGTTCTTCCAGATCCCCAATTTAATAGTCGTCTAGCTTCAATGATGATTTCTAGATTGATGAAACATGGTAAGAAATCTACAGCTCAAAAAATATTGTCTGATGCTTTTTCACTAATTAGTGAAAGAACTGGCGGCAATGCTGTTGAATTGTTTGAAACAGCTGTAAAAAATGCTACTCCTCTTGTCGAGGTAAGAGCTAGAAGAGTTGGGGGTGCTACATATCAAGTACCTATGGAAGTACGTCAAGAGAGGGGTACAGCGATGGCATTAAGATGGCTTGTTACATTCTCACGTGCAAGGAATGGCAAAAGTATGTCCCAAAAACTTGCTGGTGAGTTAATGGATGCAGCAAATGAAACTGGAAGTGCAGTTAAAAAAAGAGAAGACACTCATAAAATGGCAGAAGCTAATAAAGCTTTTGCACATTACAGATATTAATTTCATCAAAAAGGTACTTAAGTAGTTTATTATGATTAAAGTTTGCTTTTAAAGTGAACTATATTTTTCAAAAATTATTTTATTTGGAGCTCTTAAATTGGCACGCGACTTTCCCCTAGAACGAGTAAGAAATATAGGTATAGCCGCTCATATTGATGCAGGGAAGACAACAACTACAGAAAGAATCTTGTTTTATTCAGGCGTTGTTCACAAGATAGGAGAAGTTCATGATGGTGCTGCTGTAACAGATTGGATGGCGCAAGAACGAGAAAGAGGAATAACTATTACTGCTGCCGCAATATCTACTAGTTGGCAAGATCATAGAATTAATATTATTGATACTCCTGGACACGTCGATTTTACTATTGAAGTGGAAAGATCAATGCGAGTCTTGGACGGTGTCATAGCTGTATTTTGCGCAGTTGGTGGAGTGCAGCCTCAATCCGAAACGGTTTGGCGTCAAGCAGATAGATACTCTGTCCCAAGAATGGTTTTTGTTAATAAAATGGACAGGACTGGCGCAGATTTTCTAAAAGTTAACAAACAGATTAAAGACCGACTGAAGGCAAATGCACTCCCAATTCAGTTACCTATTGGTGCTGAAGGTGATCTAACAGGCATCATCGATTTAGTAGCCAACAAAGCATATCTTTACAAAAATGACTTGGGTACTGATATTGAAGAAGCACCAATTCCATCTGACATGGAGGAGGAAGCTGCTGAGTGGAGAAATAAGTTGATGGAAAGCGTTGCAGAAAATGATGAAGAGTTAATTGAAATTTTCCTTGAAACCGGAGAATTATCCGAAAAACAACTTAAAAAAGGTATTAGGGAAGGTGTTTTAAAACATGGATTAGTCCCTGTTCTTTGTGGGTCAGCTTTTAAGAATAAAGGAGTTCAACTTGTTTTAGATGCTGTGGTTGATTACTTACCAGCTCCTGTTGATGTGAAACCAATACAAGGTGTTTTACCAAGTGGTAAAGAAGATGTAAGGCCTTCAGATGATAATGCTCCTTTTAGTGCATTAGCTTTCAAAGTTATGTCTGATCCCTATGGGAAATTAACTTTTGTAAGGATGTATTCAGGCGTCCTTTCCAAAGGAAGTTATGTTATGAATTCTACTAAAGATGCTAAAGAGAGAATTTCTAGATTGGTAATTCTAAAGGCTGATGAAAGAGAGGAGGTTGATGAATTGAGGGCTGGAGATTTAGGAGCTGTATTAGGTCTCAAGAATACAACAACTGGTGACACTTTATGTAATACAGAAGATCCCATTGTTTTGGAAACTTTATTTATACCAGAACCAGTCATATCCGTAGCCGTTGAGCCAAAAACTAAAGGGGATATGGAAAAATTATCAAAAGCTTTAACAGCTTTGTCTGAAGAGGATCCAACCTTTAGGGTAAGTACAGATCCTGAGACAAATCAAACTGTAATTGCTGGTATGGGGGAGTTGCACTTAGAAATCCTCGTTGACAGAATGTTGAGGGAATTTAAGGTTGAAGCAAATATAGGGGCTCCTCAGGTCTCATATAGAGAGACCATTAGGTCTAGTTCTAAAGGTGAAGGTAAATATGCAAGACAGACTGGAGGAAAAGGTCAATATGGCCATGTAATTATTGAAATGGAACCTGCTGAAGTTGGTAAAGGTTTCGAATTCGTAAACAAAATTGTTGGCGGAGCTGTACCAAAAGAGTATATTGGTCCTGCTTCTAATGGAATGAAAGAAACCTGTGAATCTGGGGTTCTTGCCGGTTATCCACTCATTGATGTAAAAGTAACACTAGTCGATGGTTCATTCCACGATGTAGACTCATCTGAAATGGCCTTCAAAATTGCAGGTTCCATGGCTTTTAAAGACGGGGTTAAAAAATGCAATCCTGTCCTTTTAGAGCCTATGATGAAAGTTGAGGTCGAAAGTCCTGACGACTTTCTTGGATCTGTAATTGGTGATCTCTCTTCTAGAAGAGGTCAAGTAGAAGGACAATCTGTTGATGATGGATTGTCTAAGGTACAAGCCAAAGTGCCCTTAGCCGAAATGTTCGGTTATGCTACTCAACTCCGATCAATGACTCAAGGTCGGGGTATATTTTCAATGGAGTTCGCAAATTATGAGGAAGTTCCTCGTAATGTTGCTGAAGCTATCATTTCCAAGAATCAGGGCAACTCCTGATCTCTAAACTAAAACACTCTTTAACCCTCGATTCTTTAATTCAAAATGGCTCGCGAGAAGTTCGAAAGGAACAAACCACATGTCAACATAGGCACTATTGGCCATGTTGATCATGGAAAAACAACACTAACTGCCGCTATTACAAATGTATTAGCCAAAAAAGGTCAAGCTCAAGCTCAAGACTACGGAGACATTGATGGTGCTCCCGAGGAAAGAGAGCGTGGCATTACTATTAATACAGCTCATGTCGAATATGAAACAGAAGGCAGACATTACGCCCATGTCGATTGTCCAGGACATGCTGATTATGTAAAAAACATGATTACAGGAGCCGCCCAAATGGACGGTGCTATTTTAGTTTGTGCAGCCACAGATGGTCCTATGGCGCAAACAAAAGAGCATATTCTTCTGGCTAAACAGGTTGGAGTTCCTGCTCTTGTAGTAGCTCTAAATAAATGCGATATGGTCGATGATGAAGAAATTATCGAGCTTGTTGAAATGGAAATCAGAGAACTACTGGATAGCTATGACTTTCCCGGAGATGATATTCCTATCGTTCAAGTCTCAGGTTTAAAAGCTCTTGAGGGAGATTCTACTTGGGAATCAAAAATTGAAGAATTAATGAAAGCAGTTGATTCAAGCATTCCTGAACCTGAAAGAGAAGTTGATAAACCGTTCTTGATGGCTGTTGAAGATGTTTTTTCAATTACTGGTAGAGGAACTGTTGCTACTGGAAGAATTGAGAGAGGTAAAGTTAAGGTTGGAGAAGAAGTTGAAATAGTTGGAATAAGAGATACAAGATTAACAACCGTTACTGGCGTTGAAATGTTCAGGAAACTTCTTGATGAAGGTATGGCAGGCGATAACGTTGGTTTACTTTTGCGTGGTGTTCAAAAAGAAGATATTGAGAGAGGCATGGTACTTGTTAAGAAGGGATCTATTACTCCTCATACTCAGTTTGAGGGAGAAGTTTATGTCCTTAAAAAAGAGGAGGGTGGAAGACATACACCTTTCTTCGCAGGGTACAGACCTCAGTTTTACATCAGAACAACTGACGTGACAGGTCAAATCACAGCATTTACCTCTGATGATGGCTCTAACGTTGAAATGGTTATGCCTGGAGACAGAATCAAAATGACTGGTGAATTAATTTGTCCCGTAGCTATTGAACAGGGTATGCGATTTGCAATCCGTGAAGGTGGAAGAACTATTGGTGCTGGTGTTGTTTCTAAAATTCTTAAATAACATTTTTTAAGAATCTAACCTCAATCAATTAGTATAGAAACATGGATTAGGGCTTTTTTAATAAATAGTCCTATTCCAAAAATTAATTTGAAATTATGACTTCTTCAATTGCGCAACAAAAAATAAGAATAAGACTAAAAGCATTTGATAGAAGAATGCTCGATTTGTCTTGCGATAAAATAATACAAACTGCAGATACTACTTCTGCTTCAGCAATAGGTCCAATACCTTTACCTACAAAAAGGAAAATTTATTGTGTTCTAAGGTCACCACATGTTGATAAAGATTCTAGAGAGCATTTTGAAACGAGAACTCATAGAAGAATTATTGATATTTATAGTCCTTCAGCAAAAACTATAGATGCTTTAATGAAATTAGATCTTCCTAGTGGTGTAGATATAGAAGTTAAACTTTAAGTAATCCCAAAACGGCCCTAAATTGTCTAATATAAAGCATGAATAAATGAGGTTTAAATGGGAGAACTCTCTGTAAGGGAATTACCTTTATTTCCTTTGCCAGAGGTAGTTCTTTTTCCTCAAGAAGTTTTACCTTTGCATATTTTTGAATCTAGATACAGAATTATGCTCAAATCTATCCTTGAGTCAGATTCTATGTTTGGAGTCATAAAGTGGGATCCAAAAACTAAAAGCATGGCTAATGTAGGATGCTGCGCACAAATAATAAAACATCAAACTGCAGAGGATGGTAGAAGTAATATTATCACTCTTGGACAACAAAGATTTCAAGTTTTAGAAATCATTCGTTCAACACCATTTTGTTCTGCGATGGTTAGTTGGATTGGTGATGATGATGTTGATAACCTTCAAAAATTAGATTCTCTAAAAGATTCAGTAACTGAAGCACTTAGTGATGTTATTAATCTTTCAAGTAAATTAACAAATACTAAGAAAAACCTACCCGATAAATTACCAAACAATCCCATGGAATTATCATTTTGGATAGCTGCTCATTTGGGTGGTGCTGTTTCGGAGGAACAGCAAAGACTTTTAGAGGAAAGAAATACTTATACTCGTTTGCAAAGAGAATTTGAAATGCTGGATAATACAAGAAAACAACTTGCAGCAAGAACAGCGCTAAAAGAAAGTTTTCCTGATATTAAAGAAAATTAAATGGTTGAATCGATATTACCTTTTTTGTTATTGGTTTTATTCCTTATAGCTTTATCTATAGTCTGGAGAATTAATGCTAGGAAATTTATTTCTTCAGGCACAGTGGCATCTGCATATGATGCTTGGACTCAGGATAAATTACTTGAAAGATTATGGGGAGAACATATACATTTGGGCTTTTATCCAGTAGGGAAAAAAAATATTGATTTTAGAAAGGCTAAAGCCCAATTTGTACACGAGTTAGTCAAATGGAGTGGTCTAGATAAACTGCCAAAAGGTTCCAGAATACTCGATGTAGGTTGCGGAATAGGAGGTAGCTCTAGGATTCTCGCAAAATATTATGGGTTTAATGTTACTGGGATTACGATTAGTCCTGCTCAAGTAAAGAGAGCCAAAGAACTTACTCCTTCTGGACTCAATTGTAATTTCCAAGTTATGGATGCAATGGATTTGAAATTTGAAGACGGTTCGTTTGATGCGGTTTGGAGTGTTGAGGCTGGTGCTCACATGAATGATAAAGCTAAGTTTGCAGATGAAATGCTAAGAACTTTAAGACCTGGAGGATATTTGGCATTGGCTGATTGGAACTCTAGAGATCTTAGGGTACACCCTCCATCCTTTTTTGAGAAATTGGTTCTTAAACAATTACTTGAGCAGTGGGTACATCCTAATTTCATTAGTATTAAAGAATTCGGCAATATTCTTAGAACTAATAAAAATAGTGCAGGAATAGTGATTGCTGAAAATTGGAATTCTTACACAAATCCTTCATGGTACGACTCCATTATTGAAGGCATAAGAAGACCTTTTGCAATTTTGTCACTTGGCCCTCTAGCGATTATAAAGTCTATTAGAGAGATTCCTACAATACTTCTCATGAATTGGGCATTCAGAACAGGCTTGATGGAGTTCGGTGTTTATAAATGTAGAGGATAAATTAACCTAATTCAATATTTTCTGAAAAATAATTTCCAAAATCTATGAAGTTCTTGCATAAAGGCTTTATTTGATTCTTAAGTGCGATATATTTTTGAACATTATTTTGCTTATTTATTTCTAAATCAATATATATAATGTATTCGCCCAACTCTCTTTTAGAAGGTCTAGATTCTATTTTACTCATATTAAATCCAAAATCTGCGATGTAATTTAAAGCTTTCAGTAGGGCACCTGGTTTATTTGATATTAAAGAGAAAGCAAAACTGGCAATATTAGCTGATCTAGAATAAGAATCTTTGCTCAATAATACAAATCTAGTGCAATTTCCCGGAACATCATTAATAGGATAGGCTAATTCTTTAAGTCCTTCGATTTGGATTAATGATTTGGACCCAATAGCTGCTCTAAATTTACTTCCTTTTACCATATTGACAGCTTCTGATGTTGAATTTGTTGGAAGAGGGATAGCATTAGGAAGATTTTCTGATAACCATTCTGAACATTGAGCTAATGCTTGAGGATGAGATAATACTTCTGAAATGATTGAAATTTCCCCATCACTAATTAATGCATGTTTTATGGGTAAAACAATTGCTTGATTGATAAATATATCTGGAAATTTCCAAAGAGCATCAAGAGTAGCTGTGACAGCTCCTTCTACGGAATTTTCAATAGGAACTACAGCAGCATCACAATTGTTGTAGGCTATTGATTTAATGACCGAATGTAGCCCATTACATGGTACAAATATAGGTGTCTGAAAATTGGCAAGCTTTGATAGTATATGAGCTGCTTTTTCTGCGTATGTTCCTTTAGGACCTAAATATGCAACTTGTTTGCGCATGATTAATTGTAAGAAAAAAAGAGATCAAATAAGCATTGGAGTAATATAGAACATGCTATTGTCTTTTGATGCTAAACAGAAACTAAAGCTTTCCGTAACACGAAATAAAGAGTATCTTTCTAAATATCTTTTGGAAGAAGAAAGAGTTGTTGGAGCAATGCTGGACTCCAAAAAATTAGTACCAGAGGGAGAAGGTAGGTATAAGTATACAGTAACAAGTTTTAAGGTTTTTCAATTAGATATTAACCCTGTTGTTTCTATTGCGGTAGATAATAAAGATGGAATTTTAAAAATGAGCGCCATTGAAAGTAAATTAGATGGTTTGGGGATGATAGATGACTTTAATCTTATTTTGAAAGCTAATTTAGAAGCAACTGATGTTGGATTAGAAGGAGAAGCCCTTTTAGGAGTCTCTGTGAGCCAACCCCCTTTATTAAAATTGGTACCAAAGAAAATTTTGGAATCTACTGGACATTCGGTATTAAATGGAATTTTATTGGGTATAAAGTCCAGAGTTCAAAAGCAATTAGTTAAAGATTTTTTAGATTGGTGTGAGTTAAAGAAGATTTGATTTTTTCAAAAAACTTTTCCTATGAAGATTAGTTATTCCATTTTTTTTGATAACTAAAAGGTGCTCTCTGGTGCCATAACCCTTGTTTTTAGATATTAAGTATTCTGAGTATTTTTCCCCTAATCTCTCCATTAGATTATCTCGAGATACTTTTGCTACTATGCTTGCCGAAGCTATTGCGGTAAATTTAGAATCTCCTGATACTATATTTTTCTGAATTCCTTTCCATGGCCTTAATAATAATGGACCGTCAATTATTAATTCAGATGGTTTCTCTTTTAATTTTTTTAAAGCTCTTATCATTGAAAGCTCAGTTGCAACCCTTATTCCGAACTTATCTATTTCTTTAGCCGAGGATTGCCCAATTCCATAATCTGAAGAAAGTAATAAAATTTTCGGCAAAAGTAATTTCCTTTTTTTGGGAGTTAATTGTTTACTATCCTTTACTCCTAATTTTTTTAAGTTAAGTTTATTTTCTTCAGTTAATACAACAACTGCTGAAAAAACTGGACCAAAAATTGCTCCTTTCCCAACTTCATCTATTCCAACTTGGGATATTTTATTCAGTACTTGCTGAAGATCTTCTTCTTTTTTTTCTTGCATTGTTTAACTCATCTGTGAGGTCAATTTCATCTTTCTTATCTAAAAATACAATTTCTTCATTCTCATTAGTTTCTATTTTTGATTTATCTTTGGAATTCGCATTTGCTCCAATATTAATTTCAAGGTCTTTTGTTTCTTTAGATTTTGAGATTTTTTTTACTTGTTTTGCTGAAGTTTTTTTATTATTTAAAGTTTTTTCTTTTTCATTACTGTTGGTTTTTAAAAGTACAAAATTATTGCTCGTGAGATACTCTTTGCCTAATTTGATTAGTGGATTAATACCTAATTGACTGAAAACAATTTTTTCATCATTAGTAAGATCAACAGCGATTAGATTTTTTTCTTTTGAATTTGATGTGTTCAAGTCATTATTATCACTATCTTTTTTATAAGAACCATCCAATTTATTTAGATTCTTTGGGTTAAGGAATTCTTTTTCATTTATTTTTTCTTGCTTTTCAACTTTTTGAGAAGTATCGACATCTAAAGTGTTTATGCTATTTGCTTTATTAGTTTTTTCTTCAATGTGTTTTGTTTTTAGATTGGGAATTTCAAAATTTAATTGATTTTCTACATTGCCTGTACCATTGCAAGAGGAACATTTTTTACCGAATAGTTCATATATGTTTTGACCTTGTCTTTTTCTGGTTAACTCAACTAAACCTAATTCAGTAAGTTGAGCTATCTGAGGTCTGGCAGAATCATCTTTTATTGCTGAAGTAAAGTGCTCAAGTAATTGGAATTGATCTCTTCTAGATTCCATGTCAATAAAATCTACTACGATAACTCCACCAATATTTCTTAATTTCATTTGTCTCGAGATTTCTACTGCAGCCTCACAATTTGTCCACAAAACAGTTTGTCTAGAGTTGGCGGATCTTGTGAATGATCCTGAGTTTACATCAATAACCGTTAGAGCTTCAGTAGGTTCGATAATTATATAACCTCCTGAAGGGAGATCTACTCTCGGTTGAAGAGCTTTTTGAATTGTTTTCTTAATTTCGTATTTTTCTAAAATATGCTGGTTTAAACCGTTATCGTGAAATTCAATATCCACATTCGATTCATAATTTATTAGGAAATCTTTTGCCCTTTCTACTGAAAATTTACTATCGATAATTATACTTTTAGTTGATGATTTAATATGATCTCTCAAAATCTTAAGAGAGAAATCATCATCTCTTTTAATTAAATTTGGTGGATTAGAAGTCTCTGTAATTTTTAAAATATTTTCCCATTGTTGAATTAAATTTTCTAGATCTTCAATAAGTAGTTCTTCTTTTATCTTTTCGGCCTCTGTTCTAAAAAGTAAACCTGTGCTCGGTGGTTTTATTAATACCCCGAGAGCTTTTAGACGGCTTCTCTCTGTTTCTGTATTTATTTTTCTGGAAATATTTACTCCTTGACCAGATGGCTGAAGGATTAAATACTTTCCAGGTAATGAAATACTCCCATTAAGTCTAGGACCTTTAGATCCTGTAGGCTCCTTCATTACTTGCACTAAAACTTTTTGTTTTGGCTCTAGTAATTCAGTTATTCCAAATATTCCTTTTTTTAGTCTTAATGGGCCTAGATCAGATACATGGATGAATCCATTTTTATCACTTTCATCAATATTTATGAAAGCTGCATCAATGCCAGGGAGGACATTTTCAACTGTACCTAAAAAAATATCGCCAATTTGGTATTGACCTTGTGCGACGATTAATTCATCAA
Organism: Prochlorococcus sp. AG-418-G18; assembly: GCA_003214215.1. GTDB lineage: Bacteria > Cyanobacteriota > Cyanobacteriia > PCC-6307 > Cyanobiaceae > Prochlorococcus_A. The sequence goes on along the minus strand of QCLX01000015.1, from coordinate 11,684 downwards.
CTCGATCATCTGTGAGTAGAGCTGCAATTCGAGCCTGCTCAGCGATGATAATTTGCTGAGACATATAATTGATTCTGAATGGTTTGAATTTTGAAAATCATCTAAAGTAAATTCAATTCTTTACCTTTTAAGAAAGCAACTTTTTATAATTAGTATTTATTTACTTTTTAAATTAAGATTAATAGCAATTGGGTTATGCTACGTATAAAGTTTTAGACGACTTTCAAATAGTTTGAAATTTAATTAATAAGCTACGATTTTTTCTTAATTTAATCATAACTACAATAATCTTAACATCAAATCATCACTAAAGCACGTTGATCCATTATCCTTATAGTTGTTAAATGTTTATCTAAAGTGGTCCAAGTAAACGAAAATTATTTGAAACTCAAGGCAGGCTATTTATTTCCTGAAATTGCTAAAAGGGTAAAAATATATTCTCAATCTAATAAGAGTTCTGACATTATTAAACTTGGCATAGGTGACGTGACAGAACCATTACCTAAAGCTTGCATAGATGCTATGGGTAAAGCTTTAAATGATATGGGAACTTCTGAAGGTTTTAAGGGTTATGGACCAGAACAAGGTTATTCTTGGCTAAGAGAAAAAATATCTGAGAATGATTTTATTGCAAGGGGTTGCAAAATTTTACCTGAAGAAATATTTGTTTCAGATGGTTCAAAGTGCGACAGTAGTAATATTTTAGATATCCTTGGTAAGAATAATTCAATCGCTGTAACTGATCCTGTTTACCCTGTTTATGTAGATAGTAATGTTATGACAGGAAGAACTGGAGATGCTCTTGAAAATGGAACTTATAAAGGGTTGACATATATTTCAATAAATGAGGAAAATAATTTTTTGCCAGAATTACCTAAAAATAAAGTTGACATTATATATCTTTGTTTTCCAAATAATCCTACTGGAGCCACAATAACTAAAGATGAATTGAAAAAGTGGGTTGACTATGCTCTTCAAAACAAATCTTTAATACTTTTTGATGCAGCTTATGAAGCCTTTATTCAAGATAATGATATTCCACATTCAATATATGAGATTGAGGGAGCAAACGATTGTGCCATTGAATTTAGATCTTTTTCAAAAAATGCAGGATTCACTGGAGTTAGATGTGCTTTTACAGTAATACCTAAAAATCTCAAAGGTTTGAGCTCAACAAATGAGGAAATAGACTTATGGCCTCTTTGGAATAGGCGACAATCTACAAAGTTTAATGGAGTAAGTTATGTGGTTCAGAGAGGGGCAGAGGCTGTTTATTCTCTTGAAGGAAAGAAACAGGTAAGAGGTTTAATTGATTTTTATATGGAAAATGCAAAAATCATGAAAAATAAACTTCAGAATGCAGGATATAAAGTTTATGGTGGGGACAATGCTCCTTATATCTGGATTAAAGTTCCCGATCAAATGACCTCTTGGGACTTTTTTGATTTCCTTCTCCAAAAAGTTGGTGTAGTGGGAACACCTGGGAGCGGATTTGGATTGTCTGGAGAAGGTTATTTTCGTTTGTCAGCATTTAACTCACGATCAAATGTCATTGATGCAATGGAAAGAATAATTAATATATAATTATTAGTACAATTTAGACTCTTAAAAATTTAATGCTATCTATAAAGTTAGAACAAAGTGTAAGTAATAATTCAGCAGTGATTGAAAAGAAACCTGCTGAATTAAAAAATAAATCTCCAAAATATAAGGTTTTACTTCATAATGACCCAGTTAATTCTATGGAGTATGTCACTATTTCACTACGAGAAGTTGTGCCGCAGTTAAGCGAACAAGATGCTATTGCCATAATGCTTGAGGCACATAATACGGGTATAGGTTTGGTAATTGTTTGTGATTTAGAGCCAGCAGAATTCTACTCAGAATCATTAAAATCTAAAGGAATTTCTAGTTCAATTGAGAAAGAGGATTAATAGCGGTTTTTTTTATTATTTAGAATGAGCTAATTTCCTTTCTGACAAGGGACGGACTTTTAAGGATTCTTTTAAGGAGGACTTTCCATATTCTCTCTCAAGGATGTTTATAACTGTTTTACCAAATTCATCTTCTGGATTATCAAAAGCTTCTAAGCAAACCTGACCAAGTTTTTTTCCTAGTAAGCCTGGATTCCAAAGAAGTTTTCTCGCAGTCCAGGGCATCATGCTCATCGGATTATAATTTGGCTTCAAAATTTTATGTTCCAAAGCGTACTTCTCAAGAAGAGTGTGAGGTTGCAAACCTATAAAGAATATAGCTGGATCAACTAAGCCTTTACCAAAAATATTTTCTAATTCTCTATGGTAAGCAATCGTTTGTCTTATAGTGCTGGGCGTTTCATCAAAAACATTAAATGAATAGTTGACGGAAACATGATTCTTGAAACCTGATTTGACTAGCATTCTGCAATTATTTAATACAGTTTCAAGGTCATATGCTAATCTCATTTTTCTAACAAGTTCTTGAGATCCCGATGTGATGCCTATTTCAAAATAGCTCATACCTGTATCAACCATAAGCTGAGCTAGCTCAGCATCGATATTATCTGCTCTTATATATGCAGCCCAATTAATATCATCCCAGCCTTGATCCTTAATTGCTTGCAAAAGTGTTTTCGCATCTTCAATATGTTTTTTAGCTGGAATAAACTGTGCATCAGTGAACCAAAATCCTCTTATTCCTAGATCATATAATTGCTTCATTTCTTTGATCACTTCGTTAACAGGATTAACGCGCACCTGCTTCCCCTCAACAACTGTATAAACACAGAAACAACAATTATGAGGACAACCTCTTTTTGTTTGTACCCCTACGTAGTAATCTCCACCTTCTATATACCAATTGAATTCAGGCCATATTGATTTAATAAATTTATAGTTGCAGGCAGTTTTTACGGTGCCTGAGGGTTGTTCATGTATTAATTTGTTCCGAGGTTTTTGTCCAGCTATGTAACATCTTTCTTCCTCTATTGAATCTCCTCTAATGATTTTTTCTATGAGATTCTCTCCCTCTCCAACTGAAATTACAGTTCCTTTTGGGAGTAGATTGCCTAATTGTTCATAGAAGACACTAACAGCCCCACCTCCTAAAATCACTTTTATATTTTTGTTGTATTTTTGTGCTCTTTTTAGTCCCATCTTGACTAAAGAAGTATTTCTATATATTTCTCCATAATGCGATGCAATTAATTTTAATCCTCCCCAGGAACCTCTGATCTTTTTAAGGATGTTTTTCGAGTAGAAAACTTCAAAAGAGTTTTGTAGGGGATTTCCACTTCTACCATCAACAGGTGCATAAATTTGTATATCTCTCCATGAAAAAATGATTAGATGTGGTCTAAATTGATCAATTTTTCTAGCTAAATATTTGGAAACTTTATTAGATGGAATTATCGCTAGATCAATGAATTGCTGTTCTATCCTTGGAAAACATTTATGAATATGATCTACTAAATAGATAGGTCCTATGGGAAATATTGGATTACATGGCAGTCTTACAGTTAGGATTTTTCCATAGTGCTTTCTTTGGGAATTTTTTTTATTTAATTTTTCGAACTTCAAATTAAAATTCATGTCATGAAATTTAATGAATTTATTTTCCTTTAAGAATCTAACTATTTTATTACTAATTTGGAGAAATTAAAAATCTTAAGAAAATACTCACGAAAATTTTATTGAATTCAGATATCTGAAATCATATAAATCCAGCATACTTTGAGAAGTTTTAATCCATCTATCCATCTAGATATATTTGGTGATCCAGATTTTCTAGCGTAGTATCTAACAGGATAATTTAGTATTTTAATGTTATTGTTCGCAGCTTCAAATATTATTGTAAAGTCTCCAAATGGGTCAGACTTGGAATCCCAACTTCCGTTTTCTTTCATAAGTTTAAAGAATTTTCTTGAAAAAACTTTTGTGCCACAGAGTGAATCTGATACGGGCTTATTTATAAGAATTGATAGAAATATTGCGAAGAGTCTATTTCCTATATAATTTGCCCATCTCATCGCATCTTTTTCCATTGGGAAGGTTGTGCGGGCGCAATTAATTAGGATATTTTTATTTTTGGTTGATTCCATGATTGCTGCAATACTGTCATCAATATCTACAGTAAAATCACTATCAACTATGGCGAGGGTCTCACCTGAAGAAATATTAAATCCCTCCACGACTGCATTTTTCTTCCCTTTGGAAGTTTGTTTTAAAAGAGATATCTTGAAGAAATTTGAGAAATTTTCTTTTAATTCCTTCAAAATTTCATATGTATTATCAATGCTATTTCCTTCAACAAATATAATTTCTAATTTATTTGGTATATTTTTGAATTTATTTAAAGCATTAATTAAAAGTTCTTTATTACCAGCTTCATTTCTTGCGGGAATTACTATTGATATTAAATGTTCGGAAATATTTTCACTATATTTATAAAAAACTATTTCGAGTTCGTAGGCAAGTTGTTTTATGATTGGTACTTTTCGAAAAATATTTTTAATAGATTGTGGAATTACCTTGGTGGGCAGAGGAGTTAGTTTTTTTGCTTTCCATCTAATTGATCTGTAATTATAAATTTCTGCTAAAGATTCAATATCGCATAAAGTTATTCTTGCTTTGCTAGTAGTTTCTCTAAAAATTCTTGAATCTAATTTTAGCCATCTAGTGATTGGCTCCCAAGTATTACCTCGGACTTTAATAGAAATAAATTCGTTATTATCTTTGAATAATTGATGAAGTTTCTTATTAGTTAAATTCCACGTTTTTACAGATTTCATTTCTCTATAAAATTTAATAAAGACACTATAGTATATAAGGATTATTTATTTTTTTGTATTAATTTCCATGGCTTTAAAATATCGTTTTCATATATAACTTCATATGAATCATGATTGTTTTTTGTTTTTTTAAACTCAGTTGACCATACTAATTCTGATTTCTTTAACTGATCAATTCTCTCTAAACCTTCACCTAGCATCGGAGTTAATAATCCAATTCTTATGATTTTTGAGGTAGATTGAGAACTGTTCATTCCACTTTTATCAACCTTTATTGGTTTATTTTTAACGATATCAAGAGATGACACATATTCCATTTTTTCTCTTAGTTCTCTTGATCTATCAGTGAATAATCCTGATTGTAAAAGAAATGAAGTGAATAGGTAAGGACCAATTATGAGAGTTATTAATATTTCTTTAAATGAGTTTTTAGCTTTTATAAATGACCATGATATTCCGAAAAACAACAAACCAAGCATTAGAAATATATTCTCCCTATAGTTAAAGTTGCTAGTATTTTTAAATACAAAATAATATGTGAATGTTAAAGAGGCAATGAATAATGGAACTATTTTTGAAGTGATAAATAAAAAAATTAGTTTATATTTTTTAGAGTTAAATAAATATTTTATTCCTGTATAGGTATTAAGTGTAAGAATAGATGAGATTTGTAGAGTATAGTAGGGCGTTTTTGTAGAAAAAATACTAAGAATTCCTATTAATATTAAAGGGAAAAAGGAAAGTAAATATTTGTTCTCTTTACTTTCATATAAATTGTAAATTGTGCCAATAATGGCAAATATACTCCAAGGAAGGAATGTTGCTGGGATATTCCAAAAATAATAATAGAAAGGATTAGTAAAAGTATTTTTATTAGAGAGAAAGTTAAACTTTTCAACCAAATAAAAAATAATATTCTTCTCTAAATAGGGGTTAATAGATAATGCCCAAACTAAATACGGAATAAATCCAATGATTAGTCCAAGCCAAAAGAATTTACTGAATAAGAAATTCTTTTTTATAAATAAAAATGGAACTAATGAAAATAAAGGAACAAATACTAAAAAAGTCTTCATCATAAACGCTAAACCAATCCAGATACCAAAAAGAAGAATATAGAATTTGTTGTCTTTACTTTTAATTTTGACTAAAGAAAATATTCCAATAGTTACTAAACAGGAATAAATAATATCTTGTGTAGCTAAGTGTGAATAGTCAAACCACAGATATGTTGTAGCAAGTATAAGCGGAGATACTATTGCATATTTTTTATTAAAAAATTCTTCATGTAATTTGTAAGTTACGAATAGCATCAATATCGAAGCAGCTGTTGTAGGTAGATATGCGGTAAAACTATTTCTTCCAAATATTTCTTGTGATTTTGCAATTAAAAACTGTAATCCTATTGTTCTATCTAAAACATATTCATCCCACCATAGAGGAATGGTCCAGTTACCTTTATCTAATATCCATCTAGCTTGAAGCGCATAAAAGCCTTCATCAAAAGCAATGTAACTTCTTTTGCCAAAATAAAATATGAGCGGAATAAAGATGAATAGTTTATGTAAATTTTTAAATTTGGAAATTCTACTAATCATTTTTGTAATTTACTTTTTGAAATGCCGATAATTGGAATTGAACCAATGACCTACTGTTTACGAGACAGTTGCTCTACCGCTGAGCTATACCGGCAAAATTAAAATATGAATTTTTTATATAAACTTAAGTTTATAATTTAAAGTATTTATGTCAAAAATTGATCCAAAATTAAAAAAGAAACTATTACAGGAATCCCAGGCTCCTTTTAAGGGATTAAGGAGAATTTTGTGGATAGCTTTTAGTGGTTCTGCCTTTTTAGGGCTTTTAATAATGTTTTCTAAAATCGCGAGTGGGAGTGAAATACAACAAAATAACCTTTTGATACAATTGGCAGCTTGTTTACTGTTTCCTAGTTTATTATTCCTTGATAGGAATAAGGATTAATAAATTAAATATTTGATTATCAGAATCAATATTTCGTTATTGACTTAATGTCCTCTTTTTAGTAACAAATTTGAATGCTTCAATAATATCGCCCTCAATCCACGAAGAAAATTTATCACAGCCAACTCCACATTCAAAACCAGTATTTACTTCTTTTACATCATCTTTAGCCCTTTTTAAAGAATCTAAGTTACCCTCAAAAATTACTTTATCAGCTCTAATAACTCTAAGAGAGCAATTTCGTTGTAATTTCCCAGTTTGTATATAACAGCCTGCGATAGCTCCCTTACCAACTGCGAAAGTTGCTCGAACTTCTGCTTTCCCTAATGATTCTTCTACAAGATCGGGTTCAAGTAGACCTTCCATAGCTAGCTGAATATCTTCCAAAAGTTTATAAATTACTTCATATTCTCTTATATCAACATCATTAGCATCAGCTGCTCTCTTAGCTCCAGATGCCAGTGAGGTATTAAATCCAATTATAACTGACCCTGATGCAGCTGCTAGATCTATATCTGTCTCAGTAATTTCTCCAGGAGCAGAGAGTAGAACTCTTACTTGAACTTCATTCTTTGGTAATTGTTCTAGTGATCCCAAAATCGCTTCAACACTACCTTGAACATCAGCTTTAAGAATTAAGTTTAACTCTTTTAATTCTCCTTCATTTGCTTGAGTTGATAATGATGACAAGCTAACTCTTCTAGAGGCCATTTGCTGAGCTAATTTTGTAGCTCTAGCATCAGTGGCTCTATCTCCAACAATAGCTCGCGCACTCTTTTCATCAGCGTAGACTTCAAATTCATCGCCTGCTGTTGGTACTTCACTAAATCCAAGTGCTTCCACTGGAAATGATGGTCCTGCCTCTTTAATTCTATTGCCATGTTCATCGACCATTGCTCTAATTTTCCCCAGGACTGATCCTGCTGCTAAAACATCTCCAGATTTTAAGGTACCATTTTGTATTAGCAAAGTAGCTACAGGACCTTTAGCTTTATCCAGGTGGGCTTCAATAACTGTACCTTTGGCTGATCTGTCAGGGTTAGCTTGAAGATCTTCCACTTCTGAAACTAATAAAATCATTTCGAGTAATTTATCAATATTTTGTTTTTTTATTGCACTTACTGGAACCATCACAGTATCTCCACCCCAATCTTCAGCAATTAAATCTTTTTCTGAAAGTTCTTGTTTGACTCTTTCTGGAGATGCTCCTTCTTTATCAATTTTATTAATTGCAACAACAATTGGTACCTTTGCTGCTCTTGCATGACTAATGGCTTCAAGTGTTTGTGGTCTGCAACCATCATCTGCTGCTACTACAAGAACAGCTACATCAGTAACTTTTGTACCCCTTGCTCTCATTGCTGTAAATGCTTCATGACCAGGAGTATCAAGAAAAGTTAATTTTTTCTTTTTAGATTCATGTTCAAATTCAACCTGATAAGCTCCTATGTGTTGAGTTATACCTCCTGCTTCTCCAGAAGCTACCCTTGATTCTCTGATGGAATCTAAAAGACTTGTTTTACCATGATCAACATGACCCATTACAGTAATAACAGGGGGTCTTTTTATGAGACTATTAATATCATCCGATTCGATCATATCTACTGTTTTCTCGGCAGCTTCCTGGACATCATCTTGTAAAACAGGCACTCCGAATTCTTCTGCTACTGTTTCGATAGTTGCTAAGTCAAGTGATTGAGTCACAGTTGCAGTTATTCCCTTAAAGAAAAGAGATTTAATTATTTCAGAACTTTCAAGACTTAATTTATCTGCTAATTCTTGAACTGTTAAATTATCTTCAGGAACTATTATCATCTCGGGCCTTACTTGTTTGGCCTCTTTTGCAGCTTTTAATTCCATAGCTCTTCTTTTCTGCCTTTGCCTTGTGGTCTCTTTTTTCTTCTTTTTAACTTGTTTTATGGATTTTTGAGATTTGATGTCATCAGACTTTTCCTTCTTTGGACGCGCTAAACTAGCTGATAAAATAGAAATTTTCTCGCCTGAGTATCCACTTGTTTCTGATGTGAGTGACTCATCATTCTCCCCAATAATATGAACTTTCTGTCTTTGTTTCTGGGGATTTTTATTTCTTAAAGCTTCTAGTTTTGCAGTGTCATCCCAATCTGTCCTCCCTGGTTTTTTTGAAGTATTTGAAAATGGCCTATGAGGTGTTTTTTTAGAACTAGGAGTAGAATTTGGACGGCTATTAGGAGATTTAGCCTTCTGTCTAGGTGTCTCAATGTTTTGTTTTTGGTTACTATTACCAACTTGTTTGTCTTTCTCAGGTTTATTAGTTTTTTGAAGTTGCAGTAGTTCATTAGGGGATACCGGTTTTCTAATACCAGATGGCCTTTGGCCATTAAATTTTGAACCAGGCCTATTGGACATTCCAGGTCTGTTGGGAGAACTAGGTCTATTTGGATTAACTTGTCTATTAAATGAGCCAGGCCTTCCTTGATTTGAAGGTTTGTTTCTTAACCCAGGCCTATTGGGCGTTCCAGGTGTGTTCGAGACAGTTTGTTTAAAAGAATTGTTTTGCTTATTATTATTTTGCTTATTCGTATCTTCTCTTCTTATCGGAGCTCCTACGAGCTCAGGGGTGTTAATTCTATTATTAAAATTTCTTGTTTTAGGTTTATTTGCAAATTGATCAGCCTTGTTTGAGGATTGCCCTGAGTCCCCTGAATTATAGATTTTCTTGGAAGATTCATTAGATTGAACATTATTATTTTTTGGCTTGGCGATTAGTTGAATAGGGGGTTTTACAGGACTTTTGATCGGTGGGGTTATATTTTTTCGGAAGGTTTTTGTATCTTGTTTGAAATTTTGTGAAGGCTTACTCTTTATATTGTGATTAGGAAGATTAGCTTGAGATTGTGAACTCTTAATAGTATTCGGTTTATTAGGATTTTTAGGTTGATTTGAAATTATTTTTATATTCTCAGGTTTATTAAGAGGTTTTGTCAATAATGGCTGTTTCTTTGAATTCTCTTTCAGAGGTTTTCCTTTTACAGAGGAGATAATGGAAGATTTATCTTCTTTATTTTGTTTGTAATCATCTTTATTAATTGAAGGTTTATTAATGGCAAGTATTTTTTTATCTGAATTTTTTTTATTAATAAGATTTTGAATTTTTTTTGCGTCCTCTGCACTAATAGAACTGCTATGGCTTTTTACTGAAATTGATAGTTTTTGAGCGGCATCCAATATATCTTTATTTTCCAGGTTTAAGTCTCTGGAAAGTTCGTAAATTCTGATTTTATCGCTGATAGTCATTTAATCTGATTTGTACTCTTTGTGAAATTAAAGAGGATTTAATTTAATTATATTCCCTTATTGGAATAGTCATTGCAGCTTGTAATTTCTTTTTCAAAAATTTCAATAAATTCAGGTTCTAAAGATGTTTTTAACGCTTTTTGAAGCTTTTTTTTGATCTTGGAATCTGAGTAACATTTATTTGACTTGCAAATGTAAGCTGATCGCCCCATTCCCTTTTCAATCATAATCCCCTTATTATGATCTTTGGTAATCTTTAAAAGATGTTGCCTGTCATATGTTTTTCTGCATGAAATGCATCTACGCATAACAGGGATTTGTTGTATCACCGTTTTTTCTCCTCTTTGGCAGATAGTTCACTATTGTGAACAGTTTCTAATTGATCATTATCTGCGAAAACTTCTTCATCATATTGTTCTTCGTCATATTCTTGATCATCTTCAGGTAGGGGATAAAGCTCTCTTAATCTTGCATCTTCTGCAGCACGCTCAGCTTGTTCTGCTTCTACTCTTAACTCAGCTTCACGCTGGAGATTCTCTTCCTCTTCCCTTTGAATGATTAATTTAGAGACTTCAGCATCTTCTGCTTCCTGATCGTATTCATGTGAGTTTTTAACATCAATCTTCCAACCAGTTAATCTTGCGGCAAGTCTTACATTTTGACCTTCTCTACCAATTGCAAGACTCAATTGATCAGGAGGAACTAGAACGTGTGCATGTTGCCCTGCCGGGTCAACTAGTCTTACTTGATCGACTTTCGCAGGACTTAAAGAATTAAGAATATATTGTATTGGATTTGATGACCATTTAATGACATCAATTTTTTCTCCCCTTAATTCATTCACTACTTGTTGAATTCTGGCTCCTCTGGCTCCAATGCAGGCACCTACAGGATCCACTTCTTCTTCGACACTATCAACGGCTACTTTTGTTCTCGGCCCAACAGCTCTTGAAGGAGGGTTTGCCTCTCTAGAAACAGCAACAATTTTAACCGTACCCTCTTGAATTTCCGGTACTTCATTTTCAAATAAATAAACCACTAAACCAGCATTTGCTCTACTCACGAAAAGTTGTGGCCCTTTTCTTGCTATTTCGCTAACTTCTTTCAAAAAAACTTTGAAAGTTGCATTCGCTCTGTAATTATCATTGGGTAATTGATCTCTCTTGGGAAGTTCTGCCTCTACTTCAGGTCTGCCAATGCCCGAACTAACTCCCATTATGACTGATTGCCTCTCAAATCTTATAACTCTTGCAGTTAAAACAGGATCTTCCAAATCCGCAAATTCTTCCTGGATCATTTTTCTTTGTTGATCTCTTAATTTTTGAGCTAAAACTTGCTTTGTTGTTGAAGCAGCCATTCGCCCAAAATCCTCTTTTTCTGGAGTAACGTCTAAAACAACTGTGTCACCTATTTGAGCGTCATCAGCGACTTGTTTAACTTCTATTAAAGATATTTGATGATCTTCGCTCTCAACTTCTTCAACAATAATTTTACTTGATAATATTCTATAACCTTCTTCTTCAAGATCTAGTCCAACATCAAAATTACTAAAATATTCCTCATCAAATGGATCTTCATTAACTCCAATATAAAAAGTTTTCCTATATTTTTCGTATCCTTTTAATAAAGCTTCGCGTAAGGCTACTTCTACGATATT
>QCLX01000014.1 GCA_003214215.1 Prochlorococcus sp. AG-418-G18 | reverse complement strand
TAGTCAATCTAACTTATTAGAAAGTGTAAAAAAGAATCCAAGCGAAGCTAGGAATTTATGTAAAAAGTTTAGAGAGTTTAATTCAAAGGGTATTTCAGCTAGTTCAGATAAAGCTATAGAGTATGTATCAAACAAAAAAAAGTTAACTCCCGTTAACGCAGAGATCTTTTCTATTTACGTAATCGGGCTGCACTGTCCAGATATTATCTAAGGCCTAAATGTCTGGTTCAAGATGGTTTGAAAAGTCTCTAGTACTTAGAGATGGGGTAAAGCTAATATCAAGGATTTGGTTACCTAATAGTAATGGCCCATGGCCTGCATTATTAATGAGACAGCCTTATGGAAGGGAAATAGCTTCAACTGTTACCTATTCTCACCCTGAATGGTGGGCTTCAAAAGGGTATATGGTAATCATTCAGGATGTTAGGGGAATGGGTTCTTCTGAAGGGGTTTTTAATGCTTTCAAACAAGAAGCTAGCGATACTTCAGAAACACATGAGTGGGTAAGGTCTCTAAAAGAATGTAATGGAAAACTTGGCTTATATGGTTTTTCATATCAAGGATTTACTCAACTAACTGGCGAATTAAATTCAAAGCCGCCAGATTGTTTATCTCCTGCAATGACTGGGATGAACATTAAGGAGCATTGGTGCTCAGATGGAGGAGCATATTGGTGGCATAACAATATTGCATGGGGGCTTCAAATCGCAGCACTAAAAATGAAAAGAGAAAATAATTTGTTTGAGTGGGAAAAGATAAGATTATCCTTAGAAAATAAAAGTTATTTGAGGGAAGGAATTGATATTTTAAAAGAAAATGATCCTAATAGCTTTGTTTTGGAATGGCTTAAAAATTTAAATAATGCTTGCCACTTTGAAGAATTTAAGCCAATTTCAACATGGATTAAACAACCTATGTTAATTATTGGAGGACTTTGGGATCCACATTTAAAAGGTGCCTTTGATCTTTATAAAAAATCTAAAGAAGCTGGTGGAAGCCCAGAGATAATTATTGGGAATGCGACACATCTAAATTGGTGGGAGGGATCACAAGAATCTTTATTAAAATTTTTTGATAAGCATTTAAAATCAGATGAAAAATTTAATTCTAAGAATTTAAAAAAGGAGAGAAAAATATGGAATATTTCACTAAATAAATGGGAAGAATTAGATAATAAATTTCACCCCGAATTTATTTTTGGGCTCAAAAGCGATGGCACAGCAAATGCAAAGGTTGAGAATGGAAGTCTGACCATAAATTCAAAAGGATCAGGATGGTTCACGATTGTTAATGACCCATGGAGACCTACTCCATCTGACGGCGGTCATTTAGGTCCAAATCCAGGGAAGTTTAATAGAAGTATTACTGATAAACGCCTGGATGTTGCTGTTTTTCAAACCAATTCTTTTGAAAGAGATCAATATTTAACAGGGATTCCCACATTAGAAATCTCAGTAAAAAGTGATCAGCCCAATTTCGATATCTGCCTTGCTTTATCTCATGTTGAAGAAGGGAATGAAAATGTGAATCAATTTTCAACTGGATTCTTAAGGGTTAAAAACTCCAAAATAAATGAAGAATCCACTTATCAAATAACAATGCAGCCAACAAATATTTGTTTAATTCAAAATAGCAAGCTTCGCTTATCTATATCTGCAGCAGCTTATCCCGCTATTGGAGTTAATCCTGGATTCGGGGAGGGAAATATTGGGGCGCCCTCAGCAAATCATAGAATTATTACTCTAAGCTTTAGCCTAAATAAAACATTTATGAAAATGACCCCTTTTTTTAATAAATAATTATTTTTTTGGTTAATCATTTGATATTATTAATCCTTAATATCTACCAGTCATGATCGAAACAATTCAAGCAGACTGGATTAAATCAGAAGCTATCAACCTAGAAAATTGTTGCAATGATAATCCATTAAAAATATTAGGTCCTCATTTTTATGAAGAGCAATGGGTAATAAGGATATGGATGCCTGAAGCCGACGAAGTTAAAATCAATTTTAAAAATAATTCCTACAAGGCAAAACCCATAAACCATAAGTGGCTTTTTGAAGCGATCTTGCCTGAAAATCCAAATTCTAATTACGAAATAAATATTTCACGAGGAGGGATCACGCATACACAACATGACCCCTGGTCATATAAAGAAGAGTGGATGGGAGAAGTTGATAGGCATCTTTTTGCAGAAGGTAATCATCATCATATTTGGGAAAAAATGGGAGCACATCTCATTGAAGAAAAGAATCAAAAAGGTGTCATGTTTTGCATTTGGAGCCCAAATGCAAAATCAATCTCGATAATTGCAGATATAAATTCTTGGGATGGAAGACATCATCCAATGCAAAAAAGATTAGGGGGAATTTGGGAACTATTCATGCCAACAATGCAAGAGGGAGACACATATAAATATGAAATAAGAACACAACAAGGTCATATTTATGAGAAAGCAGATCCATATGGTTTCCTTCACGAAATCAGACCTCAAAATGGTTCAATAGTTTCAAAATTGAAAAACTTTAATTGGGATGATAGTTCTTGGATTTCAAATAGAGATTCCTCTAGTCAAATTAACAAGCCAATTTCAGTTTATGAAATGCATTTGGGAAGTTGGCTCCATGAATCAATAGATAATAAATATCTTGAAGAAAATGGTGAACCAAGAGACCCTGTGCCTGCTGCAGATTTAAAACCTGGAACACGATTATTAACTTATCCAGAATTAACCAAAAAGCTCATCCCTTACGTAAAAGAGAGAGGATTTACTCATATTGAACTAATGCCAATATCTGAACATCCTTTTGATGGTTCATGGGGCTACCAGGTTACAGGCTGGTATGCACCAACAAGTAGATTTGGCACCCCAAATGAATTTCGAGAGTTTGTCAATAAATGTCATGAAGAGGGCATAGGTGTGATTCTTGATTGGGTCCCTGGTCATTTCCCAAAAGATAAGCATGGTTTAGCATTTTTTGATGGTTGTCATCTTTATGAACATGGAGATTCGCGCATAGGTGAACATAAAGAATGGGGAACATTAATATTTAATTACAGCAGAAACGAAGTTAGAAATTTCTTAGTAGCCAACCTCGTTTATTGGTTTGAAGAGTTTCATATTGATGGCATAAGAGTAGATGCTGTAGCTTCAATGCTTTACAGGGATTATTTACGCCCAGATGGCGAATGGATACCTAATGAAAATGGTGGTAATGAAAATACAGAAGCTGTTAAATTTCTTCAACAGGCTAATCATGTACTCTTCCAACATTTCCCAGGTGCACTTTCTATCGCTGAAGAATCAACAACTTGGCCAATGGTAACCAAACCAACTGACATGGGAGGGTTAGGGTTTAATTTGAAATGGAATATGGGATGGATGCACGATATGCTCGATTATTTTGAGATAGATCCTTGGTTTAGGCAATTCCATCAAAATAGTGTAACTTTCTCAATAACTTATAACTATACAGAGAACTTTATGCTTGCTCTCAGTCATGATGAGGTTGTCCATGGGAAAAGTCATCTTTTGCATAAAATGCCGGGCGATGACTGGAAGAAATATGCAAATACTCGAGCTTTACTCACTTATATGTGGACCCACCCCGGTAAAAAAACGATATTTATGGGAATGGAATTTGGACAAAGGCAAGAATGGAACGTTTGGGATGATCTGCAATGGGAGTTGCTAGAGTTTGAGCCTCATAAAGGTATCAGAAACTTGATTGATGACCTAAACGCACTTTATAAAAATGAAGCTGCGTTATGGAAAAATGACTTTGATCCTTATGGATTCCAATGGATTGATTGTAATGACAAATCTAATTCAGTTATAAGTTTCATGAGAAGAGAAAACGACACCAATGAGTGGCTTGTTGTTGTTGCTAACTTTACACCTAATACTCATGGGTCATACAAAGTAGGTGTTCCTGTGGAAGGATTCTATAAAGAAATATTTAATTCAGACGGCTCTAGATACGGGGGTAGTAACAAGGGAAATATGGGGGGTAAAGAAACTATAAATTACAATATTCATGATTATCAAAATGCTCTAGAACTTGCTTTGCCTCCACTAAGCGTAAGTATCTTCAAACATCAATCAAAAAAATAAGAAGGCTCATTTAACTTAGTGCTTCATATAAATGTTCATATAACGCTTTTGCTCTGCTTTGCATTGTAAGATTTTTAAGTTGGAATTTTAATTTTTTTAAAACATATCGAATTGAAAAATGGGTCAAGATTTACCACTACTACTTTCTGCCGCATTAGGTAAAAAAGTAAATAGGCCTCCAGTATGGATGATGAGGCAAGCAGGAAGATATATGAAAATCTATAGAGATTTAAGGGAGCGTTACCCAAGCTTTAGAGAGAGGTCTGAAAATCCAGAACTATCATATGAGATTTCAATGCAGCCTTTTCATGCTTTCAAACCGGATGGTGTGATCCTTTTTTCAGATATTCTCACACCTCTCCCAGGGATGGGTATAAATTTTGAGATAATAGAAAGTAAAGGTCCAATAATTGATGACCCAATAAGAACTCTTAACCAGATAGAAAATTTAAAAGAATTAAATCCAAGTGAGAGTTTAAGTTTTGTTGGGCAAGTTCTTTCTTCACTAAAAAAAGATGTGAATAATGAGGCAACAGTTTTAGGTTTTGTTGGCGCACCTTGGACTCTTGCTGCATATGTAGTTGAAGGTAAAAGCAGTAAAAATTATTCTTTAATAAAATCAATGGCTTTTAAAGAACCAGATTTACTTCATAAACTTCTTGATCATTTTGCAAAATCTATTGGTGAATATCTTAAATATCAAATAAAATCTGGAGCGCAAGTAGTACAAATTTTTGATTCATGGGCAGGTCAACTAAGTCCACAAGATTACGATATCTTTGCTGGGCCCTATCAAAAAAAAGTTGTTGACATTGTAAAAGCAGAATACCCTGAGACACCAGTAATTCTCTACATTTCAGGAAGTGCTGGTGTCATAGAAAGAATGGCAAAAACTGGAGTAGATATAATCTCATTAGACTGGACAGTAGATATTGAAGAGGCTTGTAAAAGAATCCCTAGTGGGATAGGAATTCAAGGTAATGTTGATCCTGGCATTTTATTCGGAAACAAAGAATCAATTAAAGAAAGGATAGATAATACTTTCAATAAAATTAAAGGCAGGAAATATATTCTTAATTTGGGTCATGGGATTTTACCTGGGACTCCAGAAGAAAATGCTCAAACATTTTTTGAACATGGAAAAAAACTTACTTACTAATCAAAGTCTTGGCATATAAAAACTTATTAATCACAGGTGCGAATGGATGTGTTGGCCAATATTTAGTTGATTGGTTTTTAAAAAACACAAAATTCAGGCTTTGTCTCATGGTGAGAGACAAAAGTAAGTTGCCAATTTCTGTTCAAGAAAATAAAAATGTCAAGTTAATGGTGTGTGATATCAGGGAATCATATAAGTATAAAAAGGAAATTAGTCAAATTAATTACCTAATACATACTGCTACAGCTTGGGGAGATCCAAGAAGAGCCTATGAAGTAAACATTAAAGCTTTTGAAGAATTACTTGCAATGCTTGATATTAACAAGTTAGAAAAGATTATTTATTTTTCAACCGCTAGCATTCTTGATACCCAAACAGAATTAATGAGGGAATCATTGATTTATGGAACAGAGTACATTCAAACAAAATACGAATGTTTCCAGAGACTTAGAGAAAGCTCATTTGCAGAAAAAACTTTCGCTGTTTTCCCTACCTTGGTTTTTGGAGGAAATCTTGGAAAAAAAAGTAAATATCCTGTAAGTTATTTAACTAGTGGATTGAAAGAAATCGGAAAATGGCTTTGGGTAGCAAGATTTTTAAAACTCGATTCTAAATTTCACTTTATACACGCAAATGATATCGCTCAAATTTGTGGGTTTCTAATTAAAAATCATAAAGAAGAGAAATACAAAGGTTTTAGAAAATTTGTCCTAGGTCAGAAATTTATTTCAATTGATCATGCCATTATTACACTTTTAAAAAGAAACAATATGAGGAGATATTTTGCTATACCCCTTACAAAAAAAATTCTAAAAATATTATTAAGAATTCTTCCCATCCAAACTACTCCGTGGGATAGCTTCAGTATCAAGAAATATGACTTTAATCATGTCCCCATCACTAATCCTGAGACTTTCAAACTTAAAAGTTATGCAAAGTCACTGAATGATATTTTAAGGTTATCAAAATTACCAAGCTGTAATAACAATTAAAATTCTCACAGTTAATCTCCCAAAGCCTTGTAATATGTATATAGGTAAATTTTAATTATGTTACGTTCAATCTTTGCAGGGTTATTCGCAATAGTTTTAACTCTTGGTCTAGGAATTTCATCAGTTTCAGCTAAGACTGTTGAAGTAAAACTTGGTACAGATGCAGGAATGCTTGCATTTGAACCAAGTACAGTAACCATTAGTGCTGGTGATACAGTTAAATTCGTCAATAATAAATTAGCTCCTCACAATGCAGTTTTTGATGGGCATGAGGAATTAAGTCATGCAGATCTAGCTTTTGCTCCAGGAGAGTCTTGGGAAGAAACATTTGATACTGCAGGAACTTATGATTACTATTGCGAGCCTCACAGAGGAGCTGGAATGGTAGGTAAAGTTATCGTTGAATAAATCTTTTAAAATTTAAGTACTTTTTAACTTAATACTTACTACAGTCATAATTATAGTTTGATTGATGAAGATAGTTCCAAGCGAATTTACAAATTCTGCTTGGATCTGTTTTATTTTGGCCAAAGAAATTGCTTATAAAAATCATCAACAAAACGTAGAGTCTGACAATTTGTTTTTAGCTCTTATAAAACAAGACAATCTTACAAAAAAAATCTTAAAAAAAAATAATGTAAATATCAAAGAGATTGAGAAAGAAATAATGTCTTCGTTAAATTTGAAGGCAAAAATGAAAGATAAACAAGATAATTTATATATCGGTGATACTCTTCACAAAATATTTTTGAAAGCGAATGATATTAGAAATTCTTTAAATGATGTAGTGATATCAACAGAACACTTAGTTTATGGTTTCACTTATGATGATAAATATGGATTTCAAATTTTAAATCAAAAAAGCATTCCAGAATTTCTTGAAACTATTAAGAAAATGAAGTCAGATCCAGCAGTAAAAAACGAATTTGATACTTCTAATGTGTCTTTGGAAAAATATGGTATAGATCTCACTCAATCTGCACGAGATGGAATTTTAGACCCAGTTATTGGTAGGGATGAAGAGATTAGAAGAACAATTCAAATATTGAGTAGAAGAACAAAAAATAATCCAGTTCTTATTGGAGAACCTGGGGTTGGTAAAACGGCCATTGTTGAAGGGTTGGCTCAAAGAATTATTAATGGCGATGTACCTTTTGCCCTACAAGATAGGCAACTAATTTCATTAGATATGGGTTCACTTATAGCTGGTGCAAAATATCGTGGAGAATTTGAAGAAAGAATAAAAAATGTTCTGAAGAAAGTTAAACAATCAGATGGTAAAGTCATTCTTTTTATTGATGAAATTCATACAGTTGTTGGAGCTGGTGCTAGCGGAGGTTCTCTAGATGCGAGCAACCTATTAAAGCCAATGCTTGCAAGAGGAGAACTTAGATGTATTGGTGCTACAACTATTATTGAACATAAACAAAATATAGAAAAAGATCCTGCTCTAGAACGCAGATTTCAGAAAATAAAAATTGATGCTCCTTCAATAGATGATACTGTATCAATATTAAGAGGATTGAGAGAAAGATACGAAGTTCACCATAGTGTGAGAATTTCTGATAATGCTTTAGTTGCAGCTGCAAACCTTAGTGAAAGATATATTAACGATAGATTTCTTCCTGACAAAGCAATAGATCTAATCGATGAAGCAGCCTCAAGATTAAATATGGTCATAACTTCCAAACCTGAAGAAATTGATGAAATTGATCGAAAAGTTCTGCAGTTTGAGATGGAAAAATTCTCTTTAAAAAGAGAAACAGATGATTTTTCTTTAGAAAGATTAAAAAAAATCAATAATGAACTTATATCCCTTAAAGATAAACAGGCAGAATTAGGCGCCAAATGGAAAAAAGAAAAAGATGAAATTGATGAGATTAGCACCATAAAAGAAGAAATTGAATCTGTTCAATTGCGAATAGATCAAGCTAAAAGGAGTTTTGACCTCAACAAAGCAGCAGAATTAGAATTTGGAACTTTAAATTCTTTACAAAAAAAATTAAAAGAAAAAAGTGAGTGTTTAGTTAATTCTCACAAAACCGGAGAGACGAGTCTTTTAAGGCAAGAGGTTACTTTTGATGATATTGCAGAAGTTGTCTCAAAGTGGACATCTATTCCAGTACAGAACTTAAACCAGTCAGAAAAAGATAAACTTTTGAGCCTCGAGTCAATCCTTAAAGAAAAAATTATTGGTCAAGATACTGCAATTAGGGCTGTTGCAGATTCCATTAAGAGATCAAGGACTGGTTTAAATGATCCAAGCAAGCCTTTAGCCAGTTTCCTCTTCTTAGGTCCAACTGGTGTTGGGAAAACAGAGCTGAGTAAAGTAACAGCCAAAATTATATTCGATTCAAATTCTTCAATTACAAGACTGGATATGTCTGAATATATGGAAAAGCATTCAGTAAGCAAAATTATAGGTGCGCCTCCTGGATATTTAGGTTTCGAATCAGGCGGTCAATTAACTGAAGCAGTGCGGAAAAATCCTTATTCATTGATACTTCTAGATGAAATAGAAAAAGCACACAAAGACATTTTAGATATTCTTTTACAGGTTCTTGATGATGGAATTATTACTGATGGGCAGGGTCGTACAATCAATTTCAAAAATTCAATCATTGTTCTCACAAGTAATTTAGGAAGTCAATCAATAAATGATTTATCAGTTAGAAAAGAAGATACAAATGAAATCAAAAAAGTTGTAGATAATGAACTTAAAAAATTTTTCAAGCCTGAGTTTTTAAATCGACTTGATGAAATAGTTATTTTTAATAATTTAGAATTAAAAGACATAAAAGAAATTGCAAAAATCCAGCTTCAAAATTTAGAAAAAAGACTTAACAAAAAAAACTTCAAATTCAAAATTACGGATGAGGTAATTAACCAACTTGTCGAGAACAGTTACGATTATTCCTATGGTGCAAGGCCTTTAAAAAGAATTATTCAAAAACAAATTGAGACAAAAATTTCAAATAATATATTGAATAATCATTACCTTAATAAAGACGAAATTAATATTTATCTGGTTAATGGAGAGATAATTGTTGATTAAAGATCTAAATTAAAGAATTCTATATGACTTGAAATTTAAAAACTTTAATCTAAGATTTAAACCAATCAGGAATTTCTTCATAACTTGCTTTATTAGATTTATTTTCTTTTGATTCTGTTTTCCAACAACATGTTCTGCCCTTATCCTTAACCTGCAAGTATTCATTAGCCCATCTCCAAATTAATTCAGAAGTGAACTCCATTCCTACATTATCCATAATTCTCAGATCTAAAGCATCTAAGTCATGTAATTTTTCCCAGTAATTCAGCAAGGGGTCATCTTTATTTACTAAAAAAGTATGGTCAAATTGCTCCTTTAGTCTGTTTTCTAGAGGCTTTAGACTTGAAAAATCCACCACAAAACCATTTAGGTCTAATTTTTTTGAAGTGAACCAAAAGGTGAATGATCTTGAATATCCATGCACAAATCTGCAATGGCTTTCATGGCGCCATTGCCTATGTGAACAGGGAAAATCCTCGTAACTTTTGCTGCATGAAAATTTCAAAGAATGAATATACATCAATTAACTGTTAGGATAATTTTTAATAAAACACAATAAGTAGGATTTAACATAACGAAAATAATGACTTATCCAACTAATTTTTCGATAGAAGATCTACGCTTTGATAATTATGGATTAATCCCTGCAATAGCACAAGATTGGCTTGACGGATCAATTCTTATGCTTGCTTGGATGAACAAAGAATCATTGACAATGACACTTGAGACCAAAAACGTTCATTATTGGAGTAGGTCAAGATCAGAAATCTGGAGAAAAGGAGCTACAAGTGGAAGTACCCAAATACTAAAGGAGATAAGATTCGACTGTGATAATGATTCACTAATCCTTTTGATTGAACAAAATGGTTCAGGAGCATGTCACACTGGGGAAAAAAGTTGTTTTTTCAACGAAATCCAAATTAATCAAAATGATAAAAAAGAGAAAAAAACAACTCCCTTCTCGAATATTTGCTCTGAATTATTTAATACAATTAACGAAAGGTCAATAAATCCATCAGAAAAAAGTTACACAAATCACTTATTGAAAAAAGGAAGTAATACTATTCTGAAAAAGATAGGAGAGGAATCCGCAGAATTTATAATGGCTTGCAAAGATAATGATAAAAATTCAATCTCAAATGAAGCTGCTGATTTAATTTATCATCTGCAAGTAGCACTTATGTATAAAGGCGTTGAGTGGAGAGATGTACTTGCTGTTCTAGAATCAAGAAGAAAAATTAAATAATTAAAATTTAAAATTTATAATTTTTTTTAAGCTAAAAATTAAAAAAAAAAAAAATGTTAATTAATTAATAATTATTAATTAATTATTAATTAATTATTACATGTATGGCTTATTACTGAATTGACTATAAGTTGAATATATCAACAATGAGGTAAATCGTGAGTTCATTAAGCGATTTTCTTGGTGAAATAGGTCGTCATCAACTTTTGACTCCCGAAAGAGAACTCACTATGGGCAGAAAGGTCCAAGAAATGGTAGTGCTTGTTAATAGATGTCAAGAGGCAGGTGGCAAAGGCCCTGCCTGTGAATATTCCGAAACTGAAAGAAAAAAGATCAAAATTGGTGAAAAAGCTAAAAACGAGATGATAACAGCCAATCTAAGACTAGTAGTCAACCTTGCTAAAAGATACCAAGGGAAAGGATTAGAATTACTGGACTTAATTCAGGAGGGGACATTAGGTCTTACAAGAGCAGTAGAAAAATATGATCCTTCTAGAGGACATAGATTTTCTACCTATGCTTATTGGTGGATTAGGCAAGGTTTAAATAGAGCATTGTCAACTCAAAGTAGAACTATAAGGATTCCAGTTAATATTAATGAAAAACTCACAAAATTAAGATCAGCGAAATCAAAGCTTATGCAACTTAGGGGTATTCCACCCAGTAGTGATGACCTAGCTGAAGAAATGAAAATAACCAAAGAGGAAATTGACGAACTCCTTTCTTGTGAATTGAGAAGCATCACAGTTAGTCTCCAAGGTACTGTCAAATCAAAATCAGATCCTTCCGAGTTAGTTGATATCCTTCCTAGTGAGCAAGTTGCTCCAATGGAGTTAGCGGAATTAGCCGAAAGGACAGACTCGGCTTGGAAGTTATTAGATAAAGCAAATTTAACTGAAAAAGAAAGAAAGATAGTAAGCCTAAGATTTGGTTTAGATGGCTCAAATGAATGGAGAACTTTAGCTGAAGTTGCAAGACATATGAGCTGTAGCAGGGAATATTGCCGACAAGTTGTTCAACGTGCTTTAAGAAAACTTAGAAAAGCAGGAATACAGAATGGATTAGTTGATAGTATTAGCTAAAAATTCAATTAAAAATATTTTAATTTCATTAATTAAGGATGAAAGAGAATTACAAAACCCAAGAAAAAATCTATGATGCTGAAGTTTTAGAGAGTTCAACATTTGATGAAAATATCATTATCAAGATTCTTATTAAAGCAGGAAGAACAATTGCCAAGCCTGCCTTAGAAGTTTTGGAGATGGCTTTAGATCCTTATACTCCAGCTCAAGTAAGAGTTTCCTTAATGGCTGCGCTAGCCTATTTAATTATGCCATTTGATCTTTTCCCTGACTTTATGCCTTTAGTTGGTTTTAGTGATGATTTTGTAGCCCTCACAGCAGTACTAAGTATATGGAGCAAATACATGACTCCTTCAATAAGAGCAAGAGCGGAAGGAAAGCTTAATAAATTATTCCCTTTTTTTTAAATGAGTAAACTTTCTCATCAAGAAGAAAAAGAACTAATCTACTTCATTAAGGATTGGTTGAAATCTCATGGATATAATCAAAAAGATTTGGCATATCAATTAAATATCAAGTCAATTCAAATGCCTGGAATTATTCTAAAAATAAAAGAATTCTATAAAAAAGGTGGCATGTTTAACGTTGCAAAGAATCTCATAAAGATTGAGCAAAATTGGTTGAACGACATCAAAACTGATCATAAAGATAGGAATGATCATGCACCATATAATCAATTAGATATTGACTCTTTAGTAAATCAGATAAATAAAGATACTAGTAATTAAATATTTTCATAACATTTCATCTTAATTAATAATCTTCAAAGTTAATAAACAGATTTTAAAGAAATATATAGCTCTCAAGAAACTAACAAATCAAAAATATAGTGTTAAAAACCATATCTAGTAAAAAATTAAATTAATAATTAAAAATATTTTTTTCTTCTTTGAAAATAAATTTTATGTAATAATATAAATTTCTAAAAATATTATAAATTCTTTTTAAAAAGCCTGTACCCAAGGATAAATATCATAGTTAGTCCATATACCTTTTTTCCAATATATATCTTCTTCAATTAAATCTCTAATTTGACTTTCATCATTAGCATTAAAAATACCGAATAAATATTGCGTACATTTTGTTGGTCCTAAAGTAACTAAAATATTTTTATCCTTTAAAGATTTAAGTCTATCAAGATGCTGTTCACGGAATGGGTCCCGCTTATTAATTGCATCTTCACAATATCTACCAAATACTACAAACTTTTCCATTTTTTTTTGCTAACTAATTGAATAAAAATATAATTAATAATTGCATAAATTACGTGCAAATTGCTATCTTACTTAAGTAGATGTATTTATTATTATGCTCACTGGAAGTGAATTAATTGCTAAGACTAAGGAACTTAAGGGCATTAGTGAATCAGAGAGAGTTTTAGCTTGTGGATATTTCTCCACTTCTAAAAAAGGTAAAAAAAGATTAAACTTTAACGCTTATTATAAGGCAATAGCAATTGCTCAAGGTTATAAAAGTAGCAATGAAAATGAATTGGGTGTTGTTGGCAAAGGAGGAAGAAAATTAAGTTTTATAGCGAAAGTCCAAGGAAATGGAAATCTTTTGATTGGCAAAGCCTACACAGAACGTCTAGATTTAAAAGCGGGTGATGAATTCGAAATTAAACTTGGGAAAAAACAAATAAGATTATTACCTACTAAGGATTCTTAAAAATAATTTGAGTAATTTTCATAATTAATTAACTTTTTATTTGACTTTTAAATCAATATTTTCTATTTATATAATTTTTGATCTGCAGCTAAACGCATATCTTTACAAAATTCACCAACATTATCAACAACATTTTTTTCACTTGAACTAGATATTCGTTTTACAAATGCACTGCCAATAATAACTCCATCTGCTCCCCATTCACGAACTTTATTAACATGTTCAGGAGTAGATATCCCAAAACCAACAGCAATTGGATTGGTATTAACTTCTTTTAATTTAGCAATAAGATTTTCTACTCTATTTTCCATTTTGCTTCTCTCACCAGTTACACCAGTAACACTTACTAAATAAGTAAAGCCTTTTGTATGATTTGATATTTGTTTCATTCTTTCAAAAGGAGTTGTTGGAGCTACCAATAAAATCAAGTCCATAGAATGATCACTAACTAATTTAGAAAATTTATAAGCTTCCTCTAAAGGGAGATCAGGTATTATTAGTCCAGAAACTCCAGCCCTAGATGCCATCTCACAAAACTGTTCAAAGCCGAAACATAGTAAAGGATTTAAGTAAGAAAAAAGTATGATGGGAATATTCAATTTACCTTTTAAAGACTCTAAAAGTGTAATAACTTTTCTTGGGGTAGTCCCTGACTTTAAGGCGCGAGAAGCAGCAACTTGAATAACAGGGCCGTCTGCAAGTGGATCACTGTATGGGATGCCTAACTCAATAAGATCAGCTCCATTTTCTTGTAAATTCAATAAGATCTCAGAGGTTATTTCAATATTCGGGTCCCCAGCCATTATGAAAGGCATTAAAGCTAATTTTTTATTATTTTTTAACTCATAAAACTTCTCATCTACCTTTGACAAAGATTTCATTTTAGTAATTTGCTTTTTGTTATCTTTCATGAATTTTGGATTTTTTTATGAAAAATTTATGGATTTTTTTCTAAATATTTCATTAGTTTTTCCTGCTCTTCCTTTGACAATGCATTGAACTTAGTTTCTAGTTTATCATTAACAACTTTTTCGTACTCTTTTCTATAACGCTTCCTTTGCTCCATAAAAGTCATTTTCCCATTTACAACTCTATAAACATATGAAGCTACCCATGTAATAACAATCAGAATTAAAATACAACTTGAGATTGTAGTTGCTGTGAAATTATCGATACCTATTTGAGGTACCAATTCATAACTAATTAATCCTATTAATGAGACAACTATACCTATTTGTATAACTTTACCTTTAGTCAATTATTTACCCTTTACCACTTCCTTTTAATCTGAGATTTAGAAATGGAGAAAATAAAATTAATCCAGGAAAGAAAAGAAATACGAGTCCATAAATTCCTAATCTTTCAAATTTGCCCATAACGTTCCATCTATTGTTCATCCAGTAAAATAGAAACAATGGAACAACCAACAAATAGATAGAAATTACTCCAACATAGGCAACTATGGTAGCAAATGAATTACTGAAAATATTTTCCATATTGATTTATTGTTGATTAGTTAAAACATAACAATTTTTAGAAGTTATCGTAAAAACTTAAGATAAGTAATTAAATAATGGGAGTGGGGGGACTTGAACCCCCACGAGCTAAAGCGCTCGACGGATTTTAAGTCCGGCGCGTCTACCAATTCCGCCACACTCCCAAAAGGAATTTGCGCTTTTTTATCTTAGCTGAAAGTCTCCCATTTAACCAAAAAATATTCCAATATTTACTCTTTTCTTGAATAGATAGACACGCTAGATTAATTATTTCCTATTAATTTCCTAATAAATTATTGCAATATTATAGTCATTTAGCTAGCAATCAATTAATAAACATAATAAAAAAATTGAAAAAAATCATTGCATTATCTCTAATAGGTTCTAGCTTCTTGATAAGTAGCAATTCAGTAAAAGCCGACCTAATAAGAGTAGTTACTTTAGGAAGTAAAAACTACAAAATTCAACGCGTTAATGAAACCACAAATGTGGCTACAGATTTAGTTGAATTTAATCAACCTAGTGGAGTAGCATCTTCAGGATCTTTTCTGGATTCTTACAATAGAAAACTTTATATGGCTGGTGATAACGATGGATATACTATTTATGATATTGACGCAAATACAATAACAAAAGTACCTTACGGATTAACTGGCCAACTTAATAATTTTGTACCTTGGGAAGGTAAAAACGTTATCAAAAAAAATGAAGATGGAACTATTCAGATAGGTGGGGATGCTAATGATGTCGACATAACTTCAGAGGGTTTATCTGTTGATGGAGATCCCATAATAAGTAAGAAAGCAAATGGTGAGTTACATATTGGTAAAAACTCTTGGATTACTAAAGAAGAAAATAGCAGGCAAAAAGTGTATGCAAAAGATGACGCAGGAAATCCAATACCAATAGACTATACAAATGGGACTAAATTATTGATAAATGGAAGAGATGTAGAACAATCAATAAACAATGTCGGAGCATTAAGCGCTGCTCTTACAGGATTACCAACAGTTCCTACTGACACTGATCTAGCTTGTGGTTTAGGAGCAGGAACTCACGGGGGAGATTTCGCCTTTTCAGGAGGATGTGCTTCTAAAGTAAATGAAAAACTATCATTTAACTATGCCGCATCTATGACTATGCCAGGACAAGAATATGCCGGTGAATTTGAAGATAAGTTTTCTGCTAGAGCTGGATTTGTTTGGCAATTAGGCAGGGCAAATAATCCAACTCAAATCAGCATGAATCAGAAAGTAGAAATAGATCTAAAATTATCTCAACTTGAAAATGATAATGAAAAATTAAAAAATGAGAACGAGAACATAATATCTAAAAACACTCAATTAGAAACTAAAAATAATGAGATAATTGCTCAAAATAAAAAGCTTCTTGCTCGATTAGAAAAAATAGAAAATATTGCGTTTAAATTCCAGGAGGGCAAATATAAGTTATCAAAATCAATTTCAGAATAATAGATTCTTTTATTTTGACATTTAATTCGCGCTAGATATAAGTTGGATGTTTGTCCTTAAGTGGATAGGTCATAAATTAAGTAATACGAAAGGTTTCAACCTAATCTCTATATGTGCTTTAAGCTAGTGTATTTATATTTTGGTTATTTTTTAAGTCTTGCGCATCTACGAATTCCGCCATACTCCCAAAAAGAATTTGCGCTTTTTTGTCGTAGCTGAAAGTCTCCCATTTAACCAAGAAAAATTGGAATATTTACACTTTTATTGAACAATCAAATTAAATCTAATTATTTAATTTAATATCCCTTCAACTTGCCATTTTAAAGTTTCACCAGCATGAAATGGTTTTATTTGTCCGACAATATTTTTTTCTTCAACAACATCAATAAATTCAGCGACTTTATTAGGACTAGAAACTAATTTTAATTTTTGTTTATTTGGAGGAACATTATAAAAATTAGGGCCATTCAAACTTGCAAACTTCTCAAAATTATCTAAAGCATTTTCCTCTTCAAAAACAGTTATATAGCTTTCTATTGCAACTGGCGAATTAAAAATACCCGCACAACCGCAAAAAGCTTTCCACTTTCTAAGATGAGGAGCAGAGTCAGTTCCCAAGAAAAAACATTCTTTCCCGCTTGTTGCAGCTTTCCTTAAAGCCAATCTATTTTTTTCCCTCTTAGCGACTGGTAAGCAATAGAAATCGCTATTTAAACCTCCAAAAAACATTGCATTTCTATTTATGTGCAAATGATGGGGCGTGATAGTAGCCCCAATATTATTTTCTTGAACAAAATCCACCGCATAGGAAGTAGTTATATGTTCTAAAACAATTTTTAACTTTGGAAATCTTTTAACTATTTTAGAAAGTTCTCTGTCTATAAAAACTTCCTCTCGATCAAATACATCTATTTCAGAATCTGTCACTTCTCCATGAATCAAAAGAGGTATCCCAGAATCTTGCATTGATTCAAAGATCTTATATAGATTTTCTATTTTCTTAACTCCATGAGTTGAATTAGTTGTGGCATTAGCAGGATATAATTTTGCCGCGAAAAAGACACCATTTTTGAAACCATTTATTAGTTCTTCTTTATCAGTCTCATCAGTAAGATACATTGTCATTAATGGTTCAAACTTAGAACTTTCTGGTAACGCTTCAGAAATTGATTTCTTATAGCTGTTAGCACCATCAATAGATGTTATAGGATTTTTAGTATTTGGCATGATGATAGCTCTCCCGAAATATTCTGATGTAAAATGTATGATATTTTTTAATACAAGACCCTCTCTTAAATGTAAATGCCAATCATCTGGTTTTAATATGGTTAATGTCTTCAAAATTTTTACTATTTAGTCAATTTTAACAGCAAATTAATATTGACACTAAATTATAGATATTCGAGGATAGTTGTTAATCAATTATTAAAGATTTAATTATCGAAACAAAAGACTAAATATGAGTGATTTTTTATTTCCAATAATAGAAATAATTTTTGGAGTGGTTTTACTTTTTGCAGGAGGAGAGTTCTTTATTCAAGGAGCCATAAATTTATCTTTAATTTTAGGAATACCTCAAATTATAATTGGATTAACAGTTGTCTCACTTGGTACAAGTTCTCCTGAGTTGTTGGTAAGTTTGAGTTCAATTTATAAAGGCAGTGATACGCTAGCGGCTAGCAATATAATAGGAAGCAATATTTTCAATGTTCTTGTAGTTTTAGGTATAAGCTCACTGATAACACCTCTTAAGGTAAAAAGCAGAATAGTCAGAAGAGATGTTCCTCTTTTAATGGCTATTTCTTGTGCGGTATGGGCCATGTCATCTACAGGCTTATTAACACTGCAAGCAGGGATATTTCTAATATTTTGTTTAGTCTTAAATACGATATGGGAAATTAATACCATCAAGGAGAAAGAGGAAGATACAAAAGATGCTGAACCAGAGATAGAAGAATTCAAAGATAATAAAAGAGGGAAGCTAAATATTTTAATAAAGTTAATCTTTGGAATATTTCTTTTGAGCTTTGGTTCAAACGTCTTAGTAAATGGTTCTCAAATGCTTGCTACTCTTTTGGGGGTAAATGAAATTATTATCGGTTTAACCATTCTCTCCACTGGAACATCTTTGCCAGAATTAGTAACTTCAATAATTGCTGCATTTAAAGGCAAAACAGATCTTGCGATTGGGAATGTAATAGGAAGCAATTTACTCAATCAACTTCTAATCCTTGGAAGTTGCAGTATTTTTTCAGGATTTAAAGGTTTAGTAATTGAACAAAGTCTAATAAAAGTTGACTTACCTTTTATGGTTTTAACTACCTTTGCCTGCTTACCAATTTTCTGGACCAAAGGAAAAATTACCAGAATTGAAGGATTTATTTTGGTTAATCTTTATATTTTCTATATTCTCGATAAGATACTTTTCCTGAATGGATTTAACTTCCTTTCTGAATTAAGGATAGGTTTATTTATTTACTTTGCCTTACTTATAGTGTTTCTGATTGTCCAAGAAAAATTAAAATTTTCTAATTAATAATTTTATCCATACATAGTCACAAATTCTTCTGAGATAGTTGGGTGCAAAGCCATAGTTATATCAAAGTCTTTTTTTGTTATCCCTGCATTTAATGAAATTGATGCCATTTGAATAATCTCAGATGATGTTTCTCCAAACATATGACATCCCAAGACTTTGTCAGTTAGCTTATGAACTACAATCTTCAACATACATTTTGATTTATTCTTTTTAAAGGTATTAGACATAGGGGTAAATTTGCATTTGAAAATTTTTATATTTTTTTCAGAATAAATCTCCTTAGCTCTTTTCTCACTTAAGCCAACTGTTGAAATTTCTGGAATAGTGAAAACGGCCTTAGGAATATATTCATAATTTACTTTTCTTTTTTGGTCATTAAAAAAATTATCCGAAAAAACTCTCCCTTGTTCTATTGCTACTGGAGTTAAGTTTGGTTTATTTATGATATCGCCAACTGCAAAAATGTTTGAGTTGCTTGTTTGATTAAGTTCATCAACATCTAAATATTGTCCATCCATCTGTAAATTTAAAAAATCTAAATTTAAAGGCAAAAGATTTGGTTCTCTTCCTGTAGCAATAAGAATATTATTAGTTAGGAGTTTATCCCCCGAGTCTAGAGTAGATTCCAAATTTCCATTTACTCTGTTGATAGACTTTAATTGAGTGTTGGAGATTATATTGATTTCATTAAAAGTAGGTGATTCCACTAGGCATGAAGAAAGATCCTCATCAAAACCATTAAGTAAATGTTGACCTCTAATTAATTGCGTTACTTCAGTACCTAAATTTCTGAAAATAGAAGCAAATTCACAAGCAATATATCCCCCTCCTACTATTAATATTGATTCGGGAAACTTTTCTAATTCAAAAATATCATCACTAGTCCATGCCAAATCTACCCCAGGAATATTTAATTTTTTTGGTTTACCTCCAACTGAAATAAGAATTTTTTTTGAACTTATTTTATTTTTAATTTTCTTCGTTTTTGGACAAATAATTTCTAATTCATTTTGAGTAGTAAATCTTCCTAAGCCCTCAAAAACAGTAACATTCAATTTTTTTAAAGAATTTCTATGTAAATTACTTAATCTAGAAACCTCCTCTCTAACATTCTTCAATAAAATATTTGATTCAAAATTAATACCTTCATTTTTCAATCCATATCCTTCAGAAGAATCCATATCTTTTTTACTTTTAGCTGCATAAACCATCAATTTCTTAGGAACACATCCCCTAATCACACAAGTTCCTCCTATTTGATTTACTTCAATGATTGCGACTTTTGCTCCATAACTTGCTGCACGTTTAGCCGCCGCAAGTCCTCCAGATCCAGCGCCAACAACAATTAAATCAAATTCAAATTTCAAGACTTTTTAAATCAATTATTATAACGTTAGTTTATAACTTTAATTCAAATAATGAATGGGATTTTGACATGGGATGATTTAAATAAATTTGAAGTTGAAGATCTTGATAGAGTCCATGGTATAAATAATTCCTACGCAAATTTAAGATTATTTGGACATAGTGAAAATGATGTATTAGTTACCCTCTATAGGGATAGGCACTCTTGGTGTCCTTACTGTCAGAAGATATGGTTATGGCTTGAATTCAAGAGAATTCCATACAGAGTCAGAAAAATAAATATGTTTTGCTACGGTCAAAAAGAAAGTTGGTTCCTTGAAAAAGTCAGATCGGGGAAATTACCTGCAATTGAATTTAAAGGGCAAGTTATAACTGAAAGCGACGATATCATTGCTTTTTTAGAAAATGAATTTGGAGCACTTGGATCTTTTTTAACATCTAGTCACCTTATCAAAATTCGAGAATTAGAAAGAGAAATTTTCAGATCTTGGTGTAATTGGCTCTGCCGAGAAAGCTTTAATTTTATAGATAACTCTTTTAGAAAAGAAAGTTTTAAAGAATCCATTTCAAAACTAGATAAAATCTTAAGTAGATCAAAATCAGGGTTTGTTGATCCATCAGTAGCTGATACGGGTGTTATAGAGCCTGGTGTTGGAGATATAATTTATATTCCCTATATGGAGAGAATAAATGCATCACTGATTTATTATAAAGGGTTTAATTTAAGATCTAATTACCGTCATGTAGATAACTGGCTTACCCTTTTTGAAGGGACAAGTGTTTATAGAGGCACTCAAGGAGATTTTCATACTCACTCTCATGATTTACCTCCACAAATGGGTGGATGTTATAAAGAAAGCAATGAAAATCAGATAACTTTCTCTGGGCTTATAGATACTGGAAAGGGTCTAGGTAATTATGAATTCAATAAAAATTATGATTCAAAATATTTCGCTAAAATTGCTCTTCAAAGAGTGATAAAGCATAAAGACAATTTACTAAAAGTAAACCCATTTAATAAAGAATCATTTGAGGAATCATTGAGATCAGCATTGACCCATATGATCACAGGTGAAGTAATAATCCCTAACAAACTTTCAGGAATCTCTCTAAGATACTTAAAAAATAGAATTTCAGTTCCAAGAGATATGCCAATTATTTCGGCAAGGTTATTAAGACAATCATTAAATAAAATTGAATCGCTTAGTGATATCAATGAGATAGATAAGATACCTTTTAGGCATAGATATGATCAAGATCCTAGAAATTTTGTTTCTAGTTAATATTAAAACTATAAATTTTTTCTTGAATCTATTTGAAGTAAATCTCTTATTTTTTGAACTTGACTTGCAATATTAGGATCAATAGACAATTTTTTTTCAACTTGTTCAATAGCATACATAACTGTTGTATGATCTTTGCCCCCAAACTCATCTCCAATTCTTGGTAAGCTTAGATCCGTTCCATGTCGCATAAGATACATGCCTATTTGCCTAGCTTGACTTACTGGTTTTCTCCTACTTGAACTAATCAATTCATCAGTAGAAACTTTAAAAAAATCTGACACTTTATCAATTACTTGTTTTGGAGTAACAACTACACCTACACTATTCGGATCAAGCATTGGCGCAATTGATTGGACTGTCATTGGCAATCCTGTTATTGATGCAAATGCAACAGCTCTAGTGAATGCTCCTTCCAATTCTCGAATATTCGAAGTGAATCTTCCTGCTATAAATTGAATTAAATCTCTTGGAAGACTCATCCTCTCTTGTTCTGCCTTTTTTTGAAGGATGGCGGTCCTCGTCTCAAGGTCAGGTGGTTGAATATCTGCAGTCATACCCATTGAGAACCTAGAAATTAATCTCTCTTGAATTCCTGACAATTGATTTGGAGGTCTATCACTTGCAATAACTATTTGACTTCCTGATTCGTGAAGAGCGTTAAAAGTATGAAAGAATTCTTCCTGTGTATATTCTTTGCCTTCTAAGAATTGTATATCGTCTATTAAAATCAAATCTACATTTCTATATTTGTCTCGAATAGCTGTCATTCCATCTCTTCGAATACCGCTAATAACATCATTGGTAAAAGTCTCTGTAGAAACATATTTAACTTTTGCTTCTGGATCTATTTCTACTCGATAATGGCCTATTGCTTGCATTAAATGAGTTTTACCGAGACCTACTCCACCACAAATAAATAATGGATTAAATTCTCTTCCAGGTGATTCGGCAACAGCCAAAGCCGCAGCGTGAGCTAACCTACTATTTGGACCAACAACAAACCTTTTAAAGACGTAGCGCAGATTTAGACCGTTGGGATTTTTGGATCGATTTTTTGAAGAAATATCTAGACTATTGTTAGCAAATGATTTTGTTTTATGATTCACGATCTGTTCATCTAGGTTCTCCTTATTTGTTGAATCGCTGCTAATATTTGTTTCAGATTTAAAAACAACTTTTACATCATGGCCGCATATTTCTGTTGCAGCCTTTTCGATAGTTTGACAATAATTCTTTCTTAACCAATCACTGGAAAATGTATTTGGAGCAATTAAGGTTAATAAGCCATTTTCAAAACAATTAAATTTAGCAGGCCTTATCCATGTCTCAAATGAAGGCTTACTTAAAGTTTTTTGAAGTGATTGTTGAACTTCCGCCCAAATAGGATTAATTGCTTGCAAAATTTTATTATCTAGATTATTAATCTAGTTGGAATTTAATAATTGGCCATTAGGAAATCACAAGATCACGACAAATTTAAAATTACGTAACAAAGCATCATAGAAATTTATAAAAAATTTTATTTTTATAGGCATATAATTATTTTAAATCGCACTAAATTATTGGATAAAGCATTACTTATTATCATGGCAAAATGGCATGGTTTTGGAAGATGCAAAACAAGATTATCTAAAGACATAGGTAAAAGTAATTCTGCAAAGGTTCAAAGTGTAATGACCAAACACACTATTTCAGTAGCAAAATTTCTCCAAGAAAATAAACTAATTGATATTTCTATTGCTATATCTGGTTTGGGGGTAAGTAATTGTAGAAGATGGACTAGAGAACTAGGCATCAAAAAATTTAATTTGCAGGGGAAAGGCTGCTTAGGAGAAAAAATGAAACGGCAAATAATTATCAACAAAAAATTTTGTGCAAGAAATAAGATCAAAAATATTATTTTTATTGGTACTGACCTTCCAGATTTATGCCATCAAGATCTATTGAATACTCTAAAAGAGCTCCAACAAAACGATCTTATTTTAGGACCATCTAATGATGGAGGATATTGGCTTATTGGTTTATCAGAAAAAATAACGTCATCGCATATATATTTACCTTTTATCAACATAAAGTGGGGGACAGAAAATGTTCTTCAAAATACAATTGATAATTTTGCTTCTACAAAATTTAAATATAAGTTTTTAGATAAAAAAATAGATATAGATACAATTATTGATATTGAAAATAGAAAGTGATCGACTTGTTTAAAATCTCAATTATCATTCCAACAATTAATGAAGCTAATAATTTGCCATTATTACTTTCAGACTTGTCAAGTATTCAGAAAGAGGGCGAAATTATAATTGTTGATTGTGGAAGTGAAGATAAAACTATTGATATAGCAAATATTTATGGAGCAAAAGTATGTATATCCAAAGAAAGGAATCGAGGATTGCAATTAGATATTGGAGCTAAAAATTCAAAAGGAGAGTGGCTCATTTTTTTACATGCAGACACAAGATTAACTCATGATTGGTTTAAAAGAATAAATTCATTTTTAAAGGGAAACAAGAATAGTATTTACTATTTTGAATTCAAAATTAATAACAAAAAGATAATTTATAGAGTCCTCGAATTTCTCGTGAATTTTAGAAGTAGATTTTTTAAACAACCGTATGGCGATCAAGGTTTAATAATTCATAGAACTAACTATTTTAAGAACAATGGTTTTAAGAAAATACCTTTGATGGAAGATGTAGATTTTTTAAGAAGATTACACAAAAAAAATCATTTAAAACAATTAAATTTACCTATTTTTATAAGTTCACGGAAATGGGAGAGAACTAATATTTTTATCCAAGCATTAAAGAACTGGAACTTTAGAAGAAGGTGGTTAAACGGCGAATCATTAAAAACTATCTATTCTGAATACTATAAAAATTAATTAATTTGCATACCAGAAAGCACATTTAGAGCCTCTTGGCTCTAATATCCAGCCTTGTCTTTTGTAAAATGAAACCACTTCCGCATCAGCAAAAAGGGTAACTTTTGAAATGCCAATGTTTTTTAATTCTTTTAGGATATATTTCATTAACTCTTTTCCCAATCCAAGACCTTGATATACAGGATTAACAGCCACATCCCACACTGTTGCCTCAAGAACGCCATCACCAGTACATCTTGCGAAGCCTACTAGCCTTGGGAATTTATCGTCATGAAGCCATAAACCAACAACCAAAATACTAAAATCCAAAGCTCTTTTTACTCTCCTTATTGGTCGTCTGCTCCAACCAACTGTTTGCAAAAGTTGATCTAGCTCTATTAGATCTAACTCTTTACTTTTACTGCATACAAAAATTTCTTCTTTATTTTTTTGAGTGAATTCATAAGAATTCAAACCATAGATATCTAAAAGTTCATCTCCAGAAATCGTGTTCGATTTTTTTATTGATGACCCTTGGTTTCTAAAAATCATTAAAAATTCGCAAATCCCTTTTGTTGAAGTTCAGAGAGCTGAAAATATAAACCTTTTTTCAGTCTTAATTCACTATGAGTTCCCTCTTCAACTAATGATCCCCTTTTTAAGACTAAAATCTTATCAGAATTTTCAATAGTTGCTAATCTGTGAGCTATTACTAATGCTGTTCTTTTTGACAGAATTCTCTCAAGATCTTTCTGCAAAGTAGCCTCTGTAGAGGGATCCATAAAAGCTGTAGCCTCATCCATTATTAAAATAATCGGATTTCTAATCGCTACTCTTGCTACTGAAATAAGTTGTCTCTCACCAGAAGAGAGATTCCCTCCTCTTTCTCTTAGCAAAGTGTTCAAACCTTCTGGTAATTTTTTTAATAAATTTTCTAAACCTAATTCTTTACAAAGATTTTCTAATTCAAGATCGTCAATATTGGCATTTAGTTTCAAATTATCAGCAACATTCCCACTAAAGATAAAGGTATCTTGTAGAACTACTCCCAACATATTTCTAAGGGTTGCAATGGGAATTCCTCTTATATCGATATCATCGATTAAAATTTGACCTGATTGAGGTTCATACAATCTACATAACAATCTAATTATGGTCGTTTTACCAGAACCAGTTGGTCCAACAAAAGCTACATGCTCACCAGGATTGATCAGGAAAGATAAATTCTTTAGAATATATTCTCCCTCTTTGTAGAAGAAATATACATTTTTGAATTCAATCTTACCCTTAAATTGCTTATTTGCAGTATGAGCATCTTTTGAAAAATTATTTGCGGAAATAGAGTCTTGAATCTGAATTTCTTCATCTAATAATTCATTTATTCTCTCAACAGCTGTTAAACCTCCTTGAATCTGAGTAAATCTCTCTGCAAGCTGTCTTAAAGGTTCAAAGAGCCTTTGAGAATATAAAATAAAAGTTGTTAATGTCCCTAAACCACCAACTGCCAAAACTAAAGAAACTGCGGCAAGCGAAATCCACTCTATAAATGCTGAAATGCTACTGTCATAAAAAATAGTTCCATTTACTGCTTTCTTGTAAGCAACTCCAGTATTAGAAAATTTCTTACTATTAAAAGCTTCTCTTCTAAACATCTGAACAACTTCTAGACCTTGAAGATTCTCTTGAAAATCAGAATTGAGTTGAGATAACTCTTCTCTCACTTGATAATTGGCCTTTCTGTAGCGTTTTTGAAGCCAAATAATGAAATATGAAACAGGAATCTGAGTTATCAACAATAAAATCGCAAGCCCTCGATCAATTGAAAGCATTGTCAAAGAAATTACTATTAGACTTACAAAGTCAGCAATAACTCCAACTGCACCACTACCAAAAACTTCGGCTAAAGCATCAACATCATTTGTTAATCTCGTTAATAATTTCCCTACAGGCATTTTATCGTGATACTTAAGAGATAAAGATATTGAATGATCAAAAAGTTCTCTTCTAATCCTTGCTGTCAAACGTTGACCCACTGCTTGGATATTGTAAGTTTGGTATCCTTGCAAAACCAACCTAAATAAAACAGTTATAAATAAAGTTAAGATTATGGCATTTATTGACTGCCCAAAAAAAGTTTTACTTAGCCAAACATCTGTAGTTTCGTTTTTGAGAATAGTAATTGCTTGACCAACTAATAATGGTTGAATAGCTCCAGAGAAAGAAACAGGTAACAAAACTATCAAGATTAGATAGATAGTTTTTTTATCTTTAGTTAAATATTTACCTAACTTTTTAATCCTTCTAAAATCATTTAACATTAAATTATTCTTTTATAAAACATTAGTTGATTCTATTGATAAAATCATATCTCTGAGATGATTTTCATCTAACCTCATAGATAAAGGATTCCCAATTAGTCTTGCAGTCGAGTAGAAAAGATCATCTATTTTAATTAAACCATTCTCTTTAAGAGTCTTTCCAGTTGCCACCAAATCAACTATTGCCTCTGCCATGCCTGTAATAGGACCAAGCTCGACTGATCCTGTCAAATGAACTATATCTACAGGGATATTCAGTTCTTCAAAATAAGATCTTGCTGTTTTTATAAATTTACTTGCTACTTTACAATTCGCTGGAAGATCAGTTGGTTTTGAATAATCGCTATTTTTCTTAACCGCCAAAGACATATGACAACCCCCAAATCCTAAATCTAATAACTTTGCGACTTTTAATTCAGATTCTCGTAAAACGTCATACCCAACAATACCCAAATCAGCCTGACCATAACTTACATAAACAGGCACATCTCCATTTCTTACTAATAAAGCTTTTGCCCGTTTGCAATTTGATTGAAAGGTTAAAGATCTATTATTTTCGTCCAACGCATCTGAGAAATCTAACCCAGCTCTTTTAAAAGTTGAAATTGAATCTTTTAACAGAGCTCCTTTTGGTAAAGCTATAGTAAACATAGATCAATTTCTTCCAAGGATTCTTCATTCTAAGTTAACAATGGAATTTAATAAAGCTCGAAATATAATCGGACTTAGAGTGTTAAGTGATAACGTCATTTGGTTGTTGGTAAAAGGTAAATCCGTCGTGGTTGTAGATCCATCTGTTCACGAACCAGTTATTAGATATATAAATGAAAACAATTTTCACTTAGAAGCTATTTTGCAAACTCATCATCATTCAGACCATATTGGAGGGACGAAGTATCTCATTGAAAGATGGCCAAATATAAAGGTGATTGCTTCCTCCAAAGAAAAAAAGCGAATACCCTTTCAAAATGTATCTGTAAAGGATGGAGAAACTTTGAATATTTTAGGTGAAGAAGTAAAAATAATTGAAGTATTAGGACATACAAAATCACATATTGCCTTCTTTTTGAATGGGGAAAATCCTGTTCTTTTTGTTGGTGACACATTATTTTCTGGAGGCTGTGGAAGAATTTTTGAGGGAACTTATCAACAAATGTATTCTTCACTAGAAAGAATCAAATCTTTGCCAAAAAATACTCTCATATATTGTGCACATGAATATACAAAGGCAAATATATTGTGGGCATTGAATCTCAAGCCAAAAGATCAAGATATAAAAAATAAACTTTCGGAAGTTGAAAAAAAACTTTCTCTTAATGAATTGACAATTCCATTTTTACTAGATGAAGAGATGAAAATAAACCTTTTCTTAAGAGCAAAAAATTTAGAAGAATTTACTTTTTTAAGAGCAAATAAAGATTTATGGGTTTAAATAGATAGGTATCTTCTTAAACAAATGTCCCCCAAAAAAGTAATTAAAACATCAAATGCTCCAGATCCAGTAGGACCATATAATCAAGCAATAAAAGCTGGGGATTTTATCTATTGTTCTGGTCAAATTGCTATAGACCCAGCTTTAAATGAAATAACATGTTTAGGAGACATAGAGAAAGAAACTATTCAAGTTTTAAAAAATCTCACAGAAGTTCTTAAAGCTGGTGGAGCCAAAATAGAGGATGTAATAAAAACAACTATTTACTTAACGGACTTAAGTAATTTTCAAATTGTTAATAAAATATATAGTGATTTTTTTAATATTGAGAATCCTCCAGCAAGGGCCTGTGTGGAAGTTTCATCTCTACCAAAAGGAGTTTTAGTTGAAATAGATTGCGTCGCATTTCTAGATTAATTTCTAATTATTGAGAAATTTGAAATATGAACCAATTGTGCACCATAGTTGTATAGATTATTAGTTGATGATTCATCTTTGATCTATGTCAGCAGCAAAGCTTAATATAGATGAACTAGAAGCTGGTTATCCTTTATT
The DNA here is from genome assembly GCA_003214215.1 of Prochlorococcus sp. AG-418-G18. Classification (GTDB taxonomy): domain Bacteria; phylum Cyanobacteriota; class Cyanobacteriia; order PCC-6307; family Cyanobiaceae; genus Prochlorococcus_A. The sequence continues at coordinate 7,266 of QCLX01000014.1, read as the reverse complement.
TTGCAAAGCTCTTAGACTATTAATCTTAAAAGGAAACTCAGTTAAAGATATACAAAAGACAGTGTGTTGGGGTCATCTTGAAACTTTAAATAGATGTCTACCTGGTAGATATAAAGCACCAACATATTTAATGGCTTTAATCAAAAGAGATATTGCAAAGCCAAATAATTATTAAAAAGGACTAATCTTCTAAATAAAATTTATCAATATCCATTGAAAAGTCTTTCTCCTTGTCTGATATTTCTTTATTGTCTAAAAATATTGAGAGACTTACAAAATTCTTACCGAAGCTGATATTTGGATAGATATCCCTTTCTTTACATAATTTCTCAATTTCCCCCATGAATTTACTAATTTTTGAGTATTGATCAAATTCAAATCTTTTTTGTAAGATTGTCTTGTTTTATAAGAGCTAAAAACAAATTGTCAGACTCTACGTTTTGTTGATGATTTTTATAAGCAATTTCTTTGGCCAAAATAAAACAGATCCAAGCAGAATTTGTAAATTCGCTTGGAACTATCTTCATCAATCAAACTATAATTATGACTGTAGTAAGTATTAAGTTAAAAAGTACTTAAATTTTAAAAGATTTATTCAACGATAACTTTACCTACCATTCCAGCTCCTCTGTGAGGCTCGCAATAGTAATCATAAGTTCCTGCAGTATCAAATGTTTCTTCCCAAGACTCTCCTGGAGCAAAAGCTAGATCTGCATGACTTAATTCCTCATGCCCATCAAAAACTGCATTGTGAGGAGCTAATTTATTATTGACGAATTTAACTGTATCACCAGCACTAATGGTTACTGTACTTGGTTCAAATGCAAGCATTCCTGCATCTGTACCAAGTTTTACTTCAACAGTCTTAGCTGAAACTGATGAAATTCCTAGACCAAGAGTTAAAACTATTGCGAATAACCCTGCAAAGATTGAACGTAACATAATTAAAATTTACCTATATACATATTACAAGGCTTTGGGAGATTAACTGTGAGAATTTTAATTGTTATTACAGCTTGGTAATTTTGATAACCTTAAAATATCATTCAGTGACTTTGCATAACTTTTAAGTTTGAAAGTCTCAGGATTAGTGATGGGGACATGATTAAAGTCATATTTCTTGATACTGAAGCTATCCCACGGAGTAGTTTGGATGGGAAGAATTCTTAATAATATTTTTAGAATTTTTTTTGTAAGGGGTATAGCAAAATATCTCCTCATATTGTTTCTTTTTAAAAGTGTAATAATGGCATGATCAATTGAAATAAATTTCTGACCTAGGACAAATTTTCTAAAACCTTTGTATTTCTCTTCTTTATGATTTTTAATTAGAAACCCACAAATTTGAGCGATATCATTTGCGTGTATAAAGTGAAATTTAGAATCGAGTTTTAAAAATCTTGCTACCCAAAGCCATTTTCCGATTTCTTTCAATCCACTAGTTAAATAACTTACAGGATATTTACTTTTTTTTCCAAGATTTCCTCCAAAAACCAAGGTAGGGAAAACAGCGAAAGTTTTTTCTGCAAATGAGCTTTCTCTAAGTCTCTGGAAACATTCGTATTTTGTTTGAATGTACTCTGTTCCATAAATCAATGATTCCCTCATTAATTCTGTTTGGGTATCAAGAATGCTAGCGGTTGAAAAATAAATAATCTTTTCTAACTTGTTAATATCAAGCATTGCAAGTAATTCTTCAAAAGCTTTAATGTTTACTTCATAGGCTCTTCTTGGATCTCCCCAAGCTGTAGCAGTATGTATTAGGTAATTAATTTGACTAATTTCCTTTTTATACTTATATGATTCCCTGATATCACACACCATTAACTTGACATTTTTATTTTCTTGAACAGAAATTGGCAACTTACTTTTGTCTCTCACCATGAGACAAAGCCTGAATTTTGTGTTTTTTAAAAACCAATCAACTAAATATTGGCCAACACATCCATTCGCACCTGTGATTAATAAGTTTTTATATGCCAAGACTTTGATTAGTAAGTAAGTTTTTTTCCATGTTCAAAAAATGTTTGAGCATTTTCTTCTGGAGTCCCAGGTAAAATCCCATGACCCAAATTAAGAATATATTTCCTGCCTTTAATTTTATTGAAAGTATTATCTATCCTTTCTTTAATTGATTCTTTGTTTCCGAATAAAATGCCAGGATCAACATTACCTTGAATTCCTATCCCACTAGGGATTCTTTTACAAGCCTCTTCAATATCTACTGTCCAGTCTAATGAGATTATATCTACTCCAGTTTTTGCCATTCTTTCTATGACACCAGCACTTCCTGAAATGTAGAGAATTACTGGTGTCTCAGGGTATTCTGCTTTTACAATGTCAACAACTTTTTTTTGATAGGGCCCAGCAAAGATATCGTAATCTTGTGGACTTAGTTGACCTGCCCATGAATCAAAAATTTGTACTACTTGCGCTCCAGATTTTATTTGATATTTAAGATATTCACCAATAGATTTTGCAAAATGATCAAGAAGTTTATGAAGTAAATCTGGTTCTTTAAAAGCCATTGATTTTATTAAAGAATAATTTTTACTGCTTTTACCTTCAACTACATATGCAGCAAGAGTCCAAGGTGCGCCAACAAAACCTAAAACTGTTGCCTCATTATTCACATCTTTTTTTAGTGAAGAAAGAACTTGCCCAACAAAACTTAAACTCTCACTTGGATTTAATTCTTTTAAATTTTCTATCTGGTTAAGAGTTCTTATTGGGTCATCAATTATTGGACCTTTACTTTCTATTATCTCAAAATTTATACCCATCCCTGGGAGAGGTGTGAGAATATCTGAAAAAAGGATCACACCATCCGGTTTGAAAGCATGAAAAGGCTGCATTGAAATCTCATATGATAGTTCTGGATTTTCAGACCTCTCTCTAAAGCTTGGGTAACGCTCCCTTAAATCTCTATAGATTTTCATATATCTTCCTGCTTGCCTCATCATCCATACTGGAGGCCTATTTACTTTTTTACCTAATGCGGCAGAAAGTAGTAGTGGTAAATCTTGACCCATTTTTCAATTCGATATGTTTTAAAAAAATTAAAATTCCAACTTAAAAATCTTACAATGCAAAGCAGAGCAAAAGCGTTATATGAACATTTATATGAAGCACTAAGTTAAATGAGCCTTCTTATTTTTTTGATTGATGTTTGAAGATACTTACGCTTAGTGGAGGCAAAGCAAGTTCTAGAGCATTTTGATAATCATGAATATTGTAATTTATAGTTTCTTTACCCCCCATATTTCCCTTGTTACTACCCCCGTATCTAGAGCCGTCTGAATTAAATATTTCTTTATAGAATCCTTCCACAGGAACACCTACTTTGTATGACCCATGAGTATTAGGTGTAAAGTTAGCAACAACAACAAGCCACTCATTGGTGTCGTTTTCTCTTCTCATGAAACTTATAACTGAATTAGATTTGTCATTACAATCAATCCATTGGAATCCATAAGGATCAAAGTCATTTTTCCATAACGCAGCTTCATTTTTATAAAGTGCGTTTAGGTCATCAATCAAGTTTCTGATACCTTTATGAGGCTCAAACTCTAGCAACTCCCATTGCAGATCATCCCAAACGTTCCATTCTTGCCTTTGTCCAAATTCCATTCCCATAAATATCGTTTTTTTACCGGGGTGGGTCCACATATAAGTGAGTAAAGCTCGAGTATTTGCATATTTCTTCCAGTCATCGCCCGGCATTTTATGCAAAAGATGACTTTTCCCATGGACAACCTCATCATGACTGAGAGCAAGCATAAAGTTCTCTGTATAGTTATAAGTTATTGAGAAAGTTACACTATTTTGATGGAATTGCCTAAACCAAGGATCTATCTCAAAATAATCGAGCATATCGTGCATCCATCCCATATTCCATTTCAAATTAAACCCTAACCCTCCCATGTCAGTTGGTTTGGTTACCATTGGCCAAGTTGTTGATTCTTCAGCGATAGAAAGTGCACCTGGGAAATGTTGGAAGAGTACATGATTAGCCTGTTGAAGAAATTTAACAGCTTCTGTATTTTCATTACCACCATTTTCATTAGGTATCCATTCGCCATCTGGGCGTAAATAATCCCTGTAAAGCATTGAAGCTACAGCATCTACTCTTATGCCATCAATATGAAACTCTTCAAACCAATAAACGAGGTTGGCTACTAAGAAATTTCTAACTTCGTTTCTGCTGTAATTAAATATTAATGTTCCCCATTCTTTATGTTCACCTATGCGCGAATCTCCATGTTCATAAAGATGACAACCATCAAAAAATGCTAAACCATGCTTATCTTTTGGGAAATGACCAGGGACCCAATCAAGAATCACACCTATGCCCTCTTCATGACATTTATTGACAAACTCTCGAAATTCATTTGGGGTGCCAAATCTACTTGTTGGTGCATACCAGCCTGTAACCTGGTAGCCCCATGAACCATCAAAAGGATGTTCAGATATTGGCATTAGTTCAATATGAGTAAATCCTCTCTCTTTTACGTAAGGGATGAGCTTTTTGGTTAATTCTGGATAAGTTAATAATCGTGTTCCAGGTTTTAAATCTGCAGCAGGCACAGGGTCTCTTGGTTCACCATTTTCTTCAAGATATTTATTATCTATTGATTCATGGAGCCAACTTCCCAAATGCATTTCATAAACTGAAATTGGCTTGTTAATTTGACTAGAGGAATCTCTATTTGAAATCCAAGAACTATCATCCCAATTAAAGTTTTTCAATTTTGAAACTATTGAACCATTTTGAGGTCTGATTTCGTGAAGGAAACCATATGGATCTGCTTTCTCATAAATATGACCTTGTTGTGTTCTTATTTCATATTTATATGTGTCTCCCTCTTGCATTGTTGGCATGAATAGTTCCCAAATTCCCCCTAATCTTTTTTGCATTGGATGATGTCTTCCATCCCAAGAATTTATATCTGCAATTATCGAGATTGATTTTGCATTTGGGCTCCAAATGCAAAACATGACACCTTTTTGATTCTTTTCTTCAATGAGATGTGCTCCCATTTTTTCCCAAATATGATGATGATTACCTTCTGCAAAAAGATGCCTATCAACTTCTCCCATCCACTCTTCTTTATATGACCAGGGGTCATGTTGTGTATGCGTGATCCCTCCTCGTGAAATATTTATTTCGTAATTAGAATTTGGATTTTCAGGCAAGATCGCTTCAAAAAGCCACTTATGGTTTATGGGTTTTGCCTTGTAGGAATTATTTTTAAAATTGATTTTAACTTCGTCGGCTTCAGGCATCCATATCCTTATTACCCATTGCTCTTCATAAAAATGAGGACCTAATATTTTTAATGGATTATCATTGCAACAATTTTCTAGGTTGATAGCTTCTGATTTAATCCAGTCTGCTTGAATTGTTTCGATCATGACTGGTAGATATTAAGGATTAATAATATCAAATGATTAACCAAAAAAATAATTATTTATTAAAAAAAGGGGTCATTTTCATAAATGTTTTATTTAGGCTAAAGCTTAGAGTAATAATTCTATGATTTGCTGAGGGCGCCCCAATATTTCCCTCCCCGAATCCAGGATTAACTCCAATAGCGGGATAAGCTGCTGCAGATATAGATAAGCGAAGCTTGCTATTTTGAATTAAACAAATATTTGTTGGCTGCATTGTTATTTGATAAGTGGATTCTTCATTTATTTTGGAGTTTTTAACCCTTAAGAATCCAGTTGAAAATTGATTCACATTTTCATTCCCTTCTTCAACATGAGATAAAGCAAGGCAGATATCGAAATTGGGCTGATCACTTTTTACTGAGATTTCTAATGTGGGAATCCCTGTTAAATATTGATCTCTTTCAAAAGAATTGGTTTGAAAAACAGCAACATCCAGGCGTTTATCAGTAATACTTCTATTAAACTTCCCTGGATTTGGACCTAAATGACCGCCGTCAGATGGAGTAGGTCTCCATGGGTCATTAACAATCGTGAACCATCCTGATCCTTTTGAATTTATGGTCAGACTTCCATTCTCAACCTTTGCATTTGCTGTGCCATCGCTTTTGAGCCCAAAAATAAATTCGGGGTGAAATTTATTATCTAATTCTTCCCATTTATTTAGTGAAATATTCCATATTTTTCTCTCCTTTTTTAAATTCTTAGAATTAAATTTTTCATCTGATTTTAAATGCTTATCAAAAAATTTTAATAAAGATTCTTGTGATCCCTCCCACCAATTTAGATGTGTCGCATTCCCAATAATTATCTCTGGGCTTCCACCAGCTTCTTTAGATTTTTTATAAAGATCAAAGGCACCTTTTAAATGTGGATCCCAAAGTCCTCCAATAATTAACATAGGTTGTTTAATCCATGTTGAAATTGGCTTAAATTCTTCAAAGTGGCAAGCATTATTTAAATTTTTAAGCCATTCCAAAACAAAGCTATTAGGATCATTTTCTTTTAAAATATCAATTCCTTCCCTCAAATAACTTTTATTTTCTAAGGATAATCTTATCTTTTCCCACTCAAACAAATTATTTTCTCTTTTCATTTTTAGTGCTGCGATTTGAAGCCCCCATGCAATATTGTTATGCCACCAATATGCTCCTCCATCTGAGCACCAATGCTCCTTAATGTTCATCCCAGTCATTGCAGGAGATAAACAATCTGGCGGCTTTGAATTTAATTCGCCAGTTAGTTGAGTAAATCCTTGATATGAAAAACCATATAAGCCAAGTTTTCCATTACATTCTTTTAGAGACCTTACCCACTCATGTGTTTCTGAAGTATCGCTAGCTTCTTGTTTGAAAGCATTAAAAACCCCTTCAGAAGAACCCATTCCCCTAACATCCTGAATGATTACCATATACCCTTTTGAAGCCCACCATTCAGGGTGAGAATAGGTAACAGTTGAAGCTATTTCCCTTCCATAAGGCTGTCTCATTAATAATGCAGGCCATGGGCCATTACTATTAGGTAACCAAATCCTTGATATTAGCTTTACCCCATCTCTAAGTACTAGAGACTTTTCAAACCATCTTGAACCAGACATTTAGGCCTTAGATAATATCTGGACAGTGCAGCCCGATTACGTAAATAGAAAAGATCTCTGCGTTAACGGGAGTTAACTTTTTTTTGTTTGATACATACTCTATAGCTTTATCTGAACTAGCTGAAATACCCTTTGAATTAAACTCTCTAAACTTTTTACATAAATTCCTAGCTTCGCTTGGATTCTTTTTTACACTTTCTAATAAGTTAGATTGACTA
>QCLX01000013.1 GCA_003214215.1 Prochlorococcus sp. AG-418-G18 | reverse complement strand
CAAATTTTGAGCATAAATTACTTATTAGGCCTGTTTTGTAGTAATTGTCTGTACTTAAAACAATACCATTTTTAATTTTTACCATTATCTGATTTGATAAAGTGGTTTTACCGCTACCAGAAGGACCACTTATAAATATAAGCTTCATTTTCTGCTTTATAATATGAATCTAATTTTACTATTAGTAAATACTTTTAAGTTTGGGAAGTAAATTTTTTCTTTGCCAAAATTTCTATATTAATTTAAATTTATTTGCAAAGCTTTCTAAGCTTGCATAAATATTAAATATGTGTCTTTATATAAATGTAAATAAATTAATTTAATTCAATTATTAATAGTTTTGTTATTAATTCCTTCTGGGATTTGATAAACTGTTTAAAGTTGACTATTTAATTTTATTACTTATATCTTGCAATGATTTCTAAATTTCTAAATAAACTAAAGTCGATACTATTTAAAAGTGCAGTATCACCAGAAACGCCTTTAAAGAAAGAGAAAAAAACAATTAAATCTTCAAAAACAAAAAAAACAAAAACAAAAACAAAAACAAAAACAATTAATTCAAAGAAAAGTATTGAAACCTTAACTACACTTCCTGGCGTTGGAGCTAAAAGTGCCAAGGCATTATATGAAGCTGGATTTAAAACAACTAAAGCAGTTATTGCTGCAGATGAAAAAGAACTTCTTGCTGTAGCAGGTGTTGGAATAAATCTTGTTAAAAAGCTTAAAAAGCTTAAATGACAACCTTTAACTTAATAAAATATAGCTGTACAAATAAAAATATATTTACTTTAAATTTTTAATTCAAATTATCTTCTTCTTGCTTTCCTTCTTTGTTGTAACTTTCTTTTGTATTTTTCGATAGGGGTTTCATGATGCCTAAGTCTTTTTAGATCCGCAAAGATTCCTGATTTTGATACTTGTCTTTTAAATCTTCTAAGGGCAGATTCAATACCCTCGTTTTCTCCAACTGTAACTTGAGTCAAAATTTTCCAAATAAAACATATCCTAACATCTCAACTGAGTATTTTAAATTTAAATTTTAACTTAAGTATTTTTGGGTTTAATAGAAGTGTTTTTTGCCCACTCTACAAATCCTTTTTTATAACTCTTTATATCTTGTACGGATTCAAAATAATATTTTTTCCAATTTTCTCTAGGCAGTCCAAGAAATAACATTAAATTTAGTGGGTATTGATTGCTATCAGAACAATTTCTGAAATCATCCCTAAATAAAAAGATTTCCTTTTTTAGAGCAATTGCAATTCCCAATTCAATCATGACACCTTCATCTGGAGGCGTTCCATTTACAATCGCAAAAATGCAATCACATTTTTTTAAATCGTTGAAATTACTTCTTGCTAGCTCATATGCCCATTTATCCTCTTTTTGTATTATGTGTTTCGTCCTTTCAAAAGGTTCATAAACTTCTATGTTTAATTCATTAAAGACATTAATAAATTCAAATAAAAGTTTTTTTGTTTGTTTTGAAAATCCATATGGATTTGCTAAATATAATTTCTTTTTCAATTTAAACCTCTTTTTTTGTTATATTCATTGCGATCGCTATGAATATTTAAAGTATTTTCCCACGGGAAAACTATCCATTCACTTTTTTCAGATATAAATACTGTATTCCACCATGTAGGTTTAATTTTACTAAATAATACAAAAAACATTGCTCCTTCAATATCTTTGAGGTTATTTAATGTAATACCAGTTTCATAAACATCATCTACAATTAGTGAATTTTTTCTTGGTTCTGAAATTAAATTTATTTTTAATTTATGGCTTAGTGCTACAGCTAGACATAAACCACCTCGAGGAACTCCATATATTCCAGAAAATTCTAAAAACTTACACTTATTAGCTATGTGTAGTACACTCCTGTCAAAATCGCTCCAAGTAAAATAAGTCGTCATGTTAATTTAAACCTTTTTCACCCGGGGTTGCGAAATTTGATGCGATTACACTTAAAAGTGCTACTACCTGCTCATTTGGGCAATTAGTATTTTTTTTTAAATTTTCACATTCTTTTATAATATTTGAGTAAGTATCTTCGACAATGCCGTTCATTTGATCGTTACTAAAAGAATATGGTTTATTCATTTTTAATTATTAAATAATTTTATTTTTACTTAAATATCCTGCGAAGTAAATATAAAGATTGTCTTATTTCCACATAGGGTCATTTAACTTTTCAATCTTAAATGAATTTGGTACATAAGTATGTAATGTTTCAACTTTCATAGCCCATTTTTTAGAGTTGCCTTTTAAACTTTCGCTATTAATTAAGGTTGTTAGAGAAATTCTTTTTCGAATTTTAAGAAGGCCTACACAAGTCTCCCATGCCTCTTTATTTTTATAAGTATCTAGCCAAAAATCAAAAATGCTTTCCAATAGATGGAGAGGGATATCAAAAGATATTCCAATTGAAGGTCTTTTAATTAAATAATCTTTATTTCTTAGTTCATTGAATAAATTATTTATATTTAAATTTATAGCGAAAAGAATATCTTTTGCTGATTCTTTTCCTATTAATTCTTTTCTATGGCAATCTAAAAGATTTTTATCCTCAAGAATTTTTTCATCACAATTTTTGACTCCCACAAGCCAAAACCCTTCTCCATCCTTAACTCCGCTAGCTAGAAATAGATTTTGTGGTGATTTCTCCAAGATTACAAATCATTTATTCATTTTTAACATTATTTGCTTTAAAGTAAAAATATTAATTTCTCGTAAAAAGAAAATAGTTGTTAATATTAAAATTTAACTACTTATGTTCGACTATAGAGAATTAAGACTAATGTTTACAGATCCTATCGATCTCATAATTGACAATGTAAATAAATTCCTTAGTAGTTATAAAACAATTAAATTTATTTTTTCTTAGGGAATAGTTTTCCTATTTTCTCTTGTTGCAAAGTCTCCTTTTTTGTTCTTATTTTTTTATCTTCTAACGATTCTTTGTTAGTGCTTACAGCATAAATTATATAAAAAATCATACTGGTAAATATTAATCCTAAAAAAAGTATTAATATCCCTAAAGGTTCTCTAGGACTAAATATTTTGAGATCTAAAGCTGTATTTAGGGAAATTAACATAAATTTAGTAATTCCTTAAAGAACTTTTATATAAATTTAATTGATTTCTTCGTAACCAAAGAATGAAGTAGCATCTGAATTTTTATACCCATTTGCTGCTTCTTGTGGATTCTGACTGTCAATTTTTCTAGCTTTAGCATGAATCATGTTGAATGGAAAAATTACAGCTCCTACAAAAAAATGAAGTATTAAAAAGTCGGAAGGTAGTCCATTTGTCCAATCAGGGAAAAATAGCAATGTCATTAATGATTCGTACATATAAGTAGCAATTAAACCTTTGAATATTATTACTGAACTTTACGCAATACTATTAATTTTTAATAAATTGAAATTTAATTTTGCTTTTAAGAATTATGAGATCCAATTGAAAAGAGAACAATAAAAAACTATTATGTGAATTATAAGTATCGATTTATAGCTATTGTTAAAGTTTTGTTTGAGTTTACTTTTTGTTTTAATTTATTTATTAAATCCTCCAATAGGGTTAGCCTTTGATACATCAGACCCTAGTGTTAGCTTACTTCAAAATAGGATCTCTAATAATTTCTCAAGAAAATATTGCAAAGCTATTCAAAATGGTTTATCTAAAGATGAAGCAATGAAATCAGCTATTGTTAAAACAGAAAATATAATATCTTTTTCTTACAATCCACAAAAAAAATGGATTGAGAAAGATGATTTGGCAAATCAAATTTCATTGCAGGTAGTAAATGATTGTGGTTTGACATTTGGATTAGTTGGGAAAGAAGGAGTCGATTATTTTAAATCTTATTTTCTAGAAATTTACGAAAAAACAACTCCTGACAAAAATTTTTCTAGATAGAATATTCTTATGAATAATATTTCAGACAAATTAGTAATTACTATAATCTTGGTTTCTATTCTTTTTGTATTTGGCTTAATTTTTTCGGTAAAATCTCCAGAGAGAAAGGTTATAGATTCGCCAATAATTTGGAAAGATGATTATTCTAAGATTTCGATTTTCAGGTGCTATGAAATAAATTGCTATGAAAAAAGAATAATTTAAAAATTTAATATTTTTTTCAATTTTGTGTTAAGAAAATATGGTTCCAGTTTCTTTAATTAATTTTGATCAATCTATAATTTTTTTGGTTAATTTAAATAGTTTAAAAGAACTGAAGCTAGTTTTAAATCATCATTAAACCATGCTCGAATTGCCATAGCCCTTCTAGGATCATAAAAATTTTGTTTTCTGTACCAACTAAGAACTTCTGAATCTGATTTTTTGCCATTACATGACAAGCAACATGGTACGCAATTACTAGTAATACTTGTACCTCCTTTTGACATCGGATGCAGGTGATCTAGTGATTCTGATGGTTTACCGCAATAAATACATTTATATCTAGTTAGTTTATTAAGTGACTCTTTCCAACTCTTATTTTTTATCTTAGGACATAACTGATCAAGGTAAATTGCATCTTGTCTATGCATAAGAATCTTGATAACTTTTATTTAATAATAACAGTTTTCATATTTAACTATGATCATAAAAGATAACATATTACTTCTTAAGTAGTTAGTTTTTTTTAAAATAGAAATACATAATTATGAAAAATTAGAGTTAAGAATTAATGCTTTATTTATTAATAAATTTAATAAATAGCTCTGATAATTCTTTTTATAAAAGTGTTTCTATATTATTGATATCCTTTTTTTCTAATACGTTTTCAGCAATTTCTGGCGGTGGAGCTGGCTTAATCCAATTACCAGCCTTGATTTTAGGTGGTGTTCCTTACTTTCAGGCTCTTGCTAGTCATAAATTAGCAACAGTAGCATTGGGACTGGGCAGTTCATTAAGAAATTACAAATCTCTAAAAAATGATATTTATATTACTTGGCAAATTTTAATTTTTGGACTACCTGGGGTTATTTTAGGAGCTTATATTGTTGAATTTATATCAGAACAATATTTATACTTATTTTTAGGATTGGTTTCAATATTATTAGCCTTATACTCTTTTTTCAAATCAGATTTTGGTCTGACATCAGTAAATAATGAACTTAATTTATTTAACAAAATAAGATTTTTAATTTTTATTTTCATTATAGGTATCTTGAATGGTTCTATTTCTTCCGGAACTGGATTGCTCGTAACAATTCTTTTAATAAAAACATTTGGAATGGATTTTCTACGTGCCGTAAGTTTGACTTTTTTTACTGTTGGAATCTTTTGGAATTTTACGGGAGCAGTTTTTTTGAGCAGAATAGGATCATTTTCTTCAAATATATTAATAATATTAATAATTGGTTCTTTTACAGGAGGATATTTCGGGGCTCATTTATCAAATTTAAAAGGAAACATATTAATTAAAAAAACCTTTACAATAATTTGTCTTTTTGTTGGAATTAGTTTACTTATTAAATCTTTAGTGAAATTTTTGTGAATTAATTATTTATGAAAATCAAAATTGTTTTGGTCAAAAAAAACAAAAAAGCTTTAACAGTTAATAAAGATAAATTCACTATAAGTTTTATAAAATTCCATAGGTTTTAATAAATTAAAGGTTGTATTGATCAAAAATTTTATTTGAACCCTAAAAAATTGTAAAAAAAAAGACCTTATCTGCGTAAGGCCCGGTGATGGGGAACCTTATTTTTAGACCAATTTCTCTAAAATTGCAACCCCCTATCCATAGTGCAATTTTAATATTATTAATACGCTACAGGTAGTGCTTTAATGATTTCTTAAAAAGCAACTCTAGTAATTCAGGAATAATTTTTAATTTAAATTTGCCAATATTCATCTTATTTCAGGATTTCAAGTGTTTTAGTAATTAAACTTGTTATAAATCACAAGCATTGTATTATTCGTATGAACTTTGTTAATTAAAAAACTTTAATGATTGAATTAACATTACTAACCTTGTTAAACTATGTTGGAGATAATTTCTGTAGATATAGAGATATAGGACATGACAATTATAAATCTTTACTTCTTTCTTATAGTGATGCAAGTAATAAATTTGGACCATTAGAAGTTAAAAAGATTATTGAGAAGTCAGAGAACTTTAAAGTCACAGCTGTTGCTATTGCTGCAATTAAATGCCCTCAGCATATAGTTAAATAATGAAGTTTGAATTAAAAACTGAAAATAAAAATTATGCAGAGACATTTTCACATGCTTTAAGGACTATTTTTAGTATTGCTTTGATTATAATATTTTGTGATGCTTTACTTAAATTAAGAATAATATCAAGAAATTATCAAATTGAATACAACTGTAGGCTTTTATCTGTTGAAAAAACACCATCTAATTTCAAAAAATTATCAAGGCTTTCTAAGCTTAAAAGTAAACAAAGAATTTGGGAATTTTGTAAGGAGGTTGTTAAATAATATTTAGCTAGAGGCTGAAGAGTAGAATCTTAATGCAAATAACCAAAACTTTCTAGAAGTAAAGAGAAATACCATAGCAACAATAACTTCAAGCAATATTTTCCATAATTGAGAAAGACCTAGGAAAACTTCAGAAGGGATTGTGGTTATAAATACAATGGGAATAAAGATGCTAAAAAATATTCTAAGAGAAAATGAAAAAGAATTTAAAGGAAATCTTCCAATGTAAAGGAACGATCTTAATACTTCTGTAGCATTCCATGTCTTCACAAACCAAATAGTAGTTGATGAAATAAAAAACCATAAGCTATATAAAATACAAATTGAACATATTATGGTGGTTAAACTTAAAATCAGAAAACTTAAATTGAAATTTATTTGGTTTATTTTGATGCAGTACAACAATAAGAAAACTCCAAGTATTATTTCTAGAAAACCCGATGGAGTTAATTTTTTTAAGGAGATAAAAAATTGACTATCAATAGGTTTTAAAAGTACAAAATCCAAGGTTCCTTCTCTTATGTGTTTAACTATTTCTGTAAGATTAGGGTTGAACCATGTATTAGTTATTCCGTTTAAAATTGTATATATTCCTTGAATTATTAGTGCCTGTTCAAATTCCCAGCCTCCAATTCTTCCATTATTTTGAAAGAAAATAGATAATAAAAAAATACTCCCTATTAAACTTAATATTGCGGTGAATAAATCAATTAAGATATTCGTTTTATACTCTAATTCAGAAGCTAAAGAAGTATGTAAAAATTTTCCATAAACTTTTAAGTATTTTTTTGTTTTCATGATCCCATAGCAGTATATTTTTTTGTTCCTGCAGACCATATTTTTCTAAATAATGGGAAAAGTAAAAGAACCCATAGTATTTGCATACTAAAGCCTCCACTTATATTTATTGCATTTCCTGATAGTAAGTTTGCTGGGAAATCAATGAGATATGGAAAAGGGGTGAAATAAATCCATGATTTTACATATTCTGGAAAGGAAACTACTGGTGCTAAAAGACCTGAGAGAAATAATGTGGGGATAAATAACAATCTTTCAATTGATGATGCTTTTTCTGTCCAGAAACATAGACATGCAATTATTGACTGAATTAAAAATTGAATTAAGAATGATAAGAAAGTCGATATTGTCGATAATAATAAAGTACCTAAACTTGGGATCCATATACTTTCTTGATTAAAAATAAAAAAGAAAAATGCAATTAATAGTGCGAAAGGAAATCTCGTTATTTGTTCCGCTAGATGTTGTGCAAAATATCTGAAAAAAGGATTTAAAGGTTGGATTAAATAAGGAGAAACTTTCCCCATAAGAGAATCTTCTTCAAAGCTAAATACAACCCAAACTACTGAAAACTGCCTTACAAAAAATGCACACAAAAAATATCTAGATAGCATAATATCACTAATGTTTATTGATTCATTAAGGTTATTGTGTGTCCATATGTTTAACATAAAAAAAGGTATAATTCCTGAAATTGCCCATAATGCAATCTCTACCCTATATTCCAACATATTTGAATATTGCACCTTTAATAAGGTGAACATTTTGCTTTTAATCAATTTAGATATCATAATTTTTTTTTAATTAATATTTTCCCAATAATTTCATCTATAGGAGGTTCGTTTATAAAAAGGTCTACAATATCAAAATTATTTAGGATTTTTTTCAATGAAGAAGTAATAGAGTTGTTTTCAATTATTATTGTGATTTCATTCTTAGTTTTATTTTTAACATTAAACCCTGAATTTTCTAGTTGATTTGCATCTTCTTCTGAGCTGCAAACTATTAATATTTCTTTAACTGGAGATAATTTTTTTAATAATAGATCAAGTTCACCATCATATGTGATGGATCCATTGTGAACACATATAACCCTCTTGCATAGCGATGTAATATCTTTCATGTAATGACTTGTTAAACAAATCGTTGCATTAGTTTCATTATTATATTTTTGAAGGAATTTTCTTAAATTTCTCTGAGCATTAATATCTAAACCAAGTGTCGGTTCATCTAAAAATAGAATATTTGGCTCATGTATCAAAGCTGCTAGTAATTCTGATTTCATACGTTGACCTAGTGATAGTTTTCTAACAGGTATAAAAAGCTCTTCACCAATTTCAAGCATTTCTGCCAATTTTTTTATTCTTTTTTTTGCCTCGAACTTATCTAAGTCATATATTGATGCATTCAAATAAAATGACTCTATTGGTGGAAGATCCCAAATAAGTTGTTGTTTTTGACCCATTATTAAGCTTATATTTTTTAGAAAATTTTCTTTTCTTCTGTAGGGTAAGTATCCTGAAACTATTATTGAACCTTCACTTGGATAAATTAATCCACAAAGCATTTTTAAAATTGTTGTTTTCCCAGCACCATTAGCACCTAGAAAACCTATTATTTCCCCCTCTTTGATTTTAAAACTTATATCTTTTATAACCTTTAAACTTTTTGTTTGTCTTTTGAAAAAATGTTTTATTGTTCCTTTAAGTCCAGGTTCTTTGGCAGAGATATTAAATGACTTAGATAAATTTTTTACTTCGATAGTATGTTTATCCATTTCAGTTACGAAAAATTTTTTTGCTTAAATTTAAATTTATTAACTTTCCTTATTTTAGAAAAAATATTTATTATTTAAAAAATATCTTTAAACGATACAACTAACCAGAGAAAAAAGTTAATTGGATTTATTAACTCGCTAACCTTATATTTATTTTCATACTTTAATCCTTTTAAAATATCAAATATTAAATTATTATTTTCATTCTTATTATTAATTTTTTTTATTACATCTCCATTTTCGTCAAGAAGATCAATCTCATCTTCAAAAAACCATTGTTCTTTACCATTAGATAATTTTAAAACTACTCCTATACCTTTACCATCAGTTATTCTAAAGTCACTTATCTTGCCCACTGAAGAAACTTTTATTGCATTTATAATCTCTTTGGTAAGTCTATCCTTTGATAGTTCTAAATTTACTTGAACAGAGTTACCTATCTTAGCCTTATCTAAAATTGACATTTTTAGGTTATTATACTTATTGATGAAAGAATTATGTGGCTTTTACATATAGTTGATTTATTTTAATTATTAAGATTTTTTGAAAATCGCTTCAAGGATTCTCTTTATTGAAATTGTTAATATTCTCAAGAAAACAAAAAATAACCCTAACCATCCTAAAATAACAGCTATTGATAACAAGCTTGAACCTAGATCACTCTGTAGCAAATTCTGCATATATTTCTGAATTTATAGATGCCACTATACTTTAATAAATCTATCAATCAATAGGATAAGTGAAATATGCTGATATTTTTTTAAAATTCTTCTTTATTGGACTATTCAATAGAAATGATTTATGAGTTAAAATTATATTATTAACTTAATAAATATTTTGGTGCTAACTTTAAATTCATACATTGGAATATTATTTATCATTGTTGGTCTAATTGTTAGATTTGATTTGAAATTCTCCGTGCAAAAGGATCTCTAAATAAGTACCGATAAGCTTCTTTTAAAAAGATATAAAATTATTCATTTTTGAAATACTTTATTGATTACTGAATATTACTGCAAACACTAAAAAAGCAGCCATTAAGCTGCTTATATGGTGGCGGGGGGGAGATTTGAACTTCCGACCTTCGGGTTATGAGCCCGACGAGCTACCAGACTGCTCTACCCCGCGTCATATACATAGCATACATCTGAAAGTGTTATTTTTTTCTAATTATTTAGGATTCTTGGAATTTTAATTTACCCTCAACTTCAATTCGCACACCTTCAGAAAAATTAAACACCTTTTCTTCAATATCTTGAATTCTTAAATCAGATATCCACTCTAACTGTTTTAGTAAGTGTAGACCCACTGCATGCTTAGCTCTTTTCGAACCATCTTCTACTTTTAAAGCAAGTCCTATTCCTTCATTTACTTTACATAGGCATTGTATTCCTTCGGCACCACCTTTACCTATAACTTGTCCATGAGAAGCTTTAATTATTTCTGTATCATATCTATTGTTGTCACTTATCATTGTTGGGTTAGTTATCATAGCTCTACTAATTTGCTCTAATTCGGCATTTTCAGAACTGCTAAGAAGAGAATATAACTTAGACATTTCTATTAGTTTTAAATAAAGAGTTGGAGCACCACAATCATCACGTTCAGCGTTTATTTCAGATGTCGGAATTTCAAGTAATTCAGAAATAATTCTGAATATTTCAATTTGAAGTGGATGATCACCTTTTAAGTAACTATCTAATGGCCAATTCATTTTTTTACAAGTAGCTAGAAAAGCAGCATGTTTACCTGAGCAATTATGTTCTAGGGGACTTGTCTTTGATTTTGGACATTTCAGATTATTAATGTCGATATCATATTCCCATAAAATTTTGAAGGCTTCCCTTGAATGAATTTTTGATCCACTATGTGAACCGCATGCTAGTGCAATTGATTTTGAATCATTATTGATTTTTGATGCTGCTCCACTGCTAACAAAAGGTATTGCCTGAAAAGGCTTTAATGCTGACCTTATGAAGGTTTTATATTCTGGATTCCCTGCACACATTAAAACTCTCCCTTTTTTATCGCTAATAACAGCATGAATTTTATGGATAGATTCTATATTTGAACCTCTCATTAAGGTTGCTTGTATGGGAGGATTATTAGATGTATAAAGGTTTTTAAAGTTTGAACTCATTTAGAAATTGTTATATTGAAAAAGCAAAATGCCTGATAAAGCCAAGACTGAAATAATAGAAAAAATTTGAATTAAATTTTTTAAAATAGGCTTGACCTCAATTGAGGCTATAAGTGATTCTTTTTCTTTTAAAACTGACGGTTTTATCCATATTTGACCGTCATACCAACCAGATTCTTCATATTCAACCTTTTCAGAATTCAATCTTTTAAACACATGATTCCAACCAAGATATAACCTTATAGTAATTAATAGAGGTATTGATAAGCTACAAAAAAAACTTAATAGAACATATTTTAAGAGGGATGTTTTGAAATAGATACTTCCTGAAGAGATAACAAGAAATAGAACAAAAGCACCAGCCCAGAATTTAGTCAATGCGATAATTAGTGATTTTTTTGTTTTTGGCCAAGAAAAAATGATAGATTTTGATAATTCAATAAATTCATTTGTGGGTTGTTGCTCTCTAGGTACGGGACACTTAGATTCGTTCATAAATAATTACAATTATGGGAATGCAAGATTATCCCCATTACTCCAAAATGATTCAAGGTCATAAAATTTTCTTATTTCCGGTTGGAAAATATTTACAATTAAATCACCATAATCAAGTAAAGCCCATTTAGCCTCGTTCACCCCTTCTTTTCTTATTGGCTCAATTTTAGCTTTTTCTCTTAACTCTCCCTCTACAGAGTTACTTATAGATCTAACCTGGACATCAGATAATCCTTCTGCAATCAATATCCATTCACTTATGAAAGATACCTTATCAATTTTTATAAGTTTTATATCTTTTGCTTTCTTTTCATCACAAGCTTTTGCTGCCATTAAAACCAAACTTTTATTGTCCATATACATTTTCGCTCGAGACTGATTTATCTGAACCTTCTTGCTGAGATAATTCTGATCTAGCTTTTTCAGCACTTTTTCTTAAGGCATCCAATCTATCTTCAAAGAAACTTCTTTTTTTCTTTTTTCGAGTTTTCTCAATTAATTCTTTTAGTGCTCCTCCAAGACTTTTATAAGCATTTGGGATACTATACCCAAATCTACAAGCAAGATCTATAGCTCTTTCATCTGCAAAAACAGCATCTTGAAGCTTTTTTTCGGAATTATTTTTTAAATATAATCTATATCCTGCGAAACTTGATAAACCTAGAGCAAGCAATAATAAAAGCCCATCTTGCACCCACAACTCACCTATTGCTCCTCCAAGCCCTATTGCAAGTGCAGCCATTTCCCATCCATCTCTGGGAATTGTATCATTTTGAATTTTCCCTACTTCGTGCCAAAATAATAAATTTCTATGGTCAATTGCATAGTTATCCCATTCATCTAGATCTATTTGGATTTCAACTTCGTCACGACCAATTTCCTCAAGTGTTATTAAAGGTGGATCTATGGCAGCAGCAGCTTCAACAAATACCCAACTTTCATTCTCTGGAGGCAACAAACTTTTAAGTCGCTGAAGTTCGCTCATAAAAAATTAATTTTCTTTCAATACTATAGAAACAAATGTTGCTTTTCAAGTAACTTGATTAACATCTGATGATTTATAAGTAGCATGAAATAAATGAAGGTTTAAATTATGCCTCAACGAGGTGATCTTAAAAAAATTCTTATTTTAGGTTCTGGTCCGATAGTTATAGGACAAGCATGCGAATTTGATTACTCTGGCACTCAAGCTTGCAAAGCTTTAAGAAAAGCTGGCTATGAAGTCATCTTAATAAATTCAAATCCTGCTTCGATAATGACTGATCCTGAGATCGCAAGCAAAACATATATTGAACCATTGACTCCTGAAATCGTATCTCAGATTATTTTAAGAGAAAAACCTAATGCAATTTTACCCACTATGGGAGGTCAAACTGCTTTAAATCTTGCTGTTAAATTATCAGAGTCAGATTTTTTAAAAAAAAATAAAGTTGAATTAATTGGAGCTGATTTAAAAGCTATTAATAAAGCTGAAGATAGAAAATTGTTTAAAGAATCGATGGAAAAAATAAATGTAAATGTGTGCCCATCAGGGATAGCATCTAACCTTACTGAAGCAAAAGATGTATTAAAAAAAATTAATTCTTATCCTCTTATAATAAGACCTGCATTTACTCTTGGTGGTGTAGGAGGTGGTATTGCTTTTAACCTTGAAGAATTTTTTGAATTGTGTAAAACAGGTTTAGAGGAAAGTCCAAGTAAACAAATATTGATTGAAAAATCACTCATTGGATGGAAGGAGTTTGAATTAGAGGTAATGAGAGATACTGCAGATAATGTAGTGATAGTCTGCAGTATAGAAAATTTAGACCCAATGGGCGTCCATACTGGAGATTCAATTACTGTTGCTCCTGCACAGACTCTTACTGACAAGGAATATCAAAGATTAAGAGATTTATCATTAAAAATTATTAGAGAGGTAGGAGTTGAAACTGGAGGAAGTAATATTCAATTTGCGATAAATCCAACTAATGGAGAAGTAATTGTCATAGAAATGAATCCTCGCGTGAGTAGATCCTCTGCTTTGGCAAGTAAAGCCACTGGATTTCCCATAGCCAAAATTGCAGCTTTATTATCCGTAGGATATACACTTGATGAAATTATTAATGATATTACAAAAAAAACACCTGCATGTTTTGAACCATCAATTGATTATGTAGTTACAAAAATTCCTAGATTTGCCTTTGAAAAGTTTAAAGGTTCCTCAAATACTTTAAGCACTGCAATGAAATCTGTAGGGGAGTCAATGGCAATTGGCCGTTCTTTTGAAGAATCATTTCAGAAAGCACTAAGGTCCTTGGAAGTAGGCATTTTTGGATGGGAATGCGATGCACTAGATGAATTTAAGGACGAGAATCATATAAAGAATAGTTTAAGAAACCCGACGTCTGAAAGAATTCTAATTGTTAAAAAAGCTATGCAGCTGGGGAAAACTAATTCTTATATTCATGAATTTACAAATATAGACTTATGGTTTATTGAAAAATTACGTAATATCTTTAATTTTGAAAATGAATTTTTAAAAGAAAAAGAACTTTATGATCTTGACAGAGATTTAATGTTACATGCTAAACAATTAGGCTTTTCAGATCAACAGATAGCAAAGTTAACTAATTATGATTTTCTTGAAGTAAGAAAATATAGAAAAGATCTAAATATCATACCAATTTATAAAACAGTTGATACTTGTTCAGCAGAGTTTTCATCTTCGACCCCCTATCATTACTCGACTTATGAAGAAAGTTTTTTTAACTTAAGTAAAGAAATTTTTGATAGCGAGATTTCAGATAATAATAAATCAAAAAAAATTATGATTCTTGGAGGAGGTCCAAACAGAATTGGTCAGGGAATCGAATTCGATTACTGTTGTTGTCATGCTTCATATCAAGCTTCAACAAATGGTTACAAAACAATAATGGTTAATAGCAACCCGGAAACTGTATCAACTGATTACGATACCAGTGATATTTTATATTTTGAGCCCGTAACTTTGGAGGATGTGCTCAATATTATAGAAGCTGAAAATCCTTATGGTTTGATCGTTCAATTTGGAGGTCAAACACCACTAAAATTATCATTACCTTTATATGAATGGCTTAAATCTGAAGATGGGTGCAGAACTGGTTCAAGAATTCTTGGAACTTCGCCAATCTCTATCGATTTAGCAGAGGATAGAGAAGAGTTTACAAAAATACTTGAAGAATTATGTATCAGACAACCATTGAATGGTATGGCTCGTAATCAAAACGAAGCACAGTTGGTAGCTAAAAAAATTGGATTCCCATTAGTTGTAAGACCCTCTTATGTTTTAGGAGGTAGGGCAATGGAAATTGTTAAAAATGAGAATGAATTAGCTAGATACATCTCTGAAGCAGTTAAGGTATCACCTGACCATCCGATTCTTCTAGATCAATATTTGAATAATGCTATCGAAATAGATGTTGATGCTTTATGTGATTCAGAAGGATCTGTTGTAATTGCTGGTCTAATGGAACATGTGGAACCTGCAGGAATTCATTCTGGTGATTCAGCTTGTTGTTTACCATCAATTTCTCTGTCGCCATCAACTATAGATAATGTAAAGACTTGGACTAAATTAATTGCAAAAAAATTAAATGTTATTGGTTTGATAAATTTGCAATTTGCTGTGACAAATTTAAATAATAAGGAAAACAAACTATTTATTCTTGAAGCAAATCCAAGAGCCTCCAGAACAGTCCCATTCGTTTCAAAGGCTATAGGTAAACCAGTTGCAAAATTAGCTACTCAGTTAATGCAAGGTTTAACATTAGAAGATATTAATTTTACCAATGAATTTTCTCCAAAATATCAAGCAGTAAAAGAAGCTGTTTTACCTTTTAAAAGATTTCCTGGATCTGATACACTTCTTGGTCCTGAAATGAGATCTACTGGAGAAGTAATGGGTTTAGCTAAGGATTTTGGAATTGCTTATGCTAAGTCGGAATTGGCAGCAGGAAATGGTGTTCCCTCTGAAGGAGTAGCTTTTTTGTCTACTAATGATTTAGATAAAAATAATCTTGAAGAAATTGCCAGGCAATTGTTGATTTTAGGATTTAAATTAATTGCAACAAAAGGTACAGCTTCACATTTATTGGATTTAGGGATTGAAGTTGAAGAAGTACTTAAAGTACATGAGGGGAGGCCTAATATAGAGGACTTAATTCGTTCGGGACTTGTTCAATTAATAATTAATACCCCAATAGGATCACAAGCTCTTCATGACGATGCATATTTAAGACGAGCTGCTTTAGAATATAATATTCCGACTTTTACAACTATTCCTGGTGCAAAGGCAGCAATTAAAGCAATAAAAGCTTTGCAAAGTAATCATATTGATACTTATTCCCTACAAGAAATACATAATTATTAGAACTTTACTCTAGGTTCTTTAGTTTTTCTCTTAATTGATTCGCTAAAGAGTTTCGACTAATTGAAAGTAATTTCAAAGTATCTTCATGCATTTTTATTTGTGTTTCTGCTATTTGTAATCCCTTTATAGATTCTTTTATGTCATTAGAGAGTTCATTTATAAAATACTTCTTTCCTTCAAAGGTTAAAACAGGGTTTGCAGAGTCATTTGTATTTTTACTCATGGATTTTACTTTTTAATAAATAAGATAGGATTATAATTTTTCTATCAATTGTTTTTCACATAATTCTTTATAAATCCCTTTTTTATTTAGTAAGTCAATATGTTTCCCTACCTCAATAATTTCGCCCTTATCGAAGACAACTATTTTATCTGCACCTTGCGTAGTGGCTAATCTATGAGCAATTACAATAACAGTTCTATTTTTCATGGCTCTATTAAGACCTTCTTGAACTTCTGACTCTGATTCTGCATCTAATGCACTTGTAGCCTCATCTAAAAGAAGGATGGATGGGTTTCCTAATATTGCTCTAGCGATTGCTATCCTCTGGATTTGACCACCTGAGAAATTTGATCCTCTTTCAGTTATTTCAGTTTCATATTTTTTAGGAAGCTTTTGAATAAAGTGGTGAGCATTAGCTTTTTTTGCTGATTCAATTACTTCTTTTTTGGTATATTTTCTGCCCATTCTTATTACATCAATAATTTTTCCTGAAAATAAAAAAGGCTGTTGTTGTACTAGTGCAATATTGTTTCTTATATCTTTTGTATTTAATAATTTTAGATTATTATTATCAATAAAAATGTCTCCACTATTTGGAGTTATAAATTTCAATATCAAAGCCATCATTGTACTTTTCCCCGCCCCTGAAGAGCCAACGAAAGCTGTAACTTCACCTTTTTTAATCTCTAAATTTATATTCCTAAGAACCTGATTATCTTTTTTGTATTCAAAATTAACAGTCTTGAAATGAATATTGCCTTCAATATTGAATATCCTTGTTAAATTTTCTTTTTCATCTTCAATAGGTTGTAGATTAATATTATTCAATCTTTTTATCGAGGCTTCTGCCTGTTTATAGTCATTAAAATTTGTACTCACATGACTTATTGGATCAATAAGCATCAATATTGCAGCAAAAAAACTACTAAATTCTTCACTAGTTAGAAGGCCTAGGTTAATTCTTGCGGCTCCTAAACCTAATATTGCTAATATCCCAAATGCTTCAACAAAGCCTACAACTGGGTGCTGAAATGCAAGTAATTTTAATGTTTTATATTTTGCTTTTTTATTCTCAATTAATGTTTTATAAAATCTATTCTCAATCCAATTTTCGGCAGCAAAAGCTCTTATCGTCGACATTCCATTTATAGATTCACCTATTAATCCTGCTAGATTACTTGTTGATTCTTGACTTTTTTCAGATGCGAATAAAACTCTTCTTCCAAAACTATTAACTGAAAGAATAATCAATGGTGCTAAAACAAATGATGATAATGTGAGTGACCAATCTAAATAAAACATATATATTATTACCGCTAATAATTGTAAAGTACATGGAATAGTATCCTGAGCTGTTTTATAGATAACTTCGCTGACTCTATCTGCATCTTCTGTAAGTCTATATGTGATATCTCCAGCTGAAATCTTTTCAACAGAATTCATATCTATTTTTTGAATTTTGCTAAATAAATTTGCTCTCATTACTTCACTAATTTCTAAAGAAGGTTTTGCTATAAATACATCCTGTCCAAATTGAGCAGTTTTTTGAATTAAAAATACTAGTAAAGATTTTATTATTATGCTAGAAACTTTTGAGAGATCACCACTTCCAATTGCTGGGATTAAGTTTCCAGCTAAATAAGCTAACAAAGGCCAGCAAGCTACGTAAATGAACATGCATATGAAACCCTTAATAAACCTATTTGAATATGGTCTGACTGGTGGTATTAGTCTCAAGATATTATATATTTAATTATTTATCCTACTTTATCAATATCTTTGGGTACAAAAAACAATGAAATTGGATCAATTCTTAAAATGGAAAAATTTGGTCTCTTCTGGTGGAGAAGCAAAAATTTTTATTAAGTCCGGTTCTGTCAAAGTTAATGGTGTAATTGAAACTAGGAGGGGAAGAAAGTTAAGTAAGGGAGATAAAGTTATATTTCTAAAAAATGAATTATTTTTTGAATAATTGGCCTATTAAACGCAATTTATATTAATATAATTTTCTTGGAGATAGTATTTTGAGAAAATCTGTAATTGCTGGTAATTGGAAAATGCACATGACTTGTGCTGAAGCTAAGTCCTATTTAGAAGAGTTTATCCCTTTAATAAAAAACATAAATGAAGATCGTAAAGTTGTTATTGCACCACCTTTTACAGCTATTTCAACCTTTTCTGATCATTCTGATTTTGATTACTTAGATATTTCTAGTCAAAATATTCATTGGGAGGATGAAGGAGCATTTACTGCAGAAATTTCCCCCAAAATGCTTCTTGAACATGGTGTCTCATATGCAATAGTTGGCCACAGTGAACCAAGGAAATATTTTAGTGAAAGTGACGAACAAATTAATAAAAGAGCAGTTTTTGCTCAATCTAGTGGACTTACTCCAATAGTTTGTGTTGGAGAGACACTAGAACAAAGAGAGAGAGGAGAAGCTGATAGAGTTATTACTAGACAGGTTGAACAAGGATTAGAAAATACAGATCCATCAAATTTAATAGTTGCCTATGAACCAATATGGGCTATTGGGACAGGTAAAACATGTGAAGCTAAAGACGCTAACGAGATATGTTCTTTGATTCGGAAATTAATAGACTTTGATGATGTGATTATTCAATATGGAGGATCTGTTAAACCTAATAATATTGACGAAATTATGTCAATGTCTGATATAGATGGGGTGTTAGTTGGAGGGGCTTCATTAGATCCGAAAAGTTTTGCAAGAATTGCCAATTATCAATAAGAAAGATCCTTGGCCAAAATGCTGGGGACAAAAAACTTCAATTATGGGGGTTATTAATTTAACTCCTGATTCATTTAGTGATGGTGGAGAATTAAACTCTTCAAAAAAAGTTTTGGATCAAGTTAATCATTTTTTATGTAATGGTGTGGATGTTATAGATCTTGGTGCTCAGAGTACAAGGCCTGGGGCTGAAGAAGTAGGATCTAAAATAGAAATTAAAAGATTGATTCCATATCTGAAATTAATAAAATCTCATTATCCAGATGTTTTAATTTCTATTGATACCTTTAATTCTGAGGTCGCTTATGAAGCTCTTTTAAATGGAGCTAATTGGATAAATGATGTCACTGGAGGAAGAAGAGACATAAATATTTTGGATGTTGTTTCAAAATTTGACTGCCCATTCGTCATAACTCATAGTCGTGGAAATAGTCAAAATATGAATGTACTCTCTAATTACGACGATGTATTGAATGATGTTAAGGATTCGCTTGATAATTTAATAAAAAATGCTTTAGAAAAAAATATTTCCGAAAGAAATATAATAGTTGATCCTGGAATTGGTTTTTCAAAGGATATTGTTCATAATTTGGAAATCTTAAAAAACTTAGATGTATTTAAAAAATGGAATTTGCCAATATTGATAGGCGCATCAAGGAAAAGATTTATTGGAGAAATTTTGAATGAGAAAAACCCAAAAGAAAGAGATATTGGAACACTTGCAGTAAGCTGTCTTTGTTCTCAATTTAATATTGATATTGTGAGAGTTCACAACGTGAAACTAAATTATCAAATTCTGAAAGTAGCTGATAGGATTTATAGAAAATAATAAATTTATTATTCTTTAACTCCTTCGATTTTATCCTCTACCTCTTGGTATAGATCTTTCAACTGTTCAATATTTTCATCTGAAGTTTCCCAATATCCCCTACCATTGACTTCTAGCAAAGTTCCAACAATTCTTCTGAAACTATTAGGATTAAGATCCATTAATCTTTTCCTCATCTCTTCGTCATTTATAAATGTTTCATTAGTTTCTTCATATACAAAATTATCTACTTGACCACTTGTCGCACTCCAACCAAGAGTGTAATTAAGTCTATTAGAAAGTTCTCTAACTCCTTCATAACCAGATTTAAGCATACCTTCATACCATTTAGGATTTAAAAGTTTTGTTCTTGAGTCTAATCTGATAGTTTCTCCAAGTGTTCTAACTTGAGCATTAGAAGTGGTTGTGTCTGCTATATAGCTACTTGGTTCTTTTCCGTCATCTCTTAGTGTCTTAATCAATTTTGTTGGATCTGAATCAAAATAATGACTTACATCTGTTAATGAAATTTCTGAGGAATCAAGGTTTTGAAATGTAACATCTGCTGTTTTCATTACTGACTCAAATACCTCTCTTTTTTGATTCATCTCTCCTGGATTATCAGCATTAAAAGCATATGTTTTGCGTGATAAATACATTTCTTGTAATTCATTTTCTTCCTCCCAAGTTGAGTTTTCTACGGCTAAATTAACATTTGAACTGTAGCTTCCACTTGCATTAGAGAAAACTCTCGCTGAAGCTTCTCTGATAGAGGTTCCTTCTTTTTCTGCTTGTTCTATTGAATGTTTTCTTACAAAATTAGATTCCAATGGTTCATCAGCCTCAGCCGCTAATTTAACCGCCTGATCTATTAATGCCATCTGATTTATAAATAAATCTCTAAATACTCCTGAGCAGTTGACTACTACATCTATTCTTGGCCTACCTAATTCTTCTAAAGGGATTAATTCTAATTTGTTAATTCTCCCAACAGAATCTGGTTTTGGTTTTACCCCAACAAACCATAAGATTTGAGCAAGTGATTCTCCATAAGTTTTAATGTTATCAGTACCCCATAAAACACAAGCAATTGTTTCAGGCCAAGTCCCTTGCTCTTCCTTTTGTCTCTCAATTAATTTGTCAACAACAGACTTTGCAGCAGCTACTGCTGCTGTAGTAGGGATTGATTGTGGATCAAGTGCATGTATATTTTTACCACTGGGTAATACACCAGGATTTCTTATGGGATCTCCACCTGGTCCAGGTAAAACATAATTTCCATCTAATGCTTTAATGAGGCTATCCATTTCTTTATCAGCACAGACCTGTTCCAAACAGAAAAGTAAGTAATCAAATAATTTATTTAATTCCTTCTGGTTAACTTCATTAAATCCATTTAAGTTACAGACTCTTAGCCAAGGGGTAGGTAAATTCAGACCAAATAATATTTTAAGAAAGTCAAACAATTTGGAAAGAAGTGATTTTTCTAAATAAACTCTGCCATTAACAATTTTTAAAGAGTTGACCATCGCAAAAATAGACTCTCTAGCTGTATTGATAATTTTTTCATTTAACTCTACAAATTTGAGTTCACCTTTATTATTACCATCATAAATTTGTTCAATAGTCAGACCCATGGATTCAGCAAGCAGTCCGGGAAGAGATCTTAATCCCTCTTGTTCTCTCTCTAAGGATGCAATATTTACAAGAGTTGCAACAGCTTCTTCTGCTGTTGGAGCTTCTCCAATAGTATGAAGACCGCAAGGTAATAATCTACTTTCAATTTCCATCAACTGTTTATAGATATTCCCAACAAATAAATCTCTTTCATCTATTGAGAGTTGTTCTACATCTTTTGAAGGGAGCTCAACATCCTTGTCAAGATTACATTGTTTAGAAGTCTCGACTATTGCATTAACTATTTGAATACCCCTACTATTTTCTCTTAGTTGTTGATAAGAACCAACAAGTTCGCTAAGTTCTTTAAGTCCCTTGTAGAGTCCTGCATTTTCTGCTGGAGGAGTTAAATAGCTAATGGTTGAAGCGTAACCTCTTCTTTTCGCGATTGTTGCTTCAGAAGGATTATTAGCAGCATAGTAATACAAATTAGGTAATGATCCAATGAGAGAATCCGGATAGCATGTTTCACTCATGCCCATCTGTTTACCAGGCATAAATTCAAGTGATCCGTGAGTTCCAAAATGAAGAACAGCATCAGCTCCCCAGATTTTTTCTACATAGGTGTAATAAGCTGCAAAACCATGATGAGGACTAGCACTTCTTGAATAAAGTAACCTCATTGGATCACCTTCATAACCGAATGTAGGTTGAACACCTATAAAAACATTTCCAAAATGTTTTCCATAAATAAGAAGATTTTGTCCGTCACTATTTAGGTTACCGGGAGGTTTACCCCAATTCTCTTCAAGTCTTTGTGAATATGGTGTGAACTCTTCGTATTCTTTTACTGACATCTTATGAGCAATATTTAACTCGGGCGAGCCGTCCATTGCTTCAGGGTTATTAATTACTTTTTCCATTAATTCTTTTGAATTACTTGGAAGTTCATCTATTTGATATCCTTTCGATTTCATTTCAAGGAGTACTCTATAAATTGAACCGAAAACATTTAAGTATGCTGCCGTACCAACATTTCCTTTGTCTGGTGGAAAACTGAATACTGTGATGGCTAATTTTTTGTCCTTTCTTTTCTTAACTCTTAAAGTTGACCATTTTATGGCTCTTTCAGCGATTACATCAACTCGATCTTGGAGCGTATGCGCCTTACCTGTAGCATCATCACGACCTGAAAGAATAATAGGTTCAATAGCACCATCAAGCTCTGGAATTGCAATTTGAAGTGCTACCTGAACTGGGTGTAACCCTAGATCACTATCTTCCCATTCTTGTGTGGTTTGGAAGACTAATGGAAGTGCAACCATATAAGGTCTGTTTAACCTTTTTAGGGCTTCAATAGCTTTAGGATGATCTTGTCTTGCTGGCCCACCAACTAGTGCAAATCCTGTTAGAGATACAACTCCATCTACTATAGGTTGATCCTTATTTAAGGAATCATAATAAAATTCTTTAACTGGTTTAGAAAAATCTAGACCTCCACAGAAGATAGGTAGTACTCTCGCTCCTCTGTATTCCAATTCTTGAATAACAGCAACGTAATGAGCATCATCTCCTGTAACGATATGACTCCTTTGAAGCACTAAACCTATTGTTGGAGTTTTGTCATCTTTAGGGTTTATATCTTTCCTGTTATTTTCCCAATTTTGATATTCTTTAAGACTTTCAAACATGCAAGGAGCAAGAGGATGCCAAATTCCTAAATCTGGAAATGTTTCAGGATCTTGAATTTTGAATTCTTCTATTTGATCTTTTATTATCTCTGAAACAGCGTATTTTTCAGAAATCATTAACAAGAAGTTTTTTAAGTTCTCAGTAGTACCGCCTAACCAGTATTGAAAACTCAGAATAAATGTTCTAGCATCTTGAGCTTTTTCTACTGGTAGATATTTAAGTATTGAAGGTAGTGTATTTAACAACTTCAACATTGAATCTTGGAAACTTGCTCCATCAGATTCTTTTTTCTTTTTTATTAAATCTCCAATAATACTTTTAGATTGACCAAGTTGGGCCATACTAAATGAACCTAACTTATTTAATCTCATTACCTCTGGCATGGAGGGAAAAACAATTGATGCTTTAAGTTTGTCTTTAAATGGAGATACTGCATCAACTACTTTTTGAGCAAGATCTTCAATGAAAATAAGAGATGCAACAAATATATCTGCATTAGCTATATCGTCTTTAAAATCCTCAAAATTACTATCATTCCTAAGTTCTTCAATTAGATAGCCGCTAAGGTCTATACCTATTGGACCATTCATTTCATTTATTGACTTTGCAGCTTCCGTTAAGGAATTTTGGTATTGTGGCTCAAGGACAACATAAACTGCTTTAATTACAACTTTGTGTTTGTTATCCTCAACAGGAGATACTCTGCGGTTTGCTGAGCGGACCTGCGTAAACATTGATTTTTTTTAAGTATTTCTAACAGACTACGAATGAAAAGACGTTATTGTGTGCAATATAAATAGCGTGTAACATCCTTTAAAAAATTTTTTCTTACAGAAATGACTGAAAATCCTAAAAAACCATTACCAGTACTAGTATCCGGAGCCTTAGGCAGAATGGGAAGCGAAGTTGTAAATACTGTATTGAATTCAAAAGATTGTGAACTTGTTGCAGCAATTG
This sequence comes from Prochlorococcus sp. AG-418-G18, assembly GCA_003214215.1. Taxonomy (GTDB): domain Bacteria; phylum Cyanobacteriota; class Cyanobacteriia; order PCC-6307; family Cyanobiaceae; genus Prochlorococcus_A. Next base: position 12,683 of record QCLX01000013.1, on the reverse strand, counting down.
ACATAAACGAAGAGAACAATGGTGCAAATATTTCTGAATTATTGAAGGTAAAAAATTGTGATATTTTTGTTTCTAATGATTTTGAAGGAACTTTATGTTCTGTTAGTCAAAATTATAGAAATGAAGATATCAAACCTGTCCTTGTAGATTTTACTCATCCTGATTCTGTATATGAAAACACTAGATCAGCTATCGCATATGGGATATCTCCAGTTGTAGGAACTACAGGTCTTAGTCCTTCGCAAATAAATGACTTGTCTGTTTTTTCTCAGAAGGCATCTGTTGGTTGTGCAATAATTCCAAATTTTTCAGTAGGCATGGTTCTTCTTCAGCAGGCAGCATCTGTAGCGGCAAGGTTTTATGACAATATTGAATTAATAGAAATGCATCATAATCAAAAAGCTGATTCTCCTAGTGGAACATGTATTAAAACTGCTGAAATGATTGAAGAATATCCGAAGAAATTTAATCAGAATTTAGTAAAAGAGTCCGAGTCATTGAAAGGTGTGCGAGGAGGGGTTAGAGATTCAGGAATTAATATACACTCAGTGCGATTACCAGGGTTATTAGCCCATCAGTTAGTAATGATGGGATCTCCAGGTGAAACTTACACAATTAAGCATGACACTATTGATAGAAAAGCATATATGCCAGGAGTTTTACAGGCTATTAAAAAAATAGGCAATTATGAAACTTTAGTTTACGGACTTGAAAAATTGATTTTTTAAAATGTTAATTCCAATTAATTCAAGTCAAATTTCAAAACTTATTCCTGCAGTTGGTACCGGAAGTCAATTTAAGTACGCGTTGGGTAATCCGAGAAAAATTCTTCAAAGAGTAATAGTTTCTTCAATTGGTGGATTTATCTCATTAATTATTAGTTCGACTGGAGATCAAACTAATAATTTCTGGTTATTCCTATGTGTAGGTTTCTTTTTGTATATCATCTGGGGTCCAATTCTTGAATCAAGTAGAAAAAATTTGCGATTAAGAAAATATAAATTTTTTTCTTTATTTGATGGCTATATATCAGATATCTATAAAACAGAAAAGATTGAAAGTTCAAGAGAACAATCTAATAGGCAAGGTCGATTAGAAGTTATCGAAAACAAAAGGACTTGGTTAGTACTTGAATTAGAAGATGAAGATGGTTATTTGGAAAAGTTAAGTTTTCCTATGGAAAATAAGCACAGTCAAATTATGGTGGGATCCAGTATTAGATGTTTAATAACATCTGATAACCGTAATTTTGACAGAGATTTTTATTTGACCGATGCTTGGCTTCCTGAAATTAACTTATGGGTTGGTGAATACCCCTATTTATTAAGACCAGCATTTGAGGAAATTTGCTATATTTATTTGAATAGATAGTTGATATTTATATAATCTGATGAAAAATAAATTCAATTTTAAAATTGTAGGATCCGGTCCCACTGGTCTTTTACTTTCAATTGCACTTTCAAAATTTGATTGCAATATTTATTTAACTGATTTATTAACAAAAGATAGATTAATTGATAAAGATAAAACTTATGCAATTACTCACTCAACAAGAAAGATCTTATCTAAATTCAGACTTTGGGAAAAGTTAAAACCATTTTTATTTGGATTTGATACTCTTTCAATTTCAGATACCTTAACTTCTTCTTTGACCAATTTATCAACGTCTGATTTAGATGATGATATAAGTTCTGCTGAAAATATTGGCTGGGTAGTTAAACATTCGGATCTCATGAACATATTTTTTCAAGAGATTGATAATTATGAAAATATTTTTTTTATGACACCACAGAGATTGTTACGTAAAAAAATATTATTTGATTATCAATTCTTTTCAACAGGAGCAAACTCACTTGATAAAAAATTCTTAGATTTTGTTGATATAAAAAAATCTTATAGTCAGTCTTGTTTAACTTTTAAAGTTTCTCTAAGAGGTCATTGTGAAAAGCGCGCTTATGAAATTTTTAGAAAAGAAGGACCCCTTGCATTATTACCTTTAGAAAAAAACTTATATCAAGTAATTTGGACTTCCAGTACATTAAAGGCAACTGAAAGATTAAATTCTGATAAGAATTTTTTAATTGATAATTTATCAACTATCTTGCCGGATGAATTTAAGTTGGATCAAATAGTAGGCGAATTTAATATTTTTCCTGTTTCATTATCCTTAAATTTACCAGTTTTAAATTTTAAAAAATTAGTTTTTGTAGGAGACGCATTTCATACATTCCATCCTGTTGGTGGCCAGGGTCTAAATAGTTGTTGGAGAGATGTAAATACTATATTTGATCTTTTTAATGAAAATATAGCCATTACAAAAATGCAATTGATATTTTTTAAATTTAAGTATCTTTCAAGTAGGATTATAGATATTGTTTTTACTATTTTTATTACGGACTCATTGATATCAATTTTTGCAAATAGCAACCTTTTTTTATTTCCAATAAGAAAATTTTCATTTTTTCTTTTAAATAAAGTTCTTTTTATAAGAAAATTAGTCCTCAATCAAATGACTAAATCTCTCATTTACTCAAGAATTAATTAAATCTCATGAATAATTATTTATCTAGAGAAATGATAATTTATTTATTTAATGAAGTAGGTTTAGAGGAGTCTTCTATTGAACTTGGTATAAAATTATCTATTACAAATCACACTCCATTACCAATATTATTATGGAGTTATGGAATGCTAACTATTGAAGAACTTGATAAGTTATATTCATTTTTATTTCAAAAATTGGATTAATAATTCTGTTATAATCAGTCAATATTTTAACCAAGAACAATTACTGTTTTAACTAAAGGAAATCAAGTATCAAGACAATCTATAGAGAAGCTTGATTTATTATTATTGATACTAGAAACTATTGACTTAAATGGTATACAATCCTTTTACGCTTTATCAAATAGACTTAATTTAAATGATGTTTTGCCAAATAAAGTTACTATTTGGAAATTAAGGAATAACAATCCATTGAGAAAATCTTTTGTTAAAAACAATATTAAACTAAATGAATTCGATGCCTTAATTAAAATCACCGTTGAAATGTCTAGATATTTATATCCTTATATCAGAGAGATACTAAAGTCTAAAGAAGATCTTAAAGAGAATTCAGTTACGTGGATTGATTTTAATAAGAGATTTATCGAGTTGATTAAAGAGAGATTTAACTTAGATAGTATGAGAGTGAAAAAGCTTTTAAATCAAGCTGAAAATGATGAAATTATCATAAAATCTTTGCTTACTTTGTCCCTTTGTATTTCAAATAAAGGTTATCAAAAGTTAAAGAACTTTTTAATCGATTTTTAATTTTATGCAAAATAAATTATTGTTCCATCAATCTTCAGTTAGTCTCGAAATAATAGGATTGCCAGATTATTCAAATAATGAAAATGATGATCAAATATCAATAATTTCTCAATGGAAATTAACCATAATTGATAAACCACTTATTGAAGGTAAAGTTGAGCATTTAGTTCCTATAATGAATGCTTTTTATATTTATTCAAATCTTTTAATCAAAAACGAGATCCCATTATATGAGTCTAAATTAATTGATATAAAAGCTGATAATCTTCATATACATAATATTGTTCTCAAGAGCTCTAAACCTAATGTAAAGCCATTAATTTTAAAGATTGGTAATTCATCGCTTTCAGACACCATAAATTGTTTTGATCAGTTAAATGAATCTCCAATAGTCAGAATAAAAAAAACTGGTGTTTTTAATATTGTTCCAAAAAAAGTAAGAATTGGCTTTAATAATAAAGTTAAATTATTCAATTTAATAATGCCACCTTTTATTGCAATTTGTTCTTTAATCCTATTCTCCTCTACTTTTATTTATTTTTATAATCCTGTTGAAGACAAAGAAAAAAATGAACTAATAAATCCAGAATAAATACCCATTAGCGTCTTAAATACAAACACGATATTATGGGTTAATTTCTTTTGAGAGAAATTTAAATTTATTCTTTGAGGTATGGCAGATTTAAACATCCCAAATTTGAATATGAATTCTGATAAATATATTTTTAAAAAAAAATTAAATTTAAGAAAAAAAACTAAAAGAAGACTACTTACTGAATCTTTCTTTATGTTTATTCTGAGTTTTTTATTGGTTTATATAAATTATTTAATTCCTGATAAAAATTTGCTGTTACAAAATATTCCTACTACTTTTAATAAATCTTTTTTTCTAATAATCGATCTTTTTTCAAATCTCTACGAAATGTTATTAGTGATTTTTATTTTTGTACTTTATTTTACTGCTTTTATTTTAATGATAGGTTCTTTTTATAGATTGTTTAGGGTCTCTAAAAAAAAGTCAAAATCATTAATAAAAAATTTTAAATAGGTTGCATTAGACCACCACTACCTGAATCAGAATCATCGTCATCATTTTCTGTTTCTTCACCAAATAGTGCAAATATTCCAAGCACAACTGAAGATATAATAATTGATAAGGGTAAAATCGAGGTTTGAATTCCGACGTCTATATATTCACCCATAAAAAAAATAAATTTTTATAAACCTAACCGAAATCAAACTCTTTCGCGGATTTTAAATAATTATTTAATAATTTTTTCTCATTTAACAAGATGTTCTTTATCGAAATTCTTTATTTCTCTTTCAAAAGACCCAAACCACAGCATAAGTTGATCAATTTGATTCTGAATCGCAGTTACTCCTAAACCCCTTATAGTTATTATTGATATTCGTTCTCCCTCATCAAATTTAAATTTATTTTGAACACTACTTGCCAATGAATTTATAAGAATTTTATAAGTAGAATGTTTTAATTTAGTCTCTATAACTATGTTTGGCTTTTTGAGTTTGATCTTATTAAAACCACATTTTTTAGCAATTAATTTTAGTCTCATTATTAATATTAGGGACTCAACAGGTTTGGGTAAGGTTCCATATCTATTCACCCAGTCTGTAGCTAATTCGGTTAATTCATTATTAGTTGAACATTCAGTAGCAGATTTGTAAGCCTCGAGCTTCTCTTCTCTGTTTGAAATCCATGTTGCTGGTATAAATGCATTTATTGGGAGGTCAATTTGTGTATCGCTAACTTCTGGTATTTCTTGCCCGCTGATTTCTGAAATTGCTTCATGGAGCATTTCTATGTATAAATCATATCCAATAGCATTAACCTTTCCACTTTGTTCTTCTCCTAGTAAACTTCCAACACCTCTTATCTCCATATCTTTCATTGCAAGTTGGTATCCACTTCCTAGTTCCGAGAAGTCTTTTATCGCTTTCAATCTGTGTTTTGCAGCGTCATTAATTTTATTTATATTTGGATAAAATAACCAAGCATAAGCTTGGACCCCGCTTCTACCAACTCTTCCTCTAAGTTGATAAAGTTGTGATAGTCCAAATTTGTGAGAATCTTCAATAATTATTGTATTTACTTTAGGGATGTCTAATCCACTCTCAATTATCGTTGTACATATCATCAGATCTACTTCTCCATCATTAAATGAAATCATTGCATTTTCAAGATCTGTTTCATTCATTTGTCCATGAGCAATAATTAATTTTAAGTTGGGGAACATATTTTTTAATTTGTTTACAGCTTGATCAATATCAGAAATTCTTGGAACAACATAAAATATTTGACCTCCCCTATCAATTTCTTGATTAATTGCAGTTCTAATAACATCCATATCTATTTCATGTAAATATGTTTTTATTGATCTTCTTGATGGAGGAGGAGTATTTAGTAGACTCATTTGTCTCAGTCCAGATAAGCTCATATAAAGAGTTCTTGGAATTGGAGTTGCCGTGAGAGTTAAAACGTCTATATTAGTTTTTATTTTTTTAATTTTTTCTTTTTGCCTTACACCAAATCTTTGTTCTTCATCAATAACAAGTAGTCCTAAGTTTTTTATTTCAATTTCTTTTCCTAAAATTTGGTGCGTTGCTACTACTAAATCAATTTTGTTATTTCTTAACCCTTCATAGATTTCTTTTTTCTCATTAATGGTTTTGAATCTATTGAGTAATGAAACTTTTATTGGGTAAGGTGAAAATCTATTGTTTATTGTTCTCCAATGTTGCTGAGCAAGGATTGTTGTAGGTGCCAGTAATATTACCTGCTTGCCTGATGTAATAGCCTTGAAAATAGCCCTAACAGCGACCTCTGTTTTGCCAAATCCTACATCTCCACAAACTAACCTGTCCATTGGCTTATCGCTTTCCATATCAGATTTTATTTCTTTTACAGCAGTAATTTGATCGGGTGTTGGTTGATAAGGGAATGATTCCTCTAATTCATCTTGCCAAGGACCATCTTCTGGGTATATGTAACCCTTTAATTGTTCCCTTTTTGCATAAAGTTTTAAGATATCTATAGCGACTTTTTTAATTTGTTTTTTATTTTTATCTTTTATTCTTGCCCATTCTGTGCCTCCTAATTTATTTATTTTTGGCTTTATTTTTCCACTTGATCTATATCTATTAACACTACCGAGTTGATCAGCGGCAACACTTATCTTCCCATCATGATACTGAATAACTAAATAATCTCTTGAATCTCCAGTAATATTTATTTTTTCTATTTTTAAAAATTTCCCTATTCCATGATTTTTATGAACTATAAAATCTCCGGGACTAATCTTATTTACATTTATATTTGAATTGACACTTCTTTTTTTTCTTCTTATGAATACATTATTAAAAAGAGATTGTTGTGAAAATAATTCTTTATCTGTTATCAGGACAACTTTCCATATCGGAAGATAAAAACCCTCAATTTCATAATTGTTCTTATTTTTTAAAATTAAAGGAGTTGAATTTTTAATTGACTTAAATGCTTCATCAATATCATTAGGATTTTTTAAGAAGTTTGTATTACATTCGTGCTCAAAAAGTAAAGTCCTAGTTCTCAATGGTTGTGCTGATAATATCCATACTTTTTCATTATTTTTTATATTTTTATTTATATCATTGGATAATTTTCCTATATTTTTAGAGTATGAATTTAATCTTTTATCGTTTAACAAAAACCTATTATCACTATTGACTTTAGATTCAAATTCATAAAATTTTATTAAATTAAAATTTCCTAGTGAATTTAATATTTCGTCAAACTTTAAATGCAAATTAGGTTTGGCCTCTAAATTAATGTCATTATTTTTAAGGTTCTCATTTAATTCATACGCACAATGATCAAAATTACTTTCTGAATCTAGATACCAATTATTTGCAAATTTTTTACAATCTTCTAATTCATCAATTACAAGAATTGTTTCCCTATTTATAAAATCAATTATATTTGATGGTTCTTTCTCAATTATTCCTAAATAACGATCAAGATTATTTTTATTTATGTCTTCTGAATTAAAAGTACTGTTCTTAGCTAAATTATTTAACTTGTCTTTTATTAGTAAATCAAATCCAGCCTGTATTATTTCAATATTATTGATACTTTCTAATGTTTTCTGTGTATGGGGATCATATTCTCTTATTTTCTCAATAACATTATCAAAAAATTCTAATCTTATTGGAAACTCATTATTGACAGGATAGATATCTATTATTTCACCTCTCCTACTCCAGAATCCTTCTTTTGAAGTTACATTTTCCTTCGTATAACCCAGCAATGTAAGTTTATTTGCTAACTCTTGAATCTCGATTTGAACCCCTTTTTGCAAATCTAACTTGTTTTCAATTAATAAGTTTTTATTTATTAGATGAGGTTGTAGTGATCTCTCTGTTGAAATAACAATATTAAGATCATTTTTCTCTTTTTTTATTAATTTGGATAAAACAGTAAGCTGACTAAATTCAATCTCTTTGGATTTATTAATTGATGCGTATGGTAGATGTTCTGTTGGAGGATAATATAAAACTGCTTTATCATTTATACTTTCAAAATAACCAATCCATTTGTAGGCAATTTCTACATTAGGACAAATTAATAATATATTTTTATGCTCTTTTTTTGCGATGCTATCTAAGATTATTGATTTTGCATATCTACTTGAACCAACAATATTTAATTCATTATTTTTTGAAATTCTTTTTATTAATTCAGAAGTAATTTGTGTGTTCGAAACATAATCAACTAAAGTATTTAAACTCATTTATAGTTATCAATCTTGATTACAAATATCCGATACATTATATTAGATTTTATACTGATTGTGAATAATATTTGATGGATTCAGCCGCAATAAATTCTTTTATACCCACACTAGATCAGGTAGACAGTTGGTACGAAATCTTTACACTTTTACCAATATTAATTGCTCTAGAATTATTATTATCGGCTGATAATGCCGTCGCACTAGCTTCTCTTACTAAATCCCTCGATAGTTCAGAATTAAGGTCAAGAGCCTTAAATATTGGTATAACAATATCTTTATTATTTAGAATTATTCTCATCATATTATCAAATGTTCTTCTAAAGTTTATTCTTATTAGAGTTTTTGCTGGTTTTTATTTAATATACTTATTCTTCTCTAATGTTTTTTTAAATTCAAATATAGAAAATCCTGAGAATGGTAAAGACAATAATAAAAATAATCTTAGGTTCTTGAGGGTTGTAGCGCTTCTTTCAATTACTGATTTTGCATTTTCCATAGACAGTATCACTACTGCAGTAGCTATCAGCGATCAATACATATTAATTATATTTGGAGCAGTGATTGGAGTATTAGCCTTAAGATTTACATCTGGGATTTTTCTAAAACTTCTGGATATATTTTCTAGATTAGAAACAGCAGGTTACGTAGCAATTTTAATAGTTGGAATAAAACTTTTACTAAATACCTTAATAAAAGAATCTATTCTTCCAGACTATTATTTTTATATTTTGATTCTTTTTGCTTTTATTTGGGGATTCTCTAAAAAAGAATCTAAAACTTAGTCTGAGAGATATTCACCTTCTGATGGCTTTAACTGTTGTATCAATTGCTTTTTGCTAGAAATATTTTTGCCTTCAAGTTTTGCTTCTAACAACATAATCGGATCAGTTTTAGTTGAAATTATTATTCCTTCATTTTCTATGACAGCAAGAATTATTCCTGGTATTGAATAATTGCTCATGAGAAGGTATTTTGTATTTTTAATTTCCTCTCTACTCAAAATTTTGATTTTAAGAATTTTTAAGTTTTTACCTCTAAATGTTGTATTTGCTCGAGGGTATAAAGCTTTTATTTGTCGAGTAATTTTAATTGCCTCATTACCCCAATCAACTTTAAAGTCTGATTTTTCAATCATTCTTGCGTAAGTAATTTCTCTTCCAAGATTATTTTGTTTTGTTAATTGAAAATTAATATTTTTATTAATATTTTCTTCAAGTAAAGATGTAGCATTTAAAAATAATTTTGCAGATAAAATACTAAGTTTTTCTGATAGTGTATTTAAATTATCGTCATTATCGATTTTAATTTTTTCTTCCAATAATAAGTCGCCAGTATCTAGTCCCTCATTCATTTTCATAATTCCTACCCCAGTAAATTCATCGCCTTTTATTAGGGACCATTGGATTGGGGCAGCACCACGCCATCTTGGAAGTAATGAAGCATGTGCGTTCCAAGAGCCGAATTTTGGAATTTCCAGTATCTCTTTGGGTAAAATTTTCCCGTAAGCTATAACAATAAATAAATCACAAGATAATGATTTAAGTTCATTTATAAAATGTATATTGTCCCTGATTTTTGCTGGAGTATAAATTTTTATAGATTCTTGCTCGGCAAAGCTTTTAACAGGTGAAGATATTAATTTATTTCCTCTGGATCTTTTCTTATCTGGTTGGCTAACTACTGCAATTACATCGTGCTTAGATTTAATAAAAATATTAAGGCTCGCAAGTGAATATTCAGGTGTGCCCCAGAATATAATTCTCACGCGTCTCCAGTTATTGATAATTCATTTACCCATATATGTGGAGAAATTCCACTTGTTGTTACCTCCTGTCTTGATTCAATATTTACTATATTTTTCAAAAGATATTTGATATCCCCTGCTACAGTGGCAGATTCTATTGAGATCTTTTTACCGTTTTTGTAGAGCCATCCATCAAATGGAAGAGAGAATGAACCTTGACTTGCTCTGACACCTGCATGGATTGCATTTAATTCTTCAATATAAACAAATTCTCCCTTATAAGTAGAGTGATCTAATGATGTTTTTAGATCAGAGTTTTCCTCTGATTTCTCAACGACTATCCAATCAGGTGATACTGAGACTTTTGATCCTAGTCCAGCGTGGCCTGTGGGGATTGTTTTAAATATTCTGGCAGTTGATTCAGAATGTATGAAATTTTCAATTCTCCCTTTTTTAATTAAGCATAGTCTTTTGGTAGGAGTTCCCTCTCCATCAAATGGAGATGAAGAAATATTCTTTTCGTGTAGACCATCATCATAAATATTAAGTGCTTCTGTAGATAGCTTCTCTCCAATAGAATTTTTATTAGATAAGCTTACTCCATCTAAAATGTTTCTAGCATTAAACATTGAACTAAAGGCATTAATGATCGTTAAAAAAGACTCTGGGGAAAAACATATTAAATATTTATCAGTTTTAATAGATGAATAATTTATATGAGAAATTGTTTTATTAGAAGCTTCTTTAATACACGACTCTATATCTATATCTTCAGCTCCATATCCAAGTTTTATAGAACCTGAGCTACGAGGTTTCTTATTTTTCTCTTCTGCTCTCGCAAATAAATAAAGTGAAGCTTGACTTTTGGTATAACTCCGAAAGGCACCCTCACTATTAGCATAAACTCTCTCATAAAAACTCTCAGATAGACCATTATACGGAACAGATTTTATGGATTCATGGCTTTCTATTAGTTTTACTTCTGCTTCTCTTAAAAGCGTAAGTAATTTTTTTATTCCAACAGGACTTCTTTTTTTGATTTCATTAACTTTAATAGGATCCTTCGCTAGTGGTGAGAATTCTGTACTTTCATTCTTATTGCCAAAATCAGAAGCAATATTTGCTTGATTAAGAGCCTTTTTAATACCAGATTCACTGATATCACTTGTTGTAGTAATACCAACTAGATTAGATTCATTCCAAACTCTTATAGTTAAAATTTGCTTTTGTGATGCTTTAAGTTGTTTAGCCTCACCTTTATCTACTTGAACAGAGTAATCATTAGAAAAGCTTGCACCATAGTCCCATTTTTTAAGATTTAGGAAATTCGCAGCTTCGGAGATCAGAGTTGTTATTTCTTTTGATTTCATATCCTATCTTCCACCAACAGTAATTGAATCTACCTTAATATGAGGTTGGCCAACTGTAACATTGACACTTCCACTTATGGATCCACAAAATCCAGGGGCTAATTCTAGGTCATTTCCGCACATTGATATTTTTGGCATAACTTCTTTAGCCTCACCAATCAAAGTTGCTCCCTTTACTGGGTTAGTTAATTTACCATTTTTAATTAGATATCCTTCTTCTACAGCAAAATTAAATTGTCCTGTTGCACCTACACTGCCCCCACCCATTGATTTGCAATAAAGACCATCGCTAATACTATTTATTAAATCTTCTTTGGAGTAATCACCTTTAGCTATAAAGGTATTTCTCATTCTTGAAGCTGCAGCAAAAGAATAATTTTGTCTTCTTCCACTCCCTGTTCTTTTATGGCCAGTTCTTAATTCACCGGCCCTGTCTGATATGAATTTTTTTAAAATTCCATTTTTTATAAGAACTGATTTTTCGGGTTCCATACCTTCATCATCTACTGATAATGAACCAAAGGATCCTTCTGATATCCCTTCATCTATTGCTGTTACAGACTCATGTGCAATTTTTTCATTCAATTTATTCTCAAATGGTGTTGTTCCTCTTTCTATTTGAGTAGTTTCAAGTAAATGACCGCAGGCTTCGTGGAATATAACGCCACCAAATTTATTAGCTAATACAACAGGCATTTGTCCCGCATCAACATAATCTGCATACAACATATTCATTGAACTTTCAAACACATCATTGGCCGCTTTTTCGTGATCCCATAATCTGAATTCATTAGGCATTCCTGATGATCCAAATCTTCTACTTCCACTAGATCTATATTGGGCATCACTAGCAATTACGTTGAGCCCAACTGTTTGATGCAACCTAATATCGGAGGCATAGGTTCCATCGCTGGAGGCTATAATGACTTCTTGCAGATTTCTTGAGTAACTTCCTTTTCTAGTTATAATTTTGTTATTTTTTTTAAGGGACTTTGTACTGACTAATAGTTTTTCACTTATCTCATGAATCGATGGGACTTCATTTATCCATTTTTTCTTGGATGAACTATAGTCCCTATGTCTATCTAAACCGCTGAATTCTTCTCTTTTTTTGTTGTCTGTTATATCTAGCATCTCAATAGCCTGGGATACCGATCTCATCAAGCCATGCTTTGTTAAATCATTTGTACTGACAAATCCATCTTTTTTATCTTTAAAGATTCTAATACCAGCACCCCTTCCAAATGATGGACTTACACTTGTAATGAAATCCTCTTCAGCCAGCACACTTGAATTATCTGAATTCTCTATGAATATTTCTACAAAATCAGCCCCAAGTCCCATACCATAGAAAATTATTTCTTCTAAAAGATCTTTATTGCAATTACCAAAAACGATTTCATTTGATTTTATTTGTGACGTAATCATATAAGTCTATAAATCTTCTCTGGATAAAAGATTATCTAA
>QCLX01000012.1 GCA_003214215.1 Prochlorococcus sp. AG-418-G18 | reverse complement strand
TGATTATAAAATTGCGTTTATTAGAGGAGCTACAACAGCATCTGGGAATTCTGTTAAGGAGATAGAAGTTGCAGTAGTAGAATTAATTGATGAATTAATTTCACGAAACCATATAAATAAGACAAATTTATTGTCTATTACATTCACCTCAACAAAAGATTTAGATGCATGCTTCCCTGCTTCAATTGCCAGAAAATGTAATAAACTCGACACAGTAGCATTTTTAGACTGTCAACAAATGTATGTTAATGATGATGTCAAATTTTGTATAAGATTAATGGCACAAGTTTTATTACCACCAAATAATACTGTTAAGCATCCATACCTAAGAGGCGCTTCAAAATTAAGAGCAGATAGGTGTTAACCTTAAAACAAGAATTTTCCACTAAAAATCTGGATAAAGCTAGTTAATCCTTCAAAAATTTATTTAATCAATGTTAAAAAAAGCAAAGAAACTTACTTTAAATTTTAAAATTTTAAAATTTTTTCTTATTCCTGCAATTTTACTTTCAACTCCATTAGTTCATAACATCCAAGACGCGAAGGCAGGCTTAGAATTCCAATGGGACCAAAACTCTGGGCTTAGACGATTAAAGTGGCTGCAAAAACAAAACACAAAAAGATTCAGAAACACAATTTACTTTTTCTTGAGGCCAATGGATAGAAATAATGAACTCTTAAAAATCAATCTAGCCCTTCCTAAAAAATTTAAATCAGCTCTAAAGAAAGAAAAAATAAGTTTTTGTAAAGTTAAAATCGGTGGTTTTGAGGGTAGAACAAAATGTTTAGAAGATATTCCAGCTGATATTGAAATCAATACCGATGAATCATCCTTACGTTCAATAAATATTTATCCTTATAAACCAATTCCCAATAATAAAGAAAGTTATGCAATTGTCTTAAAAGTAATTAATCCAAAAAAATCAGGCTTATACCAATTCCATTTATATGGGCAACCTAAAGGGGAAACAGTTTCAAGTTATTTAGGCAGTTCGACTATTGTGATCGATTAAATGATAAATTAATTATGGATAATAAAAAAAATGACTAAAAGAACTTTTGGCGGAACTTCAAGAAAAAGAAAACGTGTATCTGGTTTTAGAGTAAGAATGCGTTCTCATACTGGTAGAAGAGTCATTAAAAGCAGAAGACAAAAAGGCAGAGAAAGAATAGCAGTCTAACTTTAAATTACGATGGGCTTACCCAGAGATATGCGTTTAAAGGGTCATAGGACTTTTAATTACATACATAATAATTCAATAAAATATCAAGGAAAATTAATGACTTTTAAGGTGGCAAGATCAAATCCAGATATCATCTTATCCCATAAAAGTACGTATACCTCAAACAATTTGAGGGTGGCAATAGCCATAAGTAAAAAAGTTTCTAAAAAAGCTGTAGATAGAAATAGAATAAGGAGAATACTGCAAGAGTGGTTATTATCAAATATACATAAAATTAATAGCCACAAACCTTATTGGTTACTTGTTAACCTTAGATTTGGAGATTTCTGCAATGATAAAAATAGACTTTTGGAGGAATTTCAAAACTTAATGTTCAAATCTCGACTAATCAAATGATTAACAATCTCGAAGAAATCCTTTACGAGGGTGGTCCTGCAAAAAGTGATTTAATAATAAATCTACTTGCAAGTGTTACTCTTCTTGGTTTGCCATTCACCTTCGCCGCAATAGTTAGAGCCTTGTGGTTGAGATACAAGATTACAAACAAAAGAATTACAATTGATGGTGGATGGTTTGGTAAAAACAAAACACAGGTTTCATTAAGTAATATTGAAGAGATAAGATCTATTCCAAGAGGATTCGGTTCATATGGTGATATGGTTCTTATTCTTAATGACGGATCAAAGGTTGAAATGAAATCACTACCTCTATTCAGAGAAAAGCAAAAATTTATTGAGGAAAATATAAATAAAAGGACACAAATCCCAAATCTTAACGAGGTAGAAGGATTTGCTACTAAATCCTAATTAAGTTAATTACAAAAACCTTCTTTTCCTGTAAAATAAAATGTCTAGTAAAATTACACTCTCTTTAATATCGTGATAGGGTTCATTTCTGAAAAATTACTTATCCCGATTCTAGATTTTTTCTACGGCTTAGTGCCTAGTTATGGTTTAGCGATTGTTGCATTAACAGTTGTTATTAGAATTGCACTTTTCCCTTTAAGTGCAGGTTCTATCAGAAGCGCAAGAAGGATGAAGATTGCGCAACCTGTGATGCAAAAAAGGCAAGCAGAAATAAAATCTAAGTTCTCAGGTGATCCAAAGAAACAGCAAGAAGAATTAGGGAAACTAATGAATGAGTTTGGCAGTCCTCTTGCAGGTTGCCTTCCATTAATTGTACAAATGCCTGTACTATTTGCATTGTTTGCAACTCTTAGAGGCTCGCCATTTGCTGATGTTCCTTACAACATAAATCTTAAAGTCGTTCCTCAAGATCAAATTGCAGCTATTGATCCAAAGCCTTATAAATCCCCTAGACACTCTATTTTTATTACTGAAAAATCACATTTTCCTGTAATAGCCACAATTCCAAACGGAACGAAATTAGGAACAGAAGAATCCATAAAAGTAAATTTAGAAACAACAAATGGAAACAGCTACTCTGAAGTTTTATCCAAATACGATAATGGATCAAAATTTCTGCCTACTTGGAAGGTTTCAAAAGGATCAGAGAATCTTAAAATTTCCCAAGATGGAACAGTAACAGCAATTAAACCTGGTGATGCAACAATTGAAGCAAAAATTCCAGGATTAGCAGCAAAAAGTGGTTTTCTTTTTATTAAAGCTCTTGGTCAAGTAGGGTTTTATGTAGATGGGGCTATCAATTGGGATATTGCTGCACTAGTTGGTGCTTTTGGATTAACTCTACTTCTTTCACAAGTTTTGTCTAGCCAAGGGATGCCTGCAAATCCACAGCAATCTACAGCCAACAAAATTACGCCGGTCATGATTACTGGCATGTTTCTATTTTTCCCATTACCAGCAGGAGTTTTATTGTATATGGTTGTTGCTAATATATTTCAGGCATTCCAGACTTTTCTTCTTAATAAAGAATCTCTTCCCGAGAATCTTCAGAAAATTTTGGATCAACAATTATTGGCAAAAGATGAAGTAATCACAACTTCTGCTTCAACTATCTCAGAGAAAAGACTACCTTTTGAACCTAACAGTAAAAAATAGACTTAATCTTCAATAATGAATCCTTGGTGTAGAAATTTAGAATTACTTATAAAATCAAGAACTTCATTAATTTGGATAAGGACTAAAGAAGAGGAAAGATTAGAAAAGTTAGTTATTTTCTCTCTTGAAAGATTAAAAATAAAAAGATTCGTTAGTTGGGATTGTGTTAATGGTATAAAAGGTTTAATAAATGAGGAAGGTAAATTTTCTAATAATCCTTTAGGAGTCCTAAATTGGCTTAAGGAACAAAGTTCTGAAGTTTCAACAGTGTTATTAGTAAAAGATTTTCATAAATTTTATGATGATCCGATTATCAATAGAACTATTAAAGAACTATCTTCAGCCCTTAAGGGAACCAGTCACAATTTAATTATTAGTTCTCATCTATTTCCATCATCAGAAGAGCTGGATGAATTAATGACAATCATAAACTTACCTTTGCCTGAGCAAAAAGAATTGAAAAATCTTATAAAAAAAATCGCTATTAATTCCAATTCAAATCTTGAGGAACAAGACTTAAATGAACTTTCTATAGCTTCAAGTGGATTAACCGAAATAAAAGTAAAGCAAGTCACTGCTAAGGCCCTTGCTCAAAGAGGGAAAATAAGTAAAGAGGATATTAAAGATATTCTTGAAGAAAAAAAACAGGTTATCGCCAGAAGTGAAATTTTAGAATTTTTCGATGCTAAATCAAGTCAAGATGATATTGGTGGTTTAAATGTTTTAAAAGTTTGGCTTAATCAAAGATATAGGGCTTTTTCAAAAGAAGCTAGAGACTATGGACTTCCTATCCCCAAGGGGGTCTTACTCGTTGGAGCGCAAGGAACAGGAAAATCACTTACTGCAAAATCAATTTCCAAGAGTTGGTCGATGCCACTTCTTAGATTAGATGTAGGAAGACTATTTTCTAGCCTTGTCGGTTCAAGCGAGGCAAGAACAAGAGAAACAATATCGAGAGCTGAGGCCATGTCACCTTGTATCCTTTGGATAGATGAAATTGACAAGGGTTTTGGAGGCGATGCAAGAAGTGATGGAGGGACAAGTCAAAGAGTTTTAGCAAGTTTGTTAACCTGGATGGCTGAGAAAGAGTCCGCCGTATTTGTAATTGCCACCGCAAATGCTATAGATAAGCTTCCTGCTGAATTATTAAGGAAAGGTAGATTTGATGAAATATTTTTTCTTGATTTACCAAATTCTGAAGAAAGATTAAGCATTCTAGATTTGCACCTAAAAAAAAGAAGACCAAGTTACAACTTCCCTCTCTCTACAATCATTGACAGAACAGATGGATTCTCAGGCGCAGAACTTGAACAGGCAGTAATAGAGGGTATGCACATTTCATTCTCAGAAAATAGAGAGCTTATGGAAAAAGATTTAATAATGGCAGTTTCCGAATTGGTTCCCTTATCCAGAACAGCTAAAGAGCAAATTGATTTACTGAAAAATTGGTCATCTACAGGGCGGGCTCGTTCTGCATCGTAATTAAAATTTAATTTATTTAAGGTGTTCAATCAGTTAAAATTCGTTAATTTAGTTAATTTTTCATCAAAAATCCCAAATAATGAATTGAGATTAACTATCTTAATTAAGGTATAAAAAAAAAAGAGTGTTAGATCTAAAATTAATAAGAGAAAATCCAACTTCTGTTGAAGAGAATTTATCCTTAAGAGGAAAAGTTTATAAGATATCCCACATTCACGAATTAACAGTTAAAAAAAAAGAAATTGATATAGAAATATCCACTCTTCAATCCGAGAGTAAAAAATTAAGCAAATTAATCGGTCAAGTAATTGGGAAATCACAAAACACTAATTCGGAACAACTAAAGGATTTAAAGAAAAGGGGAAACGAATACAGGGTCAAAATTTCTGAACTTGAAGAAAAACAAAGAACATTAGATAAACAAGTAGATGATGAGATTTATAATTTGCCAAATTTTCCTAGCAAAGATGCACCTATTGGCAAAGATGAAAATGATAATGTAGAAATAAGAACCTGGGGTGACCCTTTTAGAAAAGAGAATATAAAATCACACTGGGAAATAGGAGAAAGTCTTAATATTTTCGACTCTGTAAAATCAACAAAAATATCAAAAAGTCGTTTTATCACTCTTATAGGTAATGGTGCCAGATTAGAGAGGGCACTGATTAATTTTATGATCGACATGCATACTAAAAATGGTTATTTAGAGTTAATGCCTCCAGCTTTAGTAAATTCAGAAAGTCTTAAGGGATCTGGACAATTACCTAAATTTTCAAATGAAAGTTTTAAATGCTCTAATGACGATTTATGGCTTTCTCCAACAGCGGAAGTTCCACTAACTGCTTTTCATAGAAACGAAATTATCGATCCCAAGCAGTTACCTATTAAATATGTAGCATATAGCCCATGTTTTAGAAGAGAAGCGGGAAGTTATGGAAGGGATACTAAAGGTTTAATAAGACTTCATCAATTTAATAAGGTTGAGCTTTATTGGTTTTGTGATCCTAGTAAATCTTTAGAAGCTCATAAAAAAATCACTTCTGATGCAGAAAGCATTTTAAAAATGCTTAATTTACCGTACAGATTAGTAGATATTTGTACTGGAGACTTAGGCTTTTCTTCTAGTAGAACATTTGATCTTGAAGTTTGGCTTCCCAGTAGTAAATGTTATAGAGAAATTTCAAGTTGCAGTAATTGTCTTGACTTTCAGGCACGTAGATCATCTATAAGATCAAAAATTGATAAAAAAAATACGTATTTACATACCTTAAATGGCAGTGGGCTTGCTGTGGGAAGAACAATGGCCGCGATTCTTGAGAATGGCCAACAAGTAGATGGCAGCGTTAAGATTCCAGATGCTCTGGTTCCATATTTTGGATCAAATTTTTTAAAAACTGCCTAATATAAAACAATGAATGTCTTAACCTCAATAACAGTACTCGGATTCCTCATATTTTTTCATGAGATGGGGCATTTTCTTGCAGCAATTTTACAAGGAATTTATGTTGATGGATTCTCTATTGGCTTTGGACCCTCAATTATTCAAAAAAAATTTAGAGATATCACTTATTCATTAAGAGCCTTTCCTCTTGGAGGCTTTGTTTCCTTTCCCGATGAAGAGCTAAATAATATTGACCCTAAAGATCCAAATCTTTTAAAAAATAGGCCCATAATCCAAAGAGTTATTGTAATCTCCGCTGGAGTATTCGCTAATTTAATACTTGCTTATACAATCTTAATTATAAATGTAACTACTATTGGTATTCCATTTGATCCAGATCCAGGTATTTTAGTTTTGGCGACTCAACCTGAGAAAGCTGCCTCTCTTGCTGGCCTAAAACCAGGAGATAAAATATTAGAAATTGAAAATAGTACTTTGGGAAGTGGTGATCAAGCTGTTTCTACATTAGTAAAAGAAATTCAAAGTTCATCAGATGAAAAAATTTCAATAAAAATTGAGAGAGATGGGATTTTTAAAGATTTAACTTTGATACCAAAAAATCTTGATGGGAAAGGAACAATAGGTGCTCAATTGCAACCGAATATAAGGAAAGAAACTAAAAAGACAAAAAGCGTTTTCGAACTCTTTAAATACACTAATAATGAGTTTTCATCACTTTTGGTAAAAACAATTCAAGGTTACAAAGGTTTAATAACAAATTTTTCCTCAACAGCTCAACAATTAAGTGGGCCGGTAAAAATCGTTGAGATTGGAGCACAATTATCTCAACAAGGGGGGACAGGTATATTATTATTTGCGGCTTTAATTTCTATTAATTTAGCAGTACTTAATTCATTACCTTTACCATTGTTAGATGGAGGACAACTTGTTTTCACTTTAATTGAAGGGTTCAGGGGAAAGCCTGTGCCAGTCAAGGTACAAATGGTTGTTACTCAGTCCAGTTTTTTTCTATTAGTTGGACTAAGTGTTCTGCTTATTATCAGAGATACTAGTCAATTATTAATCGTACAAAGATTATTAAACCAATAAATAAATTTTTAAAACTGTTCTCCAAGCTGTTAATATATTAATCAGTTTAAAAATTATGTTAAATGGCTAAAAAGTCCATGATTGCGAGAGAAGTTAAACGCAAAAAACTTGTGAAAAAATATGCTGCAAAAAGGAAAACATTATTAGATGAATTTAATGCCGCAAAAGATCCAATGGAAAGGTTAGAAATTCATAGAAAGATACAAGCTCTGCCAAGAAACTCTGCACCAAACAGAGTAAGAAATAGGTGTTGGGCAACTGGTAAACCTAGAGGAGTATATAGAGATTTTGGTCTTTGCAGGAATCAGTTAAGGCAAAGAGCCCATAACGGTGAACTTCCTGGAGTAGTTAAATCAAGTTGGTAGTATGAGTTTTTAACTCAATCACTATATTTTCTCAAGAAAAAATAATACTTTTGGAAATTAAAATTCATTTTTAGGACATTTTTAAAAATTTTTATAGCTTATCTAAATAATTTACTCAATATGTCCCTATAAAATGTAAGAATAAATTATGTATAGATTTATAATTTAAAAAGTGGAAGGACAAAATAAGTCGATCACGTTTGACGGACGAGAGATACGACTAACTACAGGACTATATGCTCCTCAAGCAAGTGGATCAGTAATGATTGAGTGTGGTGACACATCTCTATTAGTTACAGCAACAAAAAATTCAAAAAAAGAACCATCAGACTTTCTACCTCTGATATGTGACTATGAGGAAAAACTTTATGCTGCGGGGAGAATTCCAGGTGGGTTTATGAGAAGAGAAGGTCGCCCACCAGAAAGAGCGACTTTAATTTCAAGATTAATTGATAGGCCAATGAGGCCACTTTTCCCTGCATGGATGAGAGATGAAATTCAAATAGTCGCTTCTTGCCTTTCTCTAGATGAACGAGTTCCAGCAGACGTTTTGGCTGTCACTGGGGCTTCAATAGCAACTTTGCTTGGCGAGATTCCATTCTATGGTCCAATGGCTGCTGTTAGAGTTGGCCTCATAGGCGATGATTTCATCCTAAATCCCAGCTACAGAGAAATTGAGAAAGGAGATCTTGATATTGTTGTGGCTGGATCACCTGAAGGAATAGTCATGATTGAAGCAGGTGCGAACCAATTATCAGAGCAAGATACTATCGAAGCTATAGATTTTGGATATGAGGCTGTTACTGAACTTATTAAATCTCAAGAAGATTTACTTAAAGATTTAGGAATAAAACAGATTAAGCCGACAGATCCTGAAGAAGATAAAACATTGCCATTTTATTTAGAGAAAAATTGTACAAAACCGATTGAGTTGATTTTAAAGAAATTTGATCAGTCAAAGGAGGAAAGAGATCTTGAACTCGAGAAAGTACAATTTGAAACTCAAGTTAAAATCGAATCTTTGAAAGATGACAACCAATTAAAGATTCTTCTCTCAGAAAATGAGAAGTTATTAAGTTCAGACTTTAAAAAACTCACCAAGAAATTAATGAGGTCTCAAATCATTAATGATGGTAAAAGAGTTGATGGAAGAGAACTTGACGAAGTTAGAAAGATAACAGCGTCTGCAGGCATTCTCCCAAAAAGAGTTCATGGCTCTGCACTTTTTCAAAGAGGTCTCACTCAAGTCTTATCTACTACGACACTTGGCACACCAAGCGATGCTCAAGAGATGGATGACTTAAATCCAAGTACTGAAAAAACATATTTGCATCATTACAACTTTCCTCCTTATTCAGTTGGTGAAACTAGGCCTATGAGAACTCCTGGAAGGAGAGAAATTGGTCATGGAGCACTTGCGGAAAGGGCAATAATTCCTGTTTTACCTGGCAAAGAGACATTCCCATATGTTTTAAGAGTCGTAAGTGAAGTTTTAAGCTCTAACGGTTCTACTTCAATGGGTTCTGTTTGCGGAAGCACTCTTTCATTATTAGATGCGGGGGTTCCTTTAAAAGCGCCCGTAAGTGGAACTGCCATGGGACTAATCAAAGAAGGCAAAGAAGTTCGAATACTTACAGATATTCAGGGTATTGAGGATTTCCTTGGGGATATGGATTTCAAGGTTGCTGGTACTGAAAAAGGTATAACAGCTTTACAAATGGATATGAAAATTACAGGTTTGCCTGTCAATATTATTTCTGATGCCATTAAAAAAGCAAGACCTGCTAGGATTCATATTTTAGAGAAAATGAAAGAGGCTATTGAACAGCCTCAAGAATCATTATCACCTCATGCGCCCAGACTTCTAAGCTTTAGAATTGATCCTGAACTTATTGGTACTGTTATAGGTCCTGGAGGAAGAACTATTAAAGGTATCACTGAAAGGACAAATACCAAAATTGATATTGAGGATGGCGGTATTGTTACTATTGCTTCTCATGATGGTGCTGCTGCAGAAGAAGCACAAAAGATTATCGAGGGGCTAACTAGAAAAGTTCATGAAGGTGAAATATTTTCTGGTGTAGTCACCAGAATTATTCCAATTGGAGCTTTTGTAGAAATTCTTCCCGGTAAAGAAGGGATGGTTCACATATCCCAACTATCCGATGCAAGGGTAGAAAGAGTTGAAGACGTCGTAAGACAAGGTGATGAAGTCACTGTAAGAGTAAGGGAGATTGACAGCAGAGGACGGATTAATCTGACTTTAAGAGGAGTTGCTCAAAATGGAGGAATGTCTTATCCAGAGCCAACTCCAACTCCTGTAGCACCACTTAACTAAATAATATCGGGAAAATATTTTCTTTTTCAATTATTTCTTTAATTTGAAGGCATATTCTTTTATGAATATTTCGATTATTTGAAGCTACAATTAAACCTCTTTGCTCGAAACCAGTTTGACCATAAATCAAGGGCTCATTTTCTAAGTTAGTTATTTCTCCTCCTGATGCCCTTAAGATAGCTTCAGGTGCCGCAAAATCCCAGTCTTTGGGAGCACTTTCACCTGGAAGACTTAAAGAGATATATATATCACTTTCACCTCTTATTATTGAGGCAATTTTACATCCTATACTTCCCATTTTAATTGTTTTTTTAAACTTTATTTTGTCAACTAAACTTTTCAAAGATTGATTGTTATGATTTTTACTGGTAACTAAAGTCATTTCTTTAATGTCTTTCTCAGATGACAAATTTTGACTTTGAGTGGAATTATCCCTTCTCTCGCACCAAACAGTTTTACCATTTGATATCCATAATTCATCTTTTTCAGGAATAAGAACTACTCCTATTAAAGGTTTATTTTCGTAATTAAGAGCAAAATGCATTGCATAATCACCTGTTCCTTGGATAAAGTCTTTGGTACCATCTAAAGGATCAAGAATCCATAGCCATTCCGAAAAAATTGCGGAGTCTTTTCTAAAATTGAATTTCGCATTTTCCTCACTTAGATATTTCCAGTCAATACTTCGATATTTTTCTTGCATCCTTTTAAGAATTAAATCATTAACCTCCAAGTCAGCAATTGTTACAGGATCTTTTTCATTATTATTTTTAATTATATTATTTTTTTGTTTTGAATTTCTTAGTTCTCTGGAATAATAAAGCAAGATATCTGAAGCTTCCCAGCTGAAAATTATTAGATCATCGATAAGATTATTAATATCAACACCAAAAGGTAGTTTCACCACAAAATGAACTCTAAATTATCATTATCTCATAGAAGACAAGAACCTGAGGAAAGCGTCTTATATATTGTTGGCACTCCAATAGGTAATTTGGATGATATTTCATTTAGAGCTTTATCTATTCTAAAAAATGTTTCTTTAATTGCATGTGAAGATACAAGACAAACAAGAAAAATTATGAATAAATTTGAGATCCAAAACAAACTTATAAGCTTTAACAAAGAAAATTCATACAAGAAAATTCCAAAATTAATTAATTATCTTAAATCAGGGAAAACACTTGCATTAGTTAGTGATGCTGGGATGCCAAGCATTTGCGATCCAGGTGAGGATCTTGTAAGAAATGTAAAAATTAATGGCTTAGATGCAATTTGTATCCCAGGCCCCTGCGCTGCTATAAATGCACTTATTTCTAGCGGAATGCCTAGTTCAAATTTTATCTTTGAGGGCTTTCTGCCTAAGAAGAAAAAAGATAGAGAGGAAATACTTCTAGAGATTAGTAAAAACCAAAAAACAACTATTTTATTCGAGTCACCTCATCGTCTATTTAAGCTACTTAAGGAATTAAAAGATTTTTGCGGAGGAGAAAGAGAAATTCAAATTTCAAGAGAGATAACAAAGAGATACGAAGAGCATTTAAATTCTAATATTGATGAGGTCCTTAATTATTTTGAAAAAAGAGAAGTACTTGGAGAACTAACTTTAGTCATCAAAGGTATTAATAAAATAGATTCTGAATTTAACAAATCTCTTATAAAAAAAGAACTTAATGAACTTATAGATGCAGGATTAAGTTTATCAGCAGCCTCTAGTTATCTTGCTAAGAAGAGAAATCTAACTAAAAGCAAAATATATAATTTGTATTAAAATGTGTATATTGAATTAAATATTTCCAAAAATTGAAAAAAATAATTTTCACTCTTTTTTTTAACCTTAGTTTATTTTTAATATTGATAATAGGAATACAAAATAGTACAAAAAAAGAAAATATTTATCTATTAAGTAATGAATCCGTACACTTGCCGATTAGCTTTATTATTGGAATAAGTTTTATAAGTGGATCAATAGCAAGTAGTTTTTTAAACCTTTCCCTTAAAAAGGATTAAAAATTTAAAGAGATATTAATTGATTATCGCTTATAATTCTAGAAATCCCTCTAGAGATCAAAATAGGAGCTACTATCTCGAATACTCTTGTATTAGGAACCTTTATTACCTTCTGGTCATTACCGCAGTTTCTTTTAGCAGTTTTTAGATCGGCAAAAAGTTGAATGGTTTTTCTTTTTAATTCATTTTCAGATAGAAATTGCCACTCTGGGAAATCCCCTAAAGTTTTAATTTCTAATTCAATTTTTTTATCCACAACCATATAAACTACCTTGGGTAATGATGTCTCAGATATTGGAACAGAAGATAAATCTTTTTGTAATGAATTATCTATATCTTCATTTAAAGGTGTAAGTTCTACAAAGTGAGAAAATTCCGAATCAATACCCTCTTCAATTTTTTTTTCTGATTGATTTTGATAACTTGAAATTTCCTCATTTTCTTTTAGATTAACCTGTTTACTAATTCTCAAATCTTTACTTTTTTCTTCTTTTAAAGGAATAACCTTCTCTTGCGAGAACTTTTTAAGTTTTATTGAGTTAAATTCATTTTCACCAATATTCTTTTTTAAATTTCTTGAAATTGTTAATTTTGTACAATTATAATCTTTGGCTAATACATCTACAGATTTACCTTCCCTAAATCCTCTTACTATCTCTTCTTTTTGCTTATCAGAGAGTCTATTTACCAAAATAATAATTATTTATTATCCATTCTAAGAAGATTTGATTGAAATTCCAAGCAAATAGTTTTTTGTCTTTAAAAAAAATTAATAGGATTACTTTGTTTGTTTAGTAAGTTGTGTTCGGATATAATAATATGGTGCTTCCTTAGCTCAGCTGGATAGAGCAACTGCCTTCTAAGCAGTGGGTCAATGGTTCGAATCCATTAGGAAGCGTTATAAAATCGAAAATATGAACTTATTGCAAAACTTTTTTATATTTTTAAGAAAACTATGCATTAGATTTATTCTCAATGAATATCCTAATACTCTTTTAAAATCGTCTGTAATATCAAATCTTAAATCCCCAAAAAAAATAAATTTAGTTTCTAGCACAGATAATTTTTGGGTTGCTAAAAGCATGTACAAAAAATGGAATAATTATTCAAACTACAAAAAAATTGATTTAAGCATTTATTCTAATAATCAAGTTAATAAATTTATGAAAGATCATTTTGAGGATGACTTAATTTATGAAATTTATCAACGATCAATCTTACCAGTTCAGAAAATTGATTTATTTAGAATTTGCTGTATTTATTTATATGGAGGAATATGGCTAGATCTTAAGTCAGAAATTAACCCTCAGAAAGTATTAGAGCTTTATAAGAAGAGTAAATCTAATGGGATCCTGATGTGGGAGCCTAGAAAAATTGAAGTTATAACTTCCTCAGGAGAGGAACAAACAAAATCAAGGCAAAATGTAATTCATAATGGTTTTTTTGCGTTACCAAAAGGATCTCATTTTTTAAAAGAACTTATCTTCAAGATAAAAAGAGACTATCTTTATTTTCAAGATATAGTTTTTTGTTCTCCTAAACAGGGGATAATGAATCTGACGGGACCACATCAATTCACTAGAAATTATTACAACATTGGAAAAAGTAAAAGACCTAATCTCGTTTCACAGGAAGATATTGAATGGGTTTTTTATTCAAAATATGGTGAATTTCTGTCACCTTTTAAAAAAATAAAACATTATTCAAAATTAAATAAATTAAAAACTATAGACTCATCAAAGAAATTAGATTTAAATTAGAAAATTAACATACATTAGTTTTCTTCAAATGTGCAATTAATTAAGCGAAACAAGGCTAAACTCTTATGCAATTTATCCAAATATAATTAAATATAATCTAAAAACGTATGGTAATATCTTTCAATCAAATAAATATTTTTAAAGGTTTAAATCAAGAAAAAATAGGCACTTACTCTTTTTATATAGGTGTGTTTTTTTTAGCATCTGCAGTTGGCTTATCCATGATTTTTTTACTAGTTTCACAATTTATAAGTTTTTTAAAACCATCCCAGTATCTAAAAGATAAATGGAATTATCCACTAATTACAAGCGCAATACTTATGTCTATAAGTAGTTTTGTTCACTTTCTTAGATATGAGAAGTATATAGATTTAAATTTAGATCCAAAATTATCTTTATTAGGATTAATAAATTGGTTACCATTTTTTTTATGTTTTTGGGGATTCCAGAAATATCTAAATTCGCCAGGGAAAAGATTACTTACATCAAAACTATTAATTTGCGGTTCTATTCCCGTAATTTTCTCAGGGATCCTTCAACTTTTGAATATTAATGGTCCCTTTGAATTATTTAATGGTTTTATCATATGGTTTCAGAAACCGATATCAGATATAGGATCAGTAGCAGGTCTTTTTAATAATCAAAATTATGCAGGATTATGGATGGTTCTTGTTTGGCCTTTTTGTTTATCGGAATTAATAAGGCCTAACATAGAATTAAATAAAAGGATTATATTATCAATCATTTGCTCTTTATTTATAGCTTTTATAACTCTTACTGATTCTAGAAATGCATTTTTAGGATTTATTATTTCTTCGCCTATTGTATTAGGTTCAGCAAGTCTTGTATGGTATTTACCTATTATTATACTTGCTTTTTTATCACTAGCATTAACTGTATTACCAATAATCCCCAATGAAATACAAGTTTTTATGAAAACTATAATTCCAACAAGAATATATACATTATTTCCTGAAATCGGATTAAGTAATTTAACGTCTTATCCAAGAATTAATAAATGGCTAGCATCATTTTCTTTCATTTTTCAAAAACCAGTTTTTGGATGGGGAGCAGCATCTTTCCCAATACTTTATTCTCTAAAAAGTGGCGAATGGTTTGGACATTCACATAACCTACCTCTTGAATTAGCCATAAGTTATGGATTTTTACCCTCAGCAATTATTTTTTCTTTTTTTGTACTTATCCTTTATTTATCTTATAGAAAGATTTCTAAACTATCAAAAAGAAGAGATAAAAATCAAAAGTATTTTCTAAATTATAAAGCTTGGTATGCTGCTTCTTTAATATTTTTTCTCTCTCACCTTGTTGATATACAATATTTTGATGTAAGAATAAGTACTTTTTGTTGGATA
The DNA here is from genome assembly GCA_003214215.1 of Prochlorococcus sp. AG-418-G18. Lineage (GTDB taxonomy): Bacteria > Cyanobacteriota > Cyanobacteriia > PCC-6307 > Cyanobiaceae > Prochlorococcus_A. The sequence continues at coordinate 23,594 of QCLX01000012.1, read as the reverse complement.
TTACTAGCGGGACTAAGATCGTACTTAAAAGAAGATCTAGAAAAGAAAGTAATAACATTAAATAATTAATTTTGTATTTAAGCTAACTAACTATCAAAATGATTGTAAAATTTAATCTAATAAGAAAACTACATATTTTTTTCCTTAATTCAAGTAAATCAAATTAAGAAATGAAAAATGAAAAATGAAAAAAAATTAACTCCGAAAAAAAAAGCTTTAATTACTGGAGTAACAGGACAGGACGGTAGTTATCTAGTTGAATTTCTTTTAGAAAAAAATTATGAAGTGCATGGAATCAAAAGAAGAAGTAGTAGTTTAAATACACAAAGAGTAGATCACTTATATCAAGATCCACATGATTTTAATCCTAAATTTTTTATGCACTATGGAGATTTAACAGACAGTACTAATTTAATAAGACTTATAAAAGATATTGAACCTGATGAGATCTATAACTTAGGGGCTCAAAGTCATGTGGCAGTTAGTTTCGAGACTCCAGAATATACAGCCAACTGCGATGCTTTAGGCACACTCAGAATTCTAGAAGCGGTTAGAATTCTAGGTCTAACAAATAAAACAAGAATCTATCAGGCTAGTACAAGTGAACTTTATGGTTTGGTACAAGAAACCCCACAGAATGAAAAGACTCCCTTTTATCCAAGAAGTCCATATGGTGCATCTAAACTTTATGCCTATTGGATAACGGTCAATTATAGAGAGGCATATAGTATGTATGCTTGTAATGGAATTTTATTCAATCACGAGAGTCCAAGGAGAGGAGAAACTTTTATTACAAGAAAAATCACAAGAGGACTAGCGAGAATCGATGCTGGTCTTGATAAATATCTTTTTCTTGGAAACTTAAATTCAATGAGGGATTGGGGTCATGCCAGAGATTATATTGAAATGCAATGGTTAATGCTGCAACAAGATAAACCTGAAGATTATGTTATTTCAACTGGTAGAGCTGAAAGTGTTAGAAAATTTGCTGAAATAAGTGCACATTATTTAGGATGGAGTAAAGAAAATAATAAAGGGATTATTTGGGAGGGTGAAGGATTAAATGAAGTTGGCAAAAGAGCAGATACTTTAGAAGTGGTTATAAAAGTTGATCCACGATACTTCAGACCAACAGAAGTTGATTTTCTTTTAGGTGATTCTAAAAAAGCTAGAAGCAAATTAGGATGGTCACCCAAGATAAACCTTGAAGAACTAATCAAAGAAATGATAGAGAATGATAAAGAAGAAGCAAAGAAAGAACGGATCTTAAAAAATTCTGGTTTCAATATAAGTAGCTCTAAAGAATAATATTTACATATCAAGAGATTTCATGAAATTTAGAATTTATTGGTTGAATGCTAGAAAAAACTTATTAATCGCAAGTTTATTAGATTTTTGTTTATATATTTTCTTATTCTTAAATAATTTTCAGAATTCAATCTCAAATAAATCAATATTAATATTTTTATTCTTAATCAATGGATTAATATGGATAATTTCTAGTTACATTATTGGTCTTTATTCATATAAAAAAAGAGGAGATATTTATTTCTTTACGAATCCTTTTTTAAAAATAATTTTTAATATTTTGATAAACATATTTTTTACACAATTTTTCTTTGGATTATTATGGAATTGGAATGATATGAACTTTGATTCATTTTCAGATTTTCTGGATAGTTTTATTAGTTTTTATTTAAAATTTTTCTTATTAACTTTATTTACACAAACTTTTATAAATTTCATTTCAGCAAATAGATCAAAATCTAAATCAATTTGGCTTTTATTAGGAAAAGTTGATAGGCAAAAATATCTTAAAAGTCTTATAGGTTCGAAATCAAGATTTGAAATAAAATTATTTAATCAAGAATTTTCATTAAATCAAAAATTTAATTGCAAAGGAATAATAATTGATGACGACGAAATAGTAGAAAAGAAAAATTTACAATTTTTATTTGACCTTAATAACCAAGGTATAAGATTCATGAAAATGTCTAATTGGTGTGAAAATTATCTTAATAGATTCCCTTCAGAACTTATAAAAGCTTCGGATATAATCGATGGGAAATTTTTGTATAATGAGTTCAGCTTAAGAGCTAGAATTAAACGTATTGGAGAATTAATTCTAAGTTTAATAATTTTACTATTATCCTTACCAATATTATTCATATCAGCATTACTAATAAAAATAGAAGATAATGGGCCTATATTTTATAGTCAAATTCGTAATGGTTTTGAGGGTAAGAGGTTCAGAATATTAAAATTAAGAACAATGATAATAAATGCAGAAAAAGATGGCATTCAATGGGCAAAGTATTCAGACCAAAGAATTACTAAAGTAGGTAGAATATTAAGAAAATTAAGAATAGATGAACTACCTCAACTTTTATTAGTAATTTCAGGAGAAATGAGTTTAATAGGACCAAGACCTGAAAGACCCAAAATAGATAATTTTTTGAGAGATCATTTACCAAATTATGACCTTAGATATTCAATTAAACCCGGCATAAGTGGCTGGGCACAAGTAAATTATCCATATGGATCATCCATTAAGGACTCTGAATATAAATTAAGTTATGACATTTACTATATTAAAAACTTTTCAATCTTTCTTGACTTTATTATATTTTTAAAAACTATTAGGTTAGTTTTAAATGCAAAAGGTTCTACACCAAAAAAACAAAATGAAAGTGTTTTAAAATAAATGTCCTTAATTAATAATAAAGATAAAATATTTATTGCAGGTGCAAATGGCATGGTAGGTAGTGCAATAAAAAGGAAACTTTATGAATGTAAATATTTAAATATAGAATGCCCATCGAGAGAAGAGCTTGATCTTACAAAAACAGAATTAGTTTCTAATTGGTTCAGAGCAAAAAAACCAGATGTAGTAATCCTAGCAGCAGCAAAGGTAGGTGGGATATATGCAAATGACAAATACCCAGTAGATTTTCTACTAGAAAATTTAAAAATCCAAAATAATGTTATTGAAAATGCTTGGAAAAATGATTCCAAAAGATTACTATTTTTAGGAAGTAGTTGCATTTATCCTAAATATTCAAAGCAGCCAATAAAAGAAGAAGAATTATTGAAAAGTTCACTTGAAAGAACTAATGAATGGTATGCCTTAGCGAAGATAAGCGGTATCAAAATATGTCAAGCATTAAGAAAACAATATGGATTCGATGCAATTTCACTTATGCCAACAAATCTATATGGCAAAGGTGATAATTATCACAAATACAATAGTCATGTATTGCCCGCATTATTAGATAGATTCCATGTCCACAAAATAGAGCATAAAGATTTTGTAGAATGTTGGGGTTCGGGCATGCCAAGAAGGGAGTTCATGCACGTTGATGATTTAGCTGAAGCATGTATTTTTGCATTGGAGAATTGGGATCCAAATGATTTATATGCACCAAAAGATGAATTAGGTGAACCTTTAACTTGGTTAAACGTTGGTACAGGGATAGATATATCAATAAAAGAACTGGCAGAAATGATTGCCAAAATAACATCATTTGATGGAAAAATAATTTGGGACTCCAATAAGCCAGATGGTACTTTCCAGAAACTTTTAGATGTTTCAAAATTAAGTAGTCTGGGTTGGTATTCAAAAATATCACTTCAAGAAGGATTAAAACTTACATATGAAGAATATAAAAATGATTTCAAAGAAAACAATTTGAGGAATAAAAAAAACTAATTCCAATTTAATGAAGTCGGATAAGAATTATGAGCATTATTTAGAAATATCTTCTGAAAATCTGTTCTTATAGATGGTAAATATACTTCTTCCTTAAACAAAAAAGATATACTTAAAACTAATGTTGATGAATTACAAATAACAGATTTAGCATTAAATAAATAATTCACAAATAGATCCAAAAATAAATTATTTTGATTTATTTGTTGGTTAGGTATAAAAACATCAATTTTATTTTTCTCTAATCCAGAAATAATTAAATTATCAATATTAGAATCACTAAAAATTATTACTTTTTTAATAGACTCAATATTGCAAACTTTAATAATTGATTTCAACCATACCTCATCCGAAAAGTTAAGTTCTTTAAATTCTGCTATCTCTAAAAAATCTGATCTTCTCATGTGAACAAATAAATAATCACCTTCTATCTTTTTCTCAAACTTAAGAATAGGTAAAAATCCTTCAAACAAATTTCTAACAATAGATGCTTTATGCTTTAAGACTAAATCCCAATCTCTTAATCCCCATCCTGACAAAACAATATTTTTTTTCTTGGCTTCTTTAATTAAATTACATATAGAGAAATTTTTTTTTAGGCTAATTCCAAAAATAAATTTATGCAAATTATAATTTAGTACAATTTTGTAAGATTTTTTATTTGGGTGTATAAAATAATATAGATGGATCATCCTGATATAAATCTTCAGAAATAATTTATCAAATTTTTTTTCTCTTGAATAATCGGAAACAATTTCCCAATTAATTTTATTTCTTTCAAGTTTATATATAAATTTTCTATTTTTACTTTTTATATATAAGTCATTAATCTTATATATATCTAAATCATACTCAAATGCGAAGGCATTCAAATGAATAATATTAAGTAATTGATTACCAAGTCTCCCTCCACCAGAAGAAAAAATTAAAGCCAATATTTATCTGATAATAATGATGAATATACAATAATAAAAGTCACTAAAAATTTTTATGTAAAATTCTTTTAATTATTCTTAAATAAAAAATTAAAGAATAAAGCCTAGATTTTGAGAAATCTATGGTCGAAGAAAATATATTTTTCTTCTTTGATGCAAAGAAACCACATTTCCTTAATGTATAAATTTCATCAATTTTTTTAAGTTTTATTATTTGACTTGTATCTATTTCTCTCTCACAAAATAGTTTAAAATCAATTTCTATATTTTCAATATTCTTTGTATGAGTAGCAGAATCATCAAATCCATAAACATAATTATTGATACCTCCAATAGTTAATGATTTTTTTTTATTAACTATATGAGAAAAATTAAATTCATAATCCCAAGCATCCATTAGGTTTAATTGACATGACTTTAATAGTTCTGCCGTTTCAATCAATCTAAATTCTTTAGGTAACAAATTATATATTTTCCAAATATTAAAGTCTTTAATACTATTTGAAAAATTTAAATGCATTTTCCATTTATTCGCCCAAGTAGCCCATCCCCAACTTCGCCAAACTGGAATCTCATATATTGATTCAACTCTTTTGCTAGTAAATTCATTAAAAGAAGAAATAGACATAATATTGTCATTAAAAAAATGTTTTTTTAATAATATTGAGAAGGTTTCCAAACATTTTCTAGAAACTACCACATCATCTTCAAAAATGACTCCATATTTATTCTCTTCAAAGAACCAAGAAATTCCCTTAATTGGTCCTAATCTACAACCATAATTTTTATCTAGCTTTTTTAATTGTATCTTTAACCCAAGTTTATTATTTGAACAAAAATTTATTATTTTTTCCTGGCTTTCTTTATCAAAATCATTTTTTGGCCCATCTATACAAACATATATTTTTTTAATACCTTTTTCTTTTAAAGTTGTTATGCATCTAGTGAATTTATCAAATCTGTTATAACCTAGTATTAAAGTAGGTAAATCTTTTATATCATCCATGCTAAGGATTTCTTTTAAATTATTTTAATATAGCTATCGTATATGTTTAGGTAAGCTAAATGTTAAAATTTAATTTTCAGATCTCAATAATAACACTTACCAAAGATGACAATTTAAAATTCCTTAGAACTCTAAGAAGTATAAAAAAACAAGAAAAAAAATTTAATGTTGAATGGATAATTATAGATGGCTCAAACAAAAAAAAATTTATAAAAAATAAAAATGAAATAACAAAAAATTTTTCTAAAGAAGATAAAATATCAATTAATCATATAAATTCAAAAGATCTAAATATAAATGGAATATATCCATGCATGAATTATGGTAAAAAATTTTCTAAAGGCAAATACATTATTTTTTTAAATAGCGGAGATAAATTTTATAATAAAGGATCGCTAGAATTATTTTTCAGAAACTCCTTAAATATAGATAATCAATTTGGATTGATATTTGGACAGGCAAAAATTATTGCTAATAATAAGCTCAATTGGTTTTTTCCTGGCAAAAGATTAAAAAATATAAATAAATGGCTAAGATATTTTGAACCAAATCACCAAACTATGCTTATTTCTAGGAAATTAGCTAATAGATTTGATTTCACAAAGAAGTATAATTTAATTGGAGATGGATATTGGAAAAGAAAAATAATAGAAAATGCAGATAAAGTGGTTTATATACAATCACCTGTCATTAAGTTTTTCTTGGATGGCGTATCTTCTACTAAACCATCCAAAAAATTAATTGGAGATATAATCTCAAATAAAAATATCTCTTATATAAGAAAAATTATTTTCTTAATTAAATTTATATTCCCATCTAGAATTTTCTTTGTATATTTTTTGTTTCAGAAATTTAAATCTAATTTAATTGATTTAATAATTTAAATTTATCTAAATCGTCTTGAATTATTTGATAATAAGTACCTTACAGTATTCCTAATACTATTTTCGATTGTAATTTTAGGTTTCCAACCATAATCGTTAGCTTTTTTTGTATTCAAATGTACAAGTGGTGAATCGCCAACCCAACCCCTCTCGCCACCAGCAAATTCGTATTCAACATTATTCAAATTCATTTCATCACAAACAATATCTGCCAAATCCTTTACATTCATTGTTTGGTTATGCCCTAAATTAAATACAGAAGAAAACTCATTATGAAGATTTGGAATATTAATTACACCTTCAATTCCATCGTTAACATCTAAATAAGATTTAACTTGTTTACCATCTCCCAATATTTTCAATTTTGATGAGTTCTTTAATAATTTATTTACAAAATCATAAACTACTCCATGAGAATAACCATATCCTGTCCATGAAACAAATCTAAAAATTGTGGATTTAAAGTAGCCATAATTGGAATAAGCTTGAATAAATGCTTCACAAGAAATTTTGCTAGCACCATAAAGGGATGTCTGATTAGATATAAAACTTTCAGGAGTTGGATAAATATTTGGTTCACCATAAACTGTTGCACTACTTGCAAAAACTAATTCTCTGATTTGATTTTTGATTAAATAATCACAAACATTCTTCGTAACAAGTAAGTTTTCATTTAAATCAATATTATGATCCTTAATTCCTCCTCTTACATCTGCATTAGCAGCTAAATGATAAATGCAAGATGCATTAATAGTAGGCCAATTTTGCCAAGCATTTTTTAAATCAAAATTGTAAAACTCTATTTTATCTAAAGGCAAATTATTTATATTTCCAGTAGATAAATTATCGAACACATATACTTTAAATCCCTTATTTAGTAGAGATTTAACAAGATTAGCTCCAATAAAACCCGCCCCACCAGTGATAATAACTTCAGAATTCAAGATATAAAATTTGATTTAGAAACATTAGATTTAAAAATAGTAAGTAAACACCAAAAAAATCCTAATATCCAAGAAAACTGACACAAAGTGCCATAAATGGGCACAAATAAATTTATTTTGTTTCTATAAAAAATTAATTCATTAAAAATATTAAAAAAAATAAACAAAAAGGGGAGAAAAGTTAAACTTTTTAATGAAAATTGAAATAATATCATCAAAATAGAAACTAGAGAAAAACAAACATATAAATGCCTCTTTGAAATAAATAATTTTCTGGAAAGTAAAATTGTATTTCCTCTACAATATCCGTATGTATTGAATAACTTTAAAATATTTAAAAATGATGACCTGCAAATATAACTTAATTTTATTTTGGATGAAATGTAAGCTTTAAATCCATTTCCCAAGAAATTACTTATTATTAATGAATCTTCAGATATCAGATCTTTTTTTTCACTAAATCTTATTTCTTTTAATACAGAGGTTCTAAAACAACCTAAATAAATTGAGGAAGCATATCCAGTATATTTCTTATTTCTATGCTTTGGAAAAAAATATAGATAAGTACGTTCCATAATTTCTGAACAAATTATGGCTCTAATATTTTTAGAAATGCTTTTTACCGAGGGGACTCCACCAACAACCGCAACATTTAAATTCTTATCTCTTAAAACTTTTAAAGCTTCTTCAGCATAATCCTTAGAAAATCTAGATCTAGTATCAAATCTTAATGAAAATTCAGATGTAGATTTATCAATAGCTAAATTGAGTGCACCAACACGAGACAATTTTCTCTGAATATATACTAATTTAATTTTCTTATCCAAAATCTTATCTTGAATTTCTTTCTCAATATTTTTTTCACCAGAATTTATTAAAATAATTTCCTTGGGAGAAATTGTTTGATTAAGAATGGAATTTAAACAATCAAATAATTGTTTATGGTCATTAAAACAAGTCCCAAAAAATGAATAACTCATAAATCATTAACGTTCAAAAATTTGCAACCAGCATTAAGAGCCGCAAATAAGTCATTCTGGGAATCACCTATCATTAAGGATTCCTTGAGATCAATATTCCTTAAAAAAGACTGTTCAAAGAATAAACCAGGATTGGGTTTTCTGCAGAAACAATCTTGTTTAAGTATTTGTATTTCGCCTTCAAACCCTTTATGAGGATGATGTGGACAAAATGTTACTACATCGATTTTCAAGCCAACTGAAAGACAAAATTTAATAATCAAACTGTTGATTTCATTTAAGTCTTTTAAACTTAATTTACCCATTGATATGGTTGGTTGATTAGTTATCAAACAAACGAAATCATAATTTAAAGATATTGGTATAATTTTCTCTATATTCTCTCTGTAAAAATCAATATCTTCTTTTTTTAAAATATATTTTCCAGTTTCACACTTTATAAGTGTATTGTCTCGATCTAAAAATAATGTTTTTTGCAAATTAATGTAGTTTTTTTTGTTCACTTTATTGCTTGATAAGTCTTCTTCTACGACCCGGAATCTTTTAGGTGTTCCCATATCTTTTATATACTCAGTAGTGTTATACGAAAAAACATTAATATTCAAATCAAAAAGATTTTTTACTATGTAATGAAAAATTGAATTTGATTGATTTTTAATAGGAGGTCCAATTTTATCTAATGAAAATTTATTAATTACACAAATACCAGAATTTCCAAGATATGCATTTTTTTTGATTTCTTTGTTTTTACCTTTCAGAAAAATATCTTCAACAAGAGATCCATTTGGAACAGATACTAAATCTGAATCCTCAGGATGATCACAAGTATGGGTAACTAAAGTTAAATTAGAAGATAATCTCTTGTGGAAATTCAGTAATTTTTTAAACTCAATCGAGAAAATAATATCACCGTTGATAAATAAAAAATCATCACATAATTTATCTTTTATTATCCATAGAGCCCCACATTCACCCATAGGTTTTTTTTCTAAAAATACTTCTATGTTGATTCGATATTTTTTATTTAATTGTTCTATCAATTCAAAAAACTTATTGCTTTTAAATCCAATTGTTAGGATGACATTTTTAAATTGATAAGTATCTAATTCTTTTATACATCTTTCAAGAGTACTCTTACCATTCAATAAAAAAAGAGGCTTTGGGATATCATTTGTTAACGCCTTTAAACGAGTCCCATATCCTCCACAAGCTACAACTGCGTCAAATTTTTTGGTTTTCATATCTGAAAGCTTGATATCCCTTCATTTGAAGGTTTTGCTTTGAAAATACCTTTTATACCATTTTTTGAAGATATATCTTTAATTTTATTTTGATCAACTTTAGAAGAGACAAGAAAATATCCTCCATTACCAGCACCAATCAATCTTATCCAATTATTTGGGATTAAGTGATCTATCAAATCATATTGTTCACTTAAAGTACTATTCATTGTATTAGAAATAGATTTTTTGATTATCCAAGAATCTCTTACTGAATTATTGAAACATTCTTCAATTTTATAATCTCTAAGATCATCAAAATTTAAGAAATTTACTGCAATTTCTCTAATATTAATAATTTTTTGTGAAGCTTCTCCATCGTTTTTTATTGTTTTTAAAACAGAATCTGAACTTCTTTTTTTATTTGTTGGGATTAAATAAAAGCTATCAGATAATCTATTTAAGACTTCTTTTTTTTGATTTGAAAGGATATTTTTCTTGACACTATTATCTTCAAAAAAAGTAAATGAATTAAATCCTTCGTTTGCACATAAATATTGATCCTGTTTACCAATAGGTTTACTTAATTTATGAATTTCCAAAAAACAAGCTTTTTCAATTATTTGATCTTTGGAAAGCCTAAAATCAAATGCTCTAGATAATGAGCTCAGTAATGATAAAAGGAATGAAGCTGAGCCTCCTAATCCAGATCCTCCAGAAGCGAATCCGAAGGTTTTTAACTCTATATAATTAGGAATCTCAAAATATGAAAAAACTTCTCTAACAATTGGATGAACAATTTCATCAGCATTTTTATACTCTTCTCTAGTCGAATATTCCAATATACCTTTTTTAGAAATTGATGGGAGCACATTTAAAACTGAGTAGGAGTATTTATCTAATGAGTATCCCAAACAAATCCCAAATTTTTCTTGCTTAACGAACCAATCTAAATCTGAACCACCACCCAATAAAGATACCCTATATGGTGATTTACCAATGTAAATCATGAAATAAGATCCTCTAATGTTCTTTTTTGGTATTTGGGTAAATCCAAATTAGTAAAATAATCAGAATATTTAGTTATCAATCTTTGTTTTATATAATGGAAAATTGATAATTGAATATCTTCACAAATTTCCATATCGTCAAATTTAACATGTATTGGATAATCAACAATTTCTTTCAAAGCTCCGCCATTAAAACCAGTTAAAGCTGCTTGCCTAATATTCCTTAACTTAGCTTTTCTAGCGCATTTAACCAAATTTATAGAATTCCCACTTCCAGATAAATATATCAAAAAATCTTCTTTATCTATTAAATTATCAACCAAAATACTATAAGCATCATCATAAGAAAGATCATTTGAAGCTGCAGTTAAATGACAAACATTATCTGCTAAGCATGAAATTTTTAATTTTAGGCCAGCTAAAGAAAATGTTTTTATGAAATCTCCTGAGATATGATGAGCGTTAGCTTGGCTTCCACCATTTCCTAAAAGAAAAATATTTGAATTACTCCCAACGTAAGAATTAAATACATCAAAAAATTGATCAATTTGTTTTTGGTCAACTAAATCTAATGCTTTTATTAATTCTTTAGTGTAATCTCTAAATTTAAATTTATTTACAATCGCCATTTTAAATTTTTTTTAATTATATCTTAAATAAATAACATTAAATTAATATGTAGACACTTTCTTTAGTTAAGTAATTTTTTTTAAATTTTCTTTTCCTAATTGCATTATTTCGTCGATCGAGGTCTTAATGTTATTAAATTAATTTTTATCTCTTTTATGTAAATTATATCTGAAATTAAAATATGGATACTTTTTATGATAAGCATGACAAGCAATATGAAGCTTATGTCAATAACGAAAAACAATCTAAAATTGCTGAGGCATGGTTAAATTTAGAAAGTCTAGATTACTGGCGACATAACCGAATACTAAATCTTATCAAGCCAATTTTAAAACAAAATGAAACATGGTTGACAATTGGAGATGGTAGGTATGGATCAGAGGCAGCATGGTTAAAAAGACATGATGTGGTTTGTCACTCTAGTGATATGCATACCAATTTACTAGAGTTAGCTTATAAAAAAGGTATAGTTGATTCATTCAGCAAACAAAACGCTGAAAACTTAAATTTCGAGGCAAATAGTTTTGACTATGTTTTAATAAAAGAAACTTTGCACCATCTTCCAAGGCCTTGGTTAGCAATTTACGAGGCATATAGAGTTTGCAAGAAAGGTGTTGTAATAATTGAACCTAACGACACTTACGCTTATAGCCATTTTTTAAAAAAATTTTTTATAAGTTCTAAAAACTTAGTGAAAAATTTATTAAATAAAAAAGTTTACAAAGATGAGTATGGTTTTGAAGAAGTTGGAAACTTTATTTATACAATCAATATGCGTGAGCTAGAGAAATTCTTATTAGGTATACATAAAACAAGAATCGCATTTAACAATATAAATGATCATTATTTCAAAAAAATAGAGTATGTTTCTACTAAAAATACAACTTTAAAAGAAAAGGCAATTTGTTTAAAACTAAAATCTGCAATTCTCATAAAAGACTTTTTGTGTAATTTAGGATTTTTGAATTACTCTATAGGCGAAGCAATACTTTTTAAAGAAAAGCCTGAAAAACTAATAGTGCATAACCTAAAAAAAATGAAATGGAATTATAAACATCTACCGATTAACCCCTATTTATAGATAAATGATTGATACCTTATTTAACTCTGATTTCGCAAAAAACTCAAAATTTGATAAGAACTTTGTAGGAAATATTCTTAAACATGATGAATGGTTATTCTTAGTATCCCAATTTAAATCTTATCTTAAAAATTCAGATCAATATTACAGTGAGGCTTTAATTCCAAAAAAAATTCATCAAATATGGTTAGGGAGCAAAAAACCACCTAAAAACTGTTTACCATGGATGAAATCATGGCAAAAATTCAATCCAGATTGGGAATATATTTTATGGGATGAGGAAAGTATCAAAAATCTAGACATAAAAGACTTCAACATTTATTCAAAAAAAATTAATCCTGGGCACAGAAGTGATATTTTAAGGTACATTATCTTGAATAAATACGGGGGGCTATATGTAGATACAGATTTTGAATGCCTCAAATCGATCCCCTCAAATATACTCAAATATAAATTCATCGCTGGAATGATGTTTGGTGCTAAACCATGTTTGGGTAATTCAATATTATTTAGCTCACCAAACTATATACTTTTAAATAAAATACTCAACAAGATAAAATTAACTGAATACAAGGATGACATAAATTCCATTATCGAAAATTCAGGACCTGAAATTGTAACTAAGGAATATTTCTCTCGAAAAGATTTAATTGGGAAAGAAAGTCTTATCCTTCCTTCAAATTATTTCTACCCATATCCCAACTTTATGCTTAATAAACAAATTGATAAATATAAAGAAATAGAAGATATAAGTATTGGAATTCATCATTGGGAAATGAGTTGGATGAAAGGTACTATATTTAATAGAATAAAAAATAAATTAAAAGTTTATTTCAATTAAAATTAAAGTTGAAAAATGAAAAGAAGTTATAAACTATTTAATTCAATTATTTTATTATTTAATTCACTTGATAAAAAAAGGAGGGTTCAATTTCTTGGCATACTGTTTATAAATATATTTAATGGTCTCTTTGAATTTATTTCAATAGGATCAGCTTTGTTATTTATTGAATCATTAACAGATCCAAAGAAGATTTCTTCATCTTTTTCTTTTTTAATTTCTACTTTTAGTATCTCAAATGAGAAAGAGTTAATTACTTTATCTACAATAACATTCTTAACAATTAATTTAATTACAACAATAATTAGAATTTTTAATTTGTGGTTAAATACAAAATTCAGGATATCTTTTCTAAATTATATTTCAAACAAAGTTTATCGAAAAGTCATAAATCAAGAATATTATTTTTTTATAAATCAAAATAGCAGTGAACTTTTAACTGATTTAACTTCTAATATTGAAAAAACTAACTTCTTTTTTGAAAACCTATTAACACTTACTACTTCCATTATCTTATCTCTAAGTATAATTTTATCCCTTATCAAATTAAACTTCTACATTACATTTTTCTCTGTTATTTTCTTTTCGACGATTTATACTTTATTAGGAATATTTATTAATAAAAGAGTTGAAAGATATAGCAAAATTGAAATGAAGTCTAACTATAGTCTTCATAAAACAATCCTAAATAGTTTAAATGCAATAAAAGAGATTATCATTTCCAATAATCATGAATTTTATATAAAAAATTTCAATCAAAATAATCATAATCTTAGAAAATATCAAGGTATAATTGGATTTATAACAACCTTTCCAAGATATTTATTCGAAGGCATTGGCCTTTTATTCTTAGGATTATCAGGATATATCATCTACTCAAGCATTAATAATTCTTCAAATATTATTGCATTATTGGGGGCTTTTGCTCTTGGGGCACAAAAACTTCTGCCAGCAATGCAAACTTCTTATAAATCTTGGTCATTACTTTATTTTTATAATAAGCCTTTGTACAGAGTTTTAGACCTAATAAAATTAAAGACAAATGAATACAATAATGTTATTAAAGATAAATTGTCATTTCAAAGACAAATTAAGATTAATAATTTAAACTTTAACTATGAAGTGAGCAATGAAAATATATCCAAAAATATTAATTTAACAATTCATAAAGGAGAAAATCTAGGAATATTTGGTAGAACTGGAAGCGGTAAAACAACCCTAATAAATATTTTAATGGGTATTCTTAGTCCAAATAGCGGCAGTATCTCAATTGATGATGTAGATCTTTTTAATCAAAATAAAACAAATCTCCTAAAAAAATGGAAAAACAACATATCTCTTGTACCTCAAGATATATTTTTATATGATGCTTCAATAACTGAAAATATTGCTTTCTGCGTCCCTAAAGAAAAAATTGAATTTCAAAGAGTCGTAAATGCAGCGAAGATTGCATGTGCCCACGAATTTATAAGTAAAACTATCAATGGTTATGAAACATTTGTGGGTGATAAAGGTATTAAATTAAGTGGAGGCCAAAAGCAAAGAATAGGACTTGCTAGAGCAATTTATAGCAATTCCGAATTACTTATTCTTGATGAGTCTACAAGTGCATTAGATTTCAAAACTGAAAAGTCGGTCATCGAATCAATATTTTGTAAGAATTCCAATTCAAATTTAACCACAATTACAATCGCACATCGATTATCAACACTGAGATATTGTGACAAAATTATTGAATTGAAAGATGGATCAATAACCGGTCTATACAATAACAAAGAATATATTGAAAAATTTAAAAACCTCTTTTAGATATTTTTTAATTTAAATGCCTGAATCTTATAATCATCTCAATAATACAGATCAAAGAAGTTATATTGAACACATTTTTGAAGATGAAAAACTTTTAGCAATAATTCTCAGAACTTCCTATAAGAAAGAAGGTATTAACTTTTTTACCCCTTCTAATTTTTCTCAGCAATTAGGTTATATGAATAGAAATAAGGGATATAAAATTCAACCACACATTCACAACGAAGTTGAACGAACTATTAATTACACTCAAGAGGTCCTTTTCATAAAAAGAGGGCTAGTTAGAGTTGATTTCTATAAAGCTGATAAAACATACTTAAAAAGTAAAATATTGCACACTGGTGATGTAATTTTACTTTCTTTTGGCGGCCACGGATTTGAAATGCTTGAAGACTCTGAAATAATAGAGGTCAAGCAAGGTCCTTTCGCTGGTAATATTGATAAATCTAGATTCGAATTCGTTTCGAAAAATAAAATTATTATTGAATAGTGAAAAATACACTTTTTAATTCAGGCGAATATTATGATCTTTTTTATAAAGATAAAGATTATGCAAATGAAGCTAGATGCATCCATGAAAAACTTATAGAGAATAATATAAAAGGTAAAAGGCTATTAGAACTTGGATGTGGGACAGGAAAACATGCGAAAATATTATCAGAATTTGGTTATAAGATACTTGGCATTGAAAAAAGTATTCAAATGATAAATTCTGCAGAAAAAATTAAAAATTTTGAATGTAGGCAAGGAGATATAACGAAATTCAAACTTCGAGAAAAGTTTGATAGTGTGATTTCATTATTTCATGTAATAAGTTATCAAGTGTCAAATGAGAGTTTATTGTCTGTTTTTAAAACTGCCTATGAGAGCCTTGAAGAAAATGGTTTATTTTTATTTGACGTATGGTATGGTCCGGCAGTTCTTCATCAAAAGCCAACAATTAGAGTTAAAAAAATTAAAACTGAAAGTAACTACATAACAAGAATCGCTGAGCCAGAGTTATTAGTTAATAATAATCAAGTCAATGTAAAATATACATTTTATGATTTAAATTCTAATTCAAATCAATTAAAAATAACAGAAGAGATACATCCAATGAGATATTTCTCGATTCCAGAATTAAAATTTTTTGCACAAAAGACTGGCTTTGAAGTTATTGATTTTAAAGAATTACTTACTGGTGCAAATCCATCACTTGATACTTGGGGAATATACTTTATTTTTAAAAAAAATGGATAAATTTATACCAGTAAACGAGCCTTCCTTAGGTGAAAGGGAAAAAGAACTTTTAATAGAATGTATTGATACTGGATGGATCTCATCTGAAGGACCATTTGTAGAAAGATTTGAAAATTCCTTTAGTAATAAAGTTAATCGAAAATATGGTATTTCTTGCTCTAGTGGTACTGCCGCATTAGATTTGGCAGTCGCATCTCTAAATATAGGTCCAGGCGATGAAGTAATAATGCCAACTTTTACAATAATCTCATGTGCTTCCTCAGTAATAAGAAGAGGAGCAAAACCTGTACTTATTGATGCAGATCCAAAGACATGGAATATGAATGTTAAAGAAATAGAGGCATCAATAACTTCAAAAACTGTCGCAATAATGGCTGTTCATATTTATGGCTTACCAGTCGATATGGATCCTCTTCTAGAAATAGCTAACAAATACAAATTAATTGTGATTGAGGACGCAGCAGAATTAATAGGTGCTAAATATAAAAATAATCCATGTGGATCATTTGGACATATAAGTACATTTAGTTTTTATCCAAATAAACAGATCACTACAGGTGAGGGGGGGATGGTTGTTACTAATGATATACAAATAAGTAATAGGTGTAAATCACTTAGAAATTTATGTTTTCAAAAAAACAAACGCTTTATTCATGAAGAATTGGGATGGAATTATAGGATGACTAATTTACAAGCAGCACTAGGAATAGCACAATTAGAAAAACTAGAATCAATAATTAAAGTTAAAATTAAAAATGGGGAAATCTATAATCAATTCCTTGAGGGTATAAGAGGTTTAGAAACTCCTCTAAAAAAAACTAGTTATGCTGAAAATATTTATTGGGTTTATGGTATTTTAATTAATTCTGAGATTTCAACAGCAGAGGAAATAATGGGCAAATTAAAGGTTTCTAATATTGGTACTAGACCATTTTTTTATCCAATGCACAAACAACCCGTTTTCAAAGAGATGGGCATATTTGATAACAAACCTTTTCCTATTTCTGAGGACCTCTATAAAAAAGGTTTTTATTTACCAAGTGGTCTTAATTTAAAATTTGAAAATATCAAGAAAGTATCAGAGGTCCTCAAGAATTTTATTCAATAATGAATACATTTGAAAACCCAATAAATATTGCTCTAATTTTTGATCAAGAGGTCTCCTCCGGAGGAGGTTATCAACAAGGATTAAATGCTGCAATTTTAGCTTTAAAAATTAATCCCAAATTAGCAAAAATATCGGTTTTTCATACAAAAAGAAAATTAGCAAATAAACTACAAGAAAACGGGATTGATTCTGAATTAATAAATATTTCTTTAATAAAAAAATTATATTTATATATTAAAACGACTGCTAAATATAGAGTTATATATAAATTATTAAAATTAATAATTGATACAAACTTCTTTGAGTCATTTTTAGCAAAAAAACAAATAGATCTAGTTTACTTTATTTCACCATCAAGATTTGCATTAGATCTGGAGAAAATAAACTTTATCTTTACAATATGGGATCTATGCCATAGAGATCATGTAGAGTTTCCAGAAATAAAATTAAAAGGGGAATTCGAAAATCGAGAACTAAGAATAAATTATGCTACCAAGAGAGCAATATCAATTATTGTTGACTCAGAATATGGAAAATTAAATTTATCAAAGAAATATAATATTGAAGAAGAGAGAATATGCGTAATACCATTTGAGCCCATGTACAAAGTCAAATCAGCTAAAAATAATAAGTCATTTAATACATCCTATAAAGATAAAATTAAAAATAAATATATTTTTTATCCTGCTCAATTTTGGCCACATAAAAATCATTTTTTTATATTGAAGGGCATATATATTCTTCAGGAAAAACATAATATTAAATTAAGTATGGTTTTCTCAGGAGAAGATAAAGGAAACAAAAAAAGAATTAAATCATATGCAAACGAGCTAAAAATACAAGATAGATTATTTTTTACAGATTTTGTTTCAGATGAAGAATTAGTTATGCTTTATAAAAACTCAATCGCTTTGGTAATGCCAACTTTCTTTGGCCCAACAAATCTGCCTCCATTAGAAGCTTTTAATTTAGGTGTGCCAGTAATTTATCCAGATTTAATGGGGTTAAGAGATCAAGTTGGTGATGCGGCATTATTAATAGATTTAAATGATCCCGATACATTATCTGAGTGTCTTTTAAAATTACTTGAAAATAAACACCTAAGAAAGGAATTAATAAATAAGGGATATGAAGTGGCAAATAAAAGTAAAAATTATTATCGACTTGATTCTTTAGAGAAGATCATAATCCCATTTATTCAGAAATATAGTAATTTTAAAATAAGAGAATAATTTCAAAAGGAAAATATAGGTGAAAATTAAAAAATCTTCTCATAGTAAAAAAATGATAAAAGTTATCCCTTTAATTTTATGCGGAGGTAAAGGTACGAGGCTTTGGCCTTTATCAAGAAAAAGTTATCCAAAACAATTTTTATCTCTATATGGAGAGAATAAAAATTCTTTATTACAAAACACCCACCAACGACTATTAGGATTAGAAGGCTTAGATGATCCAATTATTATTTGCAATCAAGAACATAGATTTATAGTGGCTGAGCAGATGAGAGAAATAGGAGTAAAACCAAAAGCTATAATTCTAGAAAATGAGGGTAGAAATACTGCGCCTGCAATAGCATTAGGAGCAATAAAAGCTCAAGAATTTTTTGAAGAAGATACTCTTTTATTAATTCTTTCTGCTGATCATATCATTGAAGAAATTACTATTTTTCAAAAAGTTTTAAAAAAGGGTATTAGTTACGCAGAGAAAGATAAACTAGTAACTTTTGGAATAATTCCTGAATATCCAGAATCAGGATATGGATATATAGAAAGTGAATCTATCTTTAAGAAAGGTGAAATTAATGGATCAGAAATTAAAAAATTCATTGAAAAACCTGACAAAGAATTAGCAATGAAATTTATTAAAAGTAATAAATTTACTTGGAATAGCGGAATGTTTATTTTTAAAACCAGCCTAATTTTGAAAGAACTTAAAAAACATGCTCCTTTGGTATTAGATCAATGTAATAAAGCAATTAGTAAAAATGTTAATGATCTTGACTTTATAAGAATTGATCCTAGCGAATTTTCAAAATCACCAAATATACCAATTGATATAGCTGTCATGGAAAAAACAAATCTAGGCATAGTAATACCTTTAGATGCTGGCTGGAGTGATATTGGTAGCTGGAAATCTTTATGGGCTAAAGAAGAAAAGGATTCTTCAGGTAATGTTATTAAAGGTAAAGTGGTAGATAATGATTCAAAAGACTGTTATATAAGAAGTGAAAATAGACTTTTAGTAACCCTTGGTTTAAAAAATTTAATAGTAATTGAAACCCAGGATGCGATTCTCATCTCTGATAAAAAAAATTCAGATCATTTAAAGTCAGTTGTATCAAATCTTGAATTTAACGGGTTTGAAGAAGGGGTACTCCATAAAAAGATCTACAGGCCGTGGGGCAACTATATTTCTTTAATACAAGATAAAAGATGGCAAGTTAAAAGAATAGAAGTAAATCCAGGTTCAACTCTTTCACTTCAGATGCATAATCACAGAGCTGAACATTGGACCGTAGTTGAGGGGACAGCTCGTGTTCAAATTAATGAAAAAATTTTCATTCTTTCTGAAAATCAAAGTACTTTTATTCCACTAGGTGCGAAACACCGATTATCTAATCCTGGCAAAATTAAACTTGCTTTGATTGAAGTACAGAGTGGTGATTATTTAGGAGAAGATGACATAATTAGATTCGATGATTTGTATGGAAGAAATAATGAAATTAAATAAAATGATGAACAAGACTTTACTAAAATAAACTAAAAAAATTACTAAATCTTATAAATAGTAACTTTAATAATATCTAAATCCTTTTTAAAACTTCAATAAGGAATTGATTTAGTAATTTTTAATTCCAATTACTTTCAATAAAATCCTTTATAATTTTTGTATCCACGTAAAAGTCCTCCATAATGGGACTTTTTTTCCATATTTTGTTGGTTGTTTTTCCGATATAAAAATCATATTTAAGACCACACTCTCTCGCATGCATATAAAAAAATGCACATTGATAATAAAAAGGAAATAACTCAAGAATATTTGTAGCTTTTCTACAGAAGTTTATATTTACAAAACCAGCACCATGAATGCCAATTATTTGAGTTGCATTTTTTACAATTTTTATCTGATCTGAAACAGTGTAGTCTTCAAAATATATCACCTTAAATCCTAGTTTATCAAGAGTACTTATTAGATTAATTTCATTGATAATTCTTCTTTCCCTTTTATTTTTTCTACTAATATAAATCTTCTTATGAGCAATATTCAAGTTTGAAGATTTTATATTTTTCGAAACATCTTGATATAGTGAATTTAACCATGAAGGTAAATACTTTCTATGATAAACATGAATTCCATTCAAATAATATTCTTTAAAGTTTGATATTAATTCAGGATAAATTAACTTTTTGGCTTTAATATATTTATATTTTTTACTGCAAATTACCTTTTTAAGAGGTAAACCAATTAGTTTTAAGATCTCTTGAAGAAATTTACTATCAGAATCAACCAAAATATAGTCATATTTAATTTTCGATAATTTAGTTGCATATGCTCTAGCAGCAAACTCTGTCCAAACATGGCTATAGTTTTTTTCTATTTCTCCAATGCCTAGGATTAATAAAGTACCTTTGATATAAAAAAAATCTAAATTTCTATGTTTGAAAATTACCTTATAATCAAAAGGTAATTTTTGAAAATTTATATCCGTAATTCTTTTGCCCCTTGAAGAAAATATGTTATTTGTTCCAGCTTGTATAAAAGCATTTTTTATAATATAAATAAAATACTCAGGAACATAGTATTTACCAAAAGGGACATATTTAAATCTTTGATTATTGATATCATTTTTTTCTGGTAAACAATACCAGTGTCCTTCAAAAATTTTTTCCGAACTCGCTTCTCCTCTCTTTATTAATTTTTTTATGGATATAGTCTTGCGTAATAAAATCGCAACTAATTGATAAATAAATTTGATTAATCTTTTTATTTTTTCCCACATGAAAATAAAAAAAGATAATAGTAATCTATAACAAGTCTGTGTATTTTTTTTATTTAAAAATATTCTTATAAACTTTAACATTATCAATTAAAAAATAGTTTTTTCACTTTAGATATAAATTTTTTTATTCTAAGTTTTATGCCACTTATTGATAAAACTGGATAGCCAGAATAAAATATATTTTGAAGATAATTATCACAATTCTTTGATCTTACAAATTCATTTGGATGCTTCAAAGGAAATGTCATCTTACCTATTTTGTTAATATTGTTATCAAGAGTTATCGGAAAATTTTTTGTGTGAGTTGCATCTTTATCAAAGCCAATATTTTCAACAAGATTTGTATATGGCATACATATCATTCCGGAATTCATAAAACATAAATATTGCCACTGATAATCCCAAGTATCAGGCTTATTTTTAAAATAAAGATCATCAAAAATAATTTTCCAATATTTAAATTCTCTATTATTTCTAAACAAATCTTTTAACTTCAACAAAGATTTATTATCTTTCCAAGTGACGATATCACGATCATATCGGTCCCAGCATCTCTTCCAAGTAGCCCATCCCCAAACATCAACATATCTACTGAAAAAGTAACTATTTTTATTAATAATTTTGTTATTTTGATACCCATTGCCACAAACTGCCCAAATTCTATGATCATTACGATATTTTTTTAGTATTGATTCACAGAAATAATAGAAATCTTTATTTGGAAGGCAATCATCTTCAAGAATAATTCCTTCCTCCTCATGACTAAAAAACCAAGTTATACCATCAGAGACCGCTATTTTACATCCTTTATTGACTTTTAAATAATTTGTTTTTATGGTACATTCCCAATTTATTTCTCTTGATACAATTTCTCTAGTTAATTCAACTAACTTTTTATTCTTAATATCATTTTCTATTGGTCCATCAGATGAAACATATATTCTCTTCGGTGATATTTTACGAATTGATTTAATTATTTCTTTTGTATGTTCAGGCCGTCTCCAAATTAATAATAAAATTGCAGTATTCATATGCTTACCAGAATATTTAATATCCAAATATTTTTAATAATGATTATTCTATCTGAAAATATATATTTAAGTATTGAAAAATAAATTTTTAATATCATCCCAAATACTTAAATTAACAGAAATACAAAGTGGAAAGTATACCTGAGAGGAGGATAGCTTAAGATTAAAAGATGATTATGATAGAAAAATATAAGCTTAAGAAATTAGCATTAAGATTTTAAGAAAACAAGAAAGCAGAAACAAAATCAAGAATTATGATGATTTAAAAACCATCTCCATCCATCTGTACACATTTGGTTTATGTCTTTTTTGGGAACCCAATTTAATTTCTTCTTGGCTAATAAATTATCAGCAACAGCTTCAGCTATATCTCCTTTTCTTTTTTCACAAAACCGAAATGGGAAATTTACCTTATTTACTTTTTGAAAAACCTTAACTAATTCTAAAACGCTAGTACCTAATCCAGTACCTAAATTAAAACACTCAATACTTGGTTCATTTTCTAATAAGTACTCCATTGCACATAAATGACCACTAGCTAGATCCATCACATGAATATAATCTCTGATACAGGTACCATCTTTTGTTGGCCAGTCGTTACCATAAATTTCAAATCTTTTTCTAATACCTAAGGCAGCTTGATTTAATAATGGGAAAATATTATTTGGTGTTCCCACTGGAAGTTCTCCAATTAATCCTGATTCATGGGCACCAACTGGATTAAAGTAACGAAGAATAGCAATCCTAAAAGTTTTTGGATATGCCTTATGTAAATCAAAAAGAATATTTTCAACAGCTGCTTTTGTCCTACCATATGGATTAAGAGGGTCTAACTTTTTACTTTCTTTTATAGGTATCAATGAAGGTTGACCATATACAGTAGCACTACTGCTAAAAACAAGTACATTACAATTATGATTTTTCATAACTTTAATTAAGTTTAAAGTCCCTCCCACATTGACATCCCAATATTCAATAGGATTAGAAATTGAATCATTAACGGCTTTTAAACCACAACAATGAATTACCCCATCAAATCCTATTCGATCTGATTTTTTTGAACCAAATAATTTTTCTAAGAATTCTAAATTTCTTATATCGCCAACGCTTAATTCAACGTTATTTTTTAAACCAGGTGATTGTTTTTCTAAAATTTTTAGAATCCTT
>QCLX01000011.1 GCA_003214215.1 Prochlorococcus sp. AG-418-G18 | reverse complement strand
GTCCTAATCCTGACATATCTGAAATCAAAAAGTATATTAGCTACTTCAAAGATGAAAAAATAGATTCAATAGTTGCGTTAGGAGGGGGAAGTGTTATTGATACTGCAAAGGTCATTTCTTTGTTCATATCAAAAGATTGTAATTTCAGCATTAATGAATTTTTTGAAAAACAAATTCAAATAAAAGATATAAAAACTATTCCAATAATTGCCATACCCACAACAGCAGGTACAGGAGCTGAGGTGACTCAATTTGCTACTGTATGGGATATTAAAAATAAGAAAAAATGTTCAATTTCTTCTGAATTTATAAGGCCTAAAATTGCTTTATATGATGAAGGTTTTATGAAATATCTTCCTGAAAGAACTCTTATAAGTGCTGGATTAGACACCATTTCACATGGTTTTGAATCTATTTGGAATAAAAATGCATCGAATGAATCAATAGAGATAGCTACAAAATCATTGAAAATTTCATTAGAAATACTTCCTAAATTATTAAAAGATAAAACTTCAAAACACTTAAGGTTAGAAATGCTAAAAAGTAGCTCTTTAGCAGGAATAGCTATTTCAAGTACTAAAACTGCTTTGGCACATTCGATATCATATCCATTTACAACAAATTTTAATTTATCTCATGGGGTTGCATGTAGTTTTGCCTTGCCTTCTATACTGATTTTTAATTCTCATGAAGATGATGGTAGATTAGCAAAACTAGCTGAAGATTTAAAAATTCCAAATATTAATGAATTATCAGTCAAATTAAAAAATCTCCTAATTTTATTTAAAATTCCAGATTTACTTAAATCTCATTTACCAAATGATATTAAAGAAATATTATTACTATCTAATTCTATGAATAATCCAGAGCGGTCAAAAAATAATATACGCGAAGTAAATACAAGAGATATTGAGAAAATATTGTATGAATCTTTAATTAACTTAAATGTATACTAAAGAAAATTATTTTTTGAAAAAAGTAATTTTTCTAATCTTTTTTTGATAATCTTTGAAGATATATCCTTGTTATAAAGTAAACTTTCAGAAAATTTTCTCCTCTTGCTTTTTGTCTTATCAGCATTGCCCTTTATATTATTTATAACATCTAATAATTCATCAACATTATAAACAACAGTTCCTGCAGATCGGCCTCCATTAACATATTTATTTTTTTCAAAATTATTAAAATTATCTCTTAGTAGAAAATTTTTATATATAGATTTTCTGTAATTATCCCAAAACTCATCGGTATGGAAAAAAATCACAGGGATATCAAGAAGGAATGCTTCAAATGAGATACTGCTTACATCTGTTATTAAAAGATCTAATTTAGATAAATACTCTATAGTAGAAATATTATGAGAAAATTCTAAATTTTTTGAACCTATACTTTCTATTTTATCTAACCAATTTTCTTTATTAGTGAAGTTTTCGTTTGCCTTCTTAGTTGTTCTTGAACAAGGATGTAATCTGATATATGAAATTGAATTTTTAATAGAAAGTATTTTCTTTATTATATCTAAACCAGCTATATCTAGAGATAATCCTTTATCCCAAGTAGGCGCGTACCCAATTGACAATATTTTTGTATTTTTATTTTTGGGTTTAATTTTATTGTGTTCGTAATCTATCCTAGGATTCCCAATATTTGTTAGTTTCGCACTAAATGATTTTTTACTAAGCATATCTTCCATCCATCTACGCATAAATGAACCCCATATAAAATGTTCTTCAAAATGCTTTAAGTATTTTTCTGGATATGCTAAGTACTTGATTGGTTGATTATGAAATACGTGAATAGAATAAGAACCTTTTGGTTTCTGTACTTCAATACAAGGTGAAATAAATAAATCTACAAAATAAGTAAATTTTAGAAACCGTATTGGAAATATAAATTTTCCTAAATTTTTAATATTTCTATTTTCGATGTAAATATCTCTTGTAACAACAAAGATTTCTGCAGAACTTAATTTATTAATTACTTTAATATAGTGTCTTACGTGCTCTAAATAATGGATTTCTGAGATATTAATTAAAATCACTTTATTTTTATTTATTTTGCTTTGAAAAATCTTGAAATAGATTTTTGCAAAATTATTAATTACATAAAAAAAATTAAATTTGTTCGGATAATTAAAAAATTTTCTAAATTTCACTTAATCAAAGGTAGGGTTGATTTCTATTGATTTGATCCTATACATTAGGATAAAAAATTTAATATCATTATAGATTTATATCCTCTTATAAATCCAAACCTAAATCTATCTTACAAAGGGGAAAAAATAACTTAATAATTAAATAATATTTTCTTATTAGTTTATATTTAGTAATCTAAAACTTAATTTTTTCAAGAACTTATAAACTCAATTTCGGGAATTTCTCCTCTTCATACCCTGGTCAGGACTTGAACCCGAGACCTCTCCCTTACCAAGGTAGTGCTACACCGATGAGCTACAAGGGCAATTTAAAGTTGTCCGGGTCGGACCGTTCGTGATTGCCTGCAGCACAAAGATTCTGAAGTGTGCAAGATAAATTTAAACGACCCATCTGTGACTGTCAAATTATTTCTAGGGAGTGCTGTAACTACTCTATGTCCACTAAAATCTTGTACTTCTACATATGTATCTTTTGATCTTGATATCAGCTGGAGTTCAAACTATATTGTAGAAACTATAAGTTTAGAGATGACCGACAGTTGCGAAGCGATATGGAAACCGACTCAGAATCAGATTGATGATTTGATCATTCCCGCATATACAGAAATGGCGAAGAAGAGTGTCGAATATATAGCTAAGTTTCAATGTCCACCAGGGTATGTGGCGGAAATGCTTAGAGATATCGCCGATGCCTTGGAATCTTCTCATCCTGAATCTGAAAGTGATTGTTCATGCTGTTAAATGCTGAGCTGAATTAATAATTTCCTGTATTGTTCCTATACAGAAACTTATAATAATTGGACTTTTGCTGAGATTTTTCTTTGAAATCACTTGACTTTATGAGCCAAATTTTGCTCAGATAATGCAATAAGGATTGCTGAAAGACTTACTGCAAAATAATCTATTGCGTCTAAATTCCTTTACTGATTTTGAGTAGATATTAGCTGTAAGGATTGCTCCAAAATTTACTAAAACTACAATTAAAACCAGTAGCTCAATAGCGAGGTTGGTCATAAGATTAGCCTCCTTAAACTTATATGAAAACTCTATAACGACTTTGTAAGTATTGAATAGAGTTTAAATTCTTATTTTTGGGAGCTTGAATCTTTTTTTAGTTAGTTGCTTTTTTCCCCTTAGCGATCATCACTACTGGTACTAAGAGATAAGTAAAAAAAGAGATTAGGAAAATGTCAATGTTCATGGATTTCACTATAAATTTTTTAAATCTTGATCTATTTTCTCAAGTTTTTTGTTAAGTTCTGTTTTCTCCTTCAATAGAGCTTTTTTCTTTAATTGAAGTTCTTTGTTAAATGGAGAATTAAAGTACTTTTTGTAAGCCAGAAAAAATACAGCCAGAGCTACAACTATTCCTATCGCGCCAATTATTAGTATGGGCGAAGATGGAAAATCGTAAAATGGTACTGAGAGTAAAAGCATTTAAACGAAACCTGGAATTATTTGGCCTGTTGTTAAGTAAGCTCCGACAGCAGCAATTAGACCAAGCATTGCGAATCTGCCATTAAGAGTTTCTGCAACAACTTTTTCTTTTTCGATTGTTTTAACTTTAGTATTTAAATTTGTCATTGGATTTGAAGTTGGATAGTTTAAATTTTCGTTTTGAAATTGCTTTGTTAGATAAGCAACGAGGATAGCTGTGAAGAATACGATTACAGCTAAAAAACCTGAAAGAGGAGACATTAAAAGAAACCTGGAATTATTTGACCTGTAGTTACATAAGCTCCCAAAAGTGCAACTAAACCAATCATTGCCCAACGACCATTAACTTTTTCTGCGTTTTGAGGATATCCGTCGTAAGAAACAGATTGATCAACATAAGGACGAGGCTCAGTTGGAAAAATATTTTGCCTTCCGCCTGATTCTGTAGTTATGTATGAAGAATTAGTCATTAGTAAATAATTTAATTGTTAACAAACGTAACATTCTTATTAACTTATGTAAAGAAAAAGGTTGAAAATATGTTTAATTCGGTACTTTTAAAGCAATTCTGATACAGATATGTAATAGCTAGTAATTAATTTTTAAAGTTGAAGCTAATAATTAAAAGATCATAGAGATATGAAAAAGCTTCCCCGGATTTGTTTTTGATTGTTCAAGATTAAATAATGACTGATCCTATTCTCTACCTATCGATGATCCTTGGGCTGGGAGGCGTTTATGTCTTAATTGCCTCTTTCAATGATGATGACGATGACAGTAATGATGATGGTGAAAAATATTTTTTTAATCTCGAATATGCAAATGCAGGAAAATAGCTTTAATAAGTTCAGCTTATAGAGGGTATGAGAATAAGTAATTATACTCACACTTATAATTTTCAATTATTAGATTTGTTTCAAGATTGCATTAGGAAGCGTCTTAGCTAAACAACCAACCAAACAAATGAACGAAACAAAAACAGTTGAGAAGGAAAAAATTGTAGCTGAGAAGCTCAATGGTAGATTTGCGATGATTGGCTTTATTGCCCTTATTGGCGCATATCTAACAACAGGACAAATTATTCCGGGATTTGTATAAATGGATTTCATATCTAAAAGACAAGGATATGTCCCACTTAAGGTGGTTCCTTACATATTCTTTGTTGCAGTT
This sequence comes from Prochlorococcus sp. AG-418-G18, assembly GCA_003214215.1. Lineage (GTDB taxonomy): Bacteria > Cyanobacteriota > Cyanobacteriia > PCC-6307 > Cyanobiaceae > Prochlorococcus_A. Next base: position 37,782 of record QCLX01000011.1, on the reverse strand, counting down.
GTTTTAAGCATCACAACAACAAATACATTCGTATAGTTTTTATAACTTGCATAGTCATGGAAGTCAGCTAGTAGGGATACAGGCTGACTTTTTTTAATGTTTATTGCGCAAGTGACTTGGAAAAATCAAGTTTAAACTAATACTTAAAGGATAAAGAATATAAAATAATTCGTTTACTTTCTGAACCGCTATTAACTTATTTCAAGTTAGTATCAAATTCAGGTCTAAATTTACTAAGTTTAGAAATTTCTAATTCAAGTTCCTCTTCGGAATTAAAACCTAGATCTTCATAGGATTCTAAACCTAATGAAGTCTCTCTTTTTAAAATTATTTCCATCTACCTTAAATTATTAACTTAATACTAGATTTTAAAAATTTAAATAAAATACTTAGTTTTTGATTCAACACCTTTTGACCAATTTAATAATTGACAATCTATCTACAATGTATATATGAGCCCCTTCTTTTATTTATGGAAGAAAAAGGATTTAACGTAACTCAGGGAATGGCCTTGCTACTTTTGAAACCATTAAACTTGCCTGCTAATTACGTTCTAAATCTAATAATTTACATAACCAACCCAAGAAATAATATTGGTTATTAATTATCCTCCCTGCAGTAAAAAAATTTGAATGAAAGTTCTCGAAAATATCGCATCCGATTTAGAACAAAGAATTGCTGATGCTTCCATAGGTAATTCTTCTAGGCCAACTATCTTGTTCTGTGGATGCGATCCTCGACTTAAAAAGGATTTGCACAAACGTGCAAAGCGTATTGGCTTTACTCCAACTTACTCAATAAAACATCCATCTATTAAAGTTGAATTGCAGAATTCTGGGAATAAAAAAATAGAAACAGATATGTTTAAGACAATAACTATGGACTATGAAAACTTTGAATTTATTTGTAGGTATCTAGAGAGTTAAGCATCTTTCAAAGATCTATTTTTGTAAATGTGTTATTATTAATAGATCTCAGGTAGAGATAAGACTAAGCAATATTGGCTAGCTAAAGAATTTTTGAAAAAGAATCCCACCTGCAAAAGTCAAATACTTTCTGATAAGCAAATTGTGTTGATCTATCCCATAGAGCAAATGCAAAGAATGACAATCACTTATTAAACCTGTGTATATAAATCTGAAAAAGTAAACTGATGAAAAAACTAAACAAAAAATATGCTGACTTAATGCGCAAGGCTCAACAAGCTACTGGAAGAAAAGAGGCAGTTGGATTAATCCATAAAGCAGCAAAGTTAAAAATTAAATTTGATCAATACGAGATGTTGTAATCTAATTCAAATACTAATATAAATAAATGGACAAAAAAGGGGCTAAAGGTTACTGGATATCTACGGCAAAAATTATTAATCAAGACTTATTTGATGAATATGTAAATAAAGTTGGTCCTTGGTTGAAAGAGGTTGGAGGCAAAGTCTTTGCAAAAGATACAGAGCCTCAAGGGAAGGAAAGGACTGAGGATGCCAATTTAGCCGTTATTTGTGAATTCCCATCAATGAGGGCAGCCGTTGAAGCTTATGAATCTGAAGAATATAAAGAGCTTTCAAAGCTAAGAAAAGAAGCAACTGAAAATTCAACTTTTACAGTGATGGAAGGTTTAGATGAAGCTGCAAAGCTAAGAAGAGCAATGGGTTTGTGAGTCTCAGATGATTTTGATGGGAGAAGAAGCTTATCAAATAAAAGATTACTTTCACGATGAGGTAGTAGCTTTTGCTGGAGCGATGAATCCCAAAGGTAAGCTGGCTCACAATGAAGATGAGATGTATTCACATGACCGTAATAAGTTAGAGAGTTGCAATCCTGAAGATACTATTCCAGTAGCAACTTTTTTGTATGAAAAGTACTCCCCAAAAAAAGCATATTTTTATGTTGCATCATTTACGGAAACACAATGGAAAGCATCTCATATGGAAGTTTATTCACTCTTTGCTATTTGGTGGGATAAAGAATGGAGTCACTGGTCAAAAGTACCTGAGTACTGTTGTTCTGTAGTATCTGAACAACCTCAACCACCTTTACACAAAGAAGCAGCAAATTGGATGTTAAAAAGAATGACTACCAAAGGCTCTGGTTTCGCAGAGGTGGAATATTTTATAAAAGGAAAACTAGAGATATTAATTTGAATAAAAAACATGATAGATCTTAAAAGAAATAGTCAAAAGGAACCCGTAAAAGCTACTGGATTAAGAACAAGAGCATCTTCTTCTTATTCTCCTAATCAGAAGGAAGATTTCAAAATTAGTAGAGGAAGGTTTTCCAATTTTTTAACCTGCAAAAGATGTTTTTACTTGGATAGAGTAAAAGGTTTAGACCCACCAGGAACTCCTGGATGGACTTTAAATGAAACGACTGATTTGCTGTTAAAAAAAGAATTTGATTATTGCCGAGAAAGACAAATTCCACATAGATTATTCATCGATAATGATTTAAGTCATCTAGTTCCTTTTGATCATCCTGAGATAGATGATTGGCGTAATTCACTCCATAAAGGATTAATGCTTCGTCATAAGGATACAAACATAATTTTGACCGGAGGAGTTGATGATATCTGGCAGCATAAGATTACAAAGCAATTAATAGTCGTTGATTATAAATCTCAGGCAAAACTTGGGAGAGTAGATAAACAAGATTATCTTGATGATCCATATCATGAAGGATATAAAATTCAGATGGATTTCTATGCATATCTTCTAAAAGGAATGGGATTTGATGTTCATAAAACATCTTATTTTTTAGTTTGTAATGCAAAAAGAGATGACGAGGAATTTAATAAAAGAATGAATTTTGACGAATATTTAGTCCCTTATGATTGGAATATTGATTGGATTGAAAAAGAAATAGATTCAATGGTTTCTTTGATGAATAATGACAAGATCCCGGAACCAAATCTATCCTGTAAAAATTGTGCTTATTCCGAGCAATATGCCAAGTTAGTTTGTAATCCTGTGAAAGATGATAGTGAAGAGATTCAGGGGAACCTTTTTTAAGTCAAAGTAGTTCTTTAATTCACTTTAATTTTCATCAATCCTTATTTTTACATCCTAATAATTCTCTTTGGAGTTGATGTAGTTGCCGGATAGTTTTAGTTTTAAACGCTTTTTGCAATGCTTCTTCTCCATTGCCACCATTCTCCCAAACTTTGTTTCTTAATCTTGCTGCCTGTTGGCTTTGAATTACAAAATCGCTCTCAATCCATTTACTGCCATTGAAATAAGATGAGTCATCTATTGGCGGCATTATTTCTGCCTCTTCTCTCAGATAAACTTCTAAACTGCAACTCTTCTTACTACATACATATTTTGGCTCTGGGCAATGATATATATTGCCATCTTTATGGTCTACAACTTCTACAAATGGAGGTAGACAACATCCTCTACAGTCATACCTCCCAGTATCATCCCAAACCTTTTGAGTTGGCATACCATAAAAAATAATTAAAAATTTTCTATTACCGCACTCTGGGCAAACAGTTGGCTTGCTGCATCGGATTATTCTTTTTGGCTTTCCTCTTTTCCCCATTACATCATGTCATTGAGCATATAATTCCAATCAATCACTCCCCCATCTTTTTTGGTTTCTTGATCTAGCTTTCTTAATTCTTTTCTTATCTCTTGCATTTCTTTGGAATATTTATGATCATTCTTTGCGTAAGGATCATTTGTGTAGTTGCCAATAGTTTCTCTAGTAAATAATTCCATAGTTTGGTTTATATAGAAATTTTTTAGTTCTAAATAATTTTTCTCATAATACAAATATACTTCTTGCGAACAATTATTTCATTTGGCAATATAAGTAACCGACTCCAAAATTGGCACATCAACATAAGATGTTTCCATTAATGGCCAGATAGAAACGAAAGAATAAAAGTCAGGGATTTTCTAATAATTTTTCTTTCGGTTCAGCTGTTAAAAAGCTCCTACACACATACTGATAGACAATGAAAATTATTAAGAGACTCAGGTCGCTGCCAAGCGATTCTCTGGGTGTTATACGCCGCACCCCGCCACTTGTTTTCGCAATGGCTGTCTTATCTCTCGGAGGATTTATAGGCGCCTCCACGGTCCTTGTGAGAGGGTTCAGAATGGTTGAGAATTCCATCACTGTTACAGGCGCAAGTACTGAAAGTTTTGAGAGTGATATTGCTAAGTGGTCCGTGCAGGTAAGGGCTACAGGAAAGACTCAGATCGACTCATTCAACAAGCATAAGGAGTCAATGAAAAAGACTATGAATTTTCTTAAAGCCAATGGAATTGAAGATGGTATAAAACAGGAAGTTTATCTAGGACCTGCCAGCATAAAAGAATATGAAACCAAGCATCCCAAGACAAATGAAATTATAAGAACTGAATGGATTACCTATCAGAGTATTGAAATCCAGAGCAATGATGTTCATCGAATTCAAAAGACCCACAGCAAGATAACTGAACTTCTTGGAGATGGTGTTTTAGTAAGACCAAGCTCTCCAGAATTCACATATTCAAAGCTTGCTGATAAAAGAGTTGATATGCTCGCAAAAGCTGCAAAGGATGCCCGAATCAGAGCTGAGGCTATTGCCCTTCAGGCAGGATCTGAAGTGGGTGGTCTTAAGAAAGTCAATACAGGTGTTTTCCAGATAACAGTTCCTAATTCCACGAGAGTAAGTAGCTGGGGTTCTTATGATACGACTACAATTAAGAAAGATATAACTGCCGTTATGGGAGTAACTTTCGCGGTTAAATAATGACTTAGGGAGTCTTCTTTTTGCCTTTAAGAATCATCAGTAAAGGTAGACCAATAAGCATCAGACTCCCATCAATTAATAAAAAAGTATTCAGATTCATTTATCTATTCCTTTGGGGGTATCCCAATTAATAAGGGGTATACCTTTTTTAACTGGCTCTTTTTTCATATCATCCATCTCTTTTCTGATTTTGTTGTAGTAAGCAAACTCTTCTGGATCATCAGAACCAAGACCATAATTCATGGTCGCTGCAAGATAAATTCTATGCATCCTGTATGACGATAGTGACATTACTGAAGACAAACTCTGTTAAATATATATGAATTTCATGTAAAATGCTGACCTCTGAGATCCCAGTAATTGCAATGATTTATCCAACTCCCTCATTAAACACGGGGAGAAAGGGAAAAAGACAGGAGATTGAGTAGGGACTACTTACTGGATGTGTATACATCATCATTGTAAGTACTGAAAATAAACCACTCTCAACTACAACTAAACTTCTTATATCTGATACGTGGGTATGTGTGTAAACACATAATGCACGTACTGTATAAAGGTACCTATAGGGTGATGGTGAGTATATTGTTTAAAACTGATTGTTTAGATGAGTAGTGAAGTAATACATGAGGTAAGTGAGCAGAGATCAAGGAATATGTCTGCCATTAAATCGAAGAATACAAAGCCTGAAATCAAGGTTAGAAAAGTTCTCCATTCAATGGGATATAGATTCAGACTTCATTCAAAAAATTTACCAGGGTCTCCTGATATTGTCCTCCCAAAATATAAAACTGTTATCTTTGTACATGGATGTTTCTGGCATAGGCATCAGAATTGCAAGTATGCTTCCACTCCAAAAACAAGACAGGAATTCTGGAATAAAAAATTCAATGAAAATATCAATAGAGATAAGATAAATCAAGAAAATTTGTCTTCAAAGGGTTGGAAAATTATTATTATCTGGGAATGTGAAATAAGAAATAAAAAAATAAATTTAGAGCAAATTTTTAAAAAATTTATCAAAAAAAGATAGTTTAAAAACTAAAATAAATATGTTTTATCTAATAATTTTTGAAGACTAAGAAAATGATTATAAGGCACAGTTAAAGTGTCACCGCCTCCACCTCCTCCTGTTGAGTTGCTCCATGAAATCCCCTTTAAATAATCATTTAAAGAAATACCATCCCATTGAACAAATTTTCTATCTTTTCTATTCTCAATTTGTCTGACTATATAAAAAATCTCAAAACCGGTCTTTTTTTGAACTTCTGAGTACCATAATATTCTTCTTGTATCCCAACCATACGACCAAAAATGTTTATTGCTCATTGATTTAATATTTTCTGGTTTTATTGGCGTTTTTTCTTTGATTTCTACAATAAATGTTTTTTCTTTTTTAATAATAAATCCATCTAGATCAATAGTATTAACTATTACATCTTCATTCTTTTTTTTATCAAGAAAATATCTCTCGGCATAAATTTTTTTTAGAGTTTCAAGATCATAATTTTTGAAATAATCAAAGTGTTCTCTTTTCCTCAAATGAAACTTAGATGATTTTTTTGTTCTTTTATTTCCTATTTTTAAAATATCTGAGAAATTGTTTTCAAAACTCTCTTTAAAAGAATTTGAATTTCTATCAAATTTAAATAATTTAAAGCTTGGAACAAGTATCTTTTTGTTTACTAATTTTGCCCCCTTATTTTCTTTTACTTCATAATTTTCTTCTCTCCAGTCTTCCAAATTAATTTTTGCATAATATAAAATTTCTATTTCATCCCACTTGGAAATGCCGGAATATATCCCTAAATATTGATTTTGATGTAATGAGTCAATTGTGATGTATGCAAATTTGTTTTTCATATCTTTGCTTCCATCAAGCCTAGGGGAAAGTAATATACCCCCTTTTAGAAAGCTAAAATCTGATTTTTTTAATTCCTCTTCAAATTCAATCTCTGCTTTGAATCCTAAAACTCTTCTTTTGAAATAATCATTATTTGAAACTTTATTATCAATAGCCGTGGTTGTGCTTGTACACATTATTTTATATAGGCTATCTATAATTTGATCCCTTGTAATATTCATCAATTTTTTAAATAGTTTAAAGTTGTTTATTTAATAAAATTTTCAAAATTATAGCTCTAGTCTTTATCTGTATTACTTTAAGGTTGGTTTATCTTTGATAATTCATTACAAGTAAATTATTTTTGTCTAATTTAATTATTAAATATTACTAATTTTTATCCCAAAACAAGTTCTTTTAAAACCTTTTAAAAAAGTTAAAATTAGAACATGGTTTTTTGTAATTTATCTCTATTAAATTAAAGAAAATAAGAATGGTTAGCAAGTTTAAATTTATTGATCTTTTTGCGGGAATAGGCGGCATCAGGATTCCCTTTGAAGAACTTGGTGGTGAATGCGTTTTTTCTTCTGAGTGGGACAAATTTTCTCAAATTACTTATGAGGCTAATTTTGGTGAAGTCCCTTATGGAGACATAACAAAAATCGATGAAAAAGAGATTCCAAAGCATGATTTGTTAGTTGGCGGATTTCCTTGTCAAGCTTTTTCTCAAGCTGGTTTAAAGAAAGGATTTCAAGATACAAGAGGAACTTTGTTTTTTGATATTGCAAGGATACTCAAATACCATAAGCCGAAAGCATTTTTATTGGAAAATGTAAAACATTTAAGAGGTCATGATAGTGGAAAAACATTTAACACAATCATGAGTGTTTTAAGGGAATTAGGATATCAAACGGTTGAGTATAAAATTTTAAATGCTAAAGATTTTGGGGTTCCACAAAATCGAGAAAGAATTTTTATTTTTGGATATATAGACTTTATATTTTTTCAATTTCCTGATCCTTTAAATATCAAAACTAAGTTAGGAGAAATACTGGATGAAAATATTCCTGAAAAATACACAATTTCCAGCAGAATGTGGGAGAGTGCTATAAGAAGGAAAGAGAATAATCGTAAAAGAGGATATGGTTTTGGATACTCATTATTTAATAAAGATTCAGAATATACAAGTACTATTTCTGCAAGATACTACAAAGATGGTTCTGAAATATGGATTGATGATGGTAAAGAAACTCCTAGAATGCTTACTCCAAATGAAGCAAGAAAATTACAGGGATTTCCTGAAGGATTCAAAATTCCAGTAAGTGATATGCAAGCTTATAAACAGTTTGGGAATTCTGTTTCAGTGCCAGTAATTCGTGCAATTGCAAAAAAGATAGTTGAGTATCTTTAGTAATATTGAAAATCTTTATTTCTAAAATATGAAGATGACGTAATAAATCAAAAAATTATTTTCTTAAAAATATAAAATTTTATTTTTATAAAGATTAAAAATCTTTTGTTAAAATAAATGATTTCCAAAGAAGAATCAAAAGCCAAGATTATTGAAAGTTTTCTTAAAAACGTTGTAGGAAGGTTTCCAGAATCAGATAATCTAATAAAAAATCATAAAGGTAAAAAAGGACATTGGCTGGAATCAAATTTGGGCGGAAAAATTGATGCTGATGGAAATGCAGATTTAGATGGCTTTGAGTGTAAGATTGAATCTAAAAAAATTTCTTGGGGTGACTGGGGGCCAGCTTATAGAATTTTTTGTGATGAATCCTACGATCTTTTTAGGAAAGGAAATGCTTATAAAAATATGTGGAAATTTGTTGAGGCTTTGGGTGTTAAAAGGAATGATTTAGAAAAAGGTATCTATTATTCTATGTCCGGGGAACATGTTCCAACCTATATAAATGACTCCACAAATATAGGCCTATCATTGGAGGAAAATAATTCGGATATCTCAATAAAATATAACTTCGATAAAGATCTAAGATATTCAAAGGGATTGAGTGTTCCAAGAGAGTTCCAGAAAAATAATCTTCTTATATATAAATGGTATGGATCAGACTCAAGCTTTAAAACTTTTAGAGAAAATATTGTTGAAAATAATCTTCCTATAAAAGTGCAGTTTGAGGGAAAGAATGCTGCTGTATCTCTTGAAGAAAGAATAAGAAGAAAATTTGGTGTTTATGGAATTGTTGTTGGTCTTTTTGATCAGAAAAGAGGTTTTTATGGTTTGAAATTTCTCAAAAAAATAGTTTTAGATGATTGGCTAGGTTTTTTAAAAAACAAAGATGTTTTTTATGACACTGGATTGACAACAAGAAATAAACGTCAATATAACCAATGGAGAAGTAATGCTAAATTCATGAAAACTCTTGAGGAAGATATTTATATCCCAAAGAACTTTTAATAAAAGAAATAACTTAATGACTTCTCAAAAAGATATACATGTTTATACTGCGCCAACTATGAATGGATGGAAACCAATCATCTTTCTTGAGGAAGCTGGTATTGAATATGATTTAACTTATATTGATTTTTCAAAGAACGAACAGAAGGATGAATATTACATCAAAAATATAAATCCCAATGGAAGAATCCCCTCTATTATTGATCGTTCAAATAATGATTTCCGTGTTTTCGAGAGTGGAGCAATTTTATGGTATCTTGCCGAAAAATATAATAAGTTCTTACCTAGGAATGCCAATGAAAAATCTATAGCAATGCAATGGCTGATGTTTCAAGTTGGTGGAATAGGTCCAATGATGGGTCAAGCGATGTATTTTCAAAGGATTGCTGCTTTAAACGGCGAGAATAATCAGTTTTCTATAAGGCGTTATGTAGATGAAAGTCGTCGTTTATTTGAAGTGCTTGATAAACAACTTGCATCACATGAATTTATCGTCAGTAACGAATTTACAATTGCTGATATTGCTACTTATCCTTGGGCAAGAACTTATTATTGGGCAAATGTCCCAGTGGATGGATTGCTTAATTTAAAAGCGTGGTTTGATCTAATCGATAGTAGAAAAGCCACTCAACGCGCACTCGAGATTCCCCAACCTCGTTGGGCTTTTTTCGGTAAGGGGGATATAAAATCTCAAGAAAGTGAAAATGCAAGAAACTTTAAAAGGGATGTTAAAAAGGTTTAGTTCAATTTCACGTTTGAAATTTTAATAAAAATTTCTTCTTACTTTTATACGTGTTGCAGACTTCTTTAACTCCCCCCCCCGTTGGAGCTTTAAATAAGCTAATAAGTAAGTTGATAATGACTGTATCTCATCAACATTTTTATATCTTTATGACCACTGCATGCACTTATCTCTAGAGCATTCATTCCATAACTCCACATTCTACTTATGGCAATGTGCCTTAGGTCATGAAATCTGAGAGATTCTAAACCTGCTTTCTTTCTTGCACTTTCAAATCCGTTTCTTGCAGATCCTTCCGTGAGGTTTATTATTTTTCCCTCTTTATTTTTAAAACTTCTTAAAAGATCTTTTGCTTTGTGAGGTAAGGGAACCATTCTCATGGAACTCGATCTTCCTCTGGCTGCACATTCCTTTCTTTGAACATAGATTGTGTTTTTCTCTAAATTGATATTTCTCCAAGTCAGGCTCAGAAGTTCGGAGCGGCGAAAGCCAGTTGTCAGAGCAAGCTTTGTGAGTCTCAGATGATTTGGGTTGGACATCTGAGACAGTTCAAATAGTAGTCTTTTTTCATCTTCATTCGTGAAAAATGGAGCTCTTGCATCTCCGGTTCCCCTCACTCTCAGATGCCTTGCGGGGTTATCCTTTATTTCAGCTCCTCTCTCATCTTTTACCCAGTCCAGCAATACTCTTAATATCCTCAGTTCTCTCATTACTGTATTTGGTTTCACCTTTAGTAATCGTTCATCTCTCCAGACTGCAAAGTGCTTTATCTGTAGATCACTTAGTGGAATATCTCCCAGCCAGCTTGAAGCAGTCACTTTAAGAGGATATTTCTCATTCTCCGCACTTCGGTGGAGCAGCAGCGGACCATTTATATAGTCATTGATTGCCTCTCCCAGGGTGAGGGGAATATTATTTAAAACCTTTTTTGTTCTCTCTTCGACTGCATTAGTCCATGATTGGGCCAGATCCTTGGAAAGAAAAGTTCTTGACCTCGGGCCGACATAATTCTTACTTCTGATAAGGACCTGCCAGCCGCTGCCGCTTCTTCTGATTGTTGCCATTTTGGTGTCATCGTTTGTGTGATGCACCTCCAGATATCTGCCTTAAAAACAAAAAAGTGGACCCGAAAACGGACGTCCACTTCTGAATAATTTCTTTCTGCGATAGTGGTAATCTCACTGATACCAAGCTATCCCGCGAGTGCCCTCGTCGGGACTTGAACCCGAGACCTCTCCCTTACCAAGGGAGTGCTCTACCGCTGAGCTACAAGGGCAATTTTAAAGTGGGCCGGGTTGGATTTGAACCAACGTAGGCAGAGCCAGCGGATTTACAGTCCGCCCCCTTTAACCACTCGGGCACCGACCCCCACTATTTGAACTTATCAGTTAATGGTCACTTTGTGTGAAAATGTTTTGGTTTTTTTGTTTCTTTCTAGATAGCATTTAATAGAAAAGACTTTATTGAAAATGAATATTTTATTGATAAATGGACCGAATCTAAATCTTTTGGGTACCAGAGAACCTGAAATCTATGGAAATAAAACATTGAGTGATATAGAAAAAGATTTAACTAAAGTTGCTCGAGAAAAAAGTGTTAATCTTGAATGTTTTCAGAGTAATCATGAAGGAGAAATAGTTGATAAGGTTCAGGATTCTGCAAAAAATATACAAGGTATTCTTATAAATGCTGGCGCTTTTACTCATACCTCGATTTCCATTCGAGATGCCTTAATTGGATCAAAAATTCCATTTGTAGAATTACATATTTCAAATATTTTTAGTAGAGAAGATTTTCGTAAAGAATCTTTTCTTACAGATAAAGCTATAGGAATTATTAGTGGATTCGGCATATCAAGTTATTCCTTAGCTCTTTATGGAATAATTGGGTATTTAGGTAGTAAAGATTAAATGCTAGTAGATTTTAAAAGGCCTTCCTCTCATATTAAATATTTATCGTCATTAACCTCAGATGAGTGGATCAAACTTGCATTGTCTAATCCAATAAATATTCTTATTGATCATGCTCATTGTGAAAGAAAAGCAGCAGGAGTAGCTATTCAATTGATGTTTAGGTATCCATCAGAACCAAATCTGGCAGAAGTTCTAAGTCCTATTGCGAGAGAGGAATTAGAGCATTTTGAAAAAATACTTTATTTTTTAAAGGATCTTGGACATTCTCTTAAGTCCTTAAAACCGCCTCCATATGGAGCTGAATTGTCCAAGAATATAAGAAAAGAAGAGCCCAATAGAATGCTTGATAGTTTCTTAATCGCAGGACTGATTGAAGCAAGAAGTCATGAAAGATTAAGCTTGCTTGCACTGAATTCCGAAGAAAAATCTTTTAGGGTTCTCTATAAGTCTCTGCTTGAGAGTGAGGCAAGGCATTTTGGAGTTTATTGGAAACTAGCGCAAACTAAATTCTCTAAAAATCAAACTTTCAAAAGGTTAGATGAATTGTCTGAAATTGAGTCAGAAATACTAGCTGAAACTTTTATGACACCAAGGGTACATAGCTAAAGATAATAAAATAAAAATGATAATAAACAAGTTTTTAAGCTTACTTAATATATATAAAACTGATTTACCAAAATTGATCATCGTTGGTGTTGGGCCTGGAGATCCATCGCTTTTAACAATTGCTGCTGTGGATGCAATTAAAAAAGCGAAAGTTATATTTTTCCCAATATCAGATGATAATAAAAAGAGTTTCGCTGCAGAAATAGTCAAGAAATACACCAAATTTAAAAAAAATATACCTATCATCTTTCCAATGGCTAGGAAGGATTTTGATCCTGATGAAACATGGTCTAACGCTGCAGAAAAAATTGTGAAATTTATAAAAAATGGTGAATCAGTTGTTTTACTTTGTCTAGGGGATACCTCAATATTTGCGAGTTCTTCTAATATTTTGAGGATAATAAAGCATAATTATCCAGAAATCATTACCAAAACTATACCTGGTATTTCTTCTCTATCAGCAGCAGCAGCTTTGAATGATTTTGATTTAGTTAAAAAAGGTGAGACTTTAATAATCAAAGAGTGCCCCTCTTCTAATTCAGAATTAATATCCTTAATTGAGGAAAGTAGAGAAAATAAAATGGTCTTGGCAATTATGAAAGTTGGGAAAAGATGGAATTTAGTCAGGGAAATATTGAAAAAAGAGGATCTCATCAATAAATCATTAATTGCTTTAAGTGTTGGCATGCCTGATCAAATTATTCAATATGCATCTAACTATAAAAAGGATGTTATGCCTTATTTTTCCTTGATTTTGATAAGGTTCGATTAATGAATAAAAAAGAAAAATTCGTTGAAAATCAATTTACATGGCCAATATGTAAAGAACTATTATTTCTTATTCTTGAAGATAAAGTTAGTGACGTTTTTGTTTGTGAATTGGTTTGGGAAAGACTTTTTTATCATAGAGAAAGAACTACAAATGATTGGGTTACGAGTGCATTAACTCCTACTTATTGGTCAGAAAAATTTGTAAAGGCTCCTCAAGTTATTTCAGAGCGAAAAGCATCAGTACATTTGACGCGTTCAATTCCAAAAGAATATAAACAGGAATTGAAAAATTCCCTTAATTTTAAAGGTTATAAGATTAATGAACTCTATCCAAGAAGAACCAGAAGAGCTACTGCAGTAAATTGGTTGATTTATTGGGCTCTTGAAAATGATTACTTTTCAAATAAGAATTATGTTTTACCTAATGCAAGTTCTCCACCTGTTAATCCAGTAAGAGGGCATTTAGGAGATCCAGAAATCAAATAAATTTTTTTAGTAAGGTAAATGATTGCATTAAAGGTATAGTTGTAATGGAAACTACTTTCTTTGGAGAGAAGAATTGATTCTTCCAACAATAGCAATCATAGGAAGACCTAACGTTGGGAAATCTACCTTAGTGAATCGTATTTGCCAAAGTAATGATGCAATAGTATTTGATAAACCTGGTGTTACGAGAGATAGAACTTATCAAAATGCATCATGGGGAGCTAAGGAATTTCAAATAGTTGATACTGGAGGTTTAGTTTTTGATGACGATAGTGAATTTCTTCCAGAGATAAGAACACAAGTTTTCTTGGCCCTAGAAGAGGCTTCACTCGCTTTACTAGTGGTAGATGGAAATCAAGGTGTTACTGATGGTGATTTATCAATAGCAAAATGGTTAAGAAACTCAAGCTGTAAAACAATTGTTGCTGTTAATAAATGCGAATCGACTACTCTTGGAGTCTCTTTAGCTTCAGAGTTCTGGAAATTAGGGTTGGGCGAACCTTACCCTGTTTCTGCTATTCATGGTTCAGGTACAGGCGATCTTTTAGATCTTGTTATTAGCGAACTTCCTGAAAATCATATTCAAGAAGAAGAAGAAAAAATAATGATGTCAATAATTGGCCGGCCAAATGTTGGTAAATCTAGTTTGTTAAATTCAATCTCAGGAGAAAAAAGAGCAATTGTTAGTGATATTAGTGGAACGACCACAGATTCAATAGATACACTTATTAAAAGAGGAGATAATCAATGGAAGATTGTTGATACTGCAGGGATTAGAAGAAAGAAAAATGTTAAATATGGGACTGAATTCTTTGGTATTAATAGGGCTTTCAAATCTATAGATAGAAGTGATGTTTGTGTATTAGTTATAGATGCTATAGATGGAGTAACTGATCAAGACCAGAAATTGGCAGGTCGAATAGAGGAACAAGGTAGAGCTTGCATAATCGTAGTCAATAAATGGGATCTTGTTGAAAAAAATAGTTCAACTATTTATCAAGTAGAAAAAGAACTAAGATCTAAACTTTATTTTTTGCACTGGTCAAAAATGATTTTCATATCGGCGCTAACTGGACAAAGAGTTGAGAATATTTTTGAACATGCTCTTAATGCTGTTAATCAACATAGAAGAAGAGTTACAACATCAGTGGTTAATGAAGTGCTTAAAGAGTCTATTAGTTGGAAAAGTCCTCCTACGAAAAGAAGCGGAAAGCAAGGAAGGCTTTATTACGGTACTCAAGTAAAGAACAAACCCCCCACTTTTACTCTTTTTGTAAACGATCCTAAATTATTTGGAATAACTTATAGGAGATATATTGAAAAACAAATTAGATTAAATTTAGGCTTTGAAGGCACTCCTATTATGTTACTTTGGAGAGGGAAACAACAAAGAGCATTAAATAAAGAAGTCGAAAGGGAAAATATTGAGTTAATTCAAAAAGATATATGAATTTACTAACTGAGTTTTCTGTCGGTCAATATGTTTTTGGCAATAGAAGTTGGCTTAGAATTATAGATAGCAGATTAAAAATAATTATAGTAATGATATTTTTAATCACTCCGATTTGGGCAGGTCCAATATGGAGATCATGCTTAGTGGGATGTTTATTATTAATTACTTTTTTTAGTTTGTTGCCATCTAGGGTATGGTGGCGATCATTATTGTTTCTCTCATGTTTATCGTTATTAATTGGATTTATATCAATACTTGCTTCTTCTGATATTCAATCTCTTGATAGCTACTTGAGAAATCCCAACGAATTGCAAGTAGTAGTGGAAAGCGATGCAAAATGGAATATTTTTCAAATTCCTCCGCTGAAGATATGGTTTATAAATTTTGGTCCTTTTAACTTATCTAGAAAAGCTTTTGAACTTGGGATAAAAACCTCTACTTTGATATTTACTGTTATCCACAGCGTTAATTTGATGCTTTTAACTACATTACAAGAAGATATTGTATGGGGATTAAATTGGTTTCTGTATCCATTAAGAAATTTTGGATTACCAATTAATAAATGGCTTTTTCAATTATTAATTGCATTGCGTTTTATTCCCTTAGTACAAGAAGAATTTCAAAATATAATTAAATCAGTGTCAGTGAGATCAATAAATTTTCGAAAATTAGGATTAAAGAAATCTTTTAATATTTTATTAATTTTAGTAGAAAGGTTATTTCAGAATATACTTCTGAGAATTGATCAAGGAGCAGAATCATTGCTCTCTAAGAAGAGAATTAATATAAAAACTAATAGATTTAAAACTTTTTATCCTTCGACATCTCTCAATGTGATTGTTAATACATTATCGATTTGTTTTATTTGCATAGCAATTTTTCTTAGAAAACTGTATGGTGCATTATAAATAACACAATATTTTAGTTTGAGTTCCGAGCGTTATTTAAACCACCCAACATTTGGAATGTTGTACCAAGTATCTCCGGGAAATGATGGGAGAGATATCTATGCGACCTTATATGCCCAAAAAATGTTTTTTTTAGTGGAAATTAGACAAAGGGAGGTTTTTTTTGAAGTTATACCTTATTTAGATGCCCGTAATCAAGCCGAATTAAACCTTCAAAGAGCAAGAAGAACAGGATCTGAAGATCTATCCAAATGGGAGAATTTATTTACACAAACTTTTTTATAAAAGGTGGACCCTTCAAATTATTTAAAAATAAAAGATAAAATCCCATCAAATGTAAATATTCTTGCGGTAAGTAAAGGATTTAAAAGTCAAGAAATCAAGACTATTCAAAATATAGGTCAGAATGATTTTGGTGAGAGTAAATTTCAAGAGGCTTATGAAAAGCAATTAATCCTAAAAGACCTTAAGATAATAAATTGGCACTTTATTGGACGAATACAAAGTAATAAAATTAGAAAGATAGTTCAAAATTTTAAATACATTCATTCTGTAGATTCATTTGAAAAGTTGCAAAAGATTTCTAATATTTCCTATGAAGAGAATAAAAATCCATTGATAATGTTGCAGGTTAAGTTGAATGATGATCCTACTAAAGGAGGATTTATTCCTGAACTTTTAATAGCGAAATGGGATGAAATTCAAGAATTGCAAAATATCACATTAACCGGTTTGATGACTATTAATCCTAAAGGACTTGGCTCAAAAGAAAATTCAGAATTGTTTAAAAAATGTCGCATACTCGCGGATTCATTTCAACTTCCAGATTGTTCAATGGGAATGTCAGGAGATTGGAAGGAAGCTATTGACGCTGGATCAACTTGGTTAAGATTAGGATCGTTAATTTTTGGAGAAAGATCCTAATAAGTTATTTTTTTTTATAAAATTTTTATCTATAAACTTGCAGTAAAGTGTAAGTAACGTTATTTAAGTATAGGTAGTTTATTCATTTAAAAATGAATCTATTACTTAAGGTTCTATAACCTTAGTAATCAATTTCAAGAGGATTTAAAAGGTGTCACTTATTTCTAAGTTAAAAGCAGTTGTTGCAGGGGATGAGTATCTCGATGATGATTTTGATGATTTGGATTATGAATCACACGAAGAACTAAATGATGTTAATGATTTCAAACAAAGTCAAAGAAATTCAAATGCTCTTGCTAGTTCAAATCCATTCGATTTTATGAACAACAACAGATCATCAAAAGTAGTTGGAATGCCCGGTATCTCAAATTCATCTTCAGAAGTAAGTTTAATGGAACCAAGAAGTTTCGATGAGATGCCTCAAGCTATACAAGCATTAAGAGAGAGAAAAACAGTAATCCTTAATTTAACCATGATGGACCCTGATCAGGCTCAAAGAGCAGTTGATTTTATTGCTGGGGGTACATATGCAATTGATGGACATCAAGAGAGAGTCGGTGAAAGTATTTTTCTTTTTGCTCCAAGTTGTGTAAATGTAACTAGTTCTTCCCCAGAGGAAGCTTCTCCTTCTTCTGTGTCTACAGAAAACACACCACAATATAGTTTAGGCAAAAATACTACTCCTGAACCAGCATGGGGTAATTCTAAATTAAGTGCTTATTCATGATTTATCTGTGACTGATAAAATTGCGATTATTGGTTTTGGTAATATTGCAAGTGCTATAGTAACTCCTCTTTTAGATAACAAATTAATTCAGCCAGAGAATGTTTTTTGTCTTGTAAATTCAGAAAAAAGTTTAGAAAATATAAAAAAAAATTATAAATATAATATAAACGTTTATAGATCAGGTTCTAAAGAGTCAAAAATAATTTGGGATTGTCAATACAAACTTCTTTCGATAAAACCCCAACAATTTAATGAGATTAGTGAAGCCCATCATATTAAAAACAAGGACAATTTAATAGTTTCAATTCTTGCGGGGGTTTCAATAAATAGACTTTCTCAAAAGTTCCCTAATCATAAATGTGTAAGAGTGGTTACAAATATTCCTATAACTATTGGAAAAGGTTTAACAGGGATTTCTTGGGGAAAAGAAATCACAGAAGATCAGAAACATTTTACAAAAAAATTATTTGAAAATACTAGTAAGATTTATGAATTTACTGAAGATTACCTTGATATATTTTTAGCTTTAACTTCATCAGGTCCTGCAATTATTGCTTTAATTATAGAAGCATTAAGTGATGGAGGATTAAGCGGGGGATTACCAAAAATAATTTCAGAGGAACTTGTTATGGAAATGATACTAGGGACTATATGTCTAATAAAGGAAAATAAACTTACTACTTCTGAGCTTAAAAATTTAGTAACCTCTCCAGGTGGAACAACTATTTCTGCTTTAAGGGTTTTAGAAAAAAAGAGTGTAAGGTCAGCATTAATTGAATCAATAGTTTCAGCTAGTAATAGAAGTAAAGAGTTTCGTTAGGTTTTATAATTATCTTTTAAGTTCGTATAAACTTTTTCAAGTGAATTTATATTTTTATTAATTGTATATCTCTCAAGTACTCTTTCTCTAGCTTTTTCACCAAGATCTTTTGTAAATGAAGGATGTTCCACAAGAATTGGGATTATAGTTTTCAATTGTGCAGCCACATTATCAGTTGAAATTACTATTCCTGCTCCTTTATCTAAAACCTCACCATCAGCTCCGGCATCTGTAGCTACACAAGCAGTACCAACAGACATTGCCTCTAAAAGTGATAATGATAAACCTTCTACTAAGCTTGGTAAGAAAAATACTTCTGCTATTTGCATTATTGCTATCCTAGTTTCTAAATCTAATTCGGCACCCCACCAAATTAATTTCTCATTACCAAGGTTAGAAAAACTATTTTCAAGTGTTGGCTTCATTGGTCCATCCCCCACAATAACTAATTTGCAATTTTGAGTTTTTGTTTGGCGCCAAGAACGTAAAAGTGCCTCGATATTTTTCTCATTTGCAATCCTTCCCGTATATAAGAAGATTCTTTCATTTCCAAGTTTGTTTTTTACCTGATCATATTTTTTACTTTTTTTGCAAAAAGGTCTCCAAATATTTTCGTCAACACCGTTTGGAATAATTATTTGTTTTTCTTTAGGTACTCCTAATTTCTCAAGAACATTTTTTTGAGGTTCAGAAAAAATAATTATTTTATCGAACTTTGCTAAAGAGGGAGCATAAAGTTGATATGTTAATTGTTGAGTGCTCGCAGTTAGATTTCTATTTTTTGCATCAAATGGTGGATGAAATGTTCCTATAAGAGGAACATTAATTTCATTACAAAGCTCTGGAAGTCTAAAGTCTAAAGGAGATAAAGTTAGGCTTGCATGTACTATGTCAGGTTTTAATCTTTCCAATGATAGCCTTAGCTCTTTTTCTGCCCTTGGCGAGGGTATTGTATAAACTTGAGATTTAATTAAATATGGGAGACTTACATCAGGATCATTTGCAAGAAATAATGGTTCTGATGAATTTGAACTAGAGGGATTGTCGAAATGAATAAAACTAATTTTATGCCCTCTGGCCTTTAATTCCTGAGTAGTTGAATTACCGTAAGTTACATTTCCACAAAAAGGGGATTTTTTTCCCAACCAGGCAATATGAACCACATTTATTGAATTAACTATTTATTAAGTTAACAGGCAAAGGCGCCATGATCATATTTTTTAATGCTTAATGAAAATGCTAACTATATATTTCTCTCAACATTTTTAGTGAAGATAGCTCCTTCTCTAATTGAGTAGAGATCCATGTCTCAATAATGAATAATATTTTAAGCCAGACTTTTTTGGGCCCCAACAACTCTCCATTAGATTTTATTGGTAATTCTGGGAAAAGAAGTCTCTGTAATAGAGCAACTTCAGATGCATTTATTTTTAGATTACTTTGAGGATCTTCAATTGACGAAAAACCTTCACTTGGCAAATAATAACAACGCCATTCCCAATTTCCTAAAGGCGGAATAATAGGTTCTCCAGTTTTACAGCAATGATGAATTGGTAAATTTATACCCCCAATGGCTAATAGATGGATTAAAGATTGAATACTCATTGAGAGCATTTTAATATCTTCTTCTTTAGATTCTTCATACAAATAAATCCTATCTAGATGTGCAAGAACACAAGATAAATAGTTTTGTTGCTTATCATTATTACCTACTAATAAAAAAGTTAATTCATTTATTGCTTGAGCGGCTGCAAGACATTCAATATTTTTCCCTAGACCAGAATAGCTTTTTAATATTTTAATTTGACGTACAGATTTAAGATTTCTTTTTCCAAAAATTTGCAGACTTAAATATGTTAATGGAGTAGCTGCGGCAAGACTACTTTTAGGACGTCTAGCACCAGGTACCGCTAATCGAACAATCCCCTGCTCATCAGTAAGAATAGTTATTAATCTATCATTCTCGCCTAATGGAGAAGCTTTAATACAGAGACCCTCTAGTCTGCACTCACCAGAACCAGACATTTAAAAATTTACTTCTTGGAAAATCTCACAAAAATTAGAAGTTCCAACGCAACTAATTCCATTATCAAACAAATCAATAACTTGTGTCAGTTTTTTTATACCACCTACAACTTTTATTTGATTTTGAGAGCCTGTTATTTTTAGTATTTCGGGGACATCATTAGATGTAAGAGGAGATCCAAACCCGTCCCCGAATTGAAAATTTTTTATTCCTAATTCCAAACATATTTCTATCGCATTAATAAAAACCTCTTCTTGTAGTTTTGATTTATTTATGATTATTGAAACTGGTAATCCAGATAATTTAACTTGCTCAATTTCAGCAGCGAAAGTTTCTAAATTTTTTTTGGATAAATTGATAAAGTTTGGGATATATTCAATTCCTTTTGCACCCTTATCTTTTGCAAAACAAACTAATTCTTCAATAAATGAAACTGGTAAATCTGCTAAAGGGTAAGAAATAAGTGCGTTTATATCCACACTGTAATTACCCAAACAGTTTTTAAGATCAGTTAAATAATTTAGTGAAGTAGAAATATTTTTGATATTGTATTTTCTTATTAAATCGCAATTCACACAGAAATCTTCCCATGATAAATAAGGGTTAATAATAATCGCATGAATTTTCTCGTTTAATTCATATTCTATATTGGGCATTTAAAAATTATTTAGATTGAATCAATCCATAACCTCCATGATTCCTTTTATATATAACTTGAAGTTCATTATTTTTCTTGTTTCGAAAAACATAAAAATCATGATCAATTAGATCTAATTGTTTTCTTGCTTCGTCTGATGAAATTGGAGTCATTTCAAAGTATTTATTTTTTATAGATGGCTCAGGCAGACTTGCTTCAGTTCCTTCTTTAAAAAAAGCTTTATCTAAAAAATTTGATTCCATACTTTCAATTGGTAAAGAATCTTTATTTTTAAATTGTTTATTATGAATTGTTTTATTGTTTCTTTCTTTATATTTACGTAATTTTCTACAAAGTTTATTTGAAACTAAATCAATGCTTGAGTATAGATTTTCAGTTTTTTCTTCAGCTCTAATAACAATACCATTTGCAAAAATAGTAACTTCTGCAGTTTGGAACGAGACTCTTGGGTTCTTTTCTATTGAAAGGTGTATGTCGGCTTCTTTAACGATATCTTTATAGTGATGAGTTGCTTTTTCTATCTTTGCCTCAGTATATTCTTTTAATGCTCCAGTGAGCTCAAGATTCTTTCCATGGATTAAAATTTTCATAACAAATCTAAAAATATTTACTTACTTTCTAAATCTACTTAAATATGGATAATAGAACAGCAATAATTAAACAACCTGATAATATTTCTTCTTTTAATGATGTTTATAAATTACAAAAAGAATATCAGGAGGCATTGATTTTAGATAATTCTAACCCTGATTTTATTTGGATAGGGGAGCATCAACTCTGTTATACATTGGGGAGAGGATCTAATTACGATAATTTACTATTTTCTCTAAATGATGATAAATATGATGTTTTTAAGATTGATAGAGGTGGTGAGGTAACTTGTCATATGCCAGGACAATTAGTAACGTATTTGGTCTTAGATTTGAAAAATTTTAATAAAGATTTAAATTGGTACTTAAGAAAAATTGAAGAAATTATTATAAAAATCCTTGGAGCTTTTAATATCGATTGTCACTCTAGAAAAGGGTTTACTGGTGTTTGGATAGGAAATAAGAAAATCGCATCAATTGGAATTGGGTGTAAAAGATGGATTACGATAAATGGATTTTCAATCAATATTGACTGCGAATTAGAAAACTTTAATAAGATTGTTCCTTGTGGAATAGAAAATTGTCTTATGGCAAATATGATTGATTACAACAAAAATTTAAATATTCAAGAAGTCAAGAGAATTGTTAAAAAAACCATCGAGGAAGAATTTAATTTTGATTTTATATCAAAATAGAAATTAAAATTTCAAAATCAATTTAATATGGGTGATTTAGCGTATTGGCCTGCAGCCAAACCTCTTTCTAAAAAAAATACATTTGCCAAAAATAGAGATTTTATTAAGAACCTTGATCATATAGATCAAATTTGGGAAAAATTAAAATTTAAATGTGGTGATACTTTAGCTGTTTGCGATTTAAGAGGGAAATACAAAGAAAAATTTTCTTATTCTGAGCTGGCTGATTTAATAACAAAAGTCTCTTTTTCTTTCGAAAATTATGGTTTAAAAAAGGGGGATGTAGTTACTGTAATATCTGAAAATTCTCCAAGATGGCTAGCAGTAGATCAAGGCTTAATGCGTTTAGGAGCTATAAATGCAGTGAGAGGTATTAATTCTCCTTCAGTAGAATTAGACTATATTATTGGGCACTCTAATTCAGTAGGACTAATAGTTCAATCTAAGGAAATTTGGCTAAAGTTAAACAACAAAGAAGAATTAAAAAAAAGACTGAAATTTATAATTAATTTAGAAGATGAACAATTTGAAAGTTTAATAAGTTGGAGTACATTCATAAGTTCAGTAGAAAAAGAAAATTTACAAAATAATAATCTTGAAAAATTTAATCCAGAAATTGATGACGTCGCTACTATTCTTTACACTTCTGGGACGACCGGAAAACCTAAAGGTGTGCCTTTGACTCATGCAAATTTTTTACATCAAATAATCAATTTAGCCTATATCGCTGATCCAGTACCAGGGACCTCTGTATTAAGCGTTTTGCCTATCTGGCATTCTTATGAGAGAAGTGCTGAATACTTCTTTTTTTCATGCGGTTGTTCTCAATACTATACAATTCCAAAATTTCTTAAAGATGATATTACACAAATAAAACCTGTTGTCATGGCTACTGTACCGAGACTGTGGGAAGCAATACATGATGGTTTTTTTCAGGCTTTGAAAAAAATGCCTTCCAAAAAGCAAAAACTTATTAAGTTTTTGATAAGTAATAGTTCGGTTTTCAAAAGAAGTCTTAGAAAGATAAGAAATATAGATATAAATCAAATAACTATTAAATCAAAAATCCCCTTACTGGGTTCTGTTATTAGCCGATATCCTTTACATAAATTGTCTACTATTTTTTTATGGCCGAATATTCTTAGACAACTATGCGGAGAAAAACTGAAATTTCCCATTAATGGTGGAGGTGCATTGCCAGAACATGTAGATCTTTTTTTTGAATCTTTAGGTGTAGATGTTTTGGTGGGATATGGACTCACAGAAACTAGTCCAGTATTAACTTGTAGGAGAAGAGAATTAAATGTTAGAGGATCATCTGGGCAGCCTCTTTCATTTACTGAAATCAAAATAGTGAATGATGATAAAAAAAAGATTCTGAAGTTCAGAGAAGTCGGGAAAATTCTTGTTAGGGGCCCGCAAGTAATGAAAGGTTATCTTAATAATGAAATAGCTACAAATGATGTTTTATCAAAGGATGGTTGGTTTGATACTGGTGATTTAGGTTTTCTAATACCAAATGGTTCTCTCTTTATAACAGGAAGAGCCAAGGATACAATAGTGCTATCAAGTGGTGAAAATATAGAACCGAATCCGCTAGAGACTGAAATTCTTAGTTCTGAATTTATTAATCAGATTCAATTAGTAGGACAAGATAAGAAATGTTTAACAGCCCTTGTAGTTCCTAATGTCGAATTGGTTAAAAGCAAGTTTTTGGAAGAAGACCTTTCAAAATTAAACCTGAATAAGAAAATTGGTACATTTTTCAAATCACAAATTAATAATTTGCTTAAAAGTCGATTAGGAGCAAGATCAGAAGAACAAATATTAGATTGTTATTTTGTTGATGCCTTTACTCTAGAAAATGGGTTATTAACACAAACTCTTAAACAAAAAAGAAAAGAAATAGAAAAAAAGTATTCATTAAAAATAGAAAATATGTATGAAAACAAATTTAGTAAGAAAATTTGATTTGTTCTATCTATATTGAAAAGGTAATTTAATTTTTTATGGAAACAAAAAACTCAATATCTATAAAGCGCTCAATAGCTATTAAAGCTGTAGTTACACCAACTTGGAAGGAAGATGCTGAAAAAGAATTAAGTAAAGCAATTTCAAACATTGATCAGCAATTATCGCAACTGGAGCAAGAGGGTCAGCAAATAGTAAATAATATTAGATCCCAATCGGTTAATCCCCTAGATCCAAGGGTTCAAGAACAGGTTAGTCAGGTGCAACAACAAGTCGCAGCAAAACGAAATGAAATTGAAGAACAAAAAAGAAATCTTCTTCAACAACAGAGTCAAGTTCGCGAATTAAAAATGGACGAAATTGTTGATCAAGGGCAAGTGGATAGTTTCTGTGACGTCACTGTGGGAGACAATCTTATTGAAAAAATGCAAGTATCGATTACGGTTAAAGATGGAGTTATTCAATCTATAGATAATAATTAAAGAGAAGATTTAGTATTTTTGATAAATATAAGTAAATCTTAATTTCGAAAAGTTTTAAATTCTAATCGATCTAAATTATTACTTTCTTAAGTTTTAAGAGTTCCCACTGTGAACATGATTTCGTATAATTAAAACAAGAGTTTAAAGGGTTCTTAACCATAAAAACTTTAGGAAGTTTGGTAGAAATCCCTTGAAACTTATGCAATAACAATTTTCTTATGTCTCACGAAATATTCATGCCTGCCTTGAGTTCTACTATGACGGAGGGCAAGATTGTGGAATGGTTGAAAAATCCAGGAGATAAAGTTGAAAGAGGTGAATCTGTCTTGGTTGTTGAATCTGACAAGGCAGATATGGATGTTGAATCTTTTCAAGATGGATATCTTGCGGCTGTTTTAATGCCTGCTGGCAGCACTGCACCAGTAGGAGAGACTATCGGTCTTATTGTAGAAAATGAGGATGAGATAGCTTCTGTTCAAGAACAAAATAAAGGAAATCAACCCGAAGTTTCTAGTTCGGATCAACTTGAATTAGTAAGTAATAAAACTGAAGAAAAACCTGTGGTTCAAAGTGAAATTGTTGAAAAACAAGAAAAAGAAGTCGTATTAATGAGTGAAAAGGCAGTCTCATCTTTTAATAGTGATCAAATAAATGCTGCTACGAGTAATGTTTCTTCGAGGGTGATTGCATCTCCAAGAGCTAAAAAACTTGCCTCTCAAATGGGTGTTGATTTAGCAAAGGTTCATGGATCCGGACCTCACGGAAGGATTCAAGCCGATGATATTTTAAAAGCTAATGGCCAACCAGTCTCTATACCATGGATAGGTGAAGGTGGTTCGCCTGCAAGTATACCTGGTGCAAATTTGGGAGTTGAAAGTAAACCAGAAACTTCAGGAAATAGTTTTGGTAATCCCGGAGAAACAATTCAATTTAATACTCTTCAAAAAGCGGTAAATAAAAATATGGAATCTAGTTTAGATGTGCCATGTTTTAGGGTTGGATACTCTATTAATACAGATAAATTAGATAATTTCTACAAAAAAGTAAAACAGAACGGAGTTACTATGACTGCTTTACTAGTAAAGGCAGTTGCAAAGACACTAAAGAAACATCCTCAAGTTAACTCAAGTTTTTCAGAGAATGGAATTTCTTATCCAGAAAATATAAATATTGCTGTTGCTGTTGCGATGGAAGATGGTGGACTAATAACTCCAGTTTTAAAAGAGCCATGCAATACTGATTTATTTGAATTGTCTAGGGAATGGAAAGATCTCGTAAAAAGATCAAGATCAAAACAATTAGAACCTGATGAATACTCAACGGGAACCTTCACTTTATCTAACCTTGGGATGTTTGGAGTTGATAGATTTGACGCAATCCTTCCTCCAGGTACCGGTGCTATTTTAGCCATAGCATCATCGAAACCAACCGTTGTTGCTAATAGTGATGGTTCAATATCTGTTAAAAAAATAATGCAAGTAAATCTAACAGCTGATCATAGAGTGATCTATGGAGCTGATGGAGCTTCATTCTTAAAAGACTTGGCTTCCCTAATTGAAGATGAGCCTGAGACTCTTGTCTCCTAAATTTAATTGATTTCTCAAATTAATAATGAAGAAAGAGATTATAAGCTTGAAGCTTATGATTATTTACTTGATCCTTCATTAATTGCTAGTAAACCTTCTGCAATTAGACATGAATCAAGATTGATGATAGTTAGGAATAGTGTTTTAGAAGAGAATTGCTTAACTAATAAATTCATCAAGAATCTTTTAGATGAATTTAGAAAAGGCGATCTTGTGGTTGTAAATAACACTAAAGTAATGAAGGCAAGGTTAAAGGTTCAATTAGAAAATAGGACGTTAGTCGAATTATTAGTCTTAGAAAGATCCCATGAATGTGTTTGGTTATGTTTGGCAAAACCAGCAAAAAAGTTAAAAATAAATAGAAAAATAATATTAAAATCTCCTTCTGCACAAGATATTAATTTGATGGTTGATGGGGTTGATGAAGAAACTGGAGGGAGATTTATTAAATTTCCTGAAAATATAACTGATCTCAATGCAATGAATGACCTTCTTGATAAATACGGGGAAATCCCTCTCCCACCTTATATAAAAAATTCCGAAGAACAATATTTTCATGAGAATAGTTATCAAACTGAGTATGCATCTAATCCAGGAGCCGTTGCCGCGCCAACTGCTGGTTTACACTTAAGCAAAAGTCTTATTTTCAATCTTAAAAAAAAAGGAGTAATAATTTTACCGATAACTTTGCATGTGGGCTATGGAACATTTAAACCAATTGATCAAGAAGATCTAAGTGACTTAAAACTTCATAAAGAATGGGTAAGTGTTAATGAGGAAGTAGTGGAGGAAATAAAAAAAATAAAGAAAACAGATAGAAGAATAATTGCTATTGGGACAACTAGCGTGAGAGCTCTTGAAAGTTGTTATTCTAACGAAATTAATGACTTTATTCCTATAGCGAAATACGTGGATTTAGTAATTAAGCCAGGTTATAAATTTAAGGTAGTTGATGGATTATTAACTAATTTTCATCTTCCTAAAAGTTCATTATTACTATTAGTAAGTGCAATGATTGGTAGGGAAAGATTATTAGATTTGTATAAAAAAGCCATAAAAGAAAAATATAGATTTTTCTCTTATGGCGATGCTATGTATATTTCACCAGATTCATTACTGGAGAAAAAATAGCTTTAGGCTTTGACTGGTTCTTGAATGATTCCGCTTGGAACTTCAGTAAACATAATTGACGATAAATATCTCTCTGCTAAATCAGGTAGAACAACTACAATTGTCTTCCCAGCATATTCATCTTGTTCAGCTAATCTAACAGCAGCAGCAGCGGCAGCCCCACAAGATATTCCTACTAATAGACCTTCCTCTTTAGCTAACCTAAGAGCCATCTCAATTGATTCGTCATTTGTTACTTGTTCGACCTTATCAACAATTGATAAGTCAAGATTCTTAGGAATAAATCCTGCTCCAATTCCTTGGATTTTATGTGGTCCGGATTTAACCTCTTCTCCATTCATTGTCTGTGTAATAACAGGACTGTGTGATGGTTCTACAGCTACAGAAGTAATATTCTTGCCCTTCTCTTGCTTAATGTATCTTGAAACTCCTGTAATTGTGCCGCCAGTTCCAACCCCTGCAACTAGGACATCAATTTCACCATCGCAATCATCCCAGATTTCTGGTCCAGTAGTTTTGAAATGAATTTCAGGGTTTGCTGGATTATCAAATTGACCTGGCATGAAATATTGAGAAGGATTACTTTCTGCAATTTCTTTAGCCTTAGCTATTGCTCCAGGCATACCTTTAGATGCCTCTGTTAAAACAATTTCAGCACCCAACACTGCCATAACCCTTCTTCTTTCAATTGACATGGATTCTGGCATTGTAAGGATCAGTTTATAACCTCTTGCTGAAGCAGTAAAAGCTAGAGCAATTCCTGTATTCCCAGAAGTTGGCTCAACAATAGTTTTGTCTTTTGTAAGTTTCCCACTTTTCTCTGCATCCCAGATCATGTTTGCGCCGATCCTACATTTGACACTATAAGCGGGGTTTCTACCTTCAATTTTTGCAAGTACTGTAGCTTTCGCGTTTTTAGTAACTGATTTTAATTTTACTAATGGAGTGTTTCCAATAGCAAAACTGTTGTCCTCATAAATTTTTGCCATTTATATATTGAGAAAATATATATTAATACTAACTATTATTCAGAAAAAGAGTATATAAGTTTCTATACGGTAAATACTAGGAATTTAGAAATTATTTAGTGCTTCAGAAAAGGTTTTCCATAATTGATCTTGGTCTTCTAATCCAACTGATACTCTAATAAGGTGCGAGGGTATACCAAAACTTTCAGCCCAATCCAACTCGTCATAATGAGCTAGTAAAACATAAGGACAAACTAGAGTAAATTTTGTACCTAAACTAGGTCCTTTAGATACTTTTAGAGAATCATAAAATTTTTTAGCTTTGTTCAATCCTCCATTTAATTCAAACGATAATAAGCAGCCGTATCCCCCATTAGAAGTAAGTAAAGAATTAAAATTTGGACAATTTTCAGGATGGAAAATATTTTTAATCTCGCTATGAGTCTCTAATCTTTTTTTTAATTCTAAACATGCTTTATTTTGTTCAAAAACTCTTTGATTCACATCTCTACTAACATTCTCTAGATAAACTATATCTCCATCGGAAAGTATTGGAATATTAATCTCGTTTAATGCATTTCTAAACTGATCAATCCATTTGCTTTTTGGATTTAGTATTAATGATCCGGCAAGAATATCACCACTACCTGAAAAAATTTTTGTAAGTGAAGTAAAAACTATATCTGCATGTTCTATGGAATTTATATTTAAATTCGAACCAATTGTATCGTCAACAATTAGAGGAATATTTAGCTTTTTTGCAATTTTTGAAATTTTTTTAATGTTTACACATTTGAGCATTGGATTACTTGGAAGTTCAATAATTAATGCTGATGGATTTATTCTTTTGATTTCTAATTCAATATCCGCGCAATTTTCTTCTGTAATTAACTTTGCTCCGTGAAAGATTTTCATTGGTAATTTAAGTACATCTACATATGGAAAACCAACTTGAAGTGTTGGTTTAGCTGGAAATAATTTATATATGATTTCTAATGATGTATGCAATGCAGACATTCCAGATGAAGTTAAGTGAATATCATTAGAGTCAATTTTTGTAGATTTAGAAATTCTATTTTTTATTCTTAGAGAACATTCATTTACGTAAGATTTTGGAGGGCAATCTTCAAGACCGAGTTCTATAGCGGCAGCTCTTGAAGATAGACCAAGACCAGTATGTTGCCAAAAATATTTTGCATAAATACTTCCTTCTTTTTCAGTTATTAAGAAAGCTAAATTATTTCTTTTTTCTATTAACGAGAATTGTTCAGAAGTATTTCTATCAATGTATTTTTTAGCTTTAAAAGCTAAGCTTGCATTCGGGTATGGCCAGATACTTTTATTGTTGTAGTAATTTTGCTCTTTTACTTTTTCGCATAATCTTTTCACTATGGGGTTTAGCCCGAATCGTGGGTAAATTGACTTCAGTAAATTCATGCATTCTTGATCTTTTTCCTCGTAATTTATTACATCATTCCAAGTTGGTAATGCTACAGAAACGGCATGAATACTATCAGGGATTGCATATCCTAACTCTAAATTTTGCCATATAGGTTTTTTAAGTAAATCTCTCAATTTTCAGAATTTATTTAAAGCAAATAAAATGTCCGAGATTAAATCGTTTGTATCTTCACATCCAATTGATAATCTGACAAGAGCATCATCTATCCCTAGTAGATTTTTTGTTTTGTCATCAACAGAAGCATGAGTCATCGTTGCAGGGTGACAAATTAAACTTTCAACTCCTCCAAGGCTTTCTGCTAGAGAGAAATATTTGAGAGATTTGCAAAATTTAAAAGTATCTTCTTTATTTAAACTTAATTTAAGGGTGATCATTGAACCTCCAGATTTCATTTGCGATTTTGCTAAATTAAATTGCGGATGTTCTTGATTAAAAGGGTAAATTACTTTACTAATAATTTTATGATTACCTAATTCTTCAGAAATAAATTCTGCACTTTTAGTTTGTTGTTCGATTCTTAACGGAAGAGTTTTTACTCCTCTCGTAATGAGCCAACTATCAAATGGAGATGGTTGAAGCCCGAGAGCTTTTTGAGAGAAAAGCATCTTATTATTCCATTCCTCATTATTTGTAAGTACTGCTCCACCAAGTGCGTCACTATGTCCATTAATGAATTTTGTGGTGCTTACAACCGATAGTGTTGCACCAAGGTCCAATGGTTTTTGAATAAGCGCTGTAGAAAATGTGTTGTCTACAACTACTGGTATTTCGAGTTTATTCGCTTCATCGCAAATCGCCTTAATATCAAGTACTTTCAAAAGTGGATTAGTTGGACTTTCTAGCCATATCAAGGTTGGCTCGAAGTATGAAATCTTTTTGATATTATTTTCTTTTGTAAAATCTGTGTATAAAACTTCTAGTCCAAATTTCTTGAAAACTTTTTCGAACATCCTCACTGTACAACCATAGAGATTTGACTCGCAGAGTATCTTGTCACCTGATT
Organism: Prochlorococcus sp. AG-418-G18; assembly: GCA_003214215.1. Classification (GTDB taxonomy): domain Bacteria; phylum Cyanobacteriota; class Cyanobacteriia; order PCC-6307; family Cyanobiaceae; genus Prochlorococcus_A. The sequence continues at coordinate 6,861 of QCLX01000011.1, read as the reverse complement.
TTAGTGTTGATGAAATTGCAGTTACTGCGCTAATTCCAGATCCAAAAACTGTACAGTATTTTGAATCTTCTATTGATTTAAGGACGCTTTCTAGAATTCTAAAGTTTGGATTACCTGATCTTGTGTAGTCGAAATTATCTTTATTTCCATGTTTGAAAGTAGATGTAGAAAAAATAGGAGGCATAATGCATCCGGTTTTTTCTGCAAATGTTTCCCCATGGTGAATAGATAAGGTCTTAAAACCTGGTTTTTTTATATTATTTTCCTTACTTTCCATTATTTTTAAAAATAAGAATTAAATTAAATCTCTCATTTTTTTATGAGAGATTTAATAATCCAAAGAAAAGTAGTATTAAACTTTTCTTGAATAATATTCAACAACTAGTAGTTCGTTTATTTCAAGAGCCACCCACTCTCTATCGCATTTACCATTTATTTTCCCCGTTAATTTAGGTTTGTCTAAATCAAGATGAGGTGGGACATTTGCTAAACCAGGGAATTCTATATTACCTTCTACAAGTTTTTTGCTTGCTTTGTTTTCTTTAATTGCGATTACATCGCCTGATTTGCATTGATAACCAGCAATATCAAGAACCTTTCCATTAACGGTTACATGGCCATGATTTACTAATTGTCTTGAGCCTGGAATGGTACCTCCAAAACCTAATCTAAAACAAATATTATCAAGTCTGTTTTCTAAAAGTCTTAGTAGGTTAGTTCCTGTAGATCCTTCTTGCGCTCTCGCTTTTTTTACATAACGAACTAGTTGTTTTTCAGAAACTCCATAATTAAACCTAAGTTTCTGCTTTTCTTCTAGACGAATAGCATATTCTGATCGCTTGCGACGGGCTTGGCCGTGCTGACCTGGAGGATTAGACTTCTTTGAAGCTTTCCTGGTGAGACCTGGTAGTTCTCCCAAGCGACGCGTAACCCTTAATCTGGGGCCGCGGTATCTTGACATAATTTTAAATTAAATAGAAATTTGCAATAAATTGGATAATTGATTAAATTCAATTAAACTAATTACTACTGAAATATTATTTTACATCATTAAAGTGTTCAAAACTATTAATAAATCAATTACTTCTATACTTCTTTTTATGATTTCGTTCTATCAAAAGTGGTTTTCTCCTTTGTTCGGACCAAGATGTAGATTTATTCCAAGTTGCAGCTCTTATGGATATGAGGCAATTACTAGACATGGTCCTTGGAAGGGAGGGTGGTTAACTTTAAGAAGATTAAGCAGATGTCATCCTTTAACTCCCTGTGGATGTGACCCTGTGCCTGACTAAATGAATGAAAATATTTATTTTTGTTAGGCAGGGATGTTGCCTTTGTGATTCATTAAAAAATAAACTGGCAAAAATAAATCTTAATGAGTTATTCCCTAATCTGGAGGAGCTTAAAGAAATTGATATTGATAGGGTCGATTTATATAAAGATAAATATAAAAAATATGATTATGAAGTACCTGTTATTGCTGTTGAAGGAATTAGGTCCGAGGAGATTATAGAATTGCCTCGCATTTCTCCAAGATTAAAAGATGATCAATTAAAGAATTGGTTTCAAAAAAATATTAGTACCATTCTGGAGAAATAATTTTTCATATGAGATATATAAAATTACATAAACTTTTAGATTTGGTAGGAATTATTCCTTCATTAGATTTAATCGATCATGAAATAAATAATATTTCATTTAACTCTAAAGAAGTACAAAAAGGAACTTTATTTTTAGGTATGCCTGGTTTAAATGTTGATGGTGGAAAATATTGTATTGAGGCAATTGAAAATGGTGCAGAGGCTGCAATTATTGGGTCTGCTGCAAAAGAGAAAATTGGATCTATTGATCGAGAAAGGATTTTGGTTATAGAGGATAATTTAGATTATATTTTTGGTCAAATAGTCGCTGAGTTTTGGAATAGGCCTTCAAGAAAACTTAAACTTATTGGTGTTACGGGTACAAATGGAAAAACGACAATTACTTTTTTATTAGAATATCTTTTAAAAAAATTAGGGAAAAAGACTGCATTATTTGGGACCTTGCTCAATAGATGGCCTGGCTTTTCAGAAGTGGCTCTTCACACAACTGATTTCGCCGATAAACTCCAAAAGAAATTAAATGCTGCTGTTGAGGCAGAATCTGAATTCGCGATATTAGAGGTAAGTTCTCATTCTATTGCTCAAAACAGGATATCAGGCTGCGAATTTGAGGCGGCTATTTTTACTAATTTAACTCAAGATCATCTTGATTATCACTCAGATATGGAATCATATTTTCAAACAAAAAGAAAATTATTTTTCCCACCTTACTTAAAAGAAAAAGATGGGATTTGTGTATTAAATCATGATGACCATTGGATATCTAAATTATCATCTGATCTTGAAAAAAGATCTTTATTAGTCTCTACCAAGATTACTGAAAGTGAATTTGAAAATGATGATGTTTTTTTCGTAACAGATAAAAAATTTACTGAAAGTGGTTCCACCTGTATTTTTCATACACCTAGGGAAAAAATTAAACTTTTTGTTCCACTTGTCGGTGAATTTAATTTAATGAATTCGATTCAAGCAATAACAATTTTGTATAAACTTAATTTTTCTTTAAAAGATTTATCAAAGTTAATTCAATCTTTCCCAGGTGCTCCTGGGAGAATGGAGAAAATACAAATTGATAATAATGATGTTTCAAGATCTCTTCCAACAGTAATTGTTGATTATGCCCACACTCCCGATGGATTAAAAAAAGTTTTGCAATCAATTAAAAAACTTTGTGAAGGGAAACTAATAACTGTTTTTGGCTGTGGCGGAGATCGTGATCGTAGTAAAAGGCCTTTAATGGGATCAATAGCTGAAGAGTTGTCTGATCAACTTTTTATAACTTCAGATAATCCAAGATCAGAAGAACCCCAAAAGATAGTAAATGATATTTTGATGGGTATAAAAAAAAGAGAAAAAATAACAATTGAAATTGATAGATTTAAAGCAATAAATGAATCTATTAAATTTGCCAATAAAAAAGATATTGTTTTAATTGCAGGAAAAGGACATGAAGACTACCAAATTCTCAATGATAAAGTTATTAATTTTGATGATAGAAAAATAGCTTATAAATTATTAAAAGAAAAAAATAAATCTCAATAAAATTTCCTAATCAAATAAGAAAGATCTTTACGCAAATCACAAGAAAAGTTTCTTAGAATCAATGGAGTTATTTTAAATAAAATGAAAGGCTTAGCCTTAGTTGTAGGCGCAGGTGGAATTGGAACACAACTAGCTAAAGATCTTAATGAAAGTGAAAAAGATTTAGATGTTGTTTTGTGTGGAAGAAAAAGTGAATTTAATCCTTTTTGGGAATTAGATATAGAGGATTCTCAATCCCTTTTGCAGTTGAAAAATAAAATATCAAATCATCCTTCAAAATTAAGGCTAGTTGTTAATGCTGCAGGTAGACTTCATAGTGATTCTCTTCAACCAGAAAAAAGATTACAACATCTTGATAAAAAAAATATGATGGAAAGTTTTTCAATAAATGCCTTTTCTCCTATTTTATTAGCTAAAGCGATTGAAGAATTTATACCAAAAGATTTTGATTTTAATTTTGCAAGTATAAGCGCAAGAGTTGGTAGCATTGGAGATAATCAAACTGGAGGTTGGTATTCATATAGAGCTGCAAAATCTGCGCAAAATCAGTTTTTTAAATCTTTAAGTATTGAATGGGCTAGACGTTTCCCAAAGGCTACTATCACATTGCTTCATCCAGGAACAGTTGATACTGATTTATCTAGACCTTTTCATAAATTTGTTCCAGCACATAAATTATTTAGTAAAGAAAAATCCTCCCAATTCTTGATCAATATTATTAAAAATCAATCACCAGAATCTACAGGAAAATTTATTGCATGGGACAACTCGGAGATACCTTGGTAAACTTTTTTTTTATATCAATAGATCTTTAAGTCAATATTTTTTTTATTTCTCTAGCAAGTAAATCAATCTCAGCTTCTGTAGTCATTTGATGTACACATGCTCTAAACCATTTTGGATCTTCTAAAACTCTAATCCAGATTTTCTTTTCTCCAAGTTTCTTTACAAATTTATCCTTATCTTTAATATTTTCGATATTAAAACTAACAATCCCATTTAAATATTTTTTTTCTAAAACTAATTCAACACCCTTTGATTGATTTAATTCATCCCAAAGTTTTCCACATAATTTTTTGATATGTTTGTTTTTTTCTTTTTCATGGCAGTCTTTATCCAAAAGATCTAAAGAATTCCGGAGCCCAGCAAGTAAAGGAATACAGGAGGTAGCTATTTCAAATTTCCTTGCATCAACATGAAAAAGATTATCTGAAGGCTCATAAATACCTTGTTCTTTTTTTAATGATTTCCAACCAATTATTGTTGGATCTGTTTCATCAATAAATCTATCTGAGACATAAATGGCTCCAAGTCCTTCTGGTCCACATGCCCATTTATGAGAAGTTATTGAATATAAATCAGAATAAAAAACTTCTTTTTCAATATTTATGTGCCCAAAGGTTTGAGCACCATCAACAAGTAAATAAGAATCTTCTCGATTTTTTTTTAATTCGATAAAAATTTGTTTTAAAGGAATTTTATATCCAAAGTTCCATAAGATATGAGAAATAATTAGGATCTTAGTCTTACTATTTAGATTTTTCAAAATCTCTAAAATTATATTTTCGTCGTTTAGATGTTTAATTTTTTGGATTGGCAAAATTTTGAATATTAATTTATTTCTTCTGCAAAATTCTCGACTTGCCGCCACTACTCCAGGATGTTCACAGTCACTTATTAACAACTCTTCCCCCTCTTCTACTTTTATTCCCCAAAAGGGCAAAATCATACCGGAAGAGATATTTTCGGTAAAAGCAACATTCTTTGAATTGACACCTAATTTTTGCGCAATAATTCTTTTTGTGGTCAATATTTCTTTGTAAATAAAAGGCCACATATCATTGGTAAATGGTCCTAAATCTTGGATAATTTCCCAAGTTTTAACTATTGCTTCTAGAGAAGATTTTGGTAATGGTCCTTGACCGCCATAGTTGAAATAATACTTATTTTTTAATGCGGGTATTTGATCTCTTAGATTATTTCTCATAGAAATTTATATTATATTTTCAACTCTTGAATTTTTTAAATATTGCCCACTAAAGTTACTGTTCTAAATTCAATATCCTCAATTACTTTCCAAGGTTCAGCACTCCTTTCTGCAAATTTTAAATTTTTAAATCCTAGTTCTTTAAAATCACTTATAAACTCTGGCTCATACCATGCTCCACTAATACATCCTGTCCATAAATCATGATCATTTTGCAATCTTAAAGGAACTTTTTTGTTAGAGACGATATCGCTAATTGCAATTCTTCCATTATTTTTTAAAACTCTTTGTATGTTATTTAGAAGGTTATTTCTAGATTCTGGACTTACCAAGTTTAAAACGCAATTACTTAAAATAATATCAACTGATTTATCTGCGATTAATGGATTTAAATCTTTATCTAATTCATCAAGTTTTTCAATTGATCCTTCAAGAAATTCTGTATTGTTGAAACCTATATTTTTTGCAACTTCTTTAGAGGCTGATCTTGATAAAGAAAGCATGTCAGGATTCTGATCGACTCCAATAACTTTCCCTTCTTTTCCAACAATTTGGGCACAAATGAAAGCATTTTTGCCGCTACCACTTCCAAGATCTAAGACTATATCATTTTTTTGAACATATTTTGTTGGATCACCACATCCATAGTCTCTTTCTATAACCTCTTGAGGAATTGATTCAAGTAAAACGGGATTAAACCCAACTGGTGTACAAAGACAACTTTCTTTTTCTAGTGCGGCTGAACCATATCTTTCTTGAATCGCATCTTTATGATCGAATTGATTAGATGCTTTATTAGATGTGTTTGTATTACAGCAACTTTCAGTCATATTTTTTAAAGGACTCTTGATAAATATAGCCAAAAAAAAAGCCCCTGAAAAAGGGGCATGTTCTTTTTAAATTAAATTACTTAGTGTAATTTACACCTCTGTAATTTAAATCTGCTTTTTCATTACTTGAAGAAGCGTCATCCATTCTGTTGGTGTATACGTTCCTTCTGTAGGTAAGTTCAACAAGTTGCTTTTTAACAGCTTCTTTGTTTTGAACGTAGTTTTTACCTCTGTAAGTTAAAGTAGTCATGTTTCGATGTGACAACACGGCCATCCCCCGTTCCATGGTATGACTCGAACTGCGCCCTCAAATGAGGGTGAACGAAAAGTAGCGATTGCTACAAAATTATTATAAACGTATTATTCTATGGATGTCTAGCTTTTACAAATAGAAACGAAGATTTAATGTTTTTTTAATTATTATCTTAGGTAAATTTTTTTATAAATAGTCTCTAAAAAGGTTTATGTTTATATTTGGTTTAATCTTCATTTAACTATTTATTTATGACAGGTTTTTTATATTTCTTGGGAAATACTTTAAGATGGCCAGTTTTAAAGCCAAAAGAATTTTTTTCACTACATGCTTATTTTTCAATTATTTATTTGATAACTTTTACTTTGAGTAAATATGATGTAAGCCAATCAAATTTAGTTTTTACTTTAGGAATTCTTGCACCTCTTTTAATCGCTATTGGTCAAGGACTTCCAATTGATTGCCTTGATATGGAATCATCTTTGTTGAAGGAATTAAAAACTAAATAATATATATTTGAGTTAAAAATTTTTTATAAAACCTGGACAACTTCGCTTATTTCAGGAATCATTTCTTTTAACTTTCTTTCAATACCCATTTTTAGAGTCATAGTGCTACTTGGGCAACTACCACATGCGCCTTGAAGTC
>QCLX01000010.1 GCA_003214215.1 Prochlorococcus sp. AG-418-G18 | reverse complement strand
CTTCCCCATCTTTTATTAAAGCCGCTAAGTTAAGACTTAAATTACTTATAAATGGGAATGGATGTGCAGGATCAACAACTAATGGAGTTAATAAAGGAAATATAGATGAAGAAAAGAAGTTATCACACCAATTTTTTTGATTATCACTTAAATCCTTATACTTCTTTAAAATTACACCTTGTTTTTTTAGTTCTTTATTTAATTCATTATTTACATATTTTTCTTGAAGACTAGTTAATTTTTTTACTTCTTTGTTGATTTTTGTTAATTGCTCTTTAGGGGTAAGTCCATCAATACTTTTTTTAGTAATTCCTGCTTCAACTTGAGCTTTTAATGAAGCTACTCTTACCATAAAAAATTCATCAAGATTATTGCTAAAAATTGAAAAAAATTTTACTTTGTCTAAGATTTTGTACTCTTTTTCCATACCAGTTAGGAGCACTCTTTTATTGAATTCAATCCAACTTAATTCTCTATTAATAAACACATCACACTGATTCTTCATTAAGATGCTCTTGATTTTTGATCATTAAAAGAAATATTATTTTTACCCTCTGCAATAAGGTATATCATGAAAATCAAAATAATGGAACCAGCTATAAAAGGTGATTTAGGGCCAAAGCTATCATATACTCTCCCGGCCATTGCTATTCCTAAAACCCCGCCAAGACTCTGTAGACCCTGAAGGTTACTTAAAATCGAACCTTGTTTGTCAACGTCTAATTTCTTTGATATTAGCGCTCTCAAGGTAGGTGTAATTAAACCCGCTCCAACGGCTAAAAATGAAACAGCTGAATAAATATTAATTACTGCATTTTCTTTTGGAGCAGTTATTAATAAAGAACATGCTAAAAGAATGAAGCCGGATCCTATAAGTGTTAATCTCATTTCGCCAAATTGTTTTACAAGAGGCCCAATCAATCCTCCTTGAACAATAATTGCAATAATTCCTACTAATACAAGAGTTCCGCTTGATGCTTTTGTTGTCCAGTTTAGAGATTCTTGAAGGAAAAATATTAGGATATTGGTTAATCCAGTAAAAGCAACAAAGTAAATAAAAAAAGCTAATGATAATTTTTTAATCTTTTCTTCTTTGAAAACCGTAAATAGCTGTTTTAAAGGGTTTTTACGAATCTTTTTTATTTTATTTGAGGTATTGTTAGGTTTTGTTTCTGGTAAGTAAAACAATACTAAAAGAAAATTTATTATTGGAATGATTGAGGCTATTAAAACTGGAATAATAAAATTATTATTTGCATTTTTTGCAAAAATTACAACAAAAATATTACCCAAGAAAAAACTTAAACCAAAAGCTACACCAATAAGGCCAAATGTTTTTGCTCTTTTTTCGGGGCTCGAAATATCTGCAAGAATTGTTGTTGCAGTGGCTGCAGTTCCCCCACTTAAGCCGTCAATTAGTCTCGCTAAGAACAATAAAAATAAGGGTATAAAGGCTATTGAATTTGACCAATTAAAAAGAACAGTAAAAGATAATATTGATATACCTATAATTGAGCCAGTAATACAAAAAAGAGTTACAGGCCTTCTCCCGTATCTATCACTCATAACTCCTATAAAAGGGGAAGCTGTAAATTGAGCTAATTGGTAAGTACAAGATAATAAGCCATATGTACTTGCTTTGGAGTCAAAAAGTAAAACAAATGAGGGTAAAATGGGTAATAGGATACTTTCACTTAACCGATCGTTGAGAAGTGTGACAAAAGCACTTAGGAGAGTAAACTTTTTGTTTGGTTTCAATAAACTTTTTTTCACAATATTTACCTGCATTGCAATTAACTTCTACTACCATACTTGTTAATGGAGACTAACGTGCCTGGTATTGTTTATTTAGTTGGAGCAGGGCCTGGTGACCCTGAGCTTTTAACTCTAAAAGCTTTACGTCTAATAAAAAATTGCGATGTATTAGTGCACGATGCTTTAATTCCAGTTGAAATAATAAAAGATGCAGGAAAAAATACAGAAATTTTTCATGTAGGCAAAAGAGCTGGGAAGTGTTCTGTCCCTCAGGCTGAAACTAATGACCTTATTTTAAAATTGGCAAAAGAAGGCAAAAATGTTGTGAGGCTTAAAGGTGGAGATCCATTTGTTTTTTCTCGGGGAGGCGAAGAAGTATCTTTTTTAGAAAAAAATGGGGTTTCAGTTGAAATTGTACCTGGTATTTCTTCTGGTATAGCTGCTCCTACATATTTTGGTATTCCACTTACCCATAGAGATGCTGCAAGTTCTGTAACTTTTGTCACTGGGCACGAGCGCTTTGATAAGGAAAAAAAGAGTGTAAATTGGAGAGATCTAGCTAAATCTTCAGATAGCTTAGTTATTTTTATGGGTATAAAAAATATTGAATTTATTGTGGAAGAATTAATTTTAGGTGGTTTATGTAAGAACACAAAATGCGCTGTAATTCAAGAAGCTACTTTGCAAAACCAAAAATGTTTTATAGAGAAATTAGATAATCTTGCTGATAAAATCAAAGATAAGGATTTTTTATCTCCCTCAATTATCGTTATTGGAAAAATTGTGGAATTCAAGGTTAATAACAATATAACTAAGGTATCAGATGTCTCTTTATCGGACATTAATAAAATTCAATTATATAATAAATCCCAAAAGTAAATTGGATCGAATTTAGTTCTAAGCTTTAAATCATTAACCTGATTAATTTGTCTACAAGATAAGCTATTAATTGCAAGTATTATGTCATCATCTTGAAATTCTGGGAAAATTAATTCTTCTTTTACAATTTCCAACCTTAAAGCCTTAGCAATCATAATTCCTTCTAAACAGCCGCTCTCTTTTCTAGGTGTTATCCATTTATTATTTCTTTTAATTAGAAGATTAAATGTGCTTCCACAACAAAGTTCTCCTGACGTATTCAAAAGAATAGAATCATCAAATAATTTTTCATTAGCCTCTTTCAAAACTTGTATTGCTTGATTATATGCAAATGTTTTACATTTACTTGTAAGACTGAATTCGTTTATTCTTTCTGTTTGACTAATTAAAACTCCTATGGGATTAAAGATAGGTTTTATTCTGTAGAACTCAAGCCAAAAATTATCTAAATCTTTTGTCTCTAAAGTGCTATTAATTGTTAGTTTCCGACCTTTATTATTTCCTCGACTATAGTTTATTCTTACTGAAGCAAATTGATCATTCTTAAGTGATAACTTTCTAATTCCATCATTTATAAGTTGTCTCAAAGTTAGTTTATTTATTTTGAGATTAATATTTAAAATTTTGCTACTTTTTTCTAACCTTTTCAGATGTTCATCAAAAAGAACAGGTTTGGTTTCCTTGATCAAAATGGTTTCAAATATACCATCAGCAAATTTTAATCCTCTATTATTAGCAGTAATATATATTCTATCAATATCTAACCATTGATCCTTGTACCAGCCTAATTTTTCTATCATTTTAGCGAATCAATTAATGGTAAAAGTTTCCACTTCAGTTCATTAGTTTCCTCTTCAGGATTAGAGTCAATAACTATTCCGCAACCAGCATATATATTGATTTTTTTGTCTTTAACTATAAATGATCTTATTAGTATATTACTGTCAAACTCTCCATTCCAGTCAAGCTTCAAAAATGAGCCACAGTATGGTCCGCGTTCACATTCTTCTAATTCAAACAGTCTCTGGCATGATCTTAATTTAGGCGCTCCAGTTATAGAGCCACCAGGCCAACAAGCTTTTAGTAAATCAATCCAGTTCTTGTCTTTTTTTAATTTGCCTCTGATTACTGAAGTTAGATGATGAACTTTTAAGAAACTTTCAAGTTTTAATATTTCTGGCACCATAATGCTTCCTGTTTCGCAAACTTTACTTAAATCATTTCTTATTAGGTCAACAATCATAATATTTTCGGCTCTATCTTTTTCGTTCGTTATTAAATCGATAGCATTAAGTGCGTCTTGATTTAAATCCTTATTTCTTGATCTAGTTCCTTTGATAGGTCTTGATTCTACATAATTTTTATTATCTATTTTTATAAATCTTTCTGGCGAGGTAGATAATACTGCTTCTTTATAATTAACATTATTATTTACTATTATTCCTCCAAAGGGAGCTCTTAATTTCCTTCTTATCTTTAAATAAATATCTAGAGGACTATAGTTTTTGGAAGATTCAATTTCACATTTAGTTGTGAGGTTTGCTTGAAATAAATCCCCTAGAGAAATTAATTTTTTCAATTTTATAATATTTTTCTGAAATTTTTCAGCCATTTCGTCTAAATTAATTTTTGAAAAATCAAAATTCAAATTTCTTTTAATAATATTTTCCTTTTCAATATTTTTTATATTGTTGATTATTTTTTTATAATTCATCAGTTCATATGAGTTTGTGCCTTCGAGAATTATTTCTTTTTTTATTAGATTACATTTAATTATTGGATCATATGATGCAATCCATAAAGTTGCCATATCAGATTGTCGCCATGGGTTTTTTGGTTCTATGTATACTCCTGCTTCATAACTTAACCATCCGATCCAAAATCCTTTTTCAATATTTTTTAAATTGTTAAAGGGATTATTATTTGTGTCTAAGTTATTGATATCTCTTGATTGGATTATTTTTTTAGGTTTAATTCCTATTATTGACCATTCCCCATTTTCTTTACCATCACTGTCTAGCCAAGCTAATCCTTTATCTCCAAATTTTTTTGTTAGTTGATACGTAATCATTGCTGGATCTATCCATTTTTCTAGAATTATTTTTTTTATTTTCATTTTTTATTATTGTTATTGAGCCATTTTTCAAAAGCGGCATTTCTTATTCTGCAGCTATCACACTTACCGCATGGTTTTGAATTGCCTGAATAACAACTCCATGTTTTATCTAAAGGGACATGATTATCAAAAGCTAATTTAATAATTTCCTCTTTATTTAAATCTAATAGTGGTGTCCAAAGTTTTATTGGGTTATTTTCTCTTCCTCTTTTATTGGCTAAATCTGCTAATTCTTGAAATTTTTTAATGTAGTCTGGTCTGCAATCTGGATAACCAGAATAATCCAGTGCATTAACGCCTAATCCTATAAAATCAGCATTTATTGCTTCAGCATAACTTAGTGCAACGGAAATAAATATAGTATTTCTCCCAGGAACATAAGTATTAGGAATTTTATTAGTTTTTACTCCTTCTATCGGAATATTTTTTTGAGTATCAGTTAATGAAGAGCCTCCCCATAAAGATAAGTCAAGCTTAATGATTTTAAATTCTTCGATATCAAAGTGTTTTGCAATTATTGATGCAGAATATAATTCTTTTTTATGGCGTTGACCGTAGTCAAATGAAAGGCCAAAAATTTTAGCTTCGGATTTTTTTGCGATACCAGTAACTGTAGAAGAATCTAAACCTCCAGATAATAAAACTACTATCGATTTATTTTTAAGAGTCATATGATTTCATTTAATTTTTAAGTATTTGTGAGTTTGAAGACTCAATTTCCAATCGGGGTGATTTTTTACGAAATCAATAGCAAGAGAAAAACCATTCGCATTGTTCCATGCTGGTTGTAAATAAAAAATTTTATTTTCTTTTTTTAAGCCATCTTCGCTTTTTGAGAGTTGATATTGTTTGAAAGTTTCTTTTTTTATTTGAATAGCAAATTCTATATCTTCTATTTCATTTATGATTATTTTGATTTCATTACAGTTTTTTAAAAAATAATTTTTTGGAGGTGAGTGTCTCTTAGGAGATAAAGTAATCCAGTCATAACTTCCTGATATCGAATTAACTCCACTTGTCTCAATATGAATCTTCATCGAGGTTTGTTCTTCTCCCGTCGTCATTTTTTTTATGGCTTTGCAAAAATTATCTAAGTTATGTTGTAAGGGTTCTCCACCTGTAATAACGCAAAAAGATGCTCCTTTACCTCTAGCAATTTTCATGCTATCTATTATTTTTTCAATGGATACAGAGGGGTATTTTTTTTCATCCCATGAATTCTTGGTATCGCACCAAGAACATCCAACTTTACAACCAGCTAATCTTACAAAAAAAGCACTTTTTCCAGCGTGATAACCTTCACCTTGTAATGAATGAAATTGTTCGACTAAGGGTAAAAAATTTGTCATTTTTTCATTCAAAAAAATAAAGATTATTAATTTGATTGAGTTAAATTTTCTTGAGAGGCTTTTATTAAACCTTTAAATAAAGGATGAGGTTTGCCAGGTCTTGATAAAAACTCAGGATGATATTGACATGCCAAGAAGTAAGGATGATTTTCTAACTCAATTAACTCAACTAATCTGCCATCTGGTGATGTACCACTAATTTTGTATCCAGAATTTAAAAAACTTTGTTTGTAGTAATTATTAAATTCGTATCTATGTCGATGCCTCTCATAAATAACATCTTCATCATATAATTTTTTTCCGGTTGTATTTTTTGTCAATCTACATGGATACACTCCAAGTCTCATTGTCCCACCTAAATCAACTACATCTTCCTGTTCTGGTAATAAATGTATCACCGGATTGGGAGTTTTTGGGTCTAGTTCTGAACTAGATGCATCTGGAAGATTAGCTACATTCCTAGCCCATTCTATAACTGCACATTGCATACCAAGGCAGAGTCCTAAAAATGGAATTTTCTTTTCCCTTGCGAATTTTATAGCTGAAATTTTGCCATTAACTCCTCTATTTCCAAATCCTCCAGGTACGACAATTGCATCAACTTCATTTAAGTAAGTTTCTGCTGAATTTTTTTCTATCATTTCAGCGCTTACCCAATGCAAATCCAAAAAAGCCTTGTTCTCAATGCATGCATGTCTTAAAGCTTCAACTACAGATAAATATGCATCTCCAAGTTCAATATATTTGCCTACAAGAGCAACTTTTATTGGATCTCCAGGATTTCTTAGATTGTGAATTAGTGCTTCCCAATTTTTCAAATCACATTCTTTGTCTTCTAGTTCAAGACACTTCAGAGTTTCTTTGCACAAACCCTCTTTTTTTAAAGCAAGAGGCACAGAATAAATACTATCTGCGTCTAATGCTTCTATTACTGACTTAATATTTACTCCACAAAATCCACTAAGTTTCTTTTTAAGACCCTCATTGATTGATTTATCACTTCGGCATACAAGTAAATCTGGCTGGATTCCAATTGATCTTAATTCTTTTACTGAATGTTGTGTTGGCTTAGTTTTTATTTCGCCAGAGGTTTTGATGTAGGGAAGTAATGTTACGTGTATGTATGCAACATCATTCTTATTGACATCGTTTCTGAATTCTCTTATTGCCTCTAAAAAAGGTAAAGATTCAATATCACCAACTGTTCCACCAATTTCAGTAATAATAATATCTGCATTGCTGTTAGCGGCTACTCTATGAATCCTTTCTCTAATTTCTCCCGTTATGTGAGGTATTACTTGTACAGTTCCACCGTTATAACTACCTCTTCTTTCTTTATTAATAACTGCTTGATAAATAGATCCCGTTGTTACACTATTCAACCTAGTCATTGCAGTATCAGTAAATCTTTCATAGTGACCTAAATCTAGATCTGTTTCAGCCCCATCTTCAGTTACAAACACTTCTCCATGTTGGAAAGGGCTCATTGTGCCTGGATCAACATTTAGATATGGATCTAGTTTTAATATTGAGACACTGTATCCTCTAGACTTTAATAATCTACCTAAGCTGGCAGCTACAATTCCTTTTCCAATGCTAGAAACTACTCCTCCGGTGACAAAAACAAATTTTGACATTAAATATTTTTAATTAAGCACATCCTCCTTATATTTTATTTAAACAAAAAACTTTTAGAACATCCATATATATTCTTATTCATCAATTGTTATTTCAATATCCAATTCTTTTAATTGTGATTCTGAGACATTTGAAGGCGCATTTGTGAGAAGACATTTTGCTTGTTGATTTTTTGGAAAAGCAATGGTTTCTCTGATTGAATCTGCACCTATGATCAGCATGGTAATACGATCTAATCCAAACGCTATTCCACCATGAGGAGGAGCACCCATTTCTAAGGCTTCTATTAAAAATCCAAATTTTTCATCAATCTCTTTATCAGTAAGTCCTACCGTTTTCAAAACCTCTCTTTGCAAGTTCGCTTCATGAATACGTAAAGAGCCACCTCCTAATTCCAAGCCATTAAGAACTAAGTCATAAGCATTGGCTATAGAGTTCTCGATTTCTTTTTGCAAGTTTTTAGAATCTGTAGATTTTATATTTTTTGGAGAACAAAAAGGATGATGTAAAGCATCATATCTATTTTCGTCTTCATTTCTCTCAAACATCGGGAAATCAGTTACCCATAAGAAATTCCATTTATTTTTATCAATGAGATTCAAGTCTTTTGCGATATATTGTCTCACTCTATCTAATGACTGGTTCACAATTTGTTTATCTCCAGCTCCCAAGAGTATTAAGTCTCCATCTTGCGCTTCCGTGATTTTTAAAATATCAGCTATAAGCTCTTTATTTAGATTATTTTTAATTGCCCCAATAGTCTCAAGCTCATCTCCTTTGACCCTTATAAAGGCCAAACCACCAGCTCCTGCATCTTGAGCAACTTGGAAGATATCACCTCCGGGTTTGATTCTTACGTTGCTAATACTTAAATTACCTCCTTTGACTGTTATGGATTTTATAGAACCTCCAGACTTAATTGCCTTTGTGAAAATATTAAAGCCAATATCACCTAATACTTCTCCTAAATCTTTTAATAACATTTGATATCTAGTGTCTGGTCTATCAGTGCCGTAATTATCCATTGCTGATTGCCATGACATTTGTGGAAAAGCATTATCAAAATCAATATCTAACACTTCTTTCCATATTTTTTTTATAAGACTTTCATTAAAAGATATTATTTCTTCTTCACTAATAAAGCTCATCTCAATATCTAATTGCGTAAACTCTGGCTGTCTATCTGCCCTTAAGTCTTCATCACGGAAACATTTTGCGATTTGATAATACTTATCTAAGCCCCCAACCATTAAAAGTTGTTTAAATAGTTGTGGGGATTGAGGTAGAGCGAAAAATTCTCCATTCGAAAGACGTGCAGGAACAAGAAAATCGCGAGCGCCTTCTGGAGTTGATTTTGTAAGTAATGGAGTCTCTACTTCAGTAAATCCAAAATTATCAAGAAATTCTCTAGCAACTTTAATAATCTTGTGTCTTGTTTTTAAATTATCTAGTAATTTGCCCCTTCTTAAATCAAGGTATCTATATTTTAATCTGAGTTCCTCTTTTGTATTTTCATAATCATGTATAGACACTGGAAAAGGTAAGTTTTTTTTAATTTGGTTAAGAATTTGCAAATCTTTAACCTTAAGCTCTAACTCTCCAGTACTTAAATTTTTATTTATTGAATCTTTGGGCCTTTCATTAATGATTCCGCTAACCATTATTACCGTCTCATTTCTTAGAGTTTCTGCCTGTTTAAATAGATTTGCTCCATCATCGGGGTTAATTGTTATTTGTAAGAATCCACTATGGTCTCTCAAATCAATAAAAATTACACCACCATGATCTCTTCTTCTATCTACCCAACCGCATAGATTAACTAATTTACCAATATCTCTATTATTGAGTTCTTCACAAATTTTGTTTCTCATCTAAGTATGCTTTATTTATCAATAACTTATAATAATTCTTTGAGGGTGAATTTAGTTAATAATTTTTTTTATAAAACGCTCTTTTTGTTATAACCCCTTTGAATTTTTTGCCTCTTATTAATATTTGAACTTCATTATTTATTAAGGCATGCGAAGTATTGATGTATGCAAAAGCTATAGCTTGCTGTTTAGTTGGAGACCAACTGCCGCTAGTGATGGTTCCAATATTCTCTTCACCTTTTAGTACTGCGCAACCTTTTCTTCCTATTGCTTTACCTTCTATAAAGAGACCAACTAACTTTTTTTGAATACCTAATCTTGACTGCTCTTCAAGAAATTTTCTTCCAAAGAATTCGTGATTATTTTCTAAATGTACTAGCCATCCTAATCCTGCTTCATATGGAGAAGTTTCATCATTTATGTCTTGGCCATAAAGATGCATTCCTGCTTCAAGTCTAAGCGTATCTCTAGCTCCTAAACCACAAGGTGCAACATTTTTGGAAATTGAGAAATCCCACAAATTAATTGCTGCTTTTTTAGATAAAAGTATTTCTAGACCATTTTCCCCTGTATATCCTGTCTTCGAAACGAAGATTTTTTCTTTAGGCGAAATATGTTCAAAAATTTTATATTCGCATCCAAAGTTAGGGATATGTGATAGCGATGATTTAATCCATTCTTCAAATAAATCGAATGAGTTTTTCCCCTGTAGTGCTAAAAGTACTTTGTTTTTCTTAAAGTTTGTTATCGAAATTTCATAATTATTTAAATTATTTTTTATCCACTTAAAATCTACGTCATATCTACTTGCATTTACTATTAATAATACTTCTGCTATATCATTTTCTTGTATACCAAGGTCATAAATTATTAAGTCATCTATTATTCCTCCTTTTTCATTGAGCATTACTGTATAAAGTCCCTGACCTTCAGAAAAGGAGTATAAATTTGTAGGAAAAAATTTTTGAATATAATCCTTTGGATTGATTCCTTTGATAGAAATTACACCCATATGAGAAATATCAAATAGTCCTGCTGAAGATCTAACTGATTCATGCTCTTTGATTAATCCTGAAAATGATATTGGCATTTCCCAACCTGCAAAATTTACTAATTTTGCATTAGATTGAACATATTTTGAATACAGAGGACTTTTAAGTAAATCCATGAAATATTAAATTTTAATTTACTTTTTTACACTTTAACTTTAGTTTAGAAATTTTTTATTGCATATTTTCTAATGATAAAATTAAGCTTCTAAGTACTTTGGCTGCAACTATGCTGCTAACTCCGCTTTTATCAATTTCTGGAGATAATTCCACAATGTCTGAAGCCACAATTCTAAAGTCTCTTAAAGTTTTCAGGATTTCTTCAAAATCATTCCAAAAAAATCCTCCCGGTTCTGGAGTTCCCGTCCCTGCCAATAAACTGGGATCAAACCAATCTAAATCTATTGTTAAATAAATTGGACACTTAGAGTAGGGTAGAAGAGCTTGTCTAAACTTTTGTGTATTTCCGCCTGGATAAAAGTTAACTAATTGATTGTTATTATGCATAAATTGAAATTCTTCTTTAGTCCCACTTCTTATTCCTACTTGTAAAATTTTCTTTTTAGGTAGCACCTCTAAGCATCTTTTCATTGTACAAGCATGACTATGTTTATTTCCTATATATGATTCTCTTAAATCTGCATGAGCATCTAGTTGAACCATTATCAAATCTGGATATTTTTTTACTAATGCTTCAATAGCACCTGTGGTAATAGAGTGTTCACCTCCAAGCATAATAGGACTAAGGCGTTTATTAATTAAAAAATTTGTTGCTGATTTTACTGATTCAATTACAGACTTTGAGTCATTTTTGTCAATTACTATTGATCCAAAATCAACATACATAATATCTTCTAAGTCTTTATTTAGTTTTGGACAATATGTTTCTAAACATGAGCTGACTTGTCTTATCGCTTCTGGACCGAATCTAGCTCCAGGTTTGAACGAACATGTTCCATCATAATTGACTCCAAATATACCAATAGCGCAATCATCAGGGCTTCTTTTTGCCCCCATAAAAATCGCATTTTCGTCATCAAATAAATTTTTTATCATTCTATGAATTGAGTGCTTTTACAATTTTATTTGGCATCATTTTGAATGCTGCATTTTGAAAATTCAAATTCCAAATTTCACACTCTTTTTCTATCCTCAGGGTTTCACTGTAATTTTGTTTTGATAAATTTAAAACTTCTTCAGAGGCGAATGTCCAACTCCAAATACCGCTTGGATAAATAGGCACAAAAGAATACATAGTTTCAGAGACTTTAAAGATTTTTTTCAGGGTTTTCAAAATACTTATGTGAATTTTTTTGAAGGATTCAGGTGATTCGCTTTGCGTTGCTAAAACACCATTTTTTTTTAAGAATTCTTTTGCATTCTCCATAAAACAAATCTGAAAATAATAAATTTGAAAATTCTGAGGGATCTGAACAATCTATAAATATAACGTCGTAAAAATTATCTCTTGTTTTTTTTACCCATTGAACACCATCATCAATATGAATCTTTAATCTTTTGTCATTCCATGCTTCGCCACCAATTTCTTTTAAAAATTTTTTAGATATTTTGATTACTTCCTCATCAATCTCTACAAGATCAATTTTTGATATTTGAGAGTATTTAACACATTCTCTTGCAGTACCTCCGTCTCCTCCCCCAATAATTAGTACATTAGATTTTTCGTCAATGCTACTTAATGCTGGATGCACAAGACACTCATGATAATATTTATCGTCTTTAAATGATGTCATCCAACAACCATCTAGCATTAAAGCTCTGCCATAATATTCATTTTCAATAACAATAATTTCTTGATATTTTGAGTTTTGTTTAATTAAGATTTCTCCATATAGGCCGAATCTTGAGCCTTTATGATATTCATCTATCCATGTTGAAATATGAGTCATTTGCTTTTTAAGAATTTTTTCTTTTAAGTTTTTGCTTGGCTATTTGCCAAAGTCGTTGAAAATCTTGAGGGGTTTGTTTTTTAATATTATCTCCTGCATGATGTTCAATAATTGAAAATCTGTCTAAAAATTTTTTATTAGTTTTTTGAAGAGCTGATTCAGGATTTATTTTTAAAAAGTTTGAGAGATTCAGAAGGGTAAAGTAAATATCCCCATATTCATTTTTTATTTCTGAATCATTTTTACTTTTTATTGCTTCCTTTAATTCATGAATCTCTTCTTCTAACTTTTCAAAAATCTGATCGGTACTCTCCCATTTAAAACCACATTCTTTAACAACATTTGTTATTTTATCTGTTCCAACAGTTGGGGGTAAATTTTTGATTTTCAAATTTAAATTTTTACTTATCGATGATTCAATATAAGCTGCTTGTTTTTCTGAATTTTTAATATTTTCCCAAATCTGTTGCGATTTTTCTAGAGATACTTTTTCTTTTTTTTTAAAAATATACGGATGTCTATTAATAATTTTCTTGTTTAGATTGTTTATAACATCATTTAGTTCAAATTCTTTGTTTTCGTAACCGATTTCAGAATGCAGCATTACTTGTAATAAGAGATCTCCTAACTCTTCACAGATATTATCCGTGTTTTTTTCATATATCGCATCTATAAATTCATTACTTTCTTCATTTAAAAATGGGATCAATGATTTATGAGACTGTATTTTCTGCCATGGGCACCCCCAAGTTTTATCTTTCAATGATTTGACATTAGATATCAAAATTTTAAAGCTCTCTAAAGTCTCTAAATCGGAATTTTTTTGCAAGTTATATCTATCGTTTGAGGACATAGGATATATTTTATTAATTCAATTTTGCCTTAATCATGAAATATTTAAATACTTAGTATAAATATTTCAACTTCATCCATTAGAATGGTTTATTATAAGGGCGATTAGCTCAGCGGTAGAGCGCCTGCCTTACAAGCAGGATGTCCCTGGTTCGAACCCTGGATCGCCCATTTATTATTTTTTTAATGACTGAGATCGTCAATCTTTCAATCAGTCAAAGAGCTGCTTCAGAATTATCTAGGCAATCTTCTTTTGGAGGTTCTCCTGGAGAAATGTCAATTGATTTAGTTGAGGATAAAAATTGTTCTGAAGGATGGATGCATATTAAATTAAGTCCAGGAAGATGTAATGGATCCCCTATCTCAAGAACGGAAGGAGTCACTTTATATGCGGATGTAAAAAAGTTTAATTTACTAAAAGATTTAAAATTAGATTATTACGGCGATTTAAGCGGTGGTGGATTTCTTATTTCAACACCAAAAAATGCAAAACGTTGTTCCTGCGGCTCTGGTTTCAAACTTTTGTAGAATTAATGTCCCTTTTTTTGCAAACTAATATTATTTTCATTAATTGGCTGCTATCAAGATAAAATAAATAAAAAGTTTATTGAAATAAAATTTGCATATGACGATGAATGATCAATTATCTTTAGAGAATTATTCACCTTTTGAAGTTGAGAAAAAGTGGCAAGAAAAATGGGAAAGTTTAAAGGCATTTAGTCCTAAACCTGAGGATGAAGGGGAACCTTTTTGTATTGTTATACCACCACCAAATGTAACTGGATCTTTGCATATGGGACATGCATTTAATACAGCTTTGATAGATGTTGTAGTTCGTTTTCAAAGACTCTTAGGGAAGAATGTTCTGTGTTTACCAGGAACTGATCATGCTTCAATAGCTGTTCAAACTATTCTTGAAAAACAATTAAAAAGCGAGGGTAAAACAAGTGAGGATGTTGGAAGAGATGAATTTCTTAAAAGAGCATGGAACTGGAAAGAACAAAGTGGCGGCAGAATAGTTTCTCAATTAAAAAGGATAGGATATTCAGTTGACTGGACTCGAGAAAGATTTACACTAGATCAAAAATTAAATGAGGCAGTTGTTGAGGCTTTTAATATTCTTTATAAAAAGAATTTAATTTATAGAGGTGAATATTTAGTTAATTGGTGTCCTGAATCTCAATCTGCCGTAAGTGATCTTGAAGTTGAAATGCAAGAAGTAAATGGTCATTTATGGCATTTTAAATACCCTTTAATTTCTGAAAGTGGGGAATACTTGGATAAGTACTTAGAGGTTGCAACAACAAGGCCAGAAACTCTTTTGGGCGATACTGCTGTGGCAGTTAATCCTGATGATAATAGATATAAAGAATTAATTGGTGTCAACGTAAAAGTCCCTTTCGTTGATAGAGAAATACCTATTATCGCTGATTCACATGTTGATAAAGATTTTGGTACTGGATGTGTCAAGGTTACTCCAGCTCATGATCCAAATGATTTTGCAATAGGAAAAAGGCATAATTTAAAACAGATTAATGTAATGAACAAGGATGGAACATTGAATATTAATGCAGGCAAATTTCAAAATTTAGATAGATATGAGGCTAGAAAGAAAATTATCAAAGAATTGGATAACTTAGGCCTTTTGACAAAGATAGAGGATTATAAGCATACTGTTCCTTTTTCTGATAGAGGTAAGGTGCCAATTGAACCTTTATTGTCAACACAATGGTTTTTGAAAATGGATGAAATATCTAAAGGATGTCTAAATGAAATCGATTCTAAAAAACCATCGTTTATTCCTCCACGCTGGGAGAAAGTTTATAAGGATTGGTTAGAGAATATTAATGATTGGTGTATCAGTAGGCAATTATGGTGGGGGCACCAAATACCAGCATGGTATGTTTTAGATGATTCTCAAGACACAATAGAACAAAATACTCCATATGTCGTTGCAAGAAATGAAGAGGATGCCTTACTCAAAGCTAATAAACAATTTGGATTAAATATTAAATTGGTTCGTGATAAAGATGTTTTGGATACTTGGTTTTCAAGCGGTTTATGGCCTTTCTCAACCCTTGGTTGGCCAAATATAAATGACCCCGATTTTAAAAAATGGTATCCAAATAATGTTCTTGTAACGGGTTTCGATATTATTTTCTTCTGGGTGGCGAGAATGACAATGATGGGGAATATTTTTACGAAAAATATTCCTTTTAAGGATGTTTATATTCATGGTCTAGTTCGAGATGAAAATAATAAAAAAATGAGTAAAAGTTCAGGTAATGGTATTGATCCAATACTATTAATTGATAAATATGGTTCTGATGCTTTGCGATTTGCTTTGATTCGAGAAGTTGCAGGCGCTGGACAAGATATTCGGCTTGATTTTGATCGAAAAAAAGATACATCTTCAACTGTTGAAGCTTCAAGAAATTTTGCGAATAAATTATGGAATGCAACTAAATTTGTATTAATTAATAAAACTTCTAATAATAATTATTCGCTTAATGAAAGTGATGAAACTTCTTTAGAGTTATGTGATAAGTGGATTTTATCTAAACTGAATAAGGTAAATACAAAGGTCACTGCTTTGTTGAAAGAATATAAATTGGGAGAATCTGCGAAACTACTATATGAATTTACTTGGAATGATTTTTGTGACTGGTATGTAGAATTTGCTAAACAAAGGTTTAATAATAAAGAGACTGAAAATAGACAAATATCTGAAAAGGTTTTAATAAAAGTGCTCAATGATATTTTGGTGATGATTCATCCTTTTATGCCGCACATTACTGAAGAACTTTGGCATGCACTGCAACTTCATCCAGATAAACAATTATTATCTCTTCAAAAATGGCCAACCCAAGAGAATAAATTTGTTGATAATAAGCTTGATAATTCCTTTCAGCAACTATTTGAAATTATTAGATTGATTAGAAATTTGAGAGCTGAATTGGGCCTCAAGCCATCAGAAAAAGTTCCTGTTTACTTAATTTCAGATAATGATGAATTGATTGATTTTTTAAAAATTTTAGTTGATGATATTCAAACCTTAACTAAATCTTCTGAAGTATTTATTTTTAAAACTAATGCTGTTGATAAAAAAGAGTTTGCTAAATCTTTTTCTGGGATAATTAGTGATTTAGAGGTTTACTTACCTTTTCAGGATTTTGTAAATATAGATGCATTAAAGGAAAGGTTAAACAAGGATTTAAAAAAGGTGACTATTGAGTTAGATAATTTAAATAAGAGATTATCTAATAAAAATTTCGTGGATAAGGCTCCAAAAGATATTGTTGATGAATGTAGATTTAAATTAAATGAGGGTTCGGTACAAATAGAGAGAATTACTAAAAAACTCGAACTCTTGAATTGAGAATGAATATATTTCTTGAAAATATTTATAATTTGTCTTTTTTTTTTAATACTGGAATTGGGATATTTTCCTTTGTTTGTATTTATATTTTAATTGTTTTATTAATACTTCCAGCTTCTTGGTTATCTTTATTATCAGGTTTTTTATATGGCTCATATTTAGGCTCAATTATCGTTTTTTTCTCCGCTTCCATAGGAGCATCAGTTGCTTTTTTCCTATCAAAAAGTTTTTTTGCAAAAAAGCTAAAAAATCTTTTTAGTCGTTATCCAAAATTAAGTGTTATGGAAAAAGTAGTAGAAAAAGGCGGACTTAAATTAATTTTTTTAGCGAGATTATCGCCGATATTTCCCTTCAGTATTCTTAATTATTTTTATGGTTTGAATAATGTTAAATTTCGAGATTTCGCTATTGGCCTTTTTGGGATAATTCCAGGAACTTTTCTTTATTGCTCAATAGGTAGTTTGGCAAAAAATATCCAGGAGCTAAAAAATGTCCAATCACCAAATAATTTATATATGACTATCGTTGGAATTATTTCAACTTTTTTAGTTGTATATTTTTCAGCTAAATACTCTAGGGAATATTTTGAAAACTCCTAATAATTTACTCTTTAATATTCCAATCTCTAATAGATGCAATTAAGATAAACCACAAAAGCCTAAATTTACCTAGTAAAGTTTTGTTGGCTTCTAATTCGATATATTTTGCCTGTCCACAAGGTGTTTTTATGAAGTTGAAAACTGTTTTCTTAGTCATAAGTCTCTCAAAAAGTTCTGATAATTATTCTTACATTTTATAGCTAAGATTTTTAGTTTTTTTACTTAAAAACCACATTTTTCATTGACTATTTGTTGAATATTATTTTTAAAAATTTAAACTTTTTCTCCAGCTTTAAAACCTCTAAAGCATTTGAATCTAGGAAACCTAAGACTAAAAGCCACCGCATCCTTGGATTTAGTTTTAGCATCAGCTCTGATTTCTACAAGTTGACCAATAAGTTGATTCCGTTTTGACCAATATTCTTCACGTTGGATATCACTAAATCCGCTTCCACAACTAAGACTGTATTCATGCCCATCATCTTCCCCTTCTACTAGGATAGCTCCCAGTCTACCTTTATTACGACCTGTGCCTTCCTCAACCGATACAACCTTTAAAGTGACTTCAATGAAAGGTTTTGCTTTTAACCAACTGTGTGTTCTTTTACATTCATAAATAGCATCAGGATCTTTAATCATTACTCCTTCATATCCGCCTTCCACGGCAGATTTATTCAGCTCTACAAATCTTTTCTGTCCCTCAATGGTGTCGAGATCTACATTTTCCCATTCAAGTGTTTTTATATGTCTTAGAAGCATAGAATGTTTTGCTACCCATTCTTTTACAAGTAAACTTCTTGCTGTTTGACCAGTGCTCCATCTCCCTTTTTGGAAGTTTTCAAGGGGACATAAGTCAAATAGGTGAAGAACTGCGTCTTTTGTTTGTTTACCATCTTTTCTATGCACCTGTTTCATTAAATCTTGAAAGTTAGCACTCATTACTTCACCATCTAGGACTAAGTCATAAGGTGCAGGATCTTCTTTTAGGACGTTTTCTATTTCTGAGATAATATGACCAAAATTATGGAATTGTTTTCCATTACGAGAAAACATTTCTACTTTATTTTGTCTAATTATTGTTAAGACGCGCACACCATCTAATTTGATTTCAATTTGCTTTTTTCCTATCATTTTTTTTTCATGATTTGCACTGTCATGAGCTAAAGGACAAGAAAAAATAGGAATCGCATATTTGGGAAATTTCTTGGCTATCTTGTTGATTGTTTTTTCAGATACACCACATCTAAGATCTTTAATTAAAATTCTTCTATAAAATCCATTCCACTCTTCTTTTGTTGCACATTCCATAGCCGTAATAATTGCATCGCGAGCAGCGTGACCAGTAAGTTCTCTTTGAATAAGCTTGTTTGCTAATTCCTTAAAATCTTTCCATAAAAAACTTTGACTTTTTTCATTCTCTTTTTCAGGAACAATTTTTACACCAAAAGTTACCAATGGATCAATTGCCATACGTATTCCTTCAAAAAAATCATCTAGACCTTGTTCCATTGCTTCTGAGATGATTTTTTCTTTATCTAATCTACTTGGGTGTAATTCTAATTGATGTATTATCTCTTCTTTAAACAATTCTTTTTGCCTCACAAGAAATTATTAATTCACTTTTGCTATTCTGTCTATTTTCCAATCATTGTCATTTTTTGCGAATGTAAAATCTAATGGGAGCTCATCTTGTTTGTCTTCTGATTTTAAATTCAAAGTTATTATGATTTGATCTTCTTGGACTCTAGGTCTTCCAGATTTTAAATTTCTGTATTTATTGAGGTTTAAACTAGCTAAAAATTTAAGAAAGTCTTGACGCTTCACATGAGTTTTATAAGTTTTTGTAGTCAAACCATAGGCTGCATCAATTCTGCCAGCAGCTATTTGATCAAAAAACTTCCTTACTAATGGATTAATTCCTCTGGCGCTTATAACTAATTTGACTGCATTAAAAGTCCAAAAAGAAACTAGTACGGCTCCGCCAACTAATAATGCTTTAATTCCGATATCTTTAACTAGTGTTGCATCCATGTTGATTTGAGTTTTTTATTACTTTAAGAAAAGAAATCGTTTTTGATGGCTTTTTTTGTCAAAATAATACTAATTTTAATCCATAATGCCTGTAATTCCTCTTTTACCTTTATTTCATAAATTTAATAGCCAATATTTTGAAAATTCTCTAGCGGTTAATAATCAACCTTTAGTAAAGGTTAGATGGAGTGATAATAGATTAAAAACTACTGCTGGTTTTTATAAAAGAAAACGAATTAATGGTCTTGTCGATTCTGAAATTATCTTATCGAAACCTATTTTGAGTAAATTATCTACTAGTGAAATAAACAGTACTTTATGTCATGAAATGATTCACGCATGGGTAGATAGAATATTAAAAAAAAATGAGATACATGGTCCAAATTTCTTAGAAAAGATGAATGAAATTAATGAGAAAGAGAAGAATTTTCAAATTTCTGTGAGGCACTCATTTCCTATTGAAAGGAGAGAATTAAAATATGTAGGAGCTTGCCAAAATTGTGGGGAGAAATTTTTCTACAGGAAAAGGATAAAGAATATTGCCTGTAAAAAATGTTGTGTAAATTTCTTTAATGGATCATGGAATAAAAAGTGTTTAATTTTGTTTGATTAAAAATATAAGATGTGTTTTTGTTTCTATATTTGGAATTATTTATTTTTTTATTGTAATTTATATTTTAAAAAGCATAATAATTTATGGATTCAAGGAGAATAAGAAATCTTAGAACTAGTTTTGATAAAAATATTGTTGATAAACAGGTTGATAAAATTTTTGAAACTGGAAGACAATTTGTTGATGGAGTATCTGGTGCTAGGCCAGGAAAAAGAAGGAATTCAGATTTTCAAGGAATAACAAGTAAGAGTGTTAAAAAAGTAGGAAGATGGGTATCTGAAAAAGTGGATTTATTTTTTGATGAAGATAATGATGATTGGAATGATGAGAATTTTTACGATGATAACAGCGATATCAAGACATTTTCCAGAGAATCAAATTCTTATGAATCTGCTAAACAGCACTCAAAAAGACCTTTAGAGGCAATATCTCTAAGGCAACCAAAAAAATTACAGACAACTGAGCAAAAAAAATTACCTTATATGAAAGAGAGTAAGGACGAAGATTGGCCAGATGAAATTGATTTCAAAGTTGAAAGATGGCAAAGAGCCTCAGAAAAAGAGAATAATACTTCCAGAGATCAATCAAACCAACAAGTTCAATCAAAATCAAGAAATCTTCCCAGATCAAGAAGAAGAAGAGTATAGTTTCGTAAATTCTTTAATTCCTGAATAGCCTAATAAAGTTTCTAAATGTGGATTGAATACTTCTCTAATAATTGTTAGGGGCTTTTTGTCTCGAAAAAATCTATAATTTCTTGACCAGAATGGACCTTTAAAACAAAAGTGATCCTCCAACCAATTGGAATTAACAATTGCAATTCGGTCAACTTCTCTAAACAATTCTGATCTGTCTTGTGTTAAATTCTTCCAAATTGGTTCTTCTTTGGCTTTTAAATTCTCATTCACTTGTTCTGCATTCCACCAACTTTCAGCCCATGCTAGGTTTTTATTATTGTTTTTAATCCATACTTGTCTTCTAATTAAAGGTCCATTTAATTGATTTAATTCTTTAGGACCTTCTTCAATGAATAGAGGATCTACTCGCATTGTAATCAATTTAATTTTAGTCTCTTGATTAGTTAAAAGCTGTAAATGTCTAGTGGGACTTCCATCCCCAAGCAGCATTAATTTCCATGGACCAGATATTTTTGGTAATGAATTTTTCACTAAAAAAGTAGAGGCTTTTTCTTCCCATAAAATTTTTGGTGAGTTAAACAGTTTATTATTCAGTGCTCAGATGAAATGCTTTTAAGATGATAACTTTTTTTCGACAAAAATATTCGCCTTTTCTTTTTTTATTTCTCTTATTTTTAGCCAAACAAGTAATGCAGTTAAATCAGCTTTGCTTACTCCAGGAATTTTTGAAGCATCACCAAAATTTTTTGGCTTTATCTTATTCAAATTTTCTCTAGCTTCTAAAGATAATGTATTTATCTTTGCATAATTTATTTCTTGAGGCAGAGATTTGGAGCTTTGACGATTTATTTGTTCAATGTTGTTTTTTTGTCTTTTAAGGTAACCCTCGTATTTAATATCTATTTCAACACCTTCCTGTATTGAAGAACCTAAATTTCTTTCATTCAAATTATATTTTATTAAATCTGAATAATGAAAGTTTGGTCTTTTTAAGAGTTCTTTCAAAGTTGTTGAGCCTTTGATTTTTGATCCCGTTTCTAATTCTATTTTTTTTGAGATCTCGTCGGTATTTTTTAAACGAGTGTTATTTAATCTAAATTTCTCTTCCTCGAGGAGTTTCATTTTTTCTTGATAGGCCGACCATCTTTCCTCATTAATTAGCCCTATTTGATAACCTAATGGTGTTAATCTCCTATCTGCATTATCTCCTCTAAGAGTTAACCTATATTCACTCCTACTAGTGAGAACTCTGTATGGTTCTTTGAGATCTTTGGTAATTAAATCATTGATCATTGTTCCTATATAACTGCTTTCTCTAGTGAAGATTATTGGATCTTTTTTGTTTAGTTTTCTTGTCGCATTGACTCCTGCAACTAATCCTTGTGCTGCTGCTTCTTCATAACCAGTAGTGCCATTAATTTGTCCGGCGCTAAATAAATATTCAATTTCTTTCGTTTCGAGTGATGTTTGGAGCTGTGTTGCAGGTATATAGTCATACTCCACAGCATATGCTGGTCGCAACATTTTACATTCACCTAATCCAGGCAAGGTCCTTAAAAGTTCTAATTGAATATTTTCGGGTAAACCTGTAGAAAATCCTTGTACATATATTTCAGGGGTATTAATTCCTTCTGGTTCTAAGAAAATTTGATGTGATTCTTTATCAGCAAATTTGACGATTTTATCTTCAATGGATGGACAATATCTTGGCCCCTTACTATCAATAAAACCGCCGTAAATGGGAGTTAAATGTAAATTGTCTCTAATTAGTTGATGTGTTTTGGTAGTTGTTCTTGTGATGTGACAACTAACTTGGGGCATATTATTTTTTATATCTGGGTCAAACGAAAAATATTTATCTGCTGCAGTACTTGGTTGAATATCTAATTCATCAAAAATGATACTTCTTTTATCAACTCTTGCTGGAGTTCCTGTTTTTAAACGTTCTGTTTTGATACCAATTTTGTGCAAATTTTGAGTAAGACCTTTTGCTGCTTGTTCCCCCGATCTGCCAGCTGACATTGATTTATTTCCTATCCATATTCTTCCTTCTAAGAACGTACCAGCTGTGATGATAACTGATCTTGCTGAATAATAACTACCAAAGAAAGTCCTTACACCTCTTATTCTTTTTTTTAAGGTTTTTTTTGAGTTCAATCCAATTTCTTCATTTTTTGCGATATCTAGTTCAGTAATCATTGCTTCTTTTAAAGATAAATTATCTGTATTTTGTAGTATTTCAATCATCTTTTTTGAGTATTCTCTTTTATCTGTCTGAGCTCTTAATGCCCATACAGCTGGCCCTCTACTTGCATTTAATATTCTTTTTTGTATAGCTGTCTCATCAGCTAATTTACCAATAATTCCACCTAATGCATCAACTTCATGTACCAACTGACTTTTGGCCGGCCCCCCAACAGCAGGGTTGCAAGGTTGCCAGGCAATCCTATCTAAATTGATTGTAAATAAGGCTGTAGAAAATCCTAATTTTGCTGTTGTTATAGCTGCTTCGCATCCTGCATGTCCTCCTCCAATTACGATTACGTCAAAAGATTCATTTGTTGAGTGATGATCTTGCATTTTAGGATCGATTTAATTAGCTAAATTCCTAAATCTCGTAAATTGAGGTTCAAATAATAATTTAACAGTTCCGACGGGTCCATTTCTATGTTTAGTGACAATGATTTCTGTAATTCCTCTATCTTCAGTCTCTGGATTATAGTATTCATCTCTATAAATCATTAATACTAAATCTGCGTCTTGTTCAATAGATCCTGATTCTCTTAGATCGCTTAACATTGGTCTTTTATTTGTTCTAGACTCTACCCCTCTACTAAGCTGTGATAAAGCTACTACTGGTACTTTTAATTCTCTGGCCATGCTTTTAAGACCTCTTGTTATTCGTGAAAGTTCTTGCACTCTATTATCAGGGGTTGATCCTTCCATCAACTGGAGGTAATCAATCACAATCAATCCAAGTTCTTTTTTTTGTTCAGCTATTAATCTTCTGCACAGAGATCTCATCTCTAAAACACTTAAGTTAGGCTTGTCATCTATAAATATTGGTAATTGACCTAATGAATTGATACCTTCTCCTAGTAATGGCCATTCATCTTGCTGTAATCTTCCTGTTCTTAGCCTGCCACTCTCGATTCCAACTTCCATAGAGAGTAATCTATATGTCAACTGTTCTTTACTCATTTCAAGGCTAAATACACACACAGGTAAATCTTGAGATTGTGCAACATTTTTAGCCAGATTGAGAACCATTGAAGTTTTCCCCATTGAAGGTCTTCCAGCAACAATTATTAAATCACTTCTTTGAAAACCTTGAGTCATCGCATCAAGGTCGTAGAAATTTACTGGAATACCAGCTACCGAAGTACCTAATGATCTTGACTCTATTTCATTGAAAGTACTTGTTAGGATTTCAGCTGCTTGAGTCAGGCCTTTTGAAGGCTTTTCTTGACTGATTTCAAATATTTTTTGCTCTGCTTTATCTAGAACTTCATTAGTATCTTGAGTTTGATCAAACCCTAGTTGAACCACTTCATTTCCAGATCTTATAAGTTGCCTCCTCATGAATTTGTCGTTAATTAAATTAGCAACTTGTTCTATGGAAGCTGTAGAGGAAACATTTTCAACTAGTTCTACCAGTTTGCTGTTTCCTCCAATTTTTTCTAGTGATCCATTATCTGCTAACCAAGCACTCATTGATGTTAAATCAGTTGGTTTACCCTGGGTATGCAACATTAATGCTGTTCTATAAATCTCTTGATGGGCATTTATATAAAAAGCTTCAGGTTTAATTAAGTCTGCAATTCTTCCAATCGCGTCTGGATCAAGAAGTATGCCACCAAGAACAGCTTCCTCTGCTTGAACGTTTTGAGGAGGTACTAATCCAGAATTTTCACTATTAAAATCCTTTCTAAAGTTTTTATTTTGCCCATTATTTGGAAAAGGTACGGAAACCATATCTTTAATTGCTTAGATATATACTTTGGCTACTTTTCAAAATAATGCAACAAATTGATTAACTTGTTACTTCAATATTTACTTCTGCATTTATTTCTGGATGTAATTTTATTTTTGCTGTAAAGGAACCTAAATTATGAATATCAGGAACAGTAATGTTTCTTCTATCAATTGCTTTTTTAGTTGCCGCTTCTATCGCTTCAGCAACATCCCCATTGGTAACTGTTCCAAAAAGTACTCCATCTTCTCCGACCTGTTTTTTGATAGTGAACCTGCCTATTGTAGATAATGCAGTTTGGAAATCTAAAGCTTCTTGCTTTAATTTATCAGCAGCGATTTTTTCTTTTTCTTTCTTTCTTTCAATTTGTTTAAGGACTGCTGGTGTTACATTCATTGCCTTGCCATAAGGCAATAGAAAATTTCTTGCGTATCCAGGTGCTACTTCGACTAGATCTCCTTCTTTACCTAGTGATGCGATTGATTCAGTTAATGCGACTTGTACTCTTTTAGCCATGAAAATATTGAACAATATAATTAATAATAGGACCTAGAGGGTAACTTTACTTTTTTTGCAAGACCAAATTTTGCAAGAATCTTAATATGTTCCCATGTTATATCTATCTGACCTCTAAATAATCCTTGTTTTGCCGAATTGGGAAATGCATGATGGTTATTATGCCAACCTTCTCCAAATGTTAATGCAGCAACCCACGCATTGTTTTTAGATGAATCACCACTTTCAAATGGTGCTTTACCCCAACAATGCGTTGCGGAGTTGACTAGCCAAGTTATGTGATAAACAACCACAAGCCTCAATGGAATTCCCCAAAGGACTAGAGCCCATCCTCCAACTCCTAATTTTTGACCTATTGCGTACAAAGAAAGTCCAATAGGAATTTGTAGTAATAAAAAATACTTATTGAGAAATCTATAGTATGGATCCTTGATTAAATCTGCACTTAGTTTTGGAACAGCTTTTAGTGCTTCAACGTCTTTAAACATCCAACCCATATGACTCCACCAAAACCCCTTTTTACTATTGTGATGATCTACTTCAGTATCTGAAAAAGAGTGGTGATGCCTATGTAAACCTACCCAATCTATTGGTCCATGCTGGCAACTTATAGCTCCACAGGTAGCAAAAAATCTTTCTAACCATCTTGGAACAATGAACGATCTGTGTGATAACAATCTGTGATATCCAAGAGTTACTCCTAAACAAGCAGTTACCCAGTAAAAAAATAATAATGAAGTGACTGCAGGGAGGCTCCAAAATTTTGGTTGTATAGCTACAAGAGAAAGAATATGAATTGCCACCATGAAAACTATTGTTCCCCACGTTTTATGTAGTCTTGGAGGATATCTTTTTGAATGACTGGAAGGTTCCAGTAATTTTTCTGAGAGTTCTATAACTTTTTCAGCTGGAACCGGTTTTTTTAATTTTGCTGTTTCTTGGAAAATTACTGAATTCATGATATTGAAATACTATTTTCAAAATTACCGATATGTAATATTATCATACTATACTATTGATTAGTTTAATTATCTGTGAGTATCGGATATCGCGATAGATTATCTAGAGGTCGAAGGGCTATGGCTCATTTGATACACCTCTGGCATGAAAGAAATGGGTGGTCTCATAGAGTTTTGCCATTACTTTCTGAAGTTCTTGATTTAGGTAAAGTACATAATTCGCAAATTTCTAATCTTAGGAATGGGAAGTTATCTTCGCCAGGTCCTGAAGTTTTTCTTGCTTTAGCTCAAGTTAATACGATTCTTGATCAAGGTATTGAAAAAATCAGGGATCGTTTTGAAAGTGATTACCCAGAGTTATGGAAATCTTTGGAAGAGTCTGCATTACCCCTAAAAAATGATTCTGGTAATCCATTGTCGGCCGGGGAGTTATTCGAGATATTTTCAGGATTAAAAGCTCTACCTTCATCTTTTGACTGGTACATAGAAGATGAAGAAGCTTCTGCTTTAAGTGACGCTCTTTCAGTGCATTTTTGTCAGAATAAGGCTTGGAGATCATGTAAAATGCAGGTAATGGAAGCCTATGCTGTCAATAAATCTGCCCGAAGAGAACGTTTTGCTCAGGTAATAGCAGGAATTAAAGATTATACAGCAGAAGAATTAGATGGAGAACTTCTTGATTTATATGAGGCTTCAAAAAAACTTTCTTATTTTCAAGGAAGGGGACCTAATGCTTTCCTCGCAGAATTAAGAAATTTAGCTTCTGAAAAAAAACATGAATTTTCATAATAAATGACGCTAAACAATAACTTAAAACTGGCTGAAAACGCTGTTCTTTCTGTCGAAGAGAGTTTAAGTAAAGTTTTCCAAGAAAGGTCCAATCAGGTTTTCAAGAAATTAGAAAATATTTTGACAATTTTTAAGGAAGAAAAAGTTTCTACTAGTCATTTCAATCAATCTTCTGGTAGTGGTCATGATGATATATCTAGAGAAAAAATTGATGCGGTTTTTGCAAGATTGTTTCTTGCTGAAAAGGCAGCTGTTAGGATGCAATTTGTAAGTGGAACGCATGCAATAAGTTCTGTCTTATTTGGAATTCTTAGACCTGGAGATGTAATGTTATCTCTTACAGGACAACCATATGACACGTTAGAAGAAGTCATAGGAATAAGGGGAGGAGGTAAAGGCTCACTTAAAGATTTTGAGATTGACTACAAGCAAATAAATATCTGCGAGAATTTTGATTCTTTTGAAGAAAAAATTGTTCATTCTTTTAAAGAAAATTCATGCAAATTAGTATTCATACAAAAAAGTTGTGGATATAGTTGGAGAAAGTCTCTTACGAATCATCAGATCGAGAAAATTTGTAGTCTTATTCATTCTCTTGATCCTAAATGTATATGTTTTGTTGATAACTGTTATGGGGAGCTTGTTGAAGATAGTGAACCAATTTCTAAAGGGGCAAATATAATTGCTGGATCATTGATTAAGAATTTGGGAGGAACAATCGTTCCTACTGGTGGGTATGTTGCAGGAGATGCAGAGTTGGTTGAGATGGTATGTTCTAGATTAACCTCACCAGGTATTGGTTCTTCTGCAGGAATAAATTTTGGACTAGGAAGATTAATTTTTCAGGGTTTGTTTTTAGCACCACAAATTGTTCACGAATCACTAAAAGGTGCTGATATGGTTGCAGCAGTCTTTAAAAATTTGGGATTTAAGGTTTTACCAGAGCCAGCAGCTTATAGATCCGATCTTATTCAGTCAGTAAGATTGAATAATCCTGATTTGGTACAAAAAGTTTGTCAATCTTTTCAAAATTCTTCGCCAGTAGATTCTTTTCTGAATGTTGTTCCATCATCAATGGATGGATATGATTCAAAATTATTAATGGCTGGAGGTACATTTATTGAAGGTAGTACAAGTGAATTTTCTGCTGATGCCCCTTTAAGAGATCCTTATAATATTTTTGTTCAAGGTGGTTCTCACATAGCTCACATCAAAATTGCATTAATTCGATTATTATCTGAACTATTAGAGGAAAAATTAATTTCAAAGGATTCTCTATTTCCTTTATCTACTTAATCATGTCTTACAAGTTTCCAGACAACCTCAACTATGCGGATACTCATGAATATGTCTTGGCAGAAAATGGATTATTAAAAATTGGAGTTAGTGAATTCGCTATAGATCAATTAGGAGATATTGTTTTTGTTGAATTAGCTGATCAAGGGGCGACTTTAGAGAAAGGCGAGACTTTTGGAACAATAGAATCAGTTAAGGCCGTTGAGGAAGTCTATCTGCCTTTTTCAGGGGAAATAGTATCTGTAAATGAAAGTGTTATTGAGAACCCTGAGCTTTTACAGAATGATCCGATTGGAGATGGTTGGTTAGTCATTTTGAAACCAGAATCAAAAGCATCAATTGCTGATTTGATGACTTCTGAGGAATATCAATCAAAGGTTGTACCAAAATAAGGCAAATTTTTTAAAAAGAGCTATTTTAAAGAAAAATATTTTAATATGACATCCAAATTTGGGTCTGATTTGTTTATAGATAGGCATCTTGGGTTAGGAGATAATGATGAAAGAATTATGCTGAACAAGCTTGGTTTTAATAATATTGATCAATTTATAAATCAAGTGATTCCTGAGGATATTCAGCTTAAAGATAAATCTTCGGAAATATTGCCCCAAGGTTGTTCAGAAATTGAGGCTTTAAATGAATTAGAAGAGATTACGAATAAAAATACTAAAATGAGATCACTAATAGGCCTTGGTTATTATGACAATCACATGCCTAAAGTAATCCAAAGACATGTTCTTGAAAATCCAAGGTGGTACACGTCTTATACACCATATCAAGCAGAAATTGCACAAGGAAGATTAGAAGCTCTATTTAATTTTCAGACTATTGTTTGTGAACTAACAGGATTCCCTGTCGCCAATGCATCTTTGTTAGATGAGGGTACTGCTGCTGCAGAAGCTATGGCCATGAGTTTTTCCGCAAGAAAAAATAAATCTTCAAAAGTGTACTTAGTGGAATCAAATGTTTTTGATCATACTTTTAATGTTCTACAAACCAGAGCAAAACCTTTAGGAATATCCTTAAAACGCTTTACTCAATCCACTCTTCCTAATCATGATGATGTTTTTGGAATGTTGTTGCAATTACCTGGTAAAAACGGGGAATTATATGATCCCACATTCTTAATATCCCAAGCACATAGATCAGAAATTATTGTAACCGCATGTATTGATCCACTGGCACAAGTTTTGATTAAACCAATTTCTGAATTTGGTGTTGATGTAGCAGTGGGTAGTATGCAAAGATTTGGAGTTCCAATGGGTTTTGGTGGCCCCCATGCAGCATATTTTGCTTGTAGCGAAAAATATAAAAGGCTGATACCCGGAAGAATTGTTGGGCAAACTCTATCTAAAAATGGAGAAAAGTCACTAAGATTAGCATTGCAAACAAGAGAGCAACATATTAGAAGGGA
This sequence comes from Prochlorococcus sp. AG-418-G18, assembly GCA_003214215.1. Lineage (GTDB taxonomy): Bacteria > Cyanobacteriota > Cyanobacteriia > PCC-6307 > Cyanobiaceae > Prochlorococcus_A. Next base: position 13,746 of record QCLX01000010.1, on the reverse strand, counting down.
AAAGGCCACCAGTAATATTTGTACTGCTCAATCTTTGTTAGCCATAATTTCTTCTTTTTATGCTATTTATCATGGACCCTCTGGATTAACGCAAATTGCTAAGAGATTAGTGGAGTTGAGAATAAATTTAGAATCAAGTTTAGCTGCTTTAGGTTTTGATATTCCTGATGGAATTAGATTTGATAGTGTTGATGTTTATTCTGAGCACTCCCAGAGGATCCATAATGAAGCTTTAAAAAATGGCTATAACTTAAGAATTTTGCCGTTGGGATCAACTATTGAAAATTCAACTGGCTTCGGGATCTCTTTAGATGAGCTTAGTAATGAAAAAGAAATCAAAGATATTTTGACTTTCATAGCAAACCTTATAGAAAAAGAAGAAGATTTAGAGCATATAAAATTTGATAAAGTATTTCATCTTGAAAGTTTAGCTTTGAGATCCAGTGCATGGATGCAGCAAGATATATTCACAAATTACCAAAGTGAAACTGAATTAATGAGATATATATTCCGACTTGCAGAAAAAGATTTTTCTTTGGTAGATGGGATGATGCCATTAGGTAGCTGTACAATGAAGTTAAATTCTGCAGCAGAGTTAAATCCAGTCTCTTGGGCTAATTTATCTTCAATTCATCCTTTCTCCCCACCAGATCAAACTGAAGGCTATTCAAAAATCATATCTGACCTAGAAAAATGGATAAGTGATATTGTTGGTTTAAAATCAGTTTCTTTTCAACCAAATGCAGGCTCTCAAGGAGAGTTTGCAGGATTATTGGCAATAAATTCTTATTTTGAATCAAAAGGTGAACTGTTAAGAAAAAAATGTTTAATTCCTAAAAGTGCTCATGGAACAAATCCTGCTAGCGCAGTTATGGCAGGTTTTGATGTGTTAACTGTTGAATGTGATGACGAAGGAAATATTGATTTTCAAGATTTGTCGATCAAGGTCAAGAAATTTGATAACCAAATAGGGGCTCTAATGTTGACTTATCCCTCTACTCATGGAGTTTTTGAATTACAAATCAGAAAGATATGTGATTTAATTCACTCTGTTGGGGGATTTGTCTATTTAGATGGAGCAAATTTGAACGCTCAGGTTGGATTATGTAAGCCGGGGAATTATGGTGTTGATGTTTGTCATTTGAATTTACATAAAACATTCTGTATTCCACATGGAGGAGGTGGTCCAGGAGTAGGTCCAGTTGCTGCATCAGAAACTTTAAGCCCATTTCTTCCTACTCATTCTTTAATGGATAATAATTTATCTAATAGTTCCAATTACGTATCTTCTGCCAAGAATGGGAGTGCAAGTATTCTTCCAATAAGTTGGATGTACATAAAAATGGCTGGTCTTAGTGGCTTAAGGAAAGCAACTGCGCATGCAATTTTATCTGCAAATTATATTGCGCATTCTTTAAAGCATAAATTCAAGATTCTTTATAAAGGAAAAAATAATTTTGTCGCACATGAATGTATTTTAGATTTTAGAGATTTAAAATCCAAAACTGGTTTGAGTGTAAATGATTTAGCTAAACGATTAATAGATTATAGTTTTCATGCCCCAACTATAAGTTGGCCTGTTCCAGAGACGATAATGATAGAGCCTACTGAAAGTGAAAGTTTGGTTGAATTGGATAGATTTTGCGAGGCTATGCTATTGATTGGAGAAGAAATCAGGGAAATAGAAAAAAATATTGAATTAAAGAATAATAATGTAATCAGTAATGCTCCCCATACTATCAAAGAGTTGATTGCTGATAATTGGCATTATCCTTATTCAAAAGAAAAAGCTTCTTTTCCTTATAAAACTCCAACATCTATTAAGTTTTGGTCTTCAGTTTCTAGGATAAATAATGCATATGGCGATCGCAATTTAATTTGTTCTTGTAATGTAAATCAAGGAGAGACTTTCCAAGAAAAAAAATGTGCTTAAAGGACTAGCGTCCTTGTATTTACTTAGTTATTATCAGTGAGAATAAAAATTTAATATTTTCTTATAGAATTTTTTTAAATTTTTTTATTACAATAATCGAGCATCAAATTTTTTGGGGTATTTGAAGCTATGACCAAAGATTTTAAATCTGGTAATGTTAAGCACTTGCCAGTTAAAAACGTCGACTTACCAAATTTTGTCAATAATTTTTCAGGGGATAACTCAAACATTTGTTCCATTGAGGGAACTAATGTTATAAGAGTTCCTTTTGGGAAAAAATTCTCAAAGAAAAAAAGGCCTGAAAAGAATCAAAATATCGCTACTCTAATACTTCCTTTAAGTTCGTATAGTAGTCCTACTCCTCCACACGTAGCATAATTAAAATTAACTTTAATCTATTTCTTTGAGAGTATCTGCATAATAATTCTGCAGTTGTAACGTTGCTTGATTCCAATCCCATTTTTCTGCTTCGTTTCGTGCCTCTTTCCTCATAACTTCTCTTTTATCTTCATTCTCTAGAATTTTTTTTGTCGCTTCAATCAAACTCTGTTCCCCATTATCTTTTTCATCAGGATCATATAAACAACCATTAATACCATCGCTAATAATATCTGGAATCCCCCCCTTGTTGGCTCCGATAACTGGACATCCTGCTGCCATTGCTTCTAGTAAAACTAACCCAAGTGTTTCTGTACTAGATGGAAATAAAAATATATCTCCAGAGGCATAGGCGCTAGCAAGTTCATCGCCAGATAAATATCCTATGAAATTAGTCTTGGTATTTTCGAAGATTTTTTCAAGCTGGTTTCTATATGGTCCGTCACCTACAAGTGCTAGACAAGCATTAGGGATACTTTCTAAGACTGGTTTAATTCTCTCAATTTGTTTTTCTGCTGATAATCTTCCTACATAAATCAATAAGTAATTAGCGTCGTTATATTCCCCAAATAATTTTTTTCTCATTTTCTCACTTCTCAAATCTGGTCGGAAACTGTGAGTATCTACTCCCCTTTGCCATAGAGCAGTCCTTTGAATACCTTTATCTTTTAACTCATTTACCATAGCAGTGGATGTACATAAATTTAATAAGGCTTGATTATGTGCTGCTTTCAGTAATTCCCACAAAAGTGGCTCTAACATACCCATACCGTAATGTTCTAGATATTTCGGAAGATGAGTATGGTAACTGGCAATTAAAGGAATATTATTAGTTTTCGCCAACCATATGCCACCTAAGCCAAGTACAGCTGGATTAACAACATGTATCAAATCTGGATTGAATTTCTCTAACTTATCTGAGACTGCAGGACCTGGTAAACCAAGCTTCAACTCTGGGTATAAGGGTAATGGCATTGCAGCAACTCCAACTACAGTTGCGCCCATATATGATTCTGGACACCCCTCTGGACAAAAAATTATAACTTCATCTCCATTTTTTATTAAAAATTCAATCGTTTTAGTCAGTCTAGTGACTATGCCGTCAACTTTAGGTAAAAAAGTTTCAGTAAACAATGCGATTTTCACTTTCTTAAGATAATTATTTCAGAAATTTTAATTAGTCTTTATAGCCTCAGCTTGTTTTTTAGTCCAGGATGAAACACAAGGTATTCGCTTAAGATCACATCTATTGGAGTATTTTTTAGCAACTTCAACAACTTCTTCTAATAAACCATTATCAAGAGTCGTTGGGTTTAAACCTAATTCTATAAAGCATTTATTATCAACAATTAGATCATTTTCTACTGCTTCATTCCTTGGATTTGGTAAATAATTGATATCAGCACCTGTTAGAGACGCAACTTTTTTAGCTAGTTCTCCGACTTGATGACTTTCAGTCATTTGATTAAAGATTTTAACTCTCTCTCCAGGTTTTGGAGGATTTTCAAGAGCAAGTTGTACACATTTTACAGAGTCTTTTATGTGTATAAAGGCTCTTGTTTGCCCTCCTGTCCCATGAACACTTAATGGATATCCAATTGCAGCTTGCATTAGAAATCTGTTTAGAACAGTTCCATAATCTCCGTCGTAGTCAAATCGGTTTGTTAATCTAGGATCTTTTAAAGTTGCATCTGTATTTGTACCCCAAACAATGCCTTGATGAAGATCAGTAATCCTTACAAGATCATTTTTGTTGTAGTAAAGAAATAATAATTGATCTAAAGTTTTAGTCATATGGTAAACACTGCCTGGACTTGCAGGGTGTAATATTTCTTCTTCAAAGCGGCTTCCATCTGGTTGTGGAACTTCAACTTTTAGATAACCTTCTGGAATTGTTGCACCTCTATGAGATCCATATCCGTAGACTCCCATCGTTCCTAAATGAACAACATGAATATCTAAATTACTTTCTACTATTGCAGCAAGAAGATTGTGGGTGCCATTAACATTATTATCTACTGTATATCTTTTGGTAAAACTCGATTTCATCGAGTAAGGTGCTGCTCTTTGTTCTGCAAAATGGATCACGGAGTCTGGTTTTTCATCAATGAGCAAATTGAGTAATTTTTGATATTGCTTCGAGATATCCATGTTAAGAAATCTCATAGGCTTACCTCCAATCTCTTCCCATGCAGAAAGTCGTTCTGTTATCGAAGCAATTGGAGTTAAAGATTCTACCTCTAGATCAATATCAATTTTTCTACGACTTAAATTGTCGACAATAATTACATCATGATTTTGATCTGCTAAATTCACCGCACAAGGCCAACCGCAAAAACCATCTCCACCTAGAACAATAACTTTCACTCAGAACTCCAGAATTAATAGATTCATAATATATTTATTAAATTACTACAGTGTGCTTCCAATTTGCGAAAAAACATTGTAAATAGTTTCAAATCTTCTTGCTTAATACATAAATAAAATCAAATAATAAATTTACCCCTTTTTTAAACTTTGCTTAATTAAGGGAATTAGATAGATATGTTTTTTTCCGGTGAACTTGCTACTGCAAAGTCTTGTTTTTTAATTCTTCCTGCCACAAAAGCTTGCCTGCCAGCTTTTACACCATAATTTATTGCTTGAGCCATTAGAGCAGGATTTTCAGCTTGTGCTATTGCACTATTGATTAAGACACCATCAGCTCCAATTTCCATAGCTTGAGAAGCTTCACTAGGTACCCCAATTCCTGCGTCAATTATTACTGGCACTTTTGCATTCTCAATAATTATCCCTATATTTGATAAATTTAATAAACCTTGCCCTGAGCCAATAGGCGAGCCTAATGGCATTACAGTTGCACAACCTATTTCTTCTAGTCTTTTTGCAAGAATAGGATCTGCATTGATATAGGGAAGTACAGTAAAACCCTTTTTTATTAAAATTTCTGCTGCTTTAAGAGTTTCTATTGGATCTGGTAGCAAATACTTTCTGTCAGGAATCACTTCTAACTTTACAAAATTATTTTCTTCTTGACCAGACAATTTTGCAAGTTCTCTACCCAAAATTGCTATTCTGATTGCCTCATCGGAATTAACACAGCCAGCTGTATTAGGAAGCATCCAGTATTTTTTCCAGTTTATCTTTTCGAGTAAATTTTCTCCGGTCTGATCATTTTTAATTCTTCTGACAGCGACGGTTATAATTTCCGTTTCAGAATTTGACAAACTTTCTACCATATCTTGAGTAGATTTGTATTTACCAGTACCCACCATTAATCTACTGGAAAATTGTTTTCCACCAATTAGTAAAGAAGAATAATTTTTCATATTTAGAATCCTTTATCTTTAATACCTTTATAAGGTTTATAATTGTTTCTTTTTTCTAACTCCTTACTTTTTTTAATTGCTGTTTTGTTTTTTGGATCTATCACTAAAACCTTTTGGTAAGTTTCATATGCCAAGTCGTACTCTAGTAAACGCTGTTGTGCTGATGCGAGGTTATTTAGGGCTATAGGATATTCTGGGAGTGATTTTATTGCATAGTTATAGTGTTTGATTGCTTTCTTAAATTCATTTTGAGCAGCATAAGAGAATCCTAAAGCATTATTTATTATTGCTTTGGCTTCATCAGGTTCATTTTCATAATTTTCAATTGCTTTTAAAAAAGTTTTAGTTGCTTCAGAATATAACCTTTTTTTTATTTGAATAGAACCAAATTCATATAATTCTGTAGCTTGAGTGAGAGAATCTAAACCTTTCTGCTCGAATTTTACTAAATTTAATTCTTCACTTCTTGTTTTTAGAAATTGTCTGAAAACAAAAATAGAAATTATTATTAATACAACAAAAAGAATTATTAAATAAGATTGAAAGGAAGATATTTCCATTATTTATATTTACTTTTCTAGATTATATTCTTTTTTCTACTTACTAACGGAAGAAACAATTTTTTCAAAACACTTAGGATCGTTTAAGGCTAATTGAGCAAGCATTTTTCTGTTAATGATAATCTCTGAATTTTTCATGCCATTAATTAACTTGCTATAGTTAGTTCCATTCATCCTTGCAGATGCGTTAATTCTAGAAATCCACAGTCTTCTAAAATCTCTTTTTCTTCTTCTTCTATCTCTATAAGCATTACAAAGAGCTTTCATCACTCTTTGGTTTGCTGTTCTGAAAAGATTTTTGTTGCCGCCTCTAAAACCTTTCGCAAGATTTAAGATTTTGTTTCTTCTTTTTCTGGCTATGTTGCCTCTTTTTACGCGTGCCATGAATATTTAATAAAAATTGGTTAAAGATTTATGCGTATGGAATCATTAATCTTACATTATCAGCATCTCTTTCATCAACTACGGCTTTTGTTGATAGATGTCTTTTTAATTTTGAGCTTTTATGATCAAGTAAATGATTATGGAAAGCTCTTCTTCTCATGAATTTACCCGTCGCAGTAGCTTTAAATCTTTTGGCAGCTGATTTACGAGTTTTTAGTTTAGACATTTAAGTCAAATGTGTTTAATTAGGATAATCTAAACCTTTATACGCATTGGCGCAAATTAAAGTTTTTAATTGAAAAGGAAAGTTCTAACTTATGAAACTTAAATTTGCCTTTTTAAACTTATTTTTAGGATGTATTTCTCTTTTAATAATAAACACTAAATTTACCTTTAATGTAAAAGGAGAAGAATTGGTAAAGGTTGAACTCGATAATGAAATTAAAAAAGGAAAATTTTTAATTGGTTTAAAGCAATATTTAGGCGGGGAGAATGATAGTTTTTCGGAGAAAAAGAATATTAACTTTATAACTGATAAAGGTTTTTTAAACCTGATATCTTCTAATGGTATTAAACATAAATCAAAACAGATAAATATTACATGGGTGGATATTCCCGTCAAAAATCCAAAAAAAATTGAAAGAATTGTTTTTGGTCCTTTTGCTAGCTATGAATCGGCAAAAAAACAATCAGACGAACTAAGAGATAAAGGATTTGAGACGACTGTTGCTTACCCTGAAAATTGGGAAGTATGGATTCCATTTCAAAATGATCTGCCAGAGTTTGAATTAAAAAATAAAATTTCCAGAAAAATAAAAAATTTTCAAATTACTCCCGTTCTTAGAAATGACTATAATGGAATTAAACTTGAAGGGCCTATATATATTTATGCTGAAGAGGAAATAAAAATAAATGGTGTTAATTTTGGCAAAAATTTTTATTTAATAAAAGATTCATATGGAACTTGGACCTTAGTTCAAAAAATTGAGTTTGATGATTATTTGGCAGGTGTTTTGCCATATGAAATTGGACCAAATTCTCCTTTAGAAGCACTCAAGGCACAAGCAGTTATTGCAAGAACTTGGGGAATATTTAATTCTGATAGATTTAATATGGATAAATTTCATTTATGTATTAGTACTCAATGCCAAGTTTATAAGCCTTCTAAAATTAGAAATAAAAACGTACAAAAAGCTATAGAAGCAACTTCAAATTTAATTCTCACTTACGGAAATCAACCAATAAATGCTTTTTACCATGGTTCTAATGGTGGCGTATCTGCTACTGCAGGTGAGTCTTGGCAAATTCAGGATTTTTCTTATTTCAATGCAATCATTGATGGTTCTAAATCTTTAAATAAAATTTTTAAACTTCCAATTATAAATGAATCTGATTTAAATAATTTTTTAGATATTGATAAAGAAAAGTTTTATGGTAGTAATCATTCTCTTTTTCGGTGGAAAAAGAAAATTTCTAGTCTTGAAATCAAAGAAAAGTTAATTAAAAACAAACTTATAAATATTAATGATGATGTTTTAGGTTTAAATTCTATTGAACGTGGGTATAGTGGCAGAGTGACAAAATTGGAAATACAAACTAATAAAGTTAATAAATCTATTGTTCTAGTTAAAGACGATATTCGACGGGTATTAAATGTTATACCTAGTAATTTGTTTACTATTAATAAATTAAGTGATGATTTATGGCTTTTGAGAGGAGGAGGCTTCGGTCATGGTGTAGGTTTATCTCAGGCAGGAGCAATTGAAATGGCTAAATTAGGATTCTCTTATGAACAAATATTGAATCATTACTATCGAGATGCAAAACTGAAAAAATTTGAGATATTGTCTCAATGAAAGTTAAGTAATTAAAAATTTACTTTTATGAGTAAGGGTTTTTATAAAAATCGAAGATTGAAGTCTTTTATATTTCTTAGTGCTTGTTTTTTAGCAGCTTTTATTCCTCATGCTTTGAACATCGAAAATTTCTTTTACATTACATTGACTTTATCTTGTGTGATTGTTTTTTACGGTTTAATAGTTATTTCTAGAAATTTCAAAAGGAACAACGTTTTAAATAGTGTAAGCAGCAGACTTAGTAACAAACAGTTACCTGTGCTTGATATTTTAGTCGCAGCTAGAGATGAAGAGAATGTCATAGCAAGATTAGTTGAAAGATTATTTAGTTTAGATTATCCAACAAATAAATTAAGTATTTATATAATCGATGATGGTAGTTCTGATAAGACGCCCTTAATTTTAGATCGATTATCTAGACAATATGACAGGCTAAAAGTCGTAAGTCGTTCTCCAAATGCAGGAGGAGGAAAGTCAGGAGCTTTGAATTATGCCTTGAAGTTTACTCATGGTGAATGGTTATTAGTTTTGGATGCTGATGCTGAATTAAAAAAAGATTCTTTGATAAGGTTATTTAGTTTTGTAGAAGAGGGTGATTGGTCTGCAGTTCAACTAAGAAAATCAGTGACAAATGTAAGTAATAATTTTTTAACTTCCTGCCAGTCAATGGAGATGGCTATGGACGCAATCTTTCAATATGGAAGATTATCAGTTGCTGGAGTTTCTGAATTAAGGGGAAATGGCCAATTAATTAAGAAAGAAACATTATTGGCATGTGGTTCTTTTAATGAAGATACAGTTACAGATGATCTTGATTTGAGTTTAAGATTATTATTATCACAATCTAGAATTGGAATCTTATGGGATCCTCCAGTCATGGAGGAAGCAGTTGAGAATTTAAATGCTTTATTAGCGCAAAGGCAAAGATGGGCAGAGGGGGGTTTGCAAAGATTCTTTGATTATGGAGATCAATTATTTACTAATAAAATTGATTATTTGCAGAAATTTGATTTAACTTACTTTTTCATCTTGCAATATGCACTACCAATCATTTCTATTTTTGATTTAGTTTTAAGTATTGCTTTATTAGATTCACCAATTTACTGGCCTATTTCATTTACAGCTTTTATGTTATCTGGAATTGCTTTTTGGTACGGTTCTTCTTGTAAAAGCGAAGTACCCGTACTGCAAAAAAGTAATTTTTTGATGGTATTTGTATCGGTTTTTTATTTATCGCATTGGTTTTTAGTAATCCCTTGGGTAACAATAAAGATGTCTATTTTTCCAAAAAAGATACTCTGGCGAAAAACTCTTCATACTGGAGTTTAATTTATTCATCAAGGTCTATGATTTGTCCATTAAAAAAATTTGCTAAATTTTTTGAACTATCATCATAAGTTTCTCCATTAGATATTTTTGTTGACGAATTAGTTTCTGGTTCTATTTTTTTTATTCCTCGAAAATTATTTACTTCATTTTGGGTTATTTCTGGAGTGTTTGTTGGGTTATTTTTATTTAAATGTTTGGTTGAAAAATTAAGTATTATTTGATCTCCAAATATCTTTTTTACAGTATTTTCAATTATAACTTTTCTACTTTTTATCATATTTTCCCAGTTTGGAGATAATGCAATTGTGATTTTCTCCGAATCAAAACTTTCAAGTTCAGCTTGTTGTGAAAGTAACATTCTTGTTGATGGTAACTCTACTTTAGAAAGAATTAATTCCCATTGATCTTTTAAATTATTTGATTCGGGATTATTTTGGTTATTGTCAGAAGTATTTCCTATCATTTCTTTTTCAAGAACGCTAAATTTTTCTGATTTTTTGTCTTTTTTTTCCATCCATTTCTCGTTACTTATATCTTTTTTGATACTTGGTTTTTGAATTTCATTAGAAATATTTTTATTATTAAAAATTGCAATGTTTTTTCTACTTTCATGATTCTCATCACTCGTATTTATCTCTTGATTACTTAGAAGGCCAGTTAAATGTATTTCAAACCAAAGCCTTGGATTATCACTTGATTTGATTTGATATTCAATATTTCTCAGATTATTATGCCAATTAATTATTTTTGATTTATTTATTGTTTTTGAAATTTTATCTAATTCATCTTGAAATTCATCAGATGTATAATAAAGATCTGAATATTTATTATTTGTAGTGTGTAATAGAAGATCTCTTGTTATATTCAATAATCCGATAATTATTTGAAGAGGTTCGTTTCCGGCATCATATAATTTGTTGCAGGTGATAATTAACGACTCTGGATTATTCTCAACCAATGATTTAATCAGATTTGTTAATTCACTTTCTGATACTTCTCCTAGGAGGTTTTGGATATTATTAATTGTTATTCCTTCTGGTAAAAGATTCAATTGTTCAAGGAGGCTTTGTGCATCTCTCATACCTCCATTAGATCTTTTTGCAATCATTTTTAAGGCCTGAACTTCGTATTCAATGGATTCTTTTTCGGCGATTTCTGATAAATGTTGAAAAATATCACTAGGGCTTATTCTTTTAAAATCAAACTTTTGGCATCTACTTTGTATTGTATTTAATACTCTCTCAGGATTTGTTGTCGCAAGGATAAATACAACTCTTAAGGGCGGTTCTTCAATAGTTTTTAGTAAAGCATTTGAAGCTGCAGTTGAAAGCATATGACATTCATCAATAACATATACTTTCCATCTCGCTTGAGTAGGAGCAAATCTCGCTCTTTCTATAATTTCTCTTATATTTTCTACTCCTGTATTTGATGCTGCATCAATCTCGATAATATCTAGAGCGCTCCCATCTGTAATTTGTCTACATAAGTCACATTTACAACAAGGAGTTATCGTAGGTTGGTCAAATGCCTGGCAATTTAGAGATTTTGCAAATATTCTTGCACTTGATGTTTTTCCAGTACCTCTTGGACCATTAAAAAGATATGCAGGAGCAATTTTTTTTGTTAATAGTGCTTGTTTGAGTGTAATTGATATAAATTTTTGCCCAACCAGTTCGTCTAAGTTGTTTGGTCTATATTTTTGATGAAAAGGCTTATGTATATTTGGCATTTATTTTTCATTAATTAGAAAAATTCGGGATTCAATTAAAAAATTAAATTCTAATTTTATGCAGACTCTTTAATGATTCTTTTTGATCCTGAAGGTAGTTTAACAATTTTAGATGAGAACAAATTATCTACCATTTTTTTCGTAATTGTGAATTCTTTTATATTTTCATCAGAAGGCAAAGTGTACATTATGTCAAGCATTAGCTCTTCAATTATTGATCTTAATGCTCTTGCTCCTGTTTTTCTTTTATATGCTTCATTTGCTATCGCTTCAACTGAATCAGGCTCAAATGATAATTCAACATTATCCATACTTAGCAAAGTTTTGAATTGCTTTACTAATGCATCTCTTGGTTGAGTCAAAATAGATTCTAAAGTTTCTTTAGTAAGACGATCTAATACAGCACAAACCGGAATTCTTCCAATAAATTCTGGAATTAGGCCATATTTCACTAAGTCATCTAATTCTAAATTTTTCAGGGAATCTCTTGGGTCTACTATTTTTTTTGTATCAACTTTGTTTTGATCTGAATTGGTGGTAAATCCTATAGAGTGTTTACCCATACGCTTTTGAACGATATCCTCTAAACCTATAAAAGCTCCCCCGCAAATAAATAATATTTGACTCGTATCAATTTGGATGCAGTCATGATAAGGATGTTTTCTTCCGCCTTGTGGTGGCACATTAGCAATTGTTCCTTCAAGCATTTTTAATAATGCTTGCTGAACTCCTTCACCAGAGACATCTCTAGTAATTGAAGGATTCTCGCTTTTTCTTGCAATTTTATCTATTTCATCAATATAAATTATTCCTTTTTGAGCTAGTTCTACATTCATTTCTGATTTCTGTAGAAGTCTTAAAAGTATGTTTTCAACATCCTCCCCAACATATCCAGCTTCTGTCAAAGTCGTTGCATCAACTACTGCAAAAGGAACATCCAGAAACTCTGCTAAAGTTTGCGCCAATAATGTTTTTCCACTTCCAGTAGGGCCGATGAGTAAAATATTTGATTTTTGTAATTTAGTTGATTGTGAATCTGTTGCATTGTTATTTTTACTATCTTCTTTAACTTTCCAAGCTAATCGCTTGTAGTGATTGTATACGGCTACTGATAATATTTTTTTTGCAGATTCTTGTCCAACAACTTGATTATCTAGAAAACTTTTAATTTCTAATGGCTTAGGAATTGAGGTTAATTCTAAAGGAACAGATTTTTTTGGATTATCAGTTGCTAATTTCTTTTTTACTTGCGGAGAGTTGTTTGTGTTCGCTTGATTATCAAGTAGTTCTTCATCGAGAATTTCATTACAAAGATCTATGCACTCATCACAGATATAAACCCCAGGACCAGCTATAAGCTTTCTTACTTGGTCTTGTGATTTCCCGCAAAATGAACATTTAAGATGGGCGTCGAATTTAGCCATCGATTATAAGTTTTTAAAGTGAAAGGTGTTAAATATTCCCTATTCACTAGGATTGCTTATAAATATCGATTCGTCATCATATTCTTAAAAAATCAGTACCCCTTGTCACTTTTTGATAACTTTATCAATTAATCCATATTCGACTGCTTCTGAGGGAGATAAAAAGTAATCTCTTTCTGTATCTTCATTAATTTTTTCTAAAGGTTGACCAGTATGTTCTGCTAAAAGCGAATTTAATGTTTTCTTGAGAAAAAGTATTTCTTTAGCTTGTATTTCAATCTCTACTGCTTGACCTTGTGCACCTCCCAGAGGTTGATGAATCATAATCCTAGAATTAGGTAAAGCCAATCTTTTCCCCTTTGCTCCTCCAGAAAGTAGAAATGCCCCCATACTTGCCGCTACTCCAAAGCATATTGTTACTACATCAGGGGATATTTGTTGCATAGTATCGTATATGGCCATTCCTGCAGTTACTGAACCTCCGGGAGAATTTATATATATTTGTATGTCTTTTTCGGGATCTTCTGCTTCAAGAAATAATAATTGTGCAACAAGCGAGTCAGATACTTGATCATTAATTCCAGTACCTAAAAAAATTATTCTCTCCCTCAATAGTCTTGAATATATATCAAAAGCTCTTTCTCCTCTACCTGATTGTTCTATAACTGTAGGAACAACAGCAATAGTTTTGTTATTACTTTCGTAAGAACTTATTGAGCTTTGGATTAAATGTTTTTTTTCTGAGTTCACAAATTAGTTTTTGTCTTTATAAATAATCTAAGGGGTTTTTGTTTAATTAGTAGGAAATTTCATAAATTATT
>QCLX01000009.1 GCA_003214215.1 Prochlorococcus sp. AG-418-G18 | reverse complement strand
GTTGAATTGCTCATTCTTGAAGCTGGCTTAGGAGGACGATTAGACGCGACAACATCCCATAAATCTAGACCAATAATTGCTATTGGGAATATTGGCTTAGACCATAAAGAATTTCTTGGAGATACGATTGAAAAAATTGCCAAAGAAAAATTAGCAGTTATTGAAAAAAACTCAATTGTAATTTCATGCAATCAAAATAGTGAAGTTGAAAATTTAATAAACGCAAAAGTTAAAGAGGTTGGAGCGGAAGTTATCTGGAAAGATTCAATTTCAAAAAGCTATGAGCTTGGATTAAAAGGAATTTTCCAAAAGCAAAATGCTTCAGTAGCTGTTGGAGCAATTGAAGCGCTGAATAATTTGGGATTTAATATTAAAGAAAAACACATATCTGAAGGTCTTAAAAAGACAGCTTGGAAGGGAAGGCTAGAAATAATAAATTATTTGAACAAAGAAATTCTTGTAGATTGTGCGCATAATTATCCCGCTGCAAAAGCACTCTCTCATGAGCGAAGCAATTGGGAGAATGAAGATAAAGGAATTTATTGGATTTTAGGTGTCCAAAGACAAAAAGATATTTACGCAATAATAAAAACACTTCTTAAAGAAAATGATCACTTATTACTTGTGCCAGTGCCAAACCAACCTAGTTGGCAATTAAATGATCTCTCTCAGATTAAAGAAATTGACTTCCAAAAAACAATTGAATTTAAAACATTTGAACTTGCTATTAAGTATTTATTTTCCCTGGGGGAATGGCCACCTAATCATCCTGTTTTAACAGGTTCTATTTTTTTAGTTGCTGAATTTATTAAATTTGCAAAAAATACAAATGTTAAATATTAAATTGTTCCTTTATTTCCCAGCCTGCCAATTTGCCTGGATTTAGGAGCCCTTTAGGATCAAATTTTAATTTCGCTTTTACTTGATCTGCGTCGACCACTCCTAAGCCTCCGCCTTCGACAGTTAAAACATGGGGATTAAAAATAAACGCCCCAAGTTTCTTACAATCTTCCATTATTTCATTTAATTCATCTATTCCATTCCACCTTAATACAGGCAAAGCCGCTAATCGCGGTGATCCTTGTTGAGAAACTGCCTCTAGATGCCAAAGGACTTTTTTACCCCATTTTTTTCTAAAAAAATTAATTAACTCTAGTTCATTATTAAGTGGCAAAAGCATCTGTAAATACGTCCAATTTTTATCCCTAGACCTCATATGAAGAGTTGTATGGTTCCATACGACTTCAGAAATTCCATTAACGAGTTTTTCTTCTTCCCCAAAGAGGGTAAATTCAACTTTGAATTTTTTACAAATCAACTCGATCGTTTTTGTTCCTCCAAGAGTAGATTGAATTAATATCTTGTGACTTCTAGAATTACTCCTAAACCATTTTGGCATTTGATCTACAATTTCTTCTTCAAGAATTGCTCCTAGTTTCAGATCAATTGCTGCGCTTGTAAGAGTTTTTAATATTTCTATTGTTTTTTCAAATTCAATACAGTCGATAACTATTGAATACCACTTACGTTTGATATCAGTAGCAAGTAATAAAGAAGTAATTATTCCATTAGTCCCATAAGCATGATTTAAAGGTTCGGATTCTTCAGCATCAAATTTTAATAAATCAGGTTTTTCATTAATCGTCACTGCCTCTAAACCGATAAGATTCCCTGGATCTCTTAAAAATCCCCATCTAATGGACCCAATACCTCCTGACCCACCTGCAATAAAGCCTCCAATTGTAGCGGTTTTCCAAGTACTAGGAAGCAACCTCAATTCCCTTCCATATTTTTCTAATTGTTTATTCAAATCTCCCATGACACATCCAGACTGTACTTTTACAAAACCTGTATCTGGATCAAATTCTTCTAACTTATTAAAGTGACTCATCTGCATTACAACTCCTTTAAACAATGGAACAGCTTGTCCATAATTTCCTGTACCTGAACCTCGTAAAGTAAGAGGGATAGAAAATTCCCAACAAATTTTTGCTACTTTCTTCACAGCATTATGATCACTAGGTCTTACCACCAAATCAGCGATACATTCGTCTAATCTTTCAGTGAGGATTGGAGAGTAGTTATAAAAATCTTTTGAAAGTCTTTTTACGTCGGATTGGGTTTCAATAATCTCTAAGTTTTTGACTTTCCTAAATTTGTCTAAAAATTTAAGACTGTTTGATGTCATTAATAAAATTTCTTTTGTTTTATATATAAATTAGTCGATTAGCAATATAAATCGCCTTTTATATATACTTTTCTCTTTAGAGTAGTCGAAAAAACATCTGCCCATCTTTGTGCATCTAGAATTACAAAGTCAGCAGGGCAACCCTTTTTAATTAAACCATCCCATTTTAAATTTAATAATCTGCTTGGAGCTAAAAAAATAGAAGATAGAGTCATTCTCTCCCAGGGATTTAGTTGAAGCATAGGTATCGAGCAAGACAACATATAAAAAGGGTCAAAATTACCAAATGGGTACCAAGGGTCTTGAACATTATCACTACCCAGAGATACATCCACATGTGATTTTTGTAATTGCTTTATTGGAGCAACTGGTCTTTTTAATGATGTAGTTTTATTACTTCGATTGAGAAGCCAAAAATTTGTTAGGGGTAAAGCAATAACCTTAATATTTTTCTCAGCCATTTTTTCTCCTAAATTTAAAATCTCTCTATGACTTAAAGAAATAAGACTACTCAAATGACTACAAGTGATCGGAATACTATTAATTTTTAAATTTTCGATTGTTTCTAATAAAACTTTTATTCCTGCTCCAGGCTCAATAATTGACTCATCTATATGCAAATCAATTTCTAATTTATATTTACTCGCAAGAAGAAGCATCTTTGCGAGAAATTTGCTTGTATTTTTTTTATTGAAAGGGGGTACAATAACACCTCCTAAAATGCCTCCATTAGAGGAAAATATTTTTGCCAACTCTTCACCATTAGAAGTATCCCAAAATTCCAATGGAGCTAGAGCAACGAATTGTAAAGTCAACTCAGATGAAAATTTTTTTTGTAATTTAAACAGTTCAATCCAAATATCAGTAGATTGACTTTTATATGTATCAATATGACTTCGAATAGCTCGGTATCCATTTTGTATGGCAAGTTTTAATGATTTCTCAACTCTTTCAAGAACCTTATCTGTAGTTCTAGTTTTATGTTCTTCAAGATTTACTGATAATGCGCCTCCATAGTTTGATTCCAGATTAGGAAAGTCTGCCCATATAAATGATTTATCAAAATGCGAATGCGTTTCAACAAATCTTGGGAATAAAATATTTTTTGGTTTTGTAACTTTATTTTTTAGAGGCTTTAACTCAGAAACAAATCCATCCTCCCAACTAATGGAAACTGAACATAAATCCTCTACATCAATAAAGAGGTTATCTATATCTTCTATTAAACAAAGGCTTCTGGGAATAAGAACCTCAGCTGTGCCAGAATTACTCAAATTTTTAAATTTTCTTTTATTTTAAATCATAAGAAAACTTTACTGAATTAGAAAATAATTCAAATTTCGCCAAAAGATAAAAATAACTATGAAAAATTACCCTTGAGTTGTTAAATTTATAAATGTGAGGCGGGCGTCGCCAAGTGGTTAAGGCAGCGGCTTGTGGCGCCGCTATTCGGGGGTTCGAATCCCCTCGCTCGCCCTCAGAAAAATTGCAGCAAAATTATTTAACTTGTAATTTTGAATTAAAGAATAAAAAAATTCCTAGCAAAGTGCTAACAAAAACAAAACCTGACGAAAAAAAATTTCAAAAGAATTCAACTACTGGCAGATATTGGATAACCACATTTGGATGCCAAATGAACAAGGCTGATTCTGAGAGAATGGCTGGGACATTAGAGAAAATGGGATATACCAGAGCAGATAACGAATTAAATGCCGATTTGGTCTTGTACAATACATGCACGATCAGAGAAAATGCGGAGCAAAAAGTTTATAGCTTTTTAGGAAGACAAGCTAAAAGAAAGCACAAAACACCTAGTTTAAAACTTGTTGTGGCAGGTTGCCTTGCTCAGCAAGAGGGAGAGTCCTTACTAAGAAGAGTTCCAGAACTTGATCTGGTTATGGGGCCTCAACACGTAAATAATCTTGAGAATCTTCTGGGAAAAGTAGATTTAGGTAATCAAGTTGCTGCGACAGAAGAAACCTTTATTTCTGAAGACATAACTAGTGCAAGAAGAGAAAGCTCTATTTGTGGATGGGTTAATATCATTTATGGATGTAATGAAAAATGTTCATATTGTGTAGTCCCCTCTGTTAGAGGAAAAGAGCAATCAAGATATCCAAATGCGATAAAAAGTGAGATCCAAAAATTAGCTGATTCTAATTTTAAAGAAATTACTCTTTTAGGTCAGAACATAGATGCTTATGGTAGAGACCTCCCAGGAACTACAAAAGAGGGTAGAAAAGAAAATACTTTAACTGATCTTTTGTATTACATTCATGATGTTAAAGGAATTAGCAGGATAAGATTTGCTACTAGTCATCCAAGATATTTTTCAAAAAGGTTGATTAAAGCTTGTTATGAACTTGATAAAGTCTGTGAACATTTCCATATTCCCTTCCAAAGTGGAAATGATGAAATTTTAAAGCAAATGTCCAGAGGATACACTATCAAAAAGTATAAAAATATTATCGAGAATATAAGATCATTAATGCCAGATGCATCAATCACAGCTGACGCAATAGTTGCTTTCCCAGGAGAAACCGAACAACAATATCAAGATACATTAAAGCTAATATCAGAAATTGGCTTTGATCAAGTGAATACAGCAGCATACTCTCCAAGACCAAATACGCCAGCAGCAATTTGGTCGAATCAGCTTTCGGAAGAGGTTAAAAAAGCTAGATTGCACGAAATTAATGATTTGGTCGAGAAAACTGCTAAGAGTAGAAATCAAAGATATATCAAAAAAATCGAAAGCGTTTTAATTGAGGGTTTAAATCCAAAAAATTCCTCGCAAATTATGGGTAGAACTAGAACAAATAGATTAACTTTCGTAGAGATTCCCACAAACATTAACTTTAATTTTGCATTGGGAGATGAGATAGATGTCAGAATTAATGAAGCAAGGCCTTTTTCTTTAACAGGCGAACTTTATTTATGATTTTTTTCTAAATGATCGGGGGTAAGAAAAAATGTATTGGGTTAATATTTGGCGGGAATTCCAATGAACATGAAGTATCGATATCCTCTGCAAAAACAATTTATAAAGCATTTAATTCAGAAATAAACAAAGAACGATTTACAGTTAAAGCCTTTTACATAAACAAATTTGGAGATTGGCTTGATAGTAATAGTTCAGAAAAAATCCTAATTTTTGAAATTGAAAACAATAAAACAAAAAAACAAGAAATTTCTAATCAGGAAAGAATTAACTTCCTTGACGGAATTGAATTTCAAAATGTTGATGTTTGGTTTCCTCTATTACATGGATTTAATGGTGAAGACGGATCAATTCATGGCTTACTTAGATTTACAAAGAAACCTTTAGTCGGATGTGGAATTATTGGCTCTGCACTTGGAATGGATAAAATATTGATGAAAACAATTTTCTCAAATCTTAAACTTCCACAAGTTAATTATCTAGTTTTTCAAAATGAAGATCTCAACGATAAGGAAGTAAAAAATAAAATAATTAATGAAATTTTAAAAAAATTAAATTTTCCTGTTTTTGTTAAACCATCGAACTCTGGATCATCTCTTGGCATCTCCAAAGTCATAAATGAATCAGAAATATTACAAGCATTAGAAAAGGCTCGGGAAATAGATCCAAGGATCTTAGTAGAGGAAGGTTTAGAGGTAAGGGAAATTGAATGCGGAATAATTGGGAATTCAAAACTCTTAACCTCTGAGATAGGCGAGGTAAATTATGAGAGTGATTGGTATGATTACGATTCAAAATATCACTCAAATAATAAAATAATTATCCCAGCCGAAATAGATTATAAAATCACAAAAGAAATTAAAGAAATTGCTATTAAAAGTTGTAGAGCACTAAATATTTTCGGTTTTGCAAGAGTAGATTTCTTTTTAGAAAAATCTTCAAATAAAATTTTGCTAAATGAAATAAATACAATTCCTGGTTTTACAAAAAACAGTATGTTTCCAATGCTTTGGGAAGCTTCAGGTTTAAAAATTGAACAACTTGTGGCTAAACTGGTAGATATATCTTTAGATTTGTAATTTAAATCAAATGTTGCATGGACTACTTTGGTTACCATTACTTTTAATCTTCATTTTATTAACTGCACTTGGATGGTTAGAAAGAAGAAGGCAAAATCTTTTTAGAAGTTGGGCTAGTGATTCTGAACTGTGCAAGTTAGATAGTTCTGGTGCAGCTTCCTTAAAAAATGGGGAGTTAAAGTGGAGCGCATTTGAAGCTGGTAAATTTGAAGAAAAAGATTGCTTTACAATCAAGAAACTAGAATTAGTTGAATTAATGGCACTAACTTCAGGAGAAGCTCCTCTAACAAGTGAATCTCAAGGTAAGTGCAGGTTGAGATTGGTAGGGGATGGTAAAGAGATGGATGTACCATTTTCAGATGCAGAACAAGCGAGAAAATGGATGGACCAACTGATGGAAAAAGCTCGATGTGATTTGTGAAAAACCAAAAAAGAATTAAAAATAGAAGATTTTTTTTTCTAATTTTATTTTTATTTTTAACAAGCTTTTTAAGCATAAAAACTATCAAAAAAGTTTATATTCAGGACATTAGGATTTCTGGTAGTGAATTATTTTCCCAGAATGATGTAGGAAAAAATTCATCTTTAAATTTTCCGATCCGATTAATTTCTGTTGAAACTAATTTGTTAGAAAAAGAGTTAAAACAAAATTTATCTCTTAAGAATGTTTCAGTAAACAGAGAATTATTTCCTTTTGGTTTGAAAGTTCACATTAGTACAAGAATCCCAATAGCTTATGGTGAGAGAATAATAAAAGACGAAAAAATATTAGGCTTCATTGATAAAGACGGAATTTTTATAAATCAACATAATGTGGACGAAAAAAATTTGAAGAAATTAAACATACAAGTTTTTGGATGGAAAGAAAAATTTAAAAAAATATTATCTGATATTTTCCTCGCTCTAGATAATTATGAATTTGAGATAGTTAAAATAACTTTTTCACCCAATGGTTTTCTTACTGTTGAGGAAAAAGATTTAAAAACAATCTTCTTAGGATTTAAACCAGATTTAATAAACTATCAATTACAAATAATCAATAATTTAAAAAATGAATTTGAGAAAAATAGCTTTTCAACAAAAATAGATAATATTGATCTTACAAATCCAAACAAACCAAAAATAAAAGTGTTCAAACCCTAATATTTGAAAAAGGGTTTTGAATAATTTTTTTTAATTATTGTAGTGTTGATATGGGTTTTGCATTCAAAACAAAATATTTAATAAATAAATATTTTTAGGATTTTCCTCAACAAATTCCTACAGATGAGCTCAGTAAGTTCATAATGCACCCAATACTAGTTTTAGATTCCTAATTAAGAGATGAGCTTCGGTAACAATCCAAACTTTGATCAATCGAGAGAAATCCTTCCAAGCCAAAACGCCAAAATAGAAGTTATTGGTGTAGGAGGTGGTGGCAGTAATGCAGTCAATAGAATGATAAACAGTGATTTAGAAGGTGTCTCATTTAGAGTCCTTAATACAGACGCTCAAGCCCTACTTCAGTCTTCTGCAGAGCGTAGGGTTCAACTTGGTCAAAACCTTACTAGAGGTTTAGGTGCAGGAGGGAATCCAAGTATTGGGCAAAAAGCTGCTGAAGAATCCAAAGAAGAGCTTCAACAAGCTCTGGAGGGATCTGATTTAGTTTTTATAGCTGCAGGAATGGGTGGAGGAACTGGTACAGGAGCAGCTCCGGTAGTTGCGGAAGTAGCTAAACAAAGTGGTGCTTTGACAGTTGGGATAGTAACCAAACCATTTTCTTTTGAAGGGAAAAGAAGGATGCGTCAAGCAGAAGAGGGGATTGCAAGACTGGCTGAAAACGTTGATACGCTTATAGTTATTCCAAATGACCGATTAAAAGACGTTATTGCAGGTGCTCCTCTTCAAGAAGCATTTAGGAATGCTGATGATGTTTTAAGGATGGGCGTCAAAGGTATCAGTGACATAATTACTTGCCCAGGATTAGTTAATGTTGATTTCGCGGATGTAAGATCAGTGATGACGGAAGCAGGCACTGCTCTTCTGGGAATAGGTATTGGTTCAGGAAGATCGAGAGCTTTAGAGGCAGCACAAGCAGCAATGAATAGTCCTTTACTAGAAGCAGCTAGAATTGATGGAGCTAAAGGCTGCGTTATAAATATTACTGGTGGCAAAGACATGACTTTAGAAGATATGACCTCAGCATCTGAAATTATCTATGATGTTGTTGATCAGGAAGCAAATATTATTGTTGGTGCAGTGGTTGATGAAGCAATGGAAGGGGAGATACAAGTTACCGTAATTGCTACAGGATTTGAGACAAATCAACCATTAAACCAACAAAGAATAAAAAACAGATTATCAAATCAACCTTTATATAATTATTCCGACAATAAAGAATCAGGAGCTAGTATCCCTGAGTTTTTGAAATTAAGGCAAAATAAAAAGGATATAGGTTAAAAGGTAAAATAGAGTGACTCGGTTATCTCGCCTGCCTCAAGCATCCCTTGTGGCTGCTACCTTCCGGTCCTGACCAGGTTTAGGCGTTAAAACCGCGAAAGGCCGAGTCTTAAGTATATTAGCAATTCTTGATTAAAAAAGATACATAGATCATTATGTTACCTTCAGACCTAGTTAAATATAAAGAAAAATCTCAGAAAATTATTGCATTAACTGCATGGGACTCGATATCAGGATCTATAGCAGAACAATCTAATGTCGATCTCGTCTTAGTTGGAGATTCCTTGGCAATGGTCTGTTTAGGGTACAAATCTACATTGCCATTAACTTTAGAAGACATAATTTATCATACTAATGCTGTTTCGCGTGGTTTTAAAAAGAAAATTGAAGAACAACCTTTGTTAGTCTCTGATATGCCTTTTCTGACTTACCAATGTGGAGAGGATAAAGCTGTGGAGTATGCGGGGAAAATCATTCAAAGCACTTATGCAAAAGCTGTAAAGGTAGAAGGGGCTGAACCAGAAATACAAAAAGTTATTTCTAGACTGATAAGAATGGGGATCCCTGTTATGGGTCATATAGGTCTTACGCCACAAAGCTACTTAAATCTAGGATTAAAGAAACAAGGAGAAAGTTTAGAAAGCCAAGAAAAATTAAAGAAAGAGGCTTCTATTCTTGAAAAACTAGGATGTTTTTCAATAGTTCTTGAACATATTCCTGAATTGCTTGCTAAGGAGATACAAAATAACTTAAAAATTCCCACAATAGGTATCGGAGCAGGTAATTATTGCGATGGGCAAATAAGAGTTACTGCAGATTTATTAGGCCTTAATGATGATCAACCACCATTTTGCCAACCTATTATTCAAGGGAAAAATTTATTTAAGGATAAATTAAAAGAATGGGTAAACTCTGAAAGACTAAATTAATCACCTACATTTTGTCATAAGTAGCGATTCTCTGAGACCTTAGTTCTAGCAATAATTCATAAGGATATTAATTATCTAGGAAGCGTTCCATTTTTTAATTTTGAATATGTTCATTATAAAAAGAATCCCAAAAACCTTCTTTATTAGTTATAAGTTTATTTGGATCAACGTATGGGATATATCTTCTGCAATTATCAATTAAACCAAATTCACTTCCATATCTTTCTCCAGCTCCAATTAATTTTGATCTTGCTGTTTTATAAGAATATCTGCCGTCAAGATATCTATGGCAGATATCATCCTTTGTAGGGAAAAACCACCAAATCCCTGCAAATCCAATAATTATTCCAATAATAATTTTCATAATGATTTTTTAATGGCATATATAGCTGCAATTGGGAATGGAAATCTCAATAAATTAAAAACTAATGTATTAATACCAAGTTCAGCAGTTAGTCCTTTTTTATATAATTCTTCTTTAAGCATTTCTCTGGCACCATCATTTCCCATTACTGTTACGTAAGCCCAAAAAGCCAGTAAAGCATTTACCCACCATGAAAAAAAACGTAAATTGAAAAGAATAATTCCTACATAGATATAGTTTGAAAAAGGAATTAAAAAAGGTATTCCTGAAATAAAACCTATAGGCAGAAGTAAGCGTTTCATTTACCCAATTAAAGAAATAATTAGGGTCATTATCTTTTCAGCAATAAATCTTTTATCCATTAAAAAAGAGGGTGTTTCCCTCTCTATGTTAGATCGACTGTCAATCATTTTTATTACGTATATTTGCTTTACCTTTTGTAAAAGAAGTTTTTAAGAGAATTTATTTTATTATCTTAAATTTTCATAAAGCAAGTGATATCAATGGTTTTAGCTATACCACAAAAAGGGGGGGGATTAGTCTTGATCAATCTCATCCCACCACTTAAACATGGAAATAAGAATTTGATTGCTTAGCTCCATCCCTCTAGGCTCACTTAAAAAAGAATCTATTACCCTTCCTCACTAATAGTCCACTTTCAAGAAATTTTTTCCATTCTTCAAGCAATTTAATAAAGTTATTTTCAAATTTTTTATTTTCCCAGTTTTGTTCTTTAAACACTTCATAGAGGTCTATACCCTCTTTGAGTCTCAAGCCCAACATTATTTTCTCATCAAGTTCTTTATAGACAAAATTCTCATTAATTAGGGATGAATCTAAATTAACTTCGTATTGCCTAATTACCCATTCTTTATATTCTTTACTAACTCTTGGTCTAGTTAACTTTTCCCCCCAAGGTGAACTAGTGGAACCTTGACCAAAACTCCACCAGCCAAAGCCACTCCAATAAACTCTATTATGTCTCGATTGATGCCTTGGAAGACAATAGTTTGAGATTTCATATCTTGAGTACCCTGAGTTTTTTAAAATTAAATGAGTTAGTTCACTATTGCTAAAAGCCTCTTCATCACTTGGAACTTTTAATTTCCCTAAATCAACTAATCTTTTAAAAACAGTTCCATTTTCAATATTTAAATCGTAAATGGAAATATGAGGCGGTAAAAATGTTATTGCTTTATTCAAGTCATTTTGCCATTCTTTATATCCACTAAGTGGTAAGTTTTGAATTAAATCTAAGCTCCAGCTTTTTATTAGCCCAGTATCAAATACTTTCTTCAACCATAAACAAGATTTTTCAGCATCGTCTCTAAAATGCCTCCTGCCTGAATTCTGAAGTATATCATTATTAAAACTTTGCACTCCGAGACTAAATCTATTTATTCCAGCATTAATGAATCCACAAAGATCTTCTTGGTTAAAACTTGCTGGGTCAACCTCCATAGTGATTTCAGCACCATTGTCAACTCCATAATTTTCTTTAAAAAGATCAATTAACTCTTTAATTTGTTGGGGATCCAAGATTGATGGGGTACCGCCGCCTATATAAATTGTCGATAGAGGTGCTTTATGCTTAATTGACAATATTTCTTTGTATAAAAAGTGCAAATATTCTTTAACAGTTTTACTTCCATAGCCATTTAAAGTTTCAACTTTGTTTCCTAGTGGAATAACTGCAAAATCGCAATAAAAGCACCTTCTGTGGCAAAAAGGGATGTGCACATAAGCACTTCTTGGAAACTTATTCATAATCTAAATACATTTTTAAGCTCCAAAAAAGTATTAAGGATCTAAAAAAATAAAATCCTTATTTACTCAATTAATAAATCCTAGTAGATTATAGATATGACAGATATCTTAGTATTAATTTTATTTGTATTGTCTGGGGCTGCTTCAGGATGGCTTGGGGTTGATTTGTTGCCAGTAGACATACTAAAACAGGTGTCTAATGTGGAAGGTTTTAGAATTGTTTTAGCGATAATAGGTCTTTTTATAGGATTAGCAGCTGGTTTTGTATTCCTCCAACTTAGAAAGACTTTTCTTGATCAAATAAGAACAATGCCTACCGACTTATTAATAAGTAGGTCTGTTGGATTAATTTTAGGATTACTTGTTGCGAATCTCTTACTTGCTCCAATACTATTAATTCCCTTCCCTAGAGAAGTTTTTTTTGCAAAACCCTTAGCAGCTATATTAAGCAATATTTTCTTTGGTGTGCTTGGTTATAAGCTGGCAGATACTCATGGAAGGACATTATTGAGATTATTCAATCCAAATAATACTGATGCATATCTAGTCAATGAAGGAATACTCCCTGCCGCAAGTCCAAAGATTCTTGATACCAGCGTAATTATTGATGGCAGAATCAATGGCCTATTAAGTTGTGGTTTATTAGAAGGGCAATTAATTGTTGCTCAAAGTGTAATTGATGAATTGCAAACTTTAGCAGATTCAAGCAGTAATGAAAAAAGGTCAAAAGGTAGAAGAGGTCTTAAGTTATTGAAAGAATTAAGGGATTTATATGGTAGAAGACTTGTAATAAACCCAACAAAGTATGAAGGTAATGGAGTAGATGAAAAACTCTTGAAAATTACTGAGGATATGACAGGAACTTTAATTACAGCTGATTATAATCTTTCTCAGATTGCTGAAGTCAAAGAATTAAAAGTTATGAATTTGAGTGATTTGGTTATTGCTCTTAGGCCAGAAGTACAGCCAGGAGAATCACTTAATATAAAAATTGTTAGAGAAGGCAAAGAAAAAATGCAAGGTATTGGATATTTAGATGACGGAACTATGGTGGTTATTGATGAGGCAAAGAATTTTGTAGGAAGCAGATTAGACATTGTCATTACAGGAGCATTACAAACTCCTACTGGAAGAATGGTCTTTGGAAAACTAATAAATAATTCTGAGTCAAACAAATCTTTTAAATCACCAGCGACACAGGGCTAAATCTAGCTAGAATCAAATCAATCTTAATTTTGTGATACAAATGACTGTATCTGCTCCTTATTACGGCGAAAACACCGTTATGAGGACCCCACCCCCTGATCTCCCCTCTCTTTTACTGAAAGAGAGAATCGTCTATCTTGGTTTACCATTATTTTCAGATGATGATGCAAAAAGACAACTAGGCATGGATGTTACTGAGCTTATCATTGCTCAACTTCTCTATCTAGAGTTTGATGATCCAGAAAAACCTATCTTTTTCTATATAAATTCAACAGGAACAAGTTGGTATACAGGGGATGCAGTTGGTTTCGAAACAGAAGCTTTCGCTATTTGCGATACAATTAGCTACATCAAGCCTCCTGTGCATACAATCTGCATCGGACAAGCAATGGGGACTGCAGCAGTTATTCTTTCATCAGGCACAAAGGGGCATAGAGCCGCTCTTCCACACGCCTCTATTGTTTTACATCAGCCTATAAGTGGAGCAAGAGGTCAAGCAACCGATATCCAAATAAGAGCTGAAGAAGTTTTGAAAAATAAAAAATCTATGTTGGAGATTCTATCTCGTAATACAGGTAAGACTATTGAAGAACTCTCTAAAGACTCAGACAGGATGAGTTATCTCAACCCTCAAGAAGCTTTAGATTATGGAGTTATCGATAGAATACTCACAAGTCAAAAAGATTTACCAAATAAAATTTAACATTCACAAACAACTACTTTAAAATCATGCCAATAGGAACTCCAAGCGTGCCATACAGACTTCCTGGAAGTCAATACGAAAGATGGGTTGACATATACACAAGACTAGGGGTTGAAAGAATTCTTTTTCTTGGACAAGAAGTTAATGATGGTATTGCGAATAGTCTAGTTGCTCAGATGCTTTATCTTGATTCTGATGACAATTCCAAACCTATCTATCTATATATAAATAGCCCAGGAGGATCAGTTACTGCTGGCTTGGCTATATACGACACTATTAAATACGTAAAAAGTGATGTTGTAACCATATGTGTAGGCCTAGCAGCCTCCATGGGTGCATTTCTATTGGCTGCTGGCACCAAAGGCAAAAGAGTGGCTTTACCCCACAGCAGAATAATGATTCATCAACCCCTTGGAGGAACTTCTCAACGTCAAGCAAGTGATATTGAAATAGAGGCTAAGGAAATTTTAAGAATAAAAGATATGTTAAACATGTCTATGGCAGATATGACAGGCCAATCATTCGAAAAAATTGAAAAAGATACTGATAGAGATTATTTTCTAAGCGCAGAAGAGGCAAAAAACTATGGCCTGATTGATAGAGTAATATCACATCCAAGCGAAGCAAATCAGTCTTGAATTTTCAAAATAAATTTTTTAATTTTCATTTTTAAATTAAAAATTAATTGGTTTATTTACACCTTTAATGTCTAAAATATTAATTATCAAATGCAAAGAGATTACAACTAATGACCCAACTCTTTTACGACACAGATGCAGATCTTAGTCTTTTAAATAATAAAACAATAGCGATAATTGGATATGGCTCACAAGGTCACGCTCATGCACTAAACCTTAAAGATAGTGGAATGGATGTAATTGTAGGATTATATAAAGGAAGTAAGTCTGA
The DNA here is from genome assembly GCA_003214215.1 of Prochlorococcus sp. AG-418-G18. Taxonomy (GTDB): domain Bacteria; phylum Cyanobacteriota; class Cyanobacteriia; order PCC-6307; family Cyanobiaceae; genus Prochlorococcus_A. The sequence goes on along the minus strand of QCLX01000009.1, from coordinate 32,181 downwards.
AAGCAAAGCTATTAGCGATGGTCTAAAAGTGTATAGTGTTTCTGAAGCTTGCGAGAAAGCAGACTGGATTATGATTCTCCTTCCAGATGAGTTTCAAAAAGATGTTTACCTTAAAGAAATAGAACCAAATTTAAAAGAAGGAAAGATATTAAGTTTTGCTCATGGCTTTAATATAAGATTCGGACTCATAAAACCTCCCAGCTTTGTGGATGTTGTAATGATTGCCCCAAAAGGACCTGGACACACTGTTCGTTGGGAATATCAGAATGGTCAAGGAGTTCCAGCCTTGTTTGCAGTAGAACAGGATTCTTCTGGTAATGCAAGATCTTTGGCGATGGCTTACGCTAAAGGGATTGGCGGAACGAGAGCAGGGATTCTTGAAACAAACTTCAAAGAAGAAACAGAAACTGATTTGTTTGGCGAACAAGCCGTTTTATGCGGCGGCTTATCAGAACTCGTCAAATCAGGCTTCGAAACTCTTGTAGAGGCAGGATATCAGCCCGAACTTGCTTACTTCGAATGCTTACATGAAGTTAAACTTATTGTTGATCTAATGGTGAAGGGAGGCTTATCTCAAATGAGAGATTCAATTTCAAATACTGCAGAATATGGGGATTATGTAAGTGGTAAAAGACTTATTAATAGTGAAACAAAGAAAGAAATGCAGAAAATTCTAAAAGATATTCAAGATGGAACTTTCGCTAAGAATTTTGTAGAAGAATGCGCTCAAAATAAACCTCTTATGACAAAATTAAGAAAAGAGAACTCAAAACATGAAATTGAGAAAGTAGGTAAAGGTCTGCGCTCGATGTTCAGTTGGCTGAAATAAATTTATTTTTAATATTTCTTGGATCAATTTTTTTTGATTTATTGATTGGCGATCCAAGATTTTTTATCCATCCTGTTCAAATTATTGGCTTTTATATAAAAAAAATATCTGATTTCCTCATAAATAATTTTGGAGAAAATAAAAAAGTACTATTTGGGGGCGGTTTCTTTGTCGCTATAACTTCTATTGGAATTAGTTTTAGTATAGGGAAATTGATAGAACTCAGTTATGTGCAATTAAGAAATAATTTTTTTAGTGGTTTGCTAATTTTTTTGGGACTTTCAAGTTGCATTGCTACCAAGGAACTTATTTCAAGTGTGAAAGAGATTGCAGAGCTCATAGAAGGTAAGGAAATTAATGACCAAAATAATAGAGAAATCAAAGAGAAGGTTCAAAGAATAGTCAGTAGGGATGTGAGTTCATCTTCTATAGAACATCTTTTAAGATCAAGTACCGAGAGTCTTACCGAAAATTCTGTTGATGGAATATTTGGGCCATTATTTTGGATTTTTATTGGAATCGTTTTTATGAAGTTTTCAATTTTCCTACCAGGACCTTTGTCACTTGGGTTTTCATATAAAGCAATAAGTACTTTAGATTCAATGATAGGTTACAAATATGATTACTTTAAATATTTAGGTTTTTTCAGTGCAAAAATCGAAGATATTTTTACGTTTGTTCCATCAAGATTAGTTTTAATCACACTGCCTTTAGTTAGTACCAAAGTTAATCAATATATATCAATCATAAAAAAAAGTTATCTGGATGGTAAAAAATATGATTCACCTAATGCTGGAATTTCAGAAGCTATATTTGCTTATATTTCCGGCGTTAAATTAGGAGGAAAAAGTAAATACAAAAAAGAAATTATTGAAAAGCCAATAATCAATGCAACTGGAGATATTTGCACTGGAGTGAAAATTAAATTAATTTGTCAATTAATTTTGAGATTACAATTTTTATGGATAATAATTTTTTTTGTCTTAATTCTTTTTTTATCTCAAGTTTAATTTAATGATAGATTAGTTTAAAAATTATTAATATAAATAAAAAAAAGACTCTATGCCAGAAAAAGACTCTCCAATGGAAAATCAAAATGATGTTTTTAATAATAAATCATCTACTGATAATGAATACTCAAAATGGGTAGACAATCAGGGGGATGAAGTAAAGAATGTATTTGGATTTAATAGCAGCGCTGAGCTAGTCAATGGTAGAGCAGCGATGATCGGCTTCTTAATGCTCATATTAACCGAGTTGGTTTTTAGCGGCAGACCTGTGACTTCCTCAATTTTTGGTATCAATTAACAATGGAAGAAAAAAAATCTAATTCAATAAAAGTAATCCTATACATATCTTTATGGGTAATAATTTGGGGAACCTTAGGTTCTTTCATAGATTATCCTCTTTATAAAAATAAAATTTACTTAGAAGGAAGCATATATCAGTATCTTACTTTTACAATTACAGCAATAATATCAATAATAAGTGCAAAGTTTTTTTATAAAAAATTTGATTTATAAAAATTTGTACCTAAATTTCTTAATAATTTTAGCTGGTTCTTTTCTCTCATTTGACTCATAAAGTATCCACTGATGTGTCTCTGTATCATGATCACAACCATAATTTCCAGATAGATTATCGTAACTTGAAAGATATGAATGACAGTTCTGGTCTGCCTCAAAAGCAGAGTCATAACCTGTTAAAAAATATATTAAAGATAGAAGGGTTACTAACAAAAAAAATACTTGAAAAACTAAATTAATTACCTTCATAAAAAATTCTAAAATTTAAATATATCATTTAAAAAATTTTTTTGATCTAAAAATATTTAACGACCAACATTAAAAACAAAGTCATGGAATTCTTGATTCTTTAAATAAAGGATGACTAGCAATATTAAAATCATATTTAAGCCTAATACTATTGATCCAAAAATATTTATTTGTTTTTTACCTGGCAAAGTGTAAGTAAATTTCTTGCCTTTAAGAAAAGCTGCTAAGCCCTTTTTTTCTTTTTTTGATTCTTTTATTTCAGTATCATTTTTAACTTCATTATCAGAGAAACCTTTAACCATTAAAACTTAAAATCCAAATTTATAATATTCCAAAAATATGAAATTTTTCTATAATTAACAATTTTTAATCACATGTGGGATCATAAATGAAATTCTCTCATTTGAGAAATTTCTTAAAAAATAAGCTTCAATAATTGCCGACTGCATCCCCAATAAACTTGATTGACATTTGAATCTATTTTGGTCAAATACAACTAACTGAAGTTTTTCTATTTCAGAAACTAACTCCTTACAAACATGGGGCTGAGAATATTTAATACAATCACTAGATTCTTTTATAATTTTTGATTTTGTTGGTATTGTTTCTGCCATAACAAAATTAGATACAAATAAAAATTTTAGGAATAAAAAAGTTAAACGTTTCATTACTTCTTAAGACTTCAAAATTTGAGATACTTGGTTAAGAGTTTTGGTCATTGAGCTAATAGCATTTTATTGAAATTCAGAAAAAAAAAGATGCTCTATAAGAGCACCTTGATATTAAAGAAAGAAATAGATTAAAAAGTTTAACCTTGAACTCTATCCTTAAAAAGTTTACCCGCTGAGAAAGTTGGAACTCTTTTAGCAGGTATTGCTATTTTTTCGCCTGTCTTAGGGTTTAATCCCTGTCTTGCAGAACGATCTCTTGGTTCGAAAGAACCAAATCCTAGTATGGAGACTTTTTTGCCTTCCACTACTGAATCAACAATAGTTTCAATAGCTGCATCAACAACTAAAGAAACATCCGTTTTTGTGAGCTCTGTACGAGCAGCAACAAGATTAACTAAATCAGCTTTGTTCATTGAATTGTTTGTAAAGCAGAGATTTAGAGACAAGAGTTTTAATCAAGCCTAAAAACCTCGAACTTGCATATCATATGGAGCAAATACAAATACGGCAACCGAAAATGCCGGCGGCGCAAAGCTTTATACAAATTTTAGGGACATTTTTAGCTAAAATATTTATTTTTATAGCGACATATTTTTCTTGTAAAAAAATAGCGTCTTTAATCAGAAAACAGCTAAAACCGTTGGTAACACTAGATTTAGCATTAAAAAATCTAACTTGATTTATCAAACGGAGAAATGTCAAAGGGTCATAAAGTTAAGAATTTGAAGTATTTATTATGTTTTATTAATTTTCAAATATATTTCCTTCTCATCACATGAAAAAGCATGATTTTTATTTTGAAATCAAGAAAAATCTGGTTTTCTCATTATTAAACTTTCTCTCTAAATCCCTCTATGCACTGAGCCGATGGGTGAATAAATTGCAATTAATTAGAAAATTTATACCATCCAAGATCTAATAAAGTTGATTAGTGAAACCTTAAATTTGAGTTTTTTTTTTAATTTTGCATCTATTATTCAAATATCAGTAATTTGAATAAATTATCCCAATATTTAATAATCAATGATAAAGAGAACGTGACTCATATCAATAAAGGTAAACCATTTCCTTTAGGAAGTTCTCTAACTTCACAAGGAGTTAATTTTTCCCTAATAGCAACAAATGCAGAATATGTAGAAATCTTATTGTTTGAGAAAGAAGACTCTATTGCCCCAAAAACTATATTGAAATTAGATAAGAACCATAATACTGGTCCCTACTGGCATGTGGAAATAAAAAATCTTAATGAAGGTTGTATTTATGCTTTTAGAATAAAACAAAAAAATAATGAAATTAATAATAACTATGAAAAAAAAGTATTACTTGATCCATGTTCAAGGGGTATTACTGGATGGGGAAGTTACAAAAGAGAAAATGCATTAAAAACTCAAGAAAATACTCATTCTTGTCTTAAAAGCGTTGTTTGCGATAGAAAATTATTTAATTTCAAGGATTATCCAAGACCGAAACATTCTTGGGAAGAAACAATTATTTATGAACTCCATATCAAATCCTTCACTGAATCAATTGATAAAAATGAAAGTTGTTTCAAGAAATTTTTAAAAAAAATTCCGTATCTCAAAGAACTTGGTATTACAACAATTGAATTACTTCCAATTTTTTGTTTTGATCCTACTGATGCACCAAATGGTTTAGAGAATTTTTGGGGTTATAGTCCAATCAATTGGTTTACCCCTCATTTTGAATACCTTTCGAATGAATCAGCAGAAAATAATAGAGAGGAATTTAGAAGATTAGTAGAGGAATGTCATAAAGCAGATATTGAAGTCATCTTAGATGTTGTATACAATCACACGTCTGAGGGAGATTCTCAAGGACCTGTCATATCATGGAAAGGTATAGATGAAAATCTTTATTACTTTATAGGAGAAGATAAAAATTATCAGGACGTCTCTGGTTGCGGTAATACTATTGCAGCAAATAGAGGATTAGTTAGAAAAACAATAATTGAATCATTAAAATGTTGGTCGAGTGAATTTGGCGTAGATGGTTTTAGATTTGATTTAGGAATCGCCCTATCAAGAGGAGAAAATCTTTCGCCACTCGAAAATCCTCCACTTTTTGAGGATATAGAATGTGAACCAGAACTTATCGATATAAAATTAATAAGTGAGCCATGGGATTGTGGTGGTTTATATAAATTAGGTGATTTCCCATCTAAGGATACTTTCACTTGGAATGGACATTTTAGAGATGATTTGCGAAGATTTTGGAAGGGGGATAAAGATACAGCTTGGAATATGAGCGATAAAATCAAAGGTTCTCCATCGATTTATAAAGAAGATACTATTTTCCCAAAATCAATAAACTTTATTACTTCACATGATGGATTTACTCTAAAAGATTTAGTAACTTTCAATAGAAAACATAATTTTGCCAACAGAGAGCAAAACAGAGACGGTGATAACCATAACAATTCTTGGAATCATGGTACAGAGGGACCAACTACAAACTTATTAATTAATGATTTAAGAAAAAGACAACAAAAAAATCTTATTCTTAGTTTACTTATCTCTAAAGGTGTTCCAATGATACTTATGGGTGATGAGATAGGAAGATCACAAGGCGGTAACAATAATTCTTGGTGCCAAAATAATTTATTGGGCTGGATGAATTGGGAACATGGTCAACAAGATTTGGAATTATTAGAATATTTTAAATACGTTATAAAAATCAGAAAAAAACTAACAAACATTTTTAATCCATCATTCTTCCCTAACAATAAAACTAATGAAATTATCCCAACATATCATTGGCATGGAACAAAGTTAGATAATCCCGATTGGAGTAGTTGGTCTCACACAGTTTCTTTTAGCATTAACAAAGGGATTACTAATCCGCTGGTCTGGATTGGTTTAAATGCATATTCAAAAAGTATCGATTTCCCCTTGCCGAAATGTAAATATAATTGGTTAAAAGTTATTGACACTAGCATGTCTGAGATTTTTGAACCCTTAACTATCAATGAAAAATTTGTTTCAATAAAGAGTAGAAGCTCTTTATTAATCATTTCAGAACAAGTATTTGGGGCAAAAAATAATTTATTCTAAAGCGGGCGGCGGGAATCGAACCCGCATCTTCAGCTTGGAAGGCTGAGGTTTTACCACTAAACCACGCCCGCATTAAGTAATAGAATTACCATTGCAATAATACATTATCAAACAATCAACAAATCAAAAAGATTGGAAAATTCACACTCGAAAAAAAATATTACTAGATCAACAACAAGATTAATGTTCTCTTATGGGCTAGGAGATGCAGGCACAGGTTTAGTCGCGACGCAATTTGGTTTTTTTCTGTTCAAATTCTTTATTTCTGCTGGTTTACCAGTAATAATTGCAGGTTCATTATTAATGTTAATAAAGATATGGGACGCAGTAAATGATCCATTAATTGGATGGTTAAGTGATCGTACTAAATCAAGATGGGGACCTAGAATCCCTTGGATGGTAGCAGCATCTGTTCCTCTTGGTTTCTCTTTAGCTGCGATATGGTGGACACCCACTGGTTCAGTGCTAACCAAGACTATTTACTATGCCATAATTTCTATAATCGTAATGACTGCTTATACAAGTATTAATCTTCCTTTTGCAGCCCTTTCTACTGAAATTTCTGAAAAAACAGCAATAAGAACAAGACTAAACGCATCTAGATTTACTGGCTCAATAATCGCAGGACTGACTGGTTTAATAATTGCTGGAGTTGTATTAGGTTCCGAAGGATCAGCAAATAGTGAATATTTTTTAATGGGTAAAATAAGCGGATGTATCGCAGTTGCTGCAACATTAATTTCTTGTTGGGGACTGGCTCCATTCGCAAAAAAAGCAAGAAGGCCATCAGGAAAAGTTGAAGCCATAACACTGCAATTCAAAAGAATCTTTAGAAATAAAAAATTTCTAAAAGTTATCACGCTTTATATTCTTCTCTGGTGCGCCTTACAATTGATGCAAACAGTAGCGTTAATCTATGTAGAGGATGTACTGAATGTACCAACTTATATCGCGAAGTGGATCCCTATTCCATTCCAAATTAGCGCTTTAGTGGGTTTACAAATATGGACCAGAATATCAAATAAATTGAATAGAATTTCAGCTTTAAACTATGGGGGGATTATGTGGGTTATTTCATGTACGGCAGCATTATTTTTACCTTCACTATCAAAAATTTCAGCCTTTGGAGATAGTTTATTCCTAAATGCCGGCAACATAATTCTGTTCATTCTTTTAATTGTCATAATCTGTCTTATTGGCATTGGAGCTTCAACCGCTTTTCTTATCCCTTGGTCACTACTTCCTGATGCAATAGACGAAGACCCAGAGAAACCGGCAGGACTATATACTGCTTGGATGGTACTTATTCAGAAGATTGGTATTGCGTTTAGTGTTCAATTATTAGGATTTTTATTGTATTTATCAGGTTATCAATCATGCTTTGTTGATAAAGATGGTCTAAATATTATTGAACAATGCTACTCAGCACAATTAACTATTAGATTATGTATTGGTTTTATACCCTCAGTATTGGTAATAATTGGCCTTTTAATTATGAGAAAATGGGATCGAAAATTAATTACAAACTAATATAAAAATTATGTATTACTTTAATTTTTTCAAAAGACTTCTAAGCAGCTTAATCATTGGCGGGCAAGCAATTAATTTTATCTTTAAAGGTAAAATTTCCAAAAATGATCTCTTTGACCAACTTATGGAGTCAGGTCCTGGCAGTTTATTGATTGTATTAATTACAGGAATTGCCGCAGGTACAGTTTTTAATATTCAAGTTGCATCACAACTTACAAGTATGGGGGTTTCAAGTGAAATTGGAGGCTTATTAGCAGTAGGCATGGCGAGAGAAATGGCTCCTCTTCTAACTGCTACTTTAATGACTGGAAAAGTTGCCACTGCCTATGCTGCTCAACTGGGCACTATGAAAGTCACAGAACAAATTGAGGCAATAACCATGTTAAGGACCGAACCAGTCCAATATTTGGTAGTCCCAAGGTTACTATCGATGGTAATTATGTCTCCAATACAGTGTCTTTTGTTTTTATCTGTAGCTTTATGGAGTGGACAAATTTGGAGCACAATTTTTTATAAAGTTCCTCCAATAGTTTTTTGGACATCTGTAAGATCAGGTAATGTGAGTTTAACCAGTACAGACTTAAGTTCAATGTTAATAAAATCTGTAGTGTTCGGATTACTTATTTCAATCATTGCCTGTGGATATGGACTTACAACCAAAGGAGGTCCAAAAGAAGTTGGAACAAGTACAACAGGTGCAGTTGTAATGACTCTCGTTACTGTATCTTTAATGGATGTATTACTAACACAAATTTTATTTGGATGATCCTATGTTTAATACTAAATCAAAAAAAGAGGAGCCAGTAATAATATCTCCTTCATTTCAGTTGCCAATCATTCTAATAGTTTTAAGTTTTATGCTTTTGTTTTTGAATATTGGTTCTTTGCCAACAATAGTTTTTGCTTCTTTTAGCTTTTTTTTATTACTTCAGTCATTCACCTTAAGAATAAAAATAACAAATGATGATTTTATCGTTTTACAATTAGGAAAAGAGATTAGAACTTTTCCATTCAAGAACTGGATATCATGGAAATTCTTTTTCCCTATAATCCCAGGTATTTTTTATTTTAGAGAAAAGTCCAGTCCTCATTTATTACCAATTTTATTTAATCCAAAGCAATTAAAAGATGAACTCATAAAAAAAGTTGACTCCCTAGAAATTAAAAATTCTTAAAATTCAGACTTTGCCTAATCATCAAAATTATTTAAATGACCAATACAGAAATTTCCGACAATAATCCTGAAAAGGAATTAAAAATAGATAAGTCAATTTCAGATGATAAAACAAAACAAATTAGTAAAAAAAATACAACTCAAAATAAAAAAAATACACCGAAAAACGATAAATCAACTAAATCTTTTGATGAAATTTCTAATGAAATTTTTAGAGATCTCTTTTCAAAAAAAGATTCTTTAGTTAAAGAAATAAAAGAGTTAGAAACAAAAAAAAATGAAATAGAAAAAGATATTGAGTCTAATTTTAAAGGACAGTCAGATAATGTTGCTAAAAGAGTTAAAGGCTTTCAAGAGTACTTAACTGGAGCTTTGCAGAATCTTTCACAAAACGTAGAGAAACTTGAATTAGTTTCTCAACCAATAATCGTAAAGCCTTCTCCCCTTGATGAGAAAAAGCAAGTCAATAGCACAAATAATGTAGTTAATGTTCCTGCTCTTTCCGAGACATTTAAGCCAGATGAAGAGATTATAAAAAGTTGCTTTTCAAGTTTCAAAGAACAACCCGACTTTTATGCAGAACCTTGGAAATTAAGACGGAGTCTTGATTCCTCAGATATAGAAATTATGGATGATTGGTTCTTTAACATGGGCGGAAGAGGTTCTCTTGAAAGTAGAGGATCTCGACAAAAAAATGCCTTGTTATCAGCTGGCTTAATATCTATTCTTGGGGAATTATATGGAGATCAATTTCAGACTCTTATTTTAGCTTCGCAGCCTGAACGATTAGGTGAATGGAGAAGAATTCTTCAAGATTCACTTGGTCTAACAAGGGATGACTTTGGACCTAATAGTGGGATTGTTCTTTTTGAAAGGCCTGAAGGTGTTATCGAGAGAGCTGATAGATTAGAAGCGAATGAAGAATTGCCATTTATTATCATTGATGCAGCAGAAACCTCTGTTGAAATCCCAATACTTCAGTTCCCATTATGGGTTGCATTTGCTGGTTCAGATAATGAAATTTACAATGATCTTGAACTAAACTAAGCTTTATGAATATCTTAATAATTTTTGCAAGTTATCTTTTAGGATCACTTCCTACAGGTTTTTTAATTGGAAAATTTCTCAAAAATATAGATCTAAGAACTATAGGTTCTGGATCTACAGGTGCCACAAATGTCTTAAGAAATGTTGGGAAATGGCCAGCACTTTTTGTATTTATCATTGACGTTGGGAAAGGCCTTATTGCAGTAAAAATTGCTCAATATTACACAGATCAAGGATTAATAGAAGTTATAGCAGGGATATCCGCTATCTCAGGACATATTTGGCCAGTATGGCTTAGAGGTAAAGGAGGTAAAGCTGTTGCAACTGGATTAGGTATGTTTTTAGCTCTTTCTTGGAAAGTTGGACTCGCATCTCTTGGCATTTTTTTAATAGTCCTAACAAAAACTAAATTTGTCTCTTTATCAAGTATTTCAGCTGCAATCTTACTTCCTATTTTTATGTTTTTTTACCTAGGTAAATTTATGCACTCATACTTTTTTATAAGTTTAATTGTTGCATTATTAGTAATCTGGAAACATAGAACAAACATAACAAGATTGCTGAAGGGAGAAGAATCCAAAATTAATCAGAATCAATAGATTTAAATATTTTTATTAGAGCTTTATTAGGATCTATAGCTTTTGAAATTGATCTGCCAATGACCAACTTAGAAGCGCCATTATCTATAGCTTCATAGGGAGTCATAATTCTATTTTGATCATCTTTATTATCAATATTTAATCTGATACCTGGTGTAATAAGTTCAAAATTATCCTCATAAATAGATCTCAACATTTTTACCTCCCAAGGGGAACAAACACATCCATCTAATCCAGCATCAAAAGACAACTTTGCAAGTCTCAATACATTTTCTTCAATTGAATTATTTCTATCAAGATCAGTTTGAAAATCTTTAAGAGAAAAGCTTGTTAAAACAGTTATTCCTACAACCAATGGAGGTTTTACACTCACTGAGGCGGCTCCTTCTAAAGATGCTTTTTTCGAATCCTTAAGAGCTTTTAAACCTGCTGAAGCATGAATAGAAATTATATCAACCCCTAATTTTGAAACTTGGGAACATGCTGCACGCATGGTATTTGGAATATCATGAAATTTTAAGTCTAAAAAAATTTTTTTATTTAAACCTTTTAATATTTCAATAACTCTTGGACCTTCCCTAACAAAAAGTTCTAAACCAACTTTAACCCACTTAATATTAGGACATTTTTCCAAAAGTAATTTTGCTTGACTTACATCTAATCCATCAATTGCCAATATTATTTTATCTTCTGAATTAAATCTGTTATTCATCAATTTTCAGTTTTCAAACCTCTTAACTATTTTTTTTCCAATTTGCAAAATTTTTCCTTCCAAATCATTTTTTGAATTAAAAACTAAATCAGGATTTATTACTTTTTGACTATCAATTTTTACACCCCCACCTTTAATAGATCTTTTGGATTCGCTGCTAGATTTGAAAAGTTTTAGAGCACTTAATAAGTAGAAAAACTTTACTGGAAAAACTACTTCTTTTAAAGAAATCTCTGGAATTTCTCCAACTTTTTCTTTGTGTCCAAGGAATAATTTTTCGCAGTTTGATTGCGCCTTTAATGCTTCTTCGGCCCCATGGAATAAAGTAGTAACTTCTAAAGCCATTCTTCTCTGTAATTCACGAGGATTTAAGTTTTCCAGAAAACTTAAATCTAATTCAGTAAGTAATTCAAAATAGGTGGGTATTATATTATCGGGTACTTTTTCTAATTTTGAATACATTGAAAGAGGTTCTTCAGTTAAACCGACGGTGTTAAATTCAGATTTACTCATCTTCTTAACTCCATCTAAACCTGTCAAAATTGGCAGCAGAACACCAAATTGAGGGTCTTGTTTAAAATGCCTTTGAAGGTCTCTTCCTATTGCAATGTTAAATTTCTGATCTGTGCCTCCAAGCTCAATATCTGATTGAACAACTACCGAATCGTAACCTTGTAATAGTGGATATAAGAATTCATGCAAAGAAATTGGAACTTGCGCAGTGTACCTTTTATTAAATTCTTCCTTAGCGAGCATTTGACTAACTGTTGCACTCCCCATTAAGTCAATTATGGAATTAAGATTTAATCCTTTTAACCATTCACTGTTGTATCTAATTTCTATTCTATCTTTTGCATCAAAATCTAAAATAGATTCATTGGCTGGCTTTCCCATCCCTAATTGGGTTAAGTATGTTTTTGCATTATCCTTAACTTGTTTTTCCGATAACTGAACTCTTGTTTTATTTTTTCCGGTTGGATCTCCAATTTGAGCAGTAAAATCCCCAATAATTAAAACTGCAATATGTCCATTATCTTGGAATGCCCTAAGTTTTTTAAACAATATGCTGTGCCCAAGATGAATATCGGTTCCAGTTGGATCGATGCCGAGTTTAACCCTTAATTTTTTATTATTTTTTTTCGCATGATCAATTATCTCCGAAAAGGTTTGATCTGTTCCCTTAAGTGGAAAATATTCTTCTATTCCTCTTGATAGCCATGATGGCAATTTTAAATTATCTGTCATGAAGCTTTAACCGTTAACTTTAAGAAGTTTTATCAAGTTCATCCTTCATTCTTATTAAGGTTTTATTCATTTGATCGAACATTTGATCAGGAGTAATCCCAAATTGACTTAGCTGTGTCTTTAATTGTTCTACTGTCATTTTTGCTTGAAAATCTTCAGACAATTCAAATCTCTTCATAAAAACCTTATAACGATCCATAAGAGATTCCATTTTTTTTATAAACATTTTTTTCCCTTCTCTGTCAAATTTTCCATAATCAGAGCCAAGTTTCATAAGTTCTTGGTAATCTGTAAAAAGCTTTTTAGCTTCTTCTTGAACGATGTCTGACTCAAAGAATCCCATTTCTATTTTTTTACTTCGCAGATTAAGGCTCAATTACAAGATAACAAGAATCTTTTAAATTGATTAGAAGATTAATAAATTTTAGTTTATAGATAATTCTTTGATATATTTTTTTTCAGAATTAAATTTAGTAAACATGTTTTATAAATATTGGAAAAATTTAACTTAAATAATATTTCAAACCAAAATAGGCAATTTGAATTATTTGGTTCAAATGTAAATACATCAATAAATTTTCAACACTCAAATAATCTAAAAATCAAAGGCGAAATCCTTACTGAATGGAGGGACAGAATTTATAATCACCAATTCAAAATTTCAAAAGATACTCACAATAAAAATTTGCGCCAAACAAGTCTTCCTATAAATACAACTTCCGATGAAAGAAAAATTGATCCGTTTTCCCTCAAGCCATTATCATTGAACTTTTGGAGAACCAATCAATATATACACAATGGGCCAGCGATGTATTTTGTAATTGACTCGATGGAGAGTTCTAAAATAATCCTTTATATAGGAGAAACAAATTCAGCAAATAAAAGATGGAAGGGAGAACATGACTGTAAAAATTACCTCATGAACTATAAAGAAGCCCTAGCTCATAACAAACTCTCAAGTCACCAAGATATTCGTTTCTTCTTAGATGTACCTAAAGAAGTAAAATTAAGACGTAAATTAGAACAGCAACTGATATATTTATGGTTACCACCTTTTAATAAAGAAACTCGAGATAGGTGGGCAACTACTTTCACAAACAATTAAAAGTTAATTAAAACTATTTTACAAATGCAATTTTCCACATTCCAAAAAAATCTAGATAACTGGCAAGGTGCTTCATTAATTTTTGGAGTTTTAGAGGAAGAAATTGCAAGCCAACTTGAAAACATAAAATTTGTTATTGACCCAAAATTATTACTAAAAAAAGTTACTCAAAAAAAATTTAAAGGAGAAAAAGGAAAAACTTTAAGCTTTGAATTTTTAGATCAAAAATTAGAAACTTTATTCATAGTTGGTCTTGGCAAATCAAAAGACCTAAATAAAAGTGATATAGAAAACTCTATAGGAAATCTAGTTAGGAAAACTGTTGATAAAAATGAAAAAATGAGCATCTTGCTACCTTGGGAATTTATAAATTCACAACTAGAAATAAATCAATTAGCAGAGTCAGTCAGATTATCTGCCTATAAGGACAATAGATTCAATAAGAAAAAAGATGAAAAGAAAGTTCTTAAAGAAATAGAGTTTTTGAATTTGAAAGAATCTGAGAATATTAGCTTTGAAGAGACAGCACAAATATGTGAAGGTGTAGAACTAGCAAGAAGACTTGTAGCCGCCCCTCCAAATAGCCTTACTCCTCAGGAAATGTCTATACAAGCTTCTCAAATAGCTAAAGATCATGGTTTGGAAGTGAAAATTTTAGAGGCAAAAGATTGTGAAGATTTAGGAATGGGTTCATATTTAGCTGTAGCAAAAGGTTCTGATCTAGATCCTAAATTTATACATCTCACTTTGAAGTCAGATGGTCCTGCAAAAGAAAAGATTGCGCTCGTTGGTAAGGGTTTAACCTTTGATTCTGGAGGATACAACCTGAAAGTAGGAGCCTCTCAAATTGAAATGATGAAATATGATATGGGCGGAAGCGCTGCAGTTTTAGGAGCAGCAAAAGCACTTGGAGCAATTAAACCAAAGGGAATAGAAATACATTTTATTGTGGCAGCTTGCGAAAACATGATAAATGGATCTGCAGTACATCCCGGAGATGTAATTACAGCATCTAATGGTAAGACAATTGAAATAAATAACACTGATGCAGAGGGTAGACTTACATTAGCTGATGCTTTAACTTACGCATCCAATTTAAAACCGGACTCAATAATAGATCTGGCCACTTTAACAGGAGCTATTGTTGTTGCATTAGGTAATGATGTAGCTGGATTCTGGAGCAACAATAATGATCTAGCAAATGATCTAAAAGCTGCATCGGCCCAGGCTGGAGAAGAGTTATGGCAAATGCCTTTACAAAAATCCTATAAAGAAGGGTTAAAGTCTCATATAGCTGACATGAAAAATACAGGTCCTAGAGCAGGTGGGTCAATAACTGCTGCTTTGTTTTTAGAGGAATTCTTTGATGCAGAAATTAAATGGGCTCATATTGATATTGCTGGGACTTGTTGGACTGATAAGAATAAAGGGATTAATCCATCAGGTGCAACCGGTTTTGGAGTTAAAACTCTTGTTCAATGGATTAAAAATAAATAACTATATTTAAAATCATTCAGTCCAAAGATTTGTTGATCTAGCGTTATCCCCCCATAATCTATCCAACCTCTGATCTCTTCCACATGAGTATCTGTAAAACTTATATTTTAATTCATTTCTCTCAGCAAAATTCTGATGATATTCTTCAGCCAACCAAAATTGATCTTTTAATTTTAGTTCTACAGATATTTTTTCTAATGGCACTCGCAACTCATTAGATGCCGAAAAAATTGCATTTGTAGCATCACTTTTCTCAGTTTCATCTTTGTAAAAGATCACTGGCCTGTAAGAATCTCCACGATCACAAAATTGCCCCTTACCATCTAGAGGGTCAATATTTCTAAAATACAGCCTAAGTATCTCGGGTAAACTTACCAATTTGGAGTCATAATTCACCAAAACCACTTCCTGGTGTCCTTCATGATTTTCGTAGGTAGGACTTTCTAAATCTCCTCCTGAATAACCACTTTGTACAAAATTTACCCCATCTAAGTACTCTAAATCATGTTCTAAACACCAAAAACAACCTCCTGCAAGAATCAAATCCTCTGCAAGAGTGTTTAAAGGGTTAATTAATATTAAAAGAAAAATTATTAGAGAAAAAAAATAATTCATTTTCTTATTATAAAGTTCAAATAATAGAATTAATAATATCTTCTGCAGCTCTTTGCACTACCCCCTCTTCGCCTAATTCTTTTTTTAAAAAAGCATAACCTTTTTTAATTTTTATTTTTTCTGCCTTCCCTTCAAGAATTCTACAAGATTTATAGAAGATATTTTTTTCGTCAAAATCTCGCTGTACAAATTCAGGTATTAATAACTTATTAACTAACAAATTCACAGGAGAAATAAATCTTACTCTGAAATTGAGAATTTTTTTAGCAATAAAAGCAGTTACCCTACTTACTCTGTAACCAACAATCTGAGGTATTCCATATAGAGCTAATTCCATATTAACTGTCCCAGATTTGCAAAGAGCAATTTTTGTAAGCGAATAAATATAAGGCTTTAATCTTGCGTTGTCTTTTTGAGAAATCACTTGTCCTATAACTTGATATTTCCTGAAAGCCTTTTCGAATTTTCCATCAAAAACTTTCCTGCAAGAGGGTATAAAGACAACTAAATTAGGATATTTTTGTTGTAATTTTTTAGCCGTCCTCATAAAAGTAGGTAATATGTATCTCAATTCTTGAGGCCTTGATGCGGGCATTAAAAGTAGAATGTCTTGATCTGGGCGTAGACTTAGAATAGCTCGGGCGTCTTTCTTTAGAGGAAGTTTTTTTGTTAAATCAATCATTGGATGTCCAACCCACAAAACATTTCCACCCCTCTTTTTATAAAATGCTGCTTCTTTCTTGAAAATCGCAAAAATTTTATCAGAAAAATTTATTAAATTTGTCGTAGTATTATTTCCAACCCTCCAGGCCCATTCTTGAGGGGCAATATAGTAAAAAATTGGAATTTTAGTTTTCGATTTTTTTAATTTAGTTCCAATTTTTATATTGGGACCCATATAATCAATCAAAATTAAGCAATCTGGGGGATATTTTTTTAATAATTTATAAAATCTTTTTTGTATTCTTATGGTTGGAAGAATAAGAGGTAAAGCCTCCCAAATTCCTATTGCACTAATGGATGTAGTATCTTGAAGAATTTTTACGCCTTCTTTCTTCATCTTTTCCCCACCTAATCCGCAAATTTCTAAATCTATAGATTTTTTTTTAGCTTCATCAAATAATGCTTTTGACAACAAACTTCCGTGCAAATCTCCAGAGACTTCTCCGGTACTAATAAATATCTTTTTATTCATTTGTTAAAGGCATTGGGCCACGTCTTTCTTTTGATATTGATTCTTTTAAAAAATCACATAATTTGGTTGAGGAAAGATCTAATTGGCCTTTTGTTGCCATTTCCAATGCAACAGAAATTACATTGCTTGATTTAAAAATTAAATTCCACGTACTTTGCAAAACTTTTAAATCAAAATCTTTATTTTCCATCAAACCACTTCTTTTAATTCCAATCCTATTCAAACCTCTCAATCTTCCAGGATGTCCTTCGGCCAGACAAAAAGGTGGTACATCTCTATCTACTCTAGTCATTCCTCCAATCATTGCTAAGTATCCAATATGTACAAATTGATGAATACCTAGACATCCTCCAATAATAGCCCTATCTTCGACCTTTACATGCCCTGCAATTTGAACACTATTTGATATAACTATTTTATTTCCAAGTTCACAATTATGACCTATATGAGTGTATGCCATTAACAAATTATCATTACCAATAATAGTTTTTTCTCTTTCATCAGTTGCCTTATTAATAGTTACACATTCTCTAAAAGTATTATTATCTCCAATTATTACTTCAGTGGAAGCTCCTTTATATTTAAGATCTTGGGGGTCAAGCCCTATAAAAACATTTGGGAAAATTTTATTATTTTTACCAATTTGGGTTCTTCCCTCAATAACAGCATTTGGTCCTATTTCCGTTCCTTGCCCAATAGTCACATCAGGACCCACAATAGCTCCTTGAGAAATAATAACCCCATCATGTAATTCAGCACTTGGATCAACAAAAGAATTTGGATGCACTTTTGTACCACTAAAGCTTGATATTAATTCAGTATTTTTATTATCCATTTATCTAATCAACTAATGAGAACATTAATTCACCAGCACATGCCAACTTCCCATCAACGTGTGCCTCACCTTTAACCTTCCCAAATCTTTGCCTTTTAATACTGAGTAATTCACAAGTAATTATCAATTGATCACCAGGCACAACAGGTTTTCTAAATTTAACATTATTGATTCCAGCGAAAACGAAAAGTCCTTTAGGGAGATCAGGCATTTGAGTTACTATTATACCCCCAACTTGAGCCATTGATTCAACAATAAGAACTCCTGGCATTAGTGGTCTTTCAGGAAAATGTCCTTGAAATTGAGGCTCGTTTATAGTCACATTTTTTACAGCAACGGCCCGCTCCCCAGGAATATGTTCTATGACTTTATCCACAAGAGCAAAAGGATATCTGTGAGGCAATAGACCCAGTATTTTCTCAGAAGAGAGTTGATTATTTTCATTAGATAATTTCTTTTCCAAAATAATTAAAGGTAGAGTTAATTTTTCAGCTGTGAGGCCAATAAAGCGTTTAAAGAATGTGATCCCTTATAAACTAATATTTGTGCCTTAGGTAACCCTACCAAAGCCAAGTCCCCAATCAGGTCTAAAATTTTATGTCTTATTGGTTCATTATCAAATCTTAATGGGGGATTAACCCACCCATCACCATCGCAAACAAGAGCATTTTCCAAGCTTCCTCCTTTTATTAAACCAAGTTCACTTAATTCTTGGAATTGATCCTTGAAACCAAATGTTCTTGCTGGAGCAATCATTTCAACGAAACTTTTTGGACTCAAATCAATCACAAAAGTTTGATTTCCAATTGCTTTATATGAAAAATTGATAGTGGATATGATTGTAGTTTTTTCAGAAGGTGTCGCAGCTATAACTGAGCCTTCTTTATTTAAAAGAATTGGTTTATTAATCTCTGGGGAAAAATTATCTGGTTTGGGGGCCTTTTTTATTCCTACTTCTTCAAAAGCTTTAACCCACTGAATTGCCGATCCATCTAAAAGCGGGATCTCTTTCCCATCAACCTCAATATGTATGTAACTTAAACCGCACCCAGCCATTGAAGATAATAAATGTTCAATGGTATATAAATTTCTCTGTCCTAACTTAACTGCCGTACAAAGCATCGTACTCCCAATTAAATCTTGAGTTAGCTTAAAAATTTCTTTGGGTTTATCCTTAAAAGAAACAAAAAATCCTTCTTTATCATAAGAAGAAATTGTAATTTTTGTTTTTTCTCCACTATGAAGGCCTATACCTTCTCTAGATATAACACCAGCTAAGGTATAGCAAGAATCATAATTAGCAGGCCAAGAAAACACTTAAAACTTCCATCCGACGCCAAGTGTATATCTCCAATCTCCACTTAGATCCTTACTAGCAACATCTAATCTTAATGGACCTATTGGCGTTTTCACTCCAACTCCCCCACCTAGTGAATAACCTGAACCTGCTTTCCTCAATAATTTTCCTGGTTTTCCTGGGACGTCCTTTTGAGAACCCAAATCACTTCCTGCATCAACAAATAAAGCTCCTGAAATCATTCTCCAAATAGGAACTCTATATTCCGCTGTGCCCTCAATAAAACTTTTACTTACTGCCAAATCACAAGATCCCCAACCTCTTACAGAAGATGTACCACCCATACAAAATGCTTCATAAGGAGGCAATTCCCCAATTATGGTTCCAGCCTTAAAAAAGAAACCTATAGTTTGTGGACAATCTTGACTAGCATTATTACTAGACCTGCATGCTTTAGTTAAATTTATGAATTTTGTTGGTATGAAGTATGCATATGAAGCTCTCATTCTGTTGAAAGTTGGAGAGTTTTGGCCCATTGAAACAAACTGTTCAGTACCTAAGACTAATTTATCGCCTGAAAATGGGTTCACAGAATTATTCAAATTGTTTCTGGATGTACTTGCGATAAAACTTACTAATGTGTTTTCCGCAGGGCATGAACCATCATTTGGGGTATATCCGATGCAGATAATATCGCTTATGTTGCCTGTATTTGGAGTCAAATCACCATAAGGTTTTTTGTTCCCACTACTATCAATCATCTTTACCTTCTTAAAATTCATTCCTGCTAGAACTCTCCATTTAGAAGCCTTAAATGGATCTCCACCATTGAGAGGCCTTGAGAAAGAAAATCCCCCTCCAGTTTTTTCTAAAACTATTGATGAAAAATTATCAGCAGTTGAAGTATTTGTATCATCTACAGAATATATTTTTCCATTTTCTTCACTTCTGAATTCTTGAGGATAATCTCTGCTTAGAAAAACATTTGTTCTAAAAGAAGTTCTATGTTTATCGCCTTTAATCCATGGATCAGTTAAAGAAAAATTATAAGTTGTTGAATACTCTCCGAAATTAAGATTAATATTTGTAGACCATGCTCTACCTAATGCGTTTGTTTCCTGCAAACCAATTGTGGCAAAAATTCCTGAGCTAGTACTATAACCGAGACCACCTGTTAATGATCCTGTTCTTTGCTCGCTTAAATCTAAGAAAATTATGACTTGGCCAGGATTTAAATTATCAGGACCTAGAGATACCTTAACATCATCAAAAAGGGATGTTGCATATAGTCTTTTGATATCCTCTTCTAAAATTTTTCTATTAAATATAGTGCCTGGTTGTGTTTTTAGCTCTCTTTTTATGACCCAGTCTTTTGTTTTTCCTTTTCTAGGTTCCCCATCGATGATTGATTCACCATCTGATCCTGGGAATCTAAACTTTAAATCAGATATTATGCCTTCAGAAACATTTAATGTTATTACACCATTTTCAGGGATTCTATCTGGGCCATTAATTCTAGCTAAAGAATAACCTTCACTTTGATAACGTTTTTTTATTATTGCTATTTTATTTTGTAACTCATTAAGGTTGAGAGTTGTTCCATAAAAATTATTAAAAATATTATTTAAGTATGAATCAGAAATTACAGTACTTGATGGTTTAAATTTAACTCTCTTCAAAATTGGATTAGGTACTACATTTACAATTAGCCTCACTCCTAATGGACCATCTTGAGACTTTATTTTAACTCCTGAAAACCAACCGCTAGCATATATTGCATTTAAGTCTTTATTTAGAATTTTATTATCAACAATACTTCCTGGCTTGATACTCATAGAATCATATGCAGCCAATTCAAGTTTTCTGCCTTCAGGATGATTTTCCCAACCTTCAATAATTATTTCTGAGATAAGAACTTTTTCTTGATCAATATTTGCTCCATTCTCTGCAATAAAGAAATTTTTCTTTTGTCTATTATCAAATCCTTGAAATAAAGTATTGCT
Source organism: Prochlorococcus sp. AG-418-G18 (assembly GCA_003214215.1). Taxonomy (GTDB): domain Bacteria; phylum Cyanobacteriota; class Cyanobacteriia; order PCC-6307; family Cyanobiaceae; genus Prochlorococcus_A. The sequence goes on along the minus strand of QCLX01000009.1, from coordinate 10,981 downwards.
AAAAGTATTTATTTCAAAGTTGGAGTTCAATTTTTCAACGTCTTTTGGCAAATACTTTGCAGCTAGTTCTGAATTATTTGATACTAAAATCAAGGGGGAACAAACAATATTTGTTAAAACCTTTTTAAATTTTAAAAAATGTTTTTGCATAGGATCTTTGATTAAGGCAAATAAAGCATATTTATTGAATTAAGTTAAATGAAATCATTTATTCTTTGATTAATCTCACTATAAGCATCAATTAAACCACCTAAATCATTTCTAAATCTATCTTTGTCTAGACTTACAATTGTATCATCTTTCTGATTGAGATCCCATAATCTACAATTATCAGGACTTATCTCATCGCCAAGAAGAATACTATTTTTAAGATCATAGCCAAACTCCAACTTAAAATCTACAAGTTGAAGCTGAATATTTCTAAAAAAACTTTTAAGGATTCCATTAATTTTTAAAGTTAAATCTACTATTATTTCTAAATCTTTAGAGCTTATTATGTTCATTAATTCAATTCTATCTTTTGTAATAAGCGGATCATTAAGTGAATCATTTTTGAGGTAAAAATCAATTAATGGTTTTGAAAGTGTAGTCCCAGGTTTAATTGTTGTTTGTTTACACAAAGAACCATAAGCAGTGTTTCTAAGAACAATTTCTAGGGGAATTACTTTTATTTTCTTTGCAATCATTGTATTTTCATTTTTAAGTTCAATAAAATGATTTGGAATATTATTCTTTACAAGATGTTCAAAAATTCTTGCACTTATTAGGCAATTCAGTTTACCCTTCCCTTCAAATTTAGCTTTTTTCAATGCATTAAAAGCTGTAGCATCATCTTTAAATTCAATTATTACCTTATCTACATCATTATGAGAGAATACTTTTTTTGCCTTGCCTTCATAAATCAATCCATATCGATTATTCATTAACTTAAGACCTCATTTGATTACTAAAAGTACTACTTGTAATTAACATATTTAATAGAGATCAACTAATCTGAATATATTATTTCATTTTAACTGATTATTCATCCAAACCTCATAACCTTCAAAAAACAAATTTATGAGTATTAATTCAACAAGTCCTAAAAGCTTCAATAGATTAGAAAATATTTTAATAATTGGAAATGGAGGCAGAGAAAACTCTCTAGCTTGGGCTATTCAAAAAAATGAATTAGTCAAAAAGGTTTTTTTAATTCCCGGAAACGCTGGATCAAAAAGAATAAATAAATGTGAAAGAATTAAAATTGATATTAATAATAGAAATGAATTAGTCGAAAAGCTTAATTTTTTAAAAATAGATCTAATTGTAATTGGACCAGAAATCCCTTTAGCAAATGGATTAGCCGATTTTTTACGCAAAAAAGACTTTAAAGTATTTGGCCCCGGTAAAGATGGAGCAAAAATAGAATATAGCAAATCTTGGGCAAAGCAATTTATGCAAGAAGCCAATATTCCAACCGCAAACTTTTGGAAAGTTAATTCTTTAGAGGAAGCCAAAAATATTATCAATTCATTATCGATTCCACTCGTCGTGAAAGCGGATGGTCTAGCTTCAGGTAAAGGTGTCTTTATTCCCGATTCAAAAGATGAATGTATTAGAGCAGCAGAATCAATCTTTAATGGTAAGTTTGGAGATTCTGGGAATGTTATAGTTTTGGAAGAAAAAATTCAGGGTCCAGAAGTTTCAGTTTTTGCTCTTTGTGATGGCGAGAGATACGTATTACTTCCTACAGCACAAGATCACAAACGTCTCAATGAGAAAGATCAAGGGCCAAATACAGGAGGGATGGGGGCGTATTCACCTGCACCATTATTAGGAGAAGATGACCTTAGTAGAATTATCAAAGAGATAATTCAACCAACAATAGATCAATTAAATAAAAAAAATATTGACTATAGAGGCGTAATTTATTTTGGATTAATGATCACAAAATCTGGGCCCAAAGTTATAGAATACAATTGCAGATTTGGAGATCCAGAATGCCAAACTATAATGCCTTTGATGGATCAAAATTTTGTATTTCTTTTAGAAAAATGCTCAATGGGAAATTTAACTGGTGGTGAAAAAATTAATACTTTTGATAAAGTTAGTGGTTGTGTAATAGCTACTTCAAAAGGGTACCCTCAGGAATATCAAATAGGCTTCCCAATAAAAATAGGAAAAATCGACTCAATTGATTGTCAAATTTTTGACTCCGGTACTTCTATAAGTAGAAATGGGGAATTGGTAACTAACGGAGGAAGAGTCTTAAGTATTGTTTGTCAAGATAAAGATTTCGATATGGTTTTTGAAAAAGCATATAAAAATTTAAAAGAAATAACCTTTGATGGCATTTACTTTAGAAATGATATAGGTCATCAAGTAAGGAAAAACTTTTATAAAAAAAATTAAGCTTATGATAGATACCAATAATCGAGATAGTAGAAAAAATAATATTGCTGATTATGAAGATAATAACTATTGGGTCAATAGAGCTTTTGCTTGGTGGGGTGGTTTCAGTTTAAGAACAAAATTGTTAGCAATAGCAACTTTAGTTGTAAGTCTATTAATGACAGGAATAACCTTTTTTGCATTAAATAGTATTCAAAGAGATGCAGGGATGAATGATACTAGATATGCTCGAGATCTAGGATTATTGTTGTCTGGGAATGTTACAGAATTAGTTGCTAACAACCAAAAAAAAGAAATTTCAAATGTAGCTGAAAAGTTTTGGAGATCAAGTCGAAATCTACGTTACATATTCTTTACAGATGCTGATGACATAGTTCAGCTGGGAATACCTATAAGTGCCACTCCAACAAGTTCAGATAGTCAGTTTCAGCTGACTAGGAGATTAAAACTACCATCAGAATTAAAGAAAAGACCACAATTTCCATTAGTTAGGCAGCATATTACACCTCAAGGTCAAGTAACTGATGTGTTCGTCCCAATGCTGTGGAAAGGAAAATATTTAGGAACTTTGGCTTTAGGAGTCACACCTAATAAAAAAGCCCTAGCAAGTGCAGCACTTACTAGGGAGGTTACCATAGCAGTTTTTATCTCTATTTGGGTTTTAGTAATTCTTGGAGCTGTATTCAATGCTCTAACAATTACAAGACCTGTAAGGGAATTAGTAAGAGGTGTTAGAGAAATTTCAAAAGGAAATTTTAAATCCAGAATTTCTTTACCCATGACTGGAGATCTGGGAGAACTTTTAAATGGATTTAACCGAATGGCTACTCAGTTAGAAAATTATGACGAGGCGAACATTGAAGAACTTAAAGCAGCTCAAATAAAGCAGCAATCACTCATAGCCACAATGGCTGATGGCGCAATATTGTTGGATTCCCAAGGTAAAATTGTACTTACTAATCCAACAGCAAAAAGATTATTTCGTTGGGAGGGAAGATTCTTAGAAGGGAAATATCTCTTAAATGAGATACCTGAAATTTTATCTAATGATTTACATACAAATATAGAATCTATCTTAAATAGAGAAAAGGAGAAAGATGATTTAAGGTTTAGTTTAGGTGAGCCATCTAGAACTTTAAGAATTGTCCTACAATCAGTATTAGATACTAATAAAGTTGAATTAAAAGGAATTGCTGTCACAATTCAAGATCTAACAAGAGAAGTAGAATTAAATGCAGCACAAAACAGATTCATTAGTAATGTTTCACATGAATTAAGAACACCCCTTTTTAACATTAAAAGTTACGTAGAGACCTTACATGATTTAAAAGATCAGCTCTCAAATGAAGAACAACTAGAATTTTTGGGTATAGCAAATTCTGAGACTGATAGGCTAACCAGACTTGTTAATGATGTATTAGATTTATCAAGATTAGAGTCAGGAAAAATAATTCAACTAGAGGAAATGGATATAAAACCTGCAATAGAACAAACTCTAAGGAATTACAGACTCAACGCTACAGAAAAAAATGTTTCATTAGCACATGATATTGAAGAAACTATTCCTTCGATTCTCGGGAATTTTGATTTACTTTTACAAGTCTTCGATAATTTGGTTGGTAATGGATTGAAATTTAGTCCAAAAAATAGCAATCTAATGATAAGAGCTTACACATGGCCAGATTCTTGTCCTGCCTTCCCCCCTGCCAATTCAGAAAATGGAGCTCCACAATGCGAATTAGTGTCACCATTACCAAAAGTAAGAATTGAGATCGCAGATACAGGCTCTGGAATTTCACAAACAGATCAAGAAAAAATATTTGACCGTTTTTATAGAGTAGAGAATTCCGTGCATACCGAGCAAGGAACGGGTTTAGGTTTATCTATCGTGCGGGGGATCATCGAAAAACATGGCGGGGAGATTCGTATGGCTAGTGAATTAGGAATTGGAACAACCTTTTGGTTTGATTTGCCATTAGCACAATCTGATAAAGATGAATTATTAACTCAATCTATAAATAAAACAGATACTTTTTCAAGCTCTGAAATCAGCGAAATTATCTAATTATTATCCAATCCTTTAAAAACATTTTGAATATTTTGATCTGGAACTACTCTGTGAGGAGCACCACTGAATATCTGTTCGAAGTTAGAAAAAGAATCTTTTATTTCAGGACCTCGATTAGTAATAATAAATTCTCTTATTCGTTTATCATGCCATGAGCCCCGCATTTTAAAAACATTTAAAGCTCGGGCCATTTCCCCCTTTATTTCTACATATTGAAGTAACAATATAGTATCAGTAATAGTTGAGATATGAGAATCAGTAATAGAATGACTGCCCATAAATTCTTCTGCCGTGTTAGTAAAAAAACCAGCTATTTCTTCTTGTTTTGTATAACCAGTGACTGCAATTACAAACTGTCTAAATGCGTTCAAACTTACACCTCTAGCCAATGCTGAGAGAGAATCTATTGCCATTCTCTTTGGTTTGAATTGATTAATTTGCATTTTTATAATTTGCAAGTGATCTTCTAAGCCAGTTGATTCAGGGTATGCACAAATAATTTTCAGTAGCCCATCACTTTCCATCTTCTCAAAGTCTATTCCCCAACTAGTAGCATTCCTAAGCAATTGAGCCCTAGATTCTTCATATGCGAATAATATTGCTCTTTCATTATTGTTATAAGCATCTTCTACAAATTTTGATACAAGCATTGTCTTACCTGTACCAGTAGCTCCTGTAGCGAGAATAATGGAATCCTGAAAATAACCTCCTCCACACATATCGTCAAGATCTTTAACGCCTGAACTAATCCTAATATTTGAGGATCTCTGGGTAAGTCTCATTGCTCCAAGGGCAAACACACTTATACCATCCATACCCATAGTGAAAGGGAACTCACCTTTCATATGTACGGTACCTCTTAACTTCAAAACTTCTAATGTTCTTCTTCTCTTCTCTGACTCTAAAACATTTCTTAATAAGACAACATTATCAGAAACAAATTCTTCTACTCCATATCTAGCAATAGGTCCATAATCATCTACCCTTTCAGTAGTCATAACTGTTGTTACTCCTATTTCCTTCAATCTGGCTATCAATCTGAAGATTTCTCTTCTTACAACATAAATAGCGTCATATTGTTGAAAAACAGCAGTTATTGAATCTATTGCAACTCTTTTAGCTTTGTATTTTCTTATTGCATAGCTAATTCTCTCAATAAGACCAGACAAGTCAAAGTTACCAGCTACATCTTGACCATCAGGATCCGGAGAGGCATCCAATATAAACAACTTATTTTGATCAATTAATTCTTGTAAATCCCATCCGAAACTAGCAGCGTTTCTTATTATGTCTAAAGGTGACTCTTCAAATGTAACGAAAATCCCAGGCTCATCAAAATTACAAATTCCATGGTGTAGGTATTGGAGAGAAAAGACAGTTTTACCAGTCCCGGATGTCCCACTAATTAGAGTACTTCTAGATACAGGTAATCCACCTCTACAAACATCATCAAATCCATCTATACCAGTAGGTAATTTTTGTACTTGCATTTTATTTGATTTGCCAATTTTCTTATCTTTCATAGTTTTATTCAAAAAAAAATTAAATAAAAAATAAATACTAAATTTATCTTTAATTAAATAAGTTTTCTATATGTTATCTATCTCCACTATATTCAGTTTCAGTTAATTCATCAAAAAGCAGATCTAAACCAATTAAAACTTTTTCTCTATCAGAAAGATCACCAATAATTCGCCTAACTGGTGGAGGTAAAATTTTAGATAAGGTTGGGGTAGCTAGAATCTTATCTTCCTCTGCAAGTTGTGGCTGCTTAAGTACATCAATAACCTTCAAAGCATAAACCCCTTTAAATTCATTTTCTAAAATTTCTCTTAAAGTATTTAAAGCTCTCATAGAATTAGGAGTATTCCCAGCAACATAGAGTTTTAAAATATATGTTTTTCTTGCTGCCATTATTAAAGTCCCTCAAATTGATATAAAAAGATTTAAAACAACCCTTGACTTATTACACTACAAAATAAGAAAATAAACAAACTATTATGATCGCTTATTGGGCTTAATCAAATTGTAAATTTGAGCCTAATAGTGTCTTTAAGATATGACAAACTCTAAAAACTCTTCAAGCAATTCTTCTAAGAGTAATGAATTGTACGCAATAGCAGAAACTTCAGGCCAACAATTTTGGTTCGAAGTTAATCGGTACTACGATATAGACAGGTTAAATGCACAAGAAAAAGATAAAATAACACTAGAAAATGTTTTACTTTTAAAGGATAAAAACTCGATCACTATTGGTAAACCTTATGTTAAAGATGCAAAAATTGAATTAGAGGTTGTATCCCACAAAAGAGATAAAAAAATTCTTGTTTACAAAATGCGTCCCAAAAAAAAGACACGAAGAAAAATGGGTCATAGACAAGAACTGACGAGAGTTATGGTAAAATCTATTACAATTGGTAAGAGTGGCTCAGAATCTTCTTCAAACAAAGAAACTGTTAAGAAGGAAACTAAACCAAAATCTTAAAAATCTACAAGTTAAAAATTTCTAATGGCACATAAAAAAGGAACAGGTTCTACAAGAAACGGAAGAGATTCAAATTCCAAAAGATTGGGAGTTAAAGCTTATGGTGGAGAAAAAGTAACCGCTGGATCTATTCTAATTCGCCAAAGAGGTACTTCCTTTTTGCCTGGAATAAATGTTGGCAAAGGCAAAGATGACACTCTATTTGCACTAAAAGAAGGAACAGTAAGTTTCGAGAGCATTAAAAGAAATTTAAGAAATAGAAAAAGAGTTAACGTAGTTATCTAATTTTCTTATAAGCTCTTGTAGTTATAAGAATAGGATGAAAAACTTCTAAAAACATAGATTGAAGTGTCTCAAAAAACTTTTCTACTACTCGAACATCGTCTATATGGAAAGGATATTCATTTTTTTCTCCTTTGAAAAAATACCAATTAAATAAAGCAATAGAATTAGTATCCATAAACTCATTGAAAATCTCAATTTGAGAAGATGGATCGGCAAGATGTTCCAAAACATCAAGACAAACTATCGTATCAAATTTCAATATTTGTGTATCTTTAATTGTCTTGCAAAAAGTAAGTTTTTTTTCGACGCCCAATTTCTTAGCCCTGTATTCAACAAAGTTTCTATTTGTCTCATTAATATCTACAAAAAAAACATGCTCAACTTTTGATGACATAGCGTTAGCTAAGGCATGCGTACCAATACCTCCTCCAAAATCTAAAACTAAATCTCTAGAAAATCTCTCCTGAAGTTTTAAAGTATCAGCGATGTAGTCCTTGCTTGTGATATGCCAAGCAGCTAAATCAGCTACATGCCGATCTCCAACTATTTCAGTGTAGAAATCTGAAACATCATTTAGAGCATCCCCAGGATGTGATTTGGCCAAATCCATCTTTGCATTTGCAAGGAATCCATCTAAATCACATTCTTTAATAGATAAGTATTCCATTAAATGAGATTTCAAATCAAAAGCATTATCTAAAAACTCTTTTAATATAAAACTATTGTTTTTCAATTTCTTACTTTAAATTTCCAATACAAAAATCATAGAATGGTTAGAAATCTTTCTCAAAGTATTCTTAATATTAAAAATGGAAACTAAAGATGGATTCTTAGTAATCAATAAAGACAAAGGCTGTACCTCTCATGATTGTGTTAAACAAGTAAGGAAGTTATTAAATACAAAAAAAGTAGGGCACACAGGAACTCTTGACCCAGAGGTTATAGGAACATTACCAATTGCGATAGGCAGTGCAACAAGATTTATACAATATCTTCCTCAGGGAAAAACTTATATAGGTCAAATTAAATTAGGGATAAGAACTAACACAGATGATATTCATGGGGAAATAATTAATCAAAAAAGTTGGCCTAAAATCAGTGATGAAAAATTAGATCAGTACTTAAATAGATTTAGAGGAATTATTAAACAAATTCCGCCGAAAGTATCTAGTGTGCACGTCAATGGTGAGAGAGCTTATAAAAAATCTTTCAGGAATGAGATTTTTGAATTAACACCAAGAGAAGTAAAAATTGACGAACTTACTTTAATAAAATGGGACCAAATAAACGGAATCATAGAAATAAAAATAAAATGTTCAGCTGGAACATACATAAGAGCAATTGCGAGAGATATTGGGGAAATTCTTAATTCGGAGGGGTGCCTTCTACAACTTAAAAGAATTTCAGCTTGTGGTTTTGATGAACAAAACTCCATAAAAATATCTGATATCGAAAAAGAAAAAGGCAAAGAAAACTCGAAAAATTTTATTATTCCAACAATTTCTGCTCTTAACCACATTTCAACAATTATCTTGGATAATGAAGAACAAATCAATTTTTGGCAAACTGGAAGAGCAATTAAAGTTGATTTAAATTATTTCAAGGAAATTAAATCTTTTGATTATAAAAAACCTATAAAAGTAATAGATAAAAAACAAACACTACTAGGGATAGGCTTCTTAAATAAAGATCAATCTAATATAAATCCAAAATTAGTCCTTAATGCTAAATAACTGCTATAGATAATCTTTTCTAAAAGGTTTAATCTGTACACCCCTATAAAAATACTTTAATATTCTTTCAGCTTTTTGGCCTCTAGACGCAAGAAATTTAGCACCCCATTGACTCATGCCTACTCCATGACCTGATCCCTGTCCAAAAACTATCAAACCTTTTTTTATAGGCAATTTATTATTTAATTTTTCCTCAAAAAATTTAAATCTTACAAAAGTACTTTTGAGACCTAATCTTTTTCTTAAAACTACCCCAGACATTTGATCAAAACCATGGGCTCCAATAACTTTTACATTTTTTACTCTCCCTGTACTAGTTATATCTAGAATTTCTATATTTTTTAAACCTCCAATCTTGGGGAATAAATTTATTAATTCATTACTCGAAAATTTTTCTTGCCATCTAAATTTTGGATTATTTTTATCAAAATCTTTCACACTTGATAAATATGTATATTTATTCTTCCATACATCTTGGCTATTTTCCGTCATTCCACCTGAGCTACTATGAAACAAAGCATTAATAAGTTTATTTTTATACGTCAAAACTAAAGATCTTGTACTTTTGACGGCCCTAATAGTTTTATAAGTTCTTGATTCCATACCATTATAGACTTGATTTTTCTGGGTTGAATCTATATCAAATAAATTATTTCCCTTTTGCTTTAAAGCATAAGTTCTTGAGGCAATTGCTTGTGCTTTTAATGCTTCAATTGGCCATTTTGCTGGCATCTCTGAGCCCACTACACTACTTAAGTATTTTTCTATTCCTAAAACATTCACTACCAATATTTCAGAATCAAGTACGAAGAGATTAAGCTTACCAGAAAATCTTTTCTGACCTACCCATATACCTCTTCCATCAAAAGATCTAATTTGAAATTTTTGATTACTTTTTAAGTCATATTTTTTTTGTTTATTTTTATCAAAATATAAAATTTTTCTATTTTTCTCATTTTTCAAAGTTAAGCCTTTTATTTTTTTACTTGAAAACAGTTCCCCCTCTATGATTAAAGGAATTGATCTATCTGATCTAATCCTTAGATTGTTATTTTTTGATATCAAAACTCTAATTCTTGGCTCTCTAGATGCAAAAACACTTTGACTCTGAAAAACACAAATAAATAAAATAGTAATCAGGCAACATTTACTATGATTATTTTTAAATTTAAGTATCACTTTGTTTAAAAACAAATGCTTAATTTGCCTTAGTTTGACTAAAAGTTTAAATTTAATCCAGATATAAAAATAAAAATATCATAAATAAGTGAATATCACCTTCTTAGGAACAAGCTCAGGAGTCCCATCCTTAACGAGAAATGTTTCTTCCCTAGCACTTAAATTATCACAATCATCAGAAGTTTGGCTTTTTGATTGTGGAGAAGGAACGCAACATCAAATAATGAAAAGCAATATTAAATCTTCACAAATCAAGAAAATATTTATTACACATATGCATGGAGATCATATTTATGGTTTACCTGGACTTTTGGCTACCTTAGGTTTATCAGGAAATAGTAAGGGTATTGAAATTTACGGTCCTTCAGAGTTGAGAAGTTTTATAAATTCTGCACTTAAAAGTAGTTTTTGCAAATTATCGTTCCCATTACATTTTGTGGAAGTTGAAAATTTTGCATCAGAAAATCAAATCCTATTTGAAAACAACAAAATAAAAGTAAACTGCGCTTGTCTTAAACATAAAATACCTGCTTATGGTTATCGCGTTAGTGAAAAAGACAAACCAGGTATATTTGATATCAAAAAAGCAGAGTCTCTAAAAATAGCTCCTGGTCCAATTTATTCAGAACTGCAACAAGGTAAAAAAGTAGTATTAGCGGATGGTAGGAAGTTTGATGGGAAAGAATTCTGTGGACCTCCTAGAAAGGGTGAAAGTTTTGTTTATTGCACAGATACAGTCTTTAGTGAATCAGCTGTTTCACTATCAAAAAATGCTGATTTACTCGTACATGAATCCACTTTTTCAGAGGAGGATGAAAGCATGGCCTACGAAAAATTACA
>QCLX01000008.1 GCA_003214215.1 Prochlorococcus sp. AG-418-G18 | reverse complement strand
AACCTAATATTTGTGTTTCTTTAAGGTAAGCACCCAGTTTATTCCAATGAGTTTCAGCCAAAGATTTAAATGGAAATTAAATTTATCTTAAGATAAAAATTTTAATGTCTGCAGTAAAACATACATTTTTATCCATAATAGGATATTGATTAATTAAGTTTTAACTTATATGGAACAAATATTTTCAGAATTAAAATTCATAACCCATGGCGAGGGTTTTATTGATATCACATATGACTTAAATTTATGTGTTGAAAAAAATAATTTTCATTCCGGAATTTTAAATTTAACTTCACTTCATACAAGTTGCAGTTTAACTATTAATGAGAACGCAGATCCAAATGTACTGAGGGACCTAAAAAAGTATATGCAATCGATAGTTCCCTATGATTCCTACTTAACCTTATCAAAAAATAGAGAAGAAATATCCTATAAACATTATCAAGAAGGGGCTGACGATATGCCAGCACATATTAAAACATCCCTAACAAACACTTGTTTATCTTTGAGTTTTCAAGACGGGAAAATTATGCTTGGCACATGGCAAGCAGTTTATTTATGGGAACATCGATTTGATCAAAAGGAAAGGATCATTAATGTACATATAATTGGTGAGAAGAAGTAAGATATTTATAATGTAATAAGTCAGATCTCTTATTTAATGGAACCCTACATTTTGCAAGATGAAGAATTGAATGAATTAGTTGTCAAAATACCTGGCTGGGAAATTAAATCTAAACAAATCCAAAGAGAATTTAACTTCGCTAATTTTATTGAAGCCTTTGCTTTTATGACTAAGGTTGCTTTAATCTGTGAAAAATATAATCATCATCCTAACTGGGAGAATGTTTATGCAAAAGTAATAATTAAATTAAATACACATGATCTAGGAGGTATTACGAATCTGGATCAAACATTAGCTTCGGAAATCAACAAAATTTTCGATCAATAAAAATATAAACTTGTTTTCAACTATTCAAAATGTCTAAAAATTTATTGCCAGTTACTATTATTAGTGGATTTTTAGGTTCTGGCAAAACTACACTTCTTAATCATATTTTAAAAAATCAAGTTGGTATTAAAACAGCTGTTTTAGTCAACGAATTTGGAGAAATCGGAATAGATAATGACTTAATAATAGAAGGCTCAGAAGATATGATCGAATTAAATAATGGATGTATATGTTGCTCTATCAATGGCGAATTATTAAATACCGTATACAAAGTTTTAGAAAGAGCTGAAAAATTAGACTATTTGATTGTTGAAACAACTGGATTAGCAGATCCATTACCAGTAGCCATGACTTTTGCGGCTGGTGATCTTAGAGAAAAAGTAAGATTAGATTCGATAATCACTGTCATTGATGGAGAAAATTTTGATTTTGAAATTAATAATACAAGTGTCGCCTATTCTCAAATTTTATACGGAGATATCCTTCTTCTTAATAAATCTGATTTAGTAAATGAAAAACAATTAAAGAAAATAGAGGAGTTTATAAATAAAATAAAAAAAGAACCAAGGATTTTGAGATCAACTAATAGTGAAGTTGCATTACATACAATAATGAGCGTGGGTCTATTTGAGACGGATACTTTTGAATTCGAGAAAAATAAAAAAAATATAGAACAAAATTCCCACGATCACTCTTCTCATTCCCACGATCACTCTTCTCATTCCCACGATCACTCTTCTCATTCCCACGATTTGATCAATAATATCGAGGGGTTCACCTCAGTTTCATATGAGACATTTGAACCATTTTCTTTAAGGAAGTTTCAATATTTCTTAGATAATCAAATCTCAGAAAATGTATTTAGAGCAAAAGGAATATTATGGTTTATGGAAAGTGAAAGAAAACACATTTTTCACCTATCTGGAAAGCGGTTTTCTCTAGATGATGAGGAATGGACAAAAGAAAAATCTAACAAAATAGTATTAATTGGGAAAAACTTAGATCACCAAACTATTAAAAATCAACTTTCATCATGTAGATTTAATTCAGATTAGAGTTCATATTAGGATTTAATTAATTTTTGAAAATACTTATTAAAGGATTTAAAAAAGCAGTAACCGAATTAAAACTTTTTTATTTTATTTCTTTTATTGTTGCACTCTTAGTAATCATTCCAATTTTCAATTTTATTCTTGAAGGAGTGCAATATGTTGTAAGTGGGAATTTTTCATTAGGTATAGCAGGAGGAGAAGAGGTATTAGAAACTTTAAAAGTTTTAGTACTGACAAGTTTTTTTGGAGGAGGATTAGGCACTTTGAATGGATGGTTACTTTCAAATTGTGATTTTAAGTTCAGAAAAGTTCTCCGTATTTGTCAGTTAATTCCACTAGCAGCCCCAGCATACCTAATAACAGCTGTTTTGCAGGATTTAGGGAGTATTTTAGGGTATCAAGTAACCGGTTTATGGTGGGGCGTATTAATACTATCAATTTCTACTTATCCATATGTATTTATTCTTGCTAACGAAAGTTTTAATAAATTTGGAGTTAATCAAATCAATGCTAGTAGAGGATTAGGAGTTGGACCATGGAGGAGCTTCTTTAAAATAGCTTTTCCAATGGCATTGCCAGCAGTAATAACAGGAATAAGTTTAATGTGTATGGAAGTAATGAATGAGTTAGGTACATTTGCATTATTAAATATTCCAAGTATTTCTACAGGTATAGCAGAAAATTGGATTATTGAGGGTAATCCAAAAAGTGCTATTGGATTATCTTTGGTAGCCTTGGTAATAATTTTCACTTTAATTATTTTTGAAAAATTCTCGAGAAGAAAATCAAAGAGGTGGAGTGAAAATCCTGCATCAAAAGATTCTCAAGGATGGAAATTAAAAAAAACTAGATCTCTTTTAGCAATAACAATATCTTTATTTCCACCAATTTTCTCTTTTGGAATACCATGTTTTTGGGTTCTGCTCAATATCGATCAAATACAAAAAGGGTTATCAATTGAATTACTTACTCTTTCATTGAGAACTATTAGTCTAGGAATTTTCACTGCATTAATAACAATGCTATTCTCCTTAATAATTTCCCTAGCTAGACGCCCAAATAAAAGCTTATTACTAGCAATAATTACAAACCTTGCGGGAATAGGTTACGCAATCCCAGGCACGGTTTTAGCTTTATCTCTAATAAGCATTTCTTCTTCAAAATTCAATTTCATTGCTATTTGCTTTCTAATCTGGGGTTATCTTGTCAGATTTCTAACTATTTCTAAAGGTTCTATTGATTCAAGTCTTGAGAGAATTTCTCCAAGTCTTGATGAAGCTGCACTTGGACTTGGAGAGAATTGGCTGGGAATCATCAAAAGAATTCATCTTCCTCTTCTCAAAGGACCAATATTTGTTGGGTCACTTCTAGTTTTTGTAGATACGATAAAAGAATTACCCATAACATTTATTTTGAGACCCTTTGATTTCGATACATTATCTGTGAGGATTTATCAATATGCTGGAGACGAAAGAATGGTAGAGGCAATATTACCGGCCATTATTATTATGACTTTAGGCCTTATTGCATCAATTACATTGGTACCAAGTTTAGAGAAAAAAAACTAAATTCTTTTAGACAGTTTTCTTATTAAGAAAGGTAGGCCTAACAAAAAATCTGCCGAAGTAGATATAACCCTAAAATAAAACAGGCAAATAAGAATTATATTTTGAGGAATACTTTTGCCAACTAATAAAAGGAAGCAAGCCTCAAAAACCCCAACTCCTCCTGGAGCTGCTGGGACTACCAAGCCTAAAGACCATGACAAAGAAAAGATTACTAATAAAAAAATTATGTTCAGAGTATTACTTTCATAAAAAGTATTTAAGCAAATATAAAACCCTATAAATTTAGATAGAACAAAACCAATTTCAAGAATTAAAGCTTTATTAGGGAAAAAAGAAATTATATTTATTCTCCCTTCAAATTGGCCTTTTGAGTTTGGAAGTCTCAAAACCTCTAATAATTTTCCCTTGAGAGACCCTAATTTTTTTAATACAAGATAAATTAATCGCCTGTTTAAAAATACTAAAGGAAAAATAAAAAAAAAGTAAAGTGGTGAAAAAATTACTCCAAGCGATGCTAACAGAAAAGATCCACACAACATAAAGTACGGTTCTATGAGATTCGAATATAAAGCGATCTGAGAATTACTTATTTTTTTTATAAAATTATATCTTTCAACGAAATGCCAAATACCTCCTGGAACGTATTTAAGAATATTAGTTAGAACATAAAAAGAGACTAGATTATTACTTTTAGATTCTTCTCCGAACCATTTAACTATATATTTCCACGCAAAAGCGTTTAGGTAAACACCTAAAACACAAAATAAAAATGATAAAGATAGATTAATTCCATTTTTTTCTAAATTTATATCAAAAGAAATTTGATCAATATTATAAAAAAAATAGATGCAAAAATATAACAAGCTTAAAACAAAGAAAATACTCTTCAAACGACCAAATTTAATTTTTTTAAATAATTTCCAATAAGATTGGCAAATTTTAATAAATCTTATTTCCAATTTTCAAATGGTTTAAAATTTTTACTTGTTTCTTTTATTATTTTTCTTATTTCGTCAGTTGATATTTTATGCTCTAGTTTTAATCTCAAAACCTCGTCATTTTCTGGTTTCATAGTTTTTGATCCATCTGGTTTTAAAGTCTCTTTGACTTTTATATTTCCAAAAGTAGTTGAACATTCTCCTCTCCTTCTAAGTAGTATCCACCTAGATTGGTTCCTTTCACGAACTCCAATAGTATTAGAATAATCAAACCATAATCGCCTAAAATATTCTTTTTTCTCTATTGGCAAGATTGCTTGAATAGAAAATCCAATTCTATTTTTTTTCATGTTGATAGCTTGGTAAGAAACATCGTAAGCTCCCTCAATTCTCAGTTTCTCTACAAAATTAGATATATCTTCGGGTGTTTGATCATCAATCCATGCTTCCTGAAGAGTTATCTCTTCACACCTTGGATTAATTTTTTGATTAAAAGAAGAATTCTCAAATGAAGAAATTTTATAAACTCTAACCAAATTAGGAAATGGAAATTCTAGGTTACCAATGCCTACTCCATAAGAGTTAATTGAATATTTTGACGGTGGGCTCAGATAATCGGCTAAATTAGAAAGTAAAGCAATACCAGTTGGGGTAGATAGTTCACCCTCTATTAGGTCAAAGCTTGAGAGGACCCTAACATTTTTTTGTCTTATTAGCTCTATTACTGCAGGAGGTGGTACAGATAATTTTCCATGTTCAGTTTGAACAAAACCTTTTCCCAACATTGGTTCATTACAATAAACCTTCTTTGGATTCAAGTAATTTAATGCGGCACATACGCCTATGATATCTACTAGTGAATCTATAGCTCCAATTTCATGAAAATGAACATCCTCAGATTTGATACCATGAACTTTTCCTTCTGCACTTGCTAAGGATTCAAAAACTTCATAAACTTTTTGCTTTAATTTATCTTCTAAGTACCCATTTAAAATAAGTTCTTTGATACTTCTCCAAGTTCTTTTGATAGAACTGCAATCAATATTCTCAACCTTTGCCTTCACCCCTCGAATTGAACAACTTTTTGATTCTTTAAACTGTAGATCATATAGATCCTTTAATCCAAGTTCAATAAGAGGTTGTTCAATGACTTTTTTAGGAACACCTAAATCATAAAAAGCTCCTAACAACATATCTCCAGATATGCCTGGAGAACATTCAATTAAAACATCTTCCATAAATCTAAGATTTCTTTATTGGCGTTGAGATGAAAATAACCCTTTAAATTCTAGTTTTTTTAGAAAGATCTTTTTCAATAACCTCGTACCTAATTAATTCCAAAGCATTTCCATCTCTCTGGATATCTAAACTTACAAAACTATTAAGAAGTTTAAGGGGAAGCTCCCCTTTTATTGCTAATTTAAAATTTTTATTTTTTAAATTCTTTATCCTTAAAGCAGAGCAGATCTTAATAACAATTTCCCTTTTTTTAGTGTTGACATAAACTAATTCTCCTCTAACAGAAAAATAATTATCTTTTAAATCTAATTCTTCTAATAATTTAGAGAAATTATTTTTTTTTGAATCATTTGGGAAATCATTCAATTGGTAAGGATCCCAGATACCTGCGACCTGCAGATGCAGGTTTTGAGTATTTTTATTCTTTGGATAAACAATCCAATAATAACTTTTCTTTAAATCAATATGCCTTTTTAAAAGTGACAATGCTTTGCCTAGTACTACTGTTTCAATCTTTTCGCCTTTATTATCAATTAAAAAGCCTCGATTTAATTGCTCACTATCATGAGGAGTAAATTTACCATTAATAATACCTATTGCTCTATACTGCAACTGATTAGTAACTTGTGGGATAGGGTTTTTCAACATATTTAAAAAATTTGAAATGGAAATTTATCGTATTGAATTTCTTATTTTTCCTCCAAAGTATTAAAAGACTTTATCGCATCGTCAATAGCATCAGAAGGATTTGTCGCATCATTCATACTATTTTGTCTCCTAATCATTTCCACAAGTTCAAATGGATTGGTTGGAATGATGGAACTATTCTCATCTGTTTTAGTTGAAGTATCAATTTCTAATTCTTTAGATAAATATTCAGCATTTAAGAAATCACCTTTTAAGGAAATTAGGGATATAAAAAAAATTATTGAAAATGTTAATTTATTAGGAAGGTTTTTGCAAAAATAATTTTTCATTTTATTTAATTTCAAAATTCTTTAATGGCAATAATTTTTGCTAATTTAATTTTACATAATTTGGTAGAAATTTGTTAATAGCAACTTGGAATGTTAACTCTATAAGAACGAGACTTTCACAAATTATAGATTGGATGAATCAAGTTAATCCAGATATTCTATGCTTGCAGGAAACAAAAGTGACGGATGATATTTTCCCAGTGGAACCTTTTGAGAAATTAGGATACATAGTGGAGGTCTACGGTCAAAAATCATACAATGGTGTTGCTATTATTTCAAAAATCAAAGCAGAAAATGTTAAAAAAGGATTCTATGGTTGTAACGACTTCGATCAAAATTTTGAAATTTTCCAAGAGCAGAAAAGATTAATTTCTGCTGATATCAATGGTATCAAGATCGTAAATGTTTATGTACCAAATGGATCTTCTCTAGAATCTCAAAAGTTCGAATACAAGATTAATTGGTTAAGTTGTTTAGCTTCATTTTTAGATGAGCTAGAAAAAAATGGAGATTTGATTTGTCTCATGGGTGATTTTAATGTTGCTCCATCTAATTTAGATATTCATGATCCAAAGAAATATGAAGGAGGAATAATGGCATCTAAGATTGAGAGAAATGCACTTAATAATGTTGTGAAAGAAAGATTAATAGATTCTTTCAGGATTTTTGAAAAAAATACTGGGCATTGGAGTTGGTGGGATTACCGTAATAATGCATATGATTTAAACAAAGGTTGGAGAATAGATCATATCTACATCAGCAAAGAACTATCATCAAAACTTAAAAGTTGTGTCATAGACAGCTCACCTAGAGGGAATTTACGTCCAAGTGATCATGCCCCAGTAATGATAGATCTTAACTTGAACGACGTAAATGTAGATTTTTTTGAGGATGAAGATAATTTTTTCGAAATGTAAATAAAACAAATTAAGTTTTTAAAATTTCTGAAAACGCCTACAAATAAAGGATTATCTAGAATGATATTTATTTGTTTGATTATTTCTTAAGAAGTAATAATTTACAATCCAAACTATCGCAATAAAAATATCATAATGTAGAATTTCAATCTGATTGACAAAATTTTTACTTATTTCTAAGTTAGGACATGACAAATTTTTTATCAAAACTTTATTTAGTTAAACTGTGACTGATATATTCAATTGCATCAAATCAGAAGAAATTTTCTCAGCTGCCCAAGAATTGATGCCAGGAGGGGTTAGTTCTCCAGTAAGAGCCTTTAAATCTGTGGGAGGACAGCCAATTGTCTTTGATAGAGTAAAAGGCCCCTTCGCTTGGGATATCGACGGAAATAGATATATCGACTACATAGGAAGCTGGGGTCCTGCTATATGTGGACATGCTCACCCTGAAGTTACAACAGCTTTACAAGAAGCAATTGAAAAAGGTACCAGTTTCGGAGCTCCATGCGTTTTAGAGAACAAACTTGCTGAGATGGTAATAGATGCTGTTCCATCTGTAGAAATGGTTAGATTTGTTAATAGTGGCACAGAAGCCTGCATGGCTGTTTTAAGGCTTATGAGAGCATTCACCGGGAGAGATAAAGTTATTAAATTTGACGGTTGTTACCATGGCCATGCTGATATGTTTTTGGTGAAAGCGGGATCAGGTGTAGCCACTTTAGGATTACCAGACTCTCCAGGAGTTCCTCGAACAACAACCTCCAATACACTTACTGCTCCTTACAATGATCTTGAAGCAGTAAAAAAATTATTCTCCGAAAATCCTGATGCCATTTCTGGTGTAATTCTTGAGCCAATCGTTGGTAATGCTGGCTTTATCACTCCCGAGCCAGGATTCTTGGAAGGTTTAAGGGAGTTAACAACTGAAAATGGATCTTTATTAGTTTTTGATGAAGTTATGACTGGATTCAGAATAAGTTTTGGAGGCGCTCAAGAAAAATTCGGAGTTACTCCTGATTTAACCACACTTGGGAAAGTAATTGGTGGAGGCCTACCTGTTGGAGCTTATGGGGGTAAGAAAGAAATAATGTCAATGATTGCCCCTTCCGGACCAGTTTATCAGGCAGGTACTTTGAGCGGAAACCCACTTGCAATGACTGCTGGAATAAAAACTCTCGAGCTACTAAAACAAGAAGGTACTTACGAGAAACTTGAGGTGACAACTTCCAGATTAATTGAAGGGATTATCCAGTCTGCAGAAAATAATGGTATCGCTATTAATGGCGGTAGTGTTAGTGCAATGTTTGGATTTTTCTTATGTGAAGGCCCAGTCAGGAATTTTGATGAAGCCAAAACAAATGATGCAGAACTTTTTGGCAAGTTGCACAGGGAGATGCTCAAAAGGGGAATTTATTTAGCCCCAAGCCCTTTTGAAGCTGGCTTCACATCACTCTCGCATAACGATGAGGAAATCGATAAGACTATTGAAGCGTTTGATCAATCCTTTAATGCTATAAAAAATTAGTAATTTTTTATTTATAGAATAAAAAAATAAATTTAATTAATTATCTTTTACCACCTACAATTACTGGTGGAGTTCCTCCTGCAGATCCAGGCAGACCGGGTACAACTTGTGTACTTCCATCCCATTTGTCCAGGAATAACTTGAAAAGTACTTGATCATCAAGACTTCTATTAAGAGTTTCATATCTAAGTGCTTCTTGTTCCGCAATTTCTACTTCTGTTTTTGCTCTTAACAATTGCTGCCCTGCTATTTGCTTTTGTTCAATGGCAGCTCTATATTCTTCAGCAATTTCTAAACCAGTCAAATCTAAACTTTTAACATCTACATAATCGAATGAATTAAGTTCTTGGGCAACTGTATCTCCTACTTTCTCAGAAATGACTGCAAATTCCGTAGCAATTGTTTCTAACTCATATTGAGAAAAGACTGATTTGAGCGCTTTAAGTAAAGATGGCTGAACAATTTTTTGATAGACATCGCTATTTCTACTTGCAATAGTTGCAAAAATTCTTCCTGCTTCATTTGGTTTAACTGAATACTTAACAGTAGCAGTAGCCCTAATAACCTGAAGGTCCTTTGTTAAAGTTTCAAATTTTTCAGGTTGAACTTGAGTTTTTATATCAAATGGATAAACAGACTGAACAAATGGGAGTTTAAAATTTAAGCCTGCTCTCCTGGAAGGGCCACTTACTTTTCCTAATGTTGTTACCACTGCAACCTGTCCAGAAGGAACAACAAAGAGTGCTTGAGTAAGTAAAAGAAAGCCAGTAAAAGATAATACAATCAGAAGTGTTGCAGTCCCGCCAGGACCAGTTGGTGTGACATTTTTAAATGATGTTGACATTAAAATTCTTCTTTTTTTTAATCATATTTAATCAAATTAATTAGTGCATTAATAAGGTATTTAATTAAAATATTTTTTTAATAATTGTAAAAAAAAATATAAGTAATATTTTGATTAATTAGTTATTTAAATTCCTGCAAAAGTTGTAAATAAAGATCCTCATCTATCTCCCTTATGTCATATTCAGAGGGTAAAACACCATGCTTATGTTCATGAACTGCCATCCAACAAAATTTTTCTATTTCCCCCTTTGAAAAACGTGGATATTCTTTTACTTTTTTCAATAATGATTTTATAAGGGATTCTGAATAATATTCCATATTATAAAAATATTCTTACTCAAGATTTTATCTAAAGTTATTAGCCTTTAGGGGAATGTTCAAAGACTCTTCCAAGTCACTTACAAGCTTAATTGCCAATTGAAGATCATTTTTACTCTTACTCGAGACTCTCAGAGTTTCTCCATTGATGCTGACATTAATTTTTTTTATTTGATCTCTAATATTTTTGCTGATTTTTTTTGCAATTTCTTGTTTAATTCCTTGTTTTAATAGAATTGTCTGCTTCACTTTATTACCACTGACTATTTCAATATCACCGTAGTCAAAAATTTTTAAAGATAAGTTTCTTTTTATCGCCTTTTGTCTAATAATGTCATTTACAGCATTTAAGGTTAGTTCACTATTAGTAGTAATAAAAATATTTTCTTTATCTAAATCAACTGCAGTATCTGTTCCTTTGAGATCGTAACGCTGAGAGACTTCCCTTTTTACTTGATCCAAAGTGTTAACTAATTCCTGTCTATCAAAATCAGAAACTACATCAAATGAAAAACTTTCTGCCATCGTAATTTTTTTCAACGCTAAATATTATTAGCATAAATCATCTCCCAAAAACGATAGATGGATTAAATTAATCGAAATATAATAAACTAACCATTTTCCCCATTTCTTCCGCAGATCTACAACTATTTAGTAAAGTTTCACTATCGTGAAAAGCAAAACATATCAATTGATCGCATCTAGTAATAATTTCTTGATTACAAAGACTGCTTGCAAGTGGCAAAGGCAATTCATCATTCTCACTTTTTTCAACCAAATGGATAACCCTTTCAAGTTGATCCTTTATTTCGGGTATTTGTCTATCAAGACTTTGTGGTAATAAGACAGTTAATAATGATGGATTAATATCTAAGACAGCTCGAATAACAGCTGCATTGACTCCTTGAGATCCAGAAGTAAGAATATTATGTCCTTCCTCTGCTAGCGACCTTGCTATCAACTCAATTAAGTGGATGTCGACAACTGGTACGTGTCTACTTCCCAAAAAAGCAATTCTCCTTTTCCCATTATCTTGGAGTTTTGCAAGTTCTTGAGCTAAGGCATCAACGCCTTCAGTTGCTGGCAGATCTAAAGAGCGACTCAAAATAATATAGTTTCTTTATTTGAAATTAGCATTTATCTGAAAAATTGCAGGGAAAATCAATCTTTTCGAGAATTCTTTTTAGATTTACATGCTCTTGAACTAATTGAATAGCATAAGAAGCTTTAATTGATTCATGTATTCTGACATGCCCAAAAGCTTGTTCAATAATCTCTACGGAGGAAAGAGTATCTAATTCCACCTTTAAAATTGGTACCTCCAATTCCTCCGCTCTATGAATCAATTGTGACAAAGGATCTCCTAAACCGGTTAAAATTAGACATTGAGTCGAAGCCTCTAAAGCAGCAAGTTGTATATCAGTTCTATCAGCACCCGTAACTACAGCCATATTTCGTCTTCTCCTGAAAAATTCCATTGCAGAATTTACCCCCATTGCACCAATACTTAATGTTTCAACAAGTAATTGATCTTTTTCAGGGCAGCAAATTACTTGGGCATCTAGTCTTCTAACAAGTTCCCCGACGGTTACACTTCTTAGCAGTGGTGATTTAGGCATCACTCCAAACACTTCAATATCCAGATCTTTAAGAGAAGGTATTATTTCATTTTTAACTTTTTCGACTTCTTGCGGCAAAACTCCGTTCAATACAACTCCAGCCAATTTTTCACCTAATTGTTTTTTCGCATCAAGTAATGCATCCACGCTTTTACAATCTTCCCATAAGTTAACAATTAAAACTTCAGCATCTAAATCCTTAGCCAGTTGTGGGAGACTTAAGCCATAAATCATACCTTCATGAAGACTTCCTGCAGCCTCTAAAATATTCAGACCTTCAAAATCATCATTAACCAAACCTTCAATTTGATCAAAACCTTTTCCTGGAAGTAAGTCTTTATTAAAAATTCTTTTTTCAGCTGAAATGTTGTCCAATAATCCCACTGAAGAAATTAAATTCTCTTCTTCGATATTTAATGTAGATCCAATAAACTTAACATCATCATCTATTAATCCTTCATAGGACATTGAAGGAAGATTAGTAAGTTCAATACATGTTGCTAACGGTTTACCTATACGTACTTTTTTTTTCTCCTGTAAAAGTCTTTTTGCTATCCCAAGAACCATTGCAGACTTACCACTAAATGGCTCACATGAACCAATTAATAATATATCGCTCATAATTAGTAAAGTTATTTATCCATAATTTCAAGATAATATTTTTTTCAGAACTAAACAAATATTTATTTATGAGTTTTAATCAAATAAAAATAAATAAATTTTTTTTTGGTAAATTTATCTTAATTCATTGGCATCTCATAAAAATCAAGCAAAATGATAAATTCAACCAAAAATGAAAAAACTGTAGGAATTACAGGAGCTTCAGGTGCCCTAGGGAAAGAGTTAACAAAGTTGTTTCGTAAAAAAGGATATAAAGTGATTGGATTTACTCATAGAAAAACTAATTATGAAACAAATCTTGAATCTCCAAATGAATGGATTAAATGGAAATGTGGGAAGGAGTCTTCATTAAAAAAACAATTAGAAAAGATAGATATTTTAATTTTGAACCATGGTATCTATGATTTGAGTAGAGAAAATTCCAATTATGAAAACTCGATAGAAATAAATGCATTAAGCAAATTCAAATTTTTAAATTTATTTGAAGATATTGCTTTAACCAATTATTCTCCAAGAAAAAAAGAGATTTGGATAAACACATCTGAAGCAGAAATATTACCAGCCCTAAATCCCTCATATGAGATTAGCAAATCCCTTATTGGTAAATTAGTTTCTTTCAAAAAAAATCTTTCAGACAAAAATACAAAGAAAAAATTAATAATTAAAAAAATCATCCTAGGGCCTTTTAAATCAGAACTAAATCCTATTGGAATAATGAGTCCAAAATTTGTTTCTGAAAAAATTTATGATTTAGCTAATTCAAAAAAATATTTAATAATAATTAGTCCAAACCCTTTAACTTACGTACTTTTCCCATTGAAAGAATTTTTTAATTTTTTGTATTGCAAAATAATCTATAAGTACAAATCTTAATGTCTAGAAATCTTAGTGTCTAGAAATCTTAGTGTCTAGAAATCTCTATCTGTCAATATTTCAATACCATCTTTTAAAACAACTATTGTATGCTCCCATTGGGCCGATAATTTTCCATCTTTTGTTATTACGGTCCATCTATCATTTAATGTTTTGCAAAATTTAGTCCCTTCATTAACGATAGGTTCCACAGCTAATGTCATTCCCTCACGAAGGACAACATTGGGTAACTCTTTTGTCCGAAAATTAAATACCGATGGTTCTTCATGAAGATTTCTTCCAACTCCATGTCCTGTATAGTCTTCAACAACACTAAAGCCATTTTTTAAAACAGTATCTTCGATTTCCCCAGCCACCTCTAGAAGTGTATTCCCTGCTTTGATTTTTGAAAGGCCCGCATACAATGCTTCATAAGCTACATCGCTAAGATTTTGAGTCTTTGCACTAACTTCTCCCACACAAATTGATATACAACTATCCCCATGAAAACCATCTAAATAAGCTCCTGTATCAATTTTAACTAAGTCACCATTTTTAATTATTTTATTTTTATTTGGTATTCCATGAACAACCTCATTATTAATACTAGAACAAATACTAGAAGGAAATCCATGGTAGCCCTTAAAACTTGGAACAGCTCCAAAACTTTTTATCCTCTTTTCTGCGAAATCATCTAAATCTTTTGTGCTCATTCCTGGTTCAATTAAATCATTAATTTCCCTCAAAACAGTTGCTACAATCCTGCTAGATTTTTTCATCAAATTTATTTCACGTGAAGACTTTATTTCAATTCCCCTCCTCCTCTGAATAAAAGGAACTTGATCATTGGCCTTGGAATTATTTTTATTTAACAAAAGATCTGCAAAATGTCTCATCGGAAGAAATAATAGTATTAGGTAAATATCTTCAAAATAGCCATTGTGGACTTGGCTATCTTAAATCTATCAATAACAATGGAAAGAAACAAAAATGAAAATTTTATTTAATTCTAGGCAATTACATAAGGTTTTGGCGCCCTGGGTTTTTCTTCCATTATTTATATCTTCAATTACTGGTCTTCTTTATAGGGTTTCTAAAGATTTACTAGGTTACTCTAGAGAACAAGTTCATTGGTTAATGTCTCTCCATGAGGGTGAATGGCTTGGAGATAATGGAGAACTTATATACGTAATATTGAATTCCCTTGGAGTTTTGTGGATGCTCGTAACAGGAATCCAAATGTTTTCAAAAACAATTTCATTTACCAAAAAGGTTACTAAAGGCGAGTCAAAAGGTTAAGATATAAAACTTGTAGGACAATAAAGAACAAAATGGCCAAAGAGAAACAAGAGAAGGAATTAGAAACCAGCATTAAAGCTGAAGCATCAGTTGATGTAGCAGTTGAACAAAAAGAAAAAAATACGGTTTCTGAGACTACGCAAACCTTAAGCGCATCCAATCTTATTAAGGAATTTGAGAATGAACAATTAAAAAAAGAATTACCTGAAATATATGTTGGGGACACTGTTAAAGTTGGAGTAAAAATTACAGAAGGTAATAAAGAAAGAGTCCAACCTTATGAAGGCGTTGTCATAGCAAAAAGGCATGGAGGTATTAACCAGACTATTACAGTCAGAAGAATTTTTCAGGGTATAGGTGTTGAAAGAGTATTTATGCTACATAGTCCACAGGTTGCCTCTCTAAAAGTTGAACGTAGAGGTAAAGTAAGGAGAGCTAAGTTATTCTATCTAAGAGATAGAGTAGGAAAAGCTACTCGCGTAAAACAACGCTTTGATCGTTAAAGTTGTAAATTTGCAACTTATTGGTCACAAAGGCGCTTATAATTATTTAAATGCGCCGTTAGTTCAGTTGGTAGAACGCAGGTCTCCAAAACCTGATGTCGGGGGTTCAAGTCCTCCACGGCGCGTTTGATCAACATTTTGTAAATCATTTTTTCTTAGAATGGAGTTAGATCTTCAACCAGGGGACGTAGTTAAAGTCCTCGAATCAGCAGCTTTAGGATGGGTTCGTGCGAGAGTCATCAGAGTCAAATCTGGTGGAAGAGTTGTCGTACAAAGTGACCAAGGTAGAGAATTTACTGCCAGAGGTAACCAAGTTAGGTTGATAGAACCTGCTGGTTTTAGACCTCAAAAATAAATAGCTGTCTATACTAACGCACCTGTAAAACCAACTATTTCTGTAAATCCTCAAATTAATAAATTTTTTTTATTACAACACCATAAATTAAGTATTATGATCTGATAATTTTAAGAATGAAGTTCTAAATAAATTTAGAACAAAACTCTGGGACCGTAGTTCAACTGGTTAGAGCACCGCCCTGTCACGGCGGAAGTTGCGGGTTCGAATCCCGTCGGTCCCGTTTTTTTCTAAAAGAAATTTGGAAAAACGCTTAAGACTAGCTCCGAGTCCAACGGGTTTATTTCATATTGGGACAGCGCGAACAGCCTTATTCAACTGGTTGTATGCACGAAAAATAGGCGGAAAATTTCTTATCAGAATTGAAGATACAGATTTGCTTCGATCTAAATCTGAATATACAAAAAACATATTAGAGGGCTTGAAATGGCTTGGACTTAAATGGGATGAAGAACCGATAAAGCAAAGTGACCGAATCTCGATTCACAAAAGTTACATCAAAAAGCTATTGGAATGTGGAGCTGCATATAGGTGCTTTTCAACAGAAGATGAAATTTCTGAATTAAGAGAAGAACAAAAAGAGAAAGGATTACCACCAAAGCATGACAATAGGCACAGAAATCTTTCAAAAGAAGAAATAGAAACATTCATATCCCAGGGGAGGACTTCAGTAGTAAGATTTAAGATTGATGAAAAAATTGAAATTAAATGGGTAGATCAGATAAGAGGTGAAATCAAATGGCAAGGGAAGGATTTGGGTGGTGATTTAGTTTTGTCAAGAAGGGCAAAGGGATTTGAGATTGGAAATCCTTTGTATAATCTTGCAGTTGTAGTTGATGATAATTTCATGAATATTACTCATGTTGTAAGGGGTGAAGACCATATTTCTAACACTGCAAAACAAATATTGATTTATAAAGCGTTAAATTTTAATTTACCGACTTTTTCGCATACACCCTTAATATTAAATACTGAAGGGAAAAAATTATCTAAGAGGGATTGCGTTACTTCAATCGACGAATTTAGAGATATGGGATATTTACCTGAGGCCTTATCGAACTATATGGCCTTTTTAGGTTGGTCTCCAAAATCTGCAGACAGAGAAATACTTTCACTTGATGAGATATCTGAAATTTTTGACTTATCAGACATAAATAAAGCTGGAGCAAAATTTAGTTGGGAAAAACTCAATTGGATTAATTCTCAATATATAAAAAATATGGAATCAATAAAGTTAAGTGAGATCATGAAGAAATACTGGGATGATAATGGTTTGGTACCGCCATCTCAAGAATGGGCTCATAAACTAGCAATTTTGCTTAGAGACTCTATCACTCTTTTAAAAGATGTGATTGATCAATCAAAACCATTTTTTTTAATACCTAAAATTCAAAAAGAAGGTCAAGATTTTCTGGAAAACAAGGATAGTAAAGCATCTCTAAAACTAATCTTAAATTATTTAAATGAGCAAAATACTATAAAATTAGATAAAGAGAAAGCCAAAGAAATAATAAACGTAATCTCAAAAATGCATAATATTAAAAAAGGGATATTAATGAAATCATTAAGAGTAGCCTTTTTTGGATCTCTCAGTGGGCCAGATTTAATTCAAAGTTGGGAACTTTTCTCGGAGAGTAAAACTGATAGATCTCGAATTGAAAGATGTCTTAAATCAATCTAAATTATTTTTTTGTTCTAATTCAAGCTTATTCACCAAAGGTTTGGCAGAAAGTCCTTGAATTCCTACTGTCATTAATATAGTAAGGAAAACTAAACCTTGAAGACGGCCAGCTCCAAGGATACCAGCTTGCTCTAATCTGATAGAAAAAAGAGAAGCTACCGCTGCGGTAACAATACCTCTGGGGGCTAACCAGGCTAAAAATATTTTTTCTTTGAAGTTCAATTCTCTTCCCATTGTTGCTATCCATATAGAGATAGGACGAACAATTACCATCAACATAAAAACGCAAACAACCCCTCCCCAGCCAAGCGGACTTAATTCCCCCCAAGAAACGTCAGCTGCCAAAAGAGGGAAAAGAACTGTAATTGCCAATTGAGCTAATTCACCGATTAGATTATCCAATCTCTCCTTATCTATAACTTCTCTTTTGCCTACAATAAAACCTGCCGCGACAGATGCCGGCAAACCTGATTCTGGGAGAAAATATTCGCAAATTCCATAAACAAGGAAAATAAATCCAAGGGTTACTTGAAGCTCTATTCCGAATGAGGCTTCATTTTTTATTTTTTTTAAAATTTCTGATAGTAACCATCCTGCACTTAATCCAATTAATACTCCTCCCCCTAATCTTTGCATTAATGCTATAAATACATCGTTAATCCCACGCAGGTCGCCTAAAGTCAGTTCTAAAAGCAGTAATGCCAGTACTGCACCAATTGGTTCAAGCAACAACCCCTCAGCTTTTAAAACTTCGGAGAGAGGGGAAGCTAATTTTATTTGTTCCACTAATGGAGAAACAACTGTTGGTCCAGTAGCTAGAACGATGGCACTATATATTCCTGCAACTTGCCATGAGAGGCCTGCCAGCCAATGAGCAATAAAAATTCCAGATGATAATGAAATAAAAAGTCTTACCAATGAAATTTTCAAAACAGTATTTCTTATATTCCCCTCAGGCAGTTTTAAATTTAGTCCCCCCTCAAATAGAACCAAACAGACTAAAAGCCCTACAATAGTTTCAAGCCCTTGTCCAAGATCTAAAGGTTCAACCAGTCCCAAACCTGATCTTCCTATAAGTAATCCAGAAAGCAATAAAATAACAACACTGGGGAATCCTGTTAAAGAAGAAAATAATCGAGCACAAGCACCTGCGAATACAGTTATTCCCCAAAGTAATCCAAGCCTTTCAGGCGTCATAAAAAATTATATATAGTAAAAAATATTTATTATTTTGATTAAATCAACAATCTTTTCTGAAGTCCAATAAATACAATACTTTTTCATTTAATTAATCCGCTGAACAAGAGTAATTTTTATTAAATCTTTCAAAACTACTTTTAAGTCAAATGAATTTTATTTCTATTAAGAAAATTGGCTTATTAAAGCAATAATTATAAAAATAATTCCTATACCAACAGTTGCCATCCTTCCATTCCATATTTCAGCTTGAGGGGTAAAACCTCTTTTCCACAAATTAAGTTCCTTTTTATCAACAAAGTTTTTTGTCTCTTTAATCTCGATTTTAGGTTGTTTGTTCATTGAAGTTAAAAAGGAGGGTTGTCTTCATAAAGGGTATTTGCTTGTTCAATTGATAGTCTTCCTGCGACACCTAATTTAAGGGAACTAAAATGATCCTTAAATTTGATCCTGAACAACGCCGCCGCTCCAATCATTGCCGCATTATCTGTACAAAGATTAAGGGGAGCTAAGTGAACTTTAATAGATTTTTTACTGGCTTCACTAATCATCATTTTTCTTAATGTATTGTTAGCAGCCACTCCTCCAACTACAACAACATTATCCAAGCTATGATCTTCTGCGCATTTTATTGTTCTCTCTACCAAGACTTCTGCCACTACTCTCTCAAAACTTGCAGCAATATCAGGAATTGGAATGGTCTTCCCCTCCAAATTTATTCTCTCAACTAATCTTAATACGGCAGTCTTTAGACCACTAAAAGAGAAATCGTATTTAAGAAATCCACCTTTTTTATCAGAAATCCTACATTTTGGTAAATTAAATTTCATTGGGTCCCCTTTTTTAGCAATCTTTTCAATTGCCGGTCCACCAGGATAACTTAGACCTAATAGTCTTCCAACTTTATCAAAGGCTTCTCCAGCAGCATCATCAAAACTTTTCCCAAGTCTCTGCATTCCCCTTCTATCATCGACCTTTATCAATTCAGTATGTCCGCCGCTAACAAGTAATGTAAGAAAAGATTTCTTTGGATAGTTTTCTGAAAATAGAATTGAAGATAAATGCCCCTCCAAATGATGAATTCCCAAAAATGGCTTTGAATGTAACATGCAAAGTGATCTTGCAGTTATCGAGCCAACTCTTAAACAACCAACCAATCCAGGAGCTACGGTTGATGCAATATAATCAACTTCCTCAATTTTGATTTTTGATTCTTCTAAAGCCTTATCTAAAACGAAAGGTAATAACTCTAAATGCTTTCTAGCTGCAAGTTCAGGCACAACGCCACCCCATTTTGAATGATCTTCAATTTGAGATGCGACTATATTTGAATGTATTCTAAAAGTATCTCCAAAATTAGAAACTATTGAGACAGATGTCTCATCACAACTTGTTTCAATAGCTAAAACTTTATTCATTTTTGATTGAACTTGTTCTATTTTAATATTAATTTCTTACTTAACACACTATAAAGGAATTAAAGATTGCAACTTATGAAATTCTTTTTTTCAATCATAACCTCAGTTTTTCTGTTCCTCGGAATTACTCCAACTGCTCTAGCTGCTAACGGGCCTGCCTTAAACGCAGATAGAGCTAGTACAGAATATACTGCTTCAGCTCTCACAAAATGCTCTGAAAATCCTAAATTCATTGAGAGAGCAAATTCTGCAACTACTCAAAAAGACATCGCAAGATTTGAAAGATACGGAAAAGCATCATGCGGAGATGATGGTCTTCCACATTTAATAATTGGACCTCCTCTTGAGCCATGGGGAGCCCTTTTAAATAGAGGTCATGAAGGTGATTTACTTATTCCTGGAGTATTGTTCATTTACATTGCTGGAATTATAGGCTGGTCTGGAAGAGAGTATCTGATTGAATCGAAAAAGACTAAGAATCCAGCAGATCTTGAGATCATCATTGACCTAGACTTAGCCAGAAAATGTCTTGTAAAAGGAGCCCAATGGCCTCTTCTCGCTAATAAACAAGGTAGAAATGGAGATTTAAGAGAGAAAGATAAAAACATTACACTTAATGGTCCTCGCTAAACATCTTTAAAAACTTTCATAAAACAAATGTTCAAAATTCTAAACACAAAATTTGTAAGATCTGCCCCAGTAGTAGCAGCTATTTGGCTAAGCCTTACAGCTGGAATAATTATTGAATTTAATAGGTTTTTCCCAGATTTATTATTTCATCCAATGAGCTGATACAAAAAGAGAAAGTAATCAAGTTTTTATTAACGCGATTACTTTCTTTGCTGTTTCATCAACATTGTGATTTGTTAAAGCAAAATCAAATTGATTTGATACTGAAATCTCATAATTAGCCCTTGAGAGTCTTTTTTTAATTGCCTCTTCTTTTTCTGTACCTCTATTTCTTATTCTTCTCTCTAACTCTTCTTTATCGGGAGGAAGTAAAAATATTGACAGGGAATTAGGAAACTTATTTTTTATTTGCCTTGCACCCTCTACCTCAATTTCAAGTAGTACGGTAAATCCTTTTTTTATTTTCTCATTAACAGAAGACAAAGGTGTTCCATAGTAATTCCCAGCGAATTGAGCCCATTCAAGGAACAGGTTTTGTTCAATCATTTCTTTAAACTTTTCTTTATTTAAAAAGTAGTAATTTTCTCCGTCCTTCTCTCCTTCTCTAGGTTCTCTAGTAGTTGCAGATATTGAAAGCCAAAAATTTTTTTCTTTACCTAATATTTCTTTAACAACTGTTCCTTTACCCACCCCGCTGGGTCCAGTAAGAATAATGAGTTTTTTTTGATTTTTCATATTAAATTTTTTACAGTAAGATAAACATCTTGTAAATAAAAAAGGAATAATGCAAAAAGGTGTTCCACAGATAATGGATATTACATCTATTAGATCTGTCTTGCATTATTTGACAAAGAACATCTTACCTACAAAATTTGAAACTGCCCAACAACCAAATCATAATACAGTTCAATTATGTTTCAGAGGAGTTAATTCTCAAACATGGTTAGAATTTTCATGGAATGGAGACTCGCCTAGAATACTAAAGATAAGTAAGCCACAAAAGATTGGGAGAGAAAGCACACTTTCTAAACAAATAAGATACGGGTTAAAGTATATGGCTTTAATTTCTATTGATCAAGATGATTTCGAGAGAGTTATAAAATTTGGGTTTGCAAAAAAACCTGGAGATGAAATTAGTAAGTTTTTAATTTTTGAGTTAATGGGAAAACATAGCAATATTTTTTATCTGGATAATAAACATAAAATAATTGCAGTTGGGAAACAAATTAAATCAAGTCAATCCAGTTTTAGAAAAATTTCAACAGGATCAATTTATTCTGGTCCTCCAGTCAATCTCAAAAAACAACCTAGTGAAGATGAGTCTTTTCAATCATGGAAAGAATCAATTTCAATAGTACCTGAATCTTTGAAATATTGTTTAATAAATTCCTATCAAGGAGTAAGCCCTAGCCTCACAAAACAATTAGAGGTTGTTAGCAAAACTGGCAATTCAGAAATAATGGAAAAAAATATCGATTTCATTAGCGATTCAGACTTAAAGGAGATATTTAAAAATTGGAAGATTTGGATAAATCGGTTTAAAAACAATAACTTTAACTTTTCTATCTTTAATAAAGATTTTTATTGCGTTTGGTTTTTTGATAAAGAAATTTATTGCGATAGTAAAATAGATTTATGCAGCGGTTTAGAGAATTATTATGATTATCATCTGAAGCAAAAAAAACTTGAATTATTGGGAAAGAAAATTGAAGGGATCATTTTCAAACAAACCAATACTGAGAAAAAGAATTTAAATATTCAATATGATCTTTTGACAAAATCAGAAAACTTCGAGGTATATAAAGAAAAAGCTGACAATATATTCAGTTCAAATGAAATTAAGAAAGAAGATATTATTAAAGGACAAAAACTCTACAAAAAATCAAAAAAACTTAAGAGATCTAGAGAATTGATAAAAGAAAGATTAACTATTTACAAAACAAATATAGAAAGATTAGATGAATTCACTACACTCCTAGAAAATCTAAATTCTTTAAATCATGAAAAACTTTTTATGAGAATCAAACTACTAGAAGAAATTATGGAAGAAATATGTAACGAGTTTAATATCAAAATCAAAAGGCAAAGAGAAGATAAGAAAAGTATATCTGAGATGCAATCTTCCCCAATTCAAGTTAACACTCCCACAGGATTGAAGCTTCAGGTAGGTAGAAATATGAGGCAAAATGATTTAATAAGCTTTAAGTTTTCAAAAAAAGGCGATCTATGGTTTCATGCACAGGAATCACCAGGTAGTCATGTAGTTTTAAAGTCTTCATCTCAGGCAGCATCTGAACAAGATCTTCAAATAGCTGCAGATTTAGCTGCTTTATTTAGTAAGGCAAAAAGAAACATCAAAGTTCCAATTAATTTAGTAAAGATTAAAGATTTGCAAAAAATCAAAAAAGGGGGGCCGGGTTGCGTTTCCTTTAAAAATGGAGAAATTATTTGGGGAAATCCTACAAGAGGAGAAGATTACATTAAAAAAAATCTTAAAACAGTAATTTAGTTTATAATAAAAAAAATTTTTAAATCTAAATGTTTGATTTTCTTTTGGGCACTCATGAATTCTTAGGAAATCATAGTTTTCCAGAATTTATTGTTGGATATCTATTTGGTGCTGCATTAATAATTGGAGCTCCTACTGTTTTCTTGTTACTTGCCTTTGTAAGCGCTCTTATGAAAACAAATGGGAAAATGGGTGGATATAGAGAATATGAAACCTATGGTGAATCATCTCTAAATGATGCCCCTCCTTTCTTATTGCCAGATCCAACTAATCCTAAATTAAGCAAATAATTAAATTTATCAAAAATAAATTGGACTTTGACAATAGTAATTTTTAACCTTTTTCTTACAGAATCTTTATCTAACAATAATGAGAGTTACTGGTCAAAGTGAAAATAAATTATCCGATTCGATGACTTTTAATGATCATTTAGAGGAGCTTCGTCAAAGGATATTAAACTCAATTTACTCAATTCTTATTTCAATATTCTTTAGTTTTCTAATCATAAAGCCATTAATATCTTTTTTAGAAATACCAGCTGGTGATATTCATTTACTACAACTTGCTCCAGGAGAATTTTTATTTGTCGCTATTAAAGTTGCAGGTTACAGCGGATTAATAGTTTCTATGCCTTATATCTTTTATCAAATAATACTATTCATCTCCCCTGGTTTAACAAAACAAGAAAAAAGCCTTATCTTGCCCGCAGTTTTTGGTTCAGGTCTTCTATTTTTCTTGGGATTAATTTTTTCATGGTGGATATTAGTTCCTGCAGCCATAAATTTCTTTATTTCTTTCGGTGCTGATATTGTTGAACCAACTTGGTCTATAGAAAGATATTTTGATTTTGTTCTCTTATTAATGTCTAGCACTGCAATAGCTTTTCAATTGCCAGTACTACAATTTATTCTTGGTTCTCTTGGAATAATTACAACAGAAAAAATGATTTCTAATTGGAAGATAGTTGTAATCTCCTCAGCAATCTTATCTGCTGTGATTACTCCTTCAACAGACCCATTGACAATGTCATTGCTATCTATATCGATTGTGTTTTTATTCTTTGTGGGTACCGGATTAACTTACTTATCAGAAAATCTTAAGTCAAAAACTCTTTCATCTTCTCATTAACATTTAATTGCAAACTAACAGCTCTACCTAACCTTGGCTTAGCATTTACTTTCTTTAGCCATTCCCTTACTTCCTCTGAATATCCACATCTATTTAAAATCTCGATTTTATCAGCTATCGATTTTTTATATTCATCTTCACTTAAAGGGAATGATTCCTGTCCAAGAAATCCCCACATCATTTGAAAATAAACAAATTTACCTCTTCTAAAGAGTCTAAAATCATATTTTTTCCCCCAGCGATGAATCAAATAATGTATAACTTCATCTACTAGTAATGGGTTCATTTAAATCAATTAATTAAGACTTCCTAAACTTTTACTTTAAATTATTAAAAGTCCTATCTATTTGCAACAGAAATTGAACAATTTGATTCATAATAACTAATAAATAACAGAACCAAGTAGCGAATGACTCAATTAAGTTCCAATGATGTCCCTTCAATGGGTCGAAGGCAATTTATGAATCTTCTTACATTTGGTACTGCAACAGGTGTAGCATTAGGAGCCCTTTACCCTGTAGCGAATTATTTCATGCCTTTAAGAGCAGGTGGAGGTGGAGGTGGAACTTCTGCTAAAGATGAATTAGGAAATCCAATAACTAAGACAGGTTGGTTAGCCACCCATCAAGCAGGAGACAGAAATCTAGTGCAGGGTCTAAAGGGAGATCCAACTTATTTAATAATTAATGAGGGTGGGGAAATAGGAGAATTTGGTTTAAATGCAATTTGCACTCATTTAGGTTGCGTTGTCCCATGGGATAGTGGTGCTAATAAATTCATATGTCCTTGTCATGGCAGTCAGTACGATACTAATGGGAAGGTAGTCAGAGGG
This sequence comes from Prochlorococcus sp. AG-418-G18, assembly GCA_003214215.1. Lineage (GTDB taxonomy): Bacteria > Cyanobacteriota > Cyanobacteriia > PCC-6307 > Cyanobiaceae > Prochlorococcus_A. The sequence goes on along the minus strand of QCLX01000008.1, from coordinate 22,664 downwards.
CCTGCTCCTTTATCTTTAGCGTTAGCTCATGTAGATATTGAAGATGATGCTGTACTCGTCAAACAATGGTCAGAAACTGACTTTAGAACCAATGAAAATCCATGGTGGGCATAAAAAATGAAAGACATTAAAAATCAAATCATGAAAAAAACAAGTTTATTTATCTGTACTCTGCTTTTCATTTCGAGCATTGCATTTTATCCAAAGATCACTTTTGCTTATCCATTTTGGGCTCAGCAAAACTATGAATCCCCAAGAGAAGCCACAGGAAAGATAGTCTGTGCAAATTGTCATCTAGCTCAGATGCCTACAATTGCAGAGGTTCCACAATCGGTTGGAGCAGACAGTGTTTTCAAAGCTGTAGTCAAAATACCCTACAAAAATGACTTAAAAGAGATCGGTGCTGATGGTTCTGAAGTCCCATTACAAGTTGGTGCTGTTGTAATGCTGCCTGATGGCTTTAAACTTGCTCCACAAGAAAGATGGACAGAAGATATCAAAGAGGAGACAGAAGGGGTTTATTTCACTAATTACAGTGAAGAGAAAGATAATATCATCATTGTCGGACCTTTACCTGGCGATACTAATAAAGAAATAGTTTTCCCTGTACTTTCCCCTGATCCATCCACTAATAAAGAATATCACTATGGGAAATACTCGTTACATATCGGAGGTAATAGAGGTAGAGGTCAGGTATATCCAACTGGAGACAAAAGCAATAATGTAGTTTTCACTTCTTCCACCTCAGGAACTATAAATTCAATAGAAACAATTGAAGATGGTAGCTATAAGGTCAATATAGAAAACGATAATGGTGAGATAACTACTGAAGCAGTGCCTGTTGGTCCTCAACTTATCGTAAAAGCACAAGACAAAATTAATGCAGGTGACCCTCTTACTAATGATCCCAACGTTGGCGGCTTTGGGCAATTAGATGCTGAGGTTGTACTTCAGAGCCCTTATAGAGTAATTGGATTGATTGCATTCTTCATTGGTGTAGGACTTACACAAATACTTTTAGTATTAAAGAAAAAACAAGTAGAAAAAGTGCAAGCAGCAGAGGGTATTTAACTTTCCTTAAATGCTTTTACTTCAGGCTTTTATACAATCTCCAGGAGAAACTTTTTTAAATTTAGGATTTATAAATATTAGATGGTACGGACTGCTTATTTCGGTTTCAGTTTTAATAGGCCTATTTGTCTCTAAAAAACTTGCAAAGGAAAGAAATATTAACCCAGAGTACATAAGTGAAATACTTCCATCATTAATAATCTCTTCAATAATTGGAGCTAGAGCTTATTACGTAATTTTTGAGTGGAGGCAATATAGTGGAGAGAACTTTTTTACTTCTTTTGAACTATTCAATAACATCATTAAAATACCTTCTTTTCTTGCAGTTTGGGAAGGAGGCATAGCAATCCATGGAGGTCTAATTGGTGGACTAATATCTATTATCTATTTCTGTAAGTCGAAAAAAATTAATTTAAAAACTTTTATAGATATACTAATACCCTCGATTATTCTTGGACAATCAATAGGTAGGTGGGGAAATTTTTTCAATAATGAAGCCTTTGGAATTCCTACAAATTTGCCTTGGAAATTATTTATACCTATCCAAAATAGGCCTTTAGAATTTCTTAATTATGAATTTTTTCATCCTACATTTCTTTATGAGTCATTGTGGAATCTTTTAATTTTCATCGTCCTTATTATTATCTTTACTAAACAAAATAAAACAGATTTTTTTAGGCCTGGCTTTATTAGCTGTCTTTATTTAATAAGTTATAGCTTTGGAAGATTCTGGATTGAAGGTTTGAGAACTGACCCACTATGCATTGGTGGACTTCCACCTTTCTGTGATGGAGGTATTAGGATGGCTCAATTCATAAGTATTTTTCTATTTTCTTCTGGATTAATTGGAATATTTTTTTTAAGATTAAGAACATATAGTGGGAAAAATAGAAAGAATGGATAATAAAATATCCTTTATTGGTGTTGGTCCAGGCGATCCAGAATTATTAACTTTAAAAGCATTAAAAAAGATAAAAAATGCAGATGTCATTATTTGGACTGATTCTCTAATTCCTGAAAAGATTTTAGATTTTGCTAAAGAAGGTTCTGAAAAAATAAAAACAAGTTCGCTCAACTTAGAGCAAATCACCTCAATTATGATAAAAAAATTTCAGGCAGGAAAAACTGTTGCAAGGTTACATGATGGAGACCCTTGCCTTTTTGGAGCAATTAGAGAGCAAATCGAAATTTTAAAAAACGAAAAAATTGAAATAGAGGTTGTTCCTGGAGTAAGTGCTTTTCAAGTTGCTGCAGCATATCATGAAGCTGAGTTAACCATCCCTGACGTAACGCAAACAATAATTTTAACTAGAGCAGGAGGGCGAACAGGGATGCCAGAAAAAGAATCTCTGAAAAATCTTTCGAAACACAATTCCTCTATATGTCTTTATCTAAGTGCTAGGCATGTGAAAAGGTCTCAAGAAACTCTACTCGAGTTTTACCCTCCAGAGACTAAAGTGATTGTTGGATTTAGAGTATCTTGGGATGATGGTTGGACATCATTAATAGAATTAAAAGATATGGAAAAATTTTCTATTGAGAAAAAACTAATTAGAACAACCATTTACATAATTAGCCCAGCAATTAGTAATTCTCAAAAAAGATCCAATCTTTATAATCCATCTTATAGGCATCTCTTTAGGAATAAATAATCTTAAAGTTGATAGAAAAATATTAATTACTATAATTAGTAAAAATTTGTTTGCTTTGAAAGAAATAAAATCTAACCTAGGAGATAATACCAAAAGAGAACAATCCTCTTTAAAGAGGATTGGAAATTTTATTAAAGAGGCAAGGTTAAGTAGAGAGAAATCTGTTGAAGAATTGGCTTCTGATTTAAAAATTGGATCTCATCAACTTAAAGCCATAGAAGAAGGTAATGAAGAAGAACTACCTGAAAAAGTATTTATCAAAGCAATGGTTCGTAGAATTTCACAGAAGCTGAAACTTGATACAGAATTTGTAATGAATGAATTCAAAACAGAAAGGCAAGAGATAAAAATTGAAGAAATAGTTGAAGAAGTTGCTACAAAAACTAATAAAACTAGACAATCTAAGGATCTAAGTCCAGTAAGGTTTTGGATATTAATTTTAATTTCAGGATTTCTCGGACTTATCGCCTCGTCCTTACTTTTCAATTTATTTTCAGACTCTTCTCAGAATCAAACTCCGAAACAAGAACTTATTAAAAAAACTAAATAACTTTTAAATCCAAATTCTTTAGTTCTTTTATTACATTATGGCATAATCCTAAGTTCCATTTTTCAAGAAGGAGATCATGTTTTCTATTTAAGGGTAAAAGTTCAAATGTAAGAATATTTTCCTGCAATTTGATTTGAACTGAGGATATCACCTTGTCAGGTCTTTGATCGAGAGATGCTGCTAGTCTCAGAATTAATGACATTTCAAGAACTAATGTTTTATCCTCTTTGGATATTAAATTTTGCCAAGACTCGTGCCTTTTCTTGGGTAGAGTCTTTCTATGGTATCTTGCAATTGAAGCAATAATATTTGTTTCTGCTTCAGAATATCCCAATAACTCACAATTTTTTATCAAGTACCAAGAGTGTTTGTGATATGAACCAACATTCACGTATTTCCCACAATTATAAAGATTAGAAGCTGCCCAAAGAAGTTCTTTAGCTTTAGGGTCACTATCGCTATGAAAGATATTTTTAGTCTGATCATAGATTTGAAAGGCAATATCAATAACTTTCTCAGCTCTTGTATTATCTACTCCAAACTTTCTGGCCTGATGAACTATTGTTGTTTTTCTAATATTGCTTTGAATATTTAACTCATTTTTAATTATCCCTTTACGAAGCATCCAATCTACAACCAAACCCTCTCGAAGCGCCCTCTCACTTATTATTAATTCATTAAAGTTCAACATCTCCATTGCAGTGTTTAATATCAATGCTCCTGGAACAATTATTTCTGCTCTTCTCTCACTTAATGAAGGTATTTTCTTGATTTCCGAAACTGGCAATTTAATTAGTTTTTCCAATACATTTTGTAAATTTTCCCTTTTAAATTTATAACCATGCAACTTTTGTTTAGACTCACCCAAATCATCTGAAATCAAATTTCCTAATGAGGTTGCAGTGCCACTGGTTGCAATCATTGATATAGTCTTATCTCCCTTAGATCTACTCTTTATTTTTCGAACAGATGGTTCTAAAGATCCTTTAATAAAAGTTGTTAGAAAACTCGACCTTTCTGAATTTATAGACTCTTTATTTAAAAAATCATTTTTAAGTCTTACAGCACCAATTCTTGAACTGGTAAGAGCTATAGCATCTTTTTTATCTGCAAGTATTAATTCTGTAGATCCTCCTCCAATATCTATGATTACAAAAGACTGATCTTCAAAAGCCATACCAGAAAGAACACCAAGATAAATTAATCTGGCTTCCTCAGAACCACTTATCATTTCTATTTGAATATCGGTTTCATCAAGAACTCTTCTAATAAAATCTTGACCGTTTGGAGCTTCCCTAACTGCACTTGTTGCTGCTGTTACTATTTGTTTTACTCCATTACTTTCACAATATTCCTTAAATCGCTTAAGAGTAACTAATGCTCTTTGGATTGATTCTTCAGTAAGATTACCCTCCTCATCTCTTTCTCCAAGACGAGTGGTTGATTTATCAGTGAATTTTATTGAAAATGATTTTAATTCTAGATTAATTTCTGCAACCAAGAGATGTGTAGAGTTAGTTCCAATATCTATAGAGGCCACTAAAATTTGCTTTTCTTGAAAATATCTTAAATCTTGTTTCTGTATCATTTCTTTTTATAAGATGCAGATATCATTAATCCATTAATAAATATACCCAAGATTGATTATTAAATAATAGAAATCATTTAATACTAGTAAGATTATTTAAAGTTATGAAATATACAATAGGTCATATGCAAAATAAAAATCGACAAATTAAATTAAGTACTTTTTTTGAATTATTAAGGTGGAATAAGCCGACTGGAAGAATGATCTTACTTATTCCTGCTGGATGGAGTTTATATTTAACCCCAGATGCTAATCCAACATTTTTAATGTTGCTAAGAATAATCATGGGGGGACTACTAGTAAGTGGATTAGGCTGCGTGGTTAATGATATTTGGGACAAAAAAATTGATCAAAGAGTTTTTAGGACAAAAGATAGACCTCTAGCTGCAAATAAAATCGGTCTTAAAACGGCTTATTCAATTCTTTTCCTTTTAATTTTGTGTAGCTTCTTTTTAACTTTGTCACTACCTCAGCCTGGAAGAATCCTTTCCATTTTACTTGCTTTTTTAGCTTTACCTATCATATTAATTTATCCTTCTGCCAAAAGATGGTTTAAATATCCTCAACTAATCTTATCTATATGCTGGGGTTTTGCCGTCTTAATTCCGTGGGCCGCAAATGAAGGCAATTTAAATAGTATTGTTTTATTATTTTGCTGGCTAGCTACCATTTTTTGGACTTTTGGCTTTGACACGATTTATGCTTTAGCAGATAAAAAATATGATATCAAAATTGGAATAAATAGTTCCGCTGTTAACCTCCAGAACAATACAAGAATAACTATTCAAATTTGTTATTTTTTAACTTCTAGTTTTCTCGCATTATGCGGATTTATTAATCAAATGGATTTTATTTTTTGGCCAATTTGGCTTACAACGTCAATCTTAATGCAGAGAGATATACTAAAAGTATTTCCTGAGGAAAAGCAATCAATAAAAAATATTGGGAATCACTTCAAAAATCAATCAATTTATGGAGGAGTCCTTTTAATAGGAATTATTATTTCCTCATAAATTCTAAATATGGTTTTTAGATTAAAAAAAGGTGATCTAATAGATATTTTAGCCCCAGGCTCCTTTATTGATGAAGACGAAAATTTTCAAAAAGGCATAAAAATCTTAAAAAACTGGGGCTTGGAAATTAATAAAAATAATTCTCTATCAAAAAAATTTGGTTATTTTGCAGGTGATGATCTAACTAGATTTGAAGAACTGGGAAAAGCACAAAATAGTAAGCTAATCATTTTTGCAAAAGGAGGCTGGGGTTCAGCAAGACTATTAGAAAAAGAACCTTCTTGGCAGCATGGTTTAATGCTTGGATTCTCTGATACATGTTCTTTATTACTATCTAAATATTCTCAAGGATTTATAGGTTCTATTCATGGCCCAATGGTTACTAGCCTTTACAAAGAGCCAGAATGGAGTCTTGAGAGATTAAGAAATTTACTTTTTGAGGGATATGTTGAGGACATAAGAGGGATTCCTTTAAGAGATGGAAAAGCTAAAGGGGAAATTATAGTTTCTAACTTAACTATTGCTACTTTTTTAATTGGTACTAATCACTTTCCAGATTGCAAAGGGAAAATATTAATTTTTGAAGATATTAATGAAGATATTTATAAAATTGATCGCATGTTGACTTACCTCAGAATGACTAAAACACTTACTGAAATTGCTGGTATTGGATTCGGAAGTTTTTCTAATGATTCCTGCGACCTTGAATGGAAAGATTTACTAAAAAACTGCATTATAGAAAGACTCAAAGAGTTTGATTTTCCTATTCTTTTTGACCTCCCAATAGGCCACATATCGGGAAATGCTTGCATTCCTTTAGGATACGAAGCCACCTTAAATGGTGATGATGGCATTCTTAGTATCGATACACCTTTTTAACTAGGGGTTCTTCACAAAAAGTTTAGCTATTTTCAAATCTATTGGGGATGTAATTTTTATATTTGAATAAGTTCCTTCAATAATCTTTACTTTCCAATTAAGCATTTCGAATAGTGAAGCATCATCTGTGACTTTCCAGTTTTTATCAATTGCCATCTTATGAGCTTTTTTTAATCTATCTACTAAAAAGCCCTGAGGAGTTTGCGCTGCCCATAAATAATTTCTATCTGGTGTTTCTTTAATAAAACCCTCATTATCAACAATCTTTATCGTGTCAGTTACCTTAGTAGCCAAAATTACTGCTTCATTTTCATCTAATTGCTTGGCACAAAGGTCTATCAATTCAGGATTAATTAGACATCTAGCACCATCATGTATTAAAACTTTTTCAGCATCTTTTGGTAAAGCTTTTAAACCATTAAAAACTGACTTTTGTCTGGTGTCACCACCATTAATCCAATGAACTTTATGGGCAAAATCCTTTGCTGAATTTAATAATAAATTTTTATCTTTCGGTTGCCCAATTATTCCAACCCAATTTGTTGAGTCTGCAGAAAATACAGATTTAAGTGTCCAATAAATCAAAGACTCTCCATCTAAATCAATGAGTAATTTATTTTTTCCAGCTTTCATTCTGCTACCGCTCCCTGCAGCTGGTATTAAAAAGTGCACAATAGAAGGTCTTAATATTTTCTAGACAATTATAAATAAAAGCAATATCTTTACACAAATAGTACTACGATTGAAAATTATAAAATTTCATAATGTCCAATACAGATTCATTATCAGGCAAAGTTGCTTTAATCACTGGAGCCAGCAGAGGAATTGGTAAAGAAATTGCTTTAGAACTAAGCAGATTGGGAGCAGAAGTTTTTATTAATTACTCTTCTTCTGATGAGAAAGCTGAAGAAGTTGTAAATTTAATAAAAAATTCAGGAGGTAAAGCTCATAAATTAAAATTTGATGTTTCAAAAGAGGATTCTGTCAGTTCAGCTTTTGAAGAAATAATCAAAATTAATGGCACCATTGATATCCTCATTAACAATGCTGGAATTACTAGAGATGGACTATTGATGAGAATGAAATCGGAACAATGGGATGATGTACTAAATACAAACTTAAAAGGAGTTTTTCTTTGTACAAAATTTGCTTCAAAATTTATGATGAAAAAAAGAAGTGGTAGCATCGTAAATATTTCATCTGTTGTTGGAATAATTGGGAATCCTGGTCAAGCAAATTATTCTGCCGCCAAAGCGGGAGTTATTGGATTTACCAAAACTTGCGCTAAAGAATTTGCCTCAAGAGGTATCAACGTTAATGCAATAGCTCCAGGCTTTATAGAAACAGAGATGACAGAAAAACTTAATACTGAAGATATTCTAAAAGTTATTCCATTAGGGAAATTAGGAAGTTGTTCTCAAATTGCAAACTTAGTATCGTTCTTAGTTTCAAGTAATGCTGGAAGTTACATTACAGGACAAACAATAAGTATTGACGGTGGTATGAGTATTTAATTATGTACTTTCGTAAGGTTGGCCCAATTCATCTCTCAACCTTCTAATTTTTTGTAAGAGTTTTAGTCTTCGACTTCTAGCAGTTAAAGTCAAGAAAAATCGCAGAGGAAAATATATTAGTGTCATAGCAATCGCGAGGATTGCAGTAAGAGTAAAAATAAGATTATTTGTTTCATCCATAACTTAAAGATACTCTTATTTGAATTAATTTGTATGTCTCATTAAAAGAAATTCGGCTTTCCCCACTTAATTAAATATCCCTTAAAAATGATTCTATGGGAGATTAGAATAAGATAAAAGACCCAGTAAAAATGGCAAAACAGTTAAGTTTTTCAAATGAATCAAGAGAAGCGCTAGAAAAAGGTGTGAATTTCGTAGCTAATGCAGTGAAAGTTACCATTGGGCCGAAGGCAAAAAACGTCGTAATAGAAAGAAAATTTGGTTCGCCAGATATAGTGAGAGATGGATCCACTGTTGCTAAAGAGATTGAGATTGAAAACCCTATATCTAATTTAGGTGCGAAATTAATAGAACAAGTTGCATCCAAGACAAAAGAGACTGCAGGTGATGGAACAACAACAGCAACTATTTTGACTCAGAAGATGGTTCAAGAGGGGTTAAAAAATATTGCTTCTGGTGCCAGTCCTATGGAGTTAAAAAAAGGTATGGAGTTAGGCTTGGCTTTTGTTCTAGAAAAATTAAGTTCCAAAAGTATTTCAATAAGTGGTTCAGATATCCAAAAAGTTGCGACAGTTAGTGCTGGAGGTGATGAAGAAATTGGATCTATAATTTCGAAGGCGATGGATATTGTTACTTCAGATGGTGTAATAACTGTCGAAGAATCTCAATCACTAGATACAGAATTAGATATAACTGAAGGAATGTCTTTTGATAGAGGCTATAGTTCCCCATATTTCGTAACAGACCAAGAAAGACAAGTTTGTGAACTTGAAAACCCTAAAATATTAATAACTGATCAAAAAATTTCAACTTTAGTTGATCTGGTTCCAATACTTGAAGAAATTCAGAAATCAGGCTCACCTCTTCTAATTCTTGCTGAAGATATCGAAGGAGAGGCTTTAACCACCTTGGTTTTGAATAAGAACAGTGGAGTGTTAAACGTAGCTTCCGTAAGAGCTCCGTTATTTGGCGAGAGAAGAAAAGCTGCCCTTGAAGATATTGCTATTCTTACTGGAGCTAAGTTAATTAGTGAAGATAAATCGATGACACTTGATAAAGTATCGATTAATGATTTAGGCAAAGCAAAAAAAATAACTATCACGAAGGACAAAACTACAATTGTTGCCTTCGAAGACACTAAAGATTTGGTTAAAGCGCGAGTAGAAAAATTAAAGAGAGAAGTTGATATAACAGACTCAGAGTATGATCAGGACAAAATCAATGAAAGGATAGCAAAATTAGCTGGAGGAGTAGCACTTATCAAAGTTGGAGCTGCAACAGAAACAGAGATGAAGTACAAAAAGTTAAGAATCGAAGATTCCCTTAATGCTACGAAAGCTGCTATTGAAGAGGGTGTAGTTTCTGGAGGTGGACAAACTTTAATTGAAATATCAAATGACCTTTTAAATTTAAGTCAAACATCTTCCGATGATTTAAGAACTGGGATAAATATAGTAAAAGAAGCCCTTTTAGAACCTACTAAACAAATAGCTAAAAATGCTGGTTTTAATGGTGATGTAGTTGTCGCTGAAATTAAAAGACTTAACAAAGGCTTCAATGCTAATTCAGGAAAATATGAGGATTTAAAAGATTCAGGAATATTAGATCCAACCAAAGTAATAAGATTAGCTCTTCAAGATTCAGTATCTATAGCAGCTATGCTCCTCACAACAGAAGTTGCGATGGCCGATATTCCAGAGCCTGAAGCCGCAGCCCCAGGTGGAGATCCAATGGGAGGTATGGGAGGTATGGGAGGTATGGGTGGCATGGGTATGCCAGGTATGGGTGGCATGGGTATGCCAGGTATGGGTGGTATGGGTATGCCAGGTATGGGTGGTATGGGTATGCCAGGTATGGGTGGCATGGGTATGCCAGGTATGATGTAAAAAGCTAACTAGCTTTTTTATCTTTATTAATCCATTTTCTTAAATTTTTAATATTAGGTAGTGGTAATTTTGGGGTTTTAATATATTGATTTTTTTGATTGGAATCTTGTTTAGTATTAAAGACTTGATTATTGTTAGAAATTTTTAAGTAATTTGATTCACCATTTGTTTCTTCTAAATTTTCTAAAGTTTTAAAAGATTCAATCCTAATTTGTTCTTGATTTTCTTCTTCTTGATTTTCATCAATTAAAGTTATTTGTTCTTGATTTTCTTCTTCTTGATTTTCCTTTTGTACAGGACTATGGATTAATAAATCATTTAAAGAATCAATCCCAAATCTATGGACCCACTTAAGAACAACATTTTCTTTAAGCAAAAAATTATTTTCTGAAGAGGCTTTTTTAAAAACTTCTATTAGATTATTTTTTAAAAGCATAAATTTATTAATTTAACTTCTTATTTAACAGAGGCCTTATGATAATCAAGGATAAAACTGTTAAAGAAAATAAAATTGATATACAACTCTTACAAGTTAAATCACCATATGGAGCATGTAAAGCCACTAATTCTAAATTCATAGTTTCTGTATAAGCAGTCCTAATAGGTTCGATCGCAAAAGTTAATGGATTTAATGAAGCCAACCACCCAAGCCAATTAGGCATGAAAGAAATTGGAGCCAAAGCAGTACTTGCAAAAAGAAGAGGTAAATTTATCACAAATATAAGAGCAATTAATTCAATATGTCCGGGCAAAACAAAAGCTAAACATAAACTTATTGATGTCACAAAAAGAACCAATAGAATTAGTGTTGTAAACACAATTCCTAAACCATATAAATTGGGCCATCCATAACCCAAAATATATGAAACAACCATTATTACAATACTCTGAACAAAGCTCAGGATTGTTATGTAAAAAAAAGAAGATAAAACTATGGATAATCTACTGGTTAAAGGAGCCACAAGTAATCTATTAAGAAATCCAAACTCTCTATCAAACATTAAAGGAAGCCCAGAATTTAGGGCTCCGCTAAAAGCAGTAAAAACAATAAGTCCTGCTCCTAAAAAATTCCCATAAGAATCAACTCCTGGTAAAAAACCTTCAGGAGCTTTAGAGAATAATGCCCCAAATAAAAAAAGCCAAATTATAGGTTGTAATATTCCAGCTAAAAGAGTTGATGGTCTTCTTTTTAATTGAATAAATAATCTCTTCGTTAAGGCAAATGTTTCTTGATATAAAAAAAACAAATTATACTGTTTTAATTCCATAATTAGCCCTAATTAATTTTCATTATAGTTATTTAACCAGAAGTTTTTTTATCGCATTGATTGCTTTGATTCTTTTTTAAGGTCTCTTTTCCCTGCCATAGAAATTTCGGCATCCAATAATGTTTTCCCGGTTGCCTGAAGATATACATCATCCAAGCTTGGCTGACTTTGGGTAAGAGAAAAAATTTCAAACTTTGAGAAGGCCAATTCCACTTTGAGCTTCGTAAGTAAATCTTTTTCCTTATCTGCTACAAAATTTATCGAGAAACCTTGAGCTTCATTTATGATAATCTGACTAATTCCATCTATTGAAGATAAAATTTGGCATATATTTTTTGCTTCTTCCTGATTACTAAATTCTCTTACTTTCAAAGTTACTCTATCTCCTCCTAATTTATTTTTCAGTTCTGCAGGAGCCCCTTGTGCTATAACTCTTCCATCATCAATTATCACTAATTTGTCTGCCAATTTATCTATTTCATCAAGATAGTGACTGCTTAAAATAATAGTCATTCCATTATTTCTCAAATCTTTCAAAAGTTTCCATATGATATTTCTACTTTCAATATCTAAACCGACAGTTGGTTCATCCAATATTAATACTTGAGGCAAATGTAAAAGTCCAGCTGCAAGATCTATTCTTCTTTTCATTCCCCCTGAATAAGTTCCGCACTTACGATCAATCCAATCATTCATTTCTAATTGATCTATTAATTTCGCTATCCTTTCAAATTTTTTGTTTTTGTTGATGTGATATAAATCTGATTGAAAATCCAAAAGCTCTCTTCCAGTTAATATTTTATCAAGTGCAATTTCCTGGGCAACATAACCAATTAATTCTCTAATTTTCCTTGAATTTTTTATCAGATTAATATTATTTATTAAAACTTCTCCACAATCAGGCTCTATTAAAGTTGCAAGTATTTTTATAAGTGTTGATTTGCCAGCACCATTTGGACCTAGTATTCCGAATAATGTTCCAGCTTGAACTTCCATCGATAAATTTTTTAAAGCCTTGATTTCTGAATAAGATTTTGAGAGCCCTTTAACTTTTATATAATTCATCAAACTTACTATTTCTTAAAAAACATTTTACATCTAATTTAATTACTAAGCAGGGATACTATAGATAAAAATATTTGCATAGATTGGTGCTCAAATTCTACGGATAGTTGGGTTCTGGAAATTAATAACAAAAGACAAATACCAAACATATAGAGAATAGACCACCTAAAAAGAGACTTTGCTCTTGAAAGATCATCAGGAGATTTCTTTAATTCATTTATTAATTGCAAAAGTCTTCCATTAAATGGCAATAACATAATTCCATATAATAGACCCCCTTCAGGTAAAGCAAAGACTCCCATAATACTCATTAAAACTGTTGCCCATCCGTAACGAGAAATCGCTTTAGCAGTAAAAACAGATCCTTTAACAGAAGGGAGCATAGGAATACCAACAGATGCGTAATCATCCTTCAATAAAATTGCAAGTGCCCAAAAATGAGCTGGAGTCCATAACATTACTAAACCAAACAACCACCAACCACTAAGGCCTACATGCCCTGTGGCAGCAGATGCACCAACTAAAGGTGGTATCGCGCCAGCAACTCCTCCGAAAACAATATTTTTGGTTGTACGAGGTTTCAAAATAACTGTATATAAAATTACGTAGCTAAATAAACCAAGAAGAGTTAATCCCGCAGCCAAATAATTTACACCACTTACTAAAAGCATCGAAGCTGCCAAAGTACATGATACGGCAGCTAAAAATACAGTCTCAGAGGACAATTTTCCTGCTGGCAAGGCTCTTTTGCTAGTTCTTGTCATCCTCTTATCTAATTCCATTTCCCACAAGCAATTAAGAGCTCCTGCTGCTGCTGCTGCCAAAGCGCCGCCTCCTAAAGTGCAGATAAGCTTCGGTGAAGACAAAGGCCATTCCTCTGTTAAAGCCATTCCTCCTAAAGTTGTTGCCAGTAAAAGTGGGATTAATCTAGGTTTTGCTACTTCAAGCCAAGGTGGCAAAGTTAATCTTTTTCTTGAAGGTACAACTTCATCCCTAATTGAAGATCTATAGTTCAAGTTTTCTAAGTTACTACTATTCATGAATTGATACCAACCATTTGAGAATTTAGGGAGTGGTTTAGACCTTTTTTGGTAAACGGATTTCTAAAAATTAATGTTGTTAATATTGCAATAAATAAAGAAGCGTTAAGTTGATGACCGATAATAAAAATAGGTTCATTCAAATTTGTTTTAAGACTTAAAACACCCAAAACAATTTGGGAAAACAAGAGAAAAATAAGAGCTGAGAGATATTTCCAATTTTCAGTAAGCAAACTTCTCTTATAATAAATTGCAGTAGCAATAATCAATAGAATTGAAAAAGTAATTGGGAAAGCAAATAATTTATGAGTATTTAGAATTAGACATTGTTTATTAAAAGATAAGCAAATATGTGCTGACCAGGTTGATGAAAGCCTTACTCCAATAAAAGATTGAATCAAGGTAAGTACAAGAGGAACAAACAATAACAATCTCCACCAAATTAATGGCTCTTCCATTTCGTCATTTTCTAAATTTTGATTGATTGAAATTGTTGTAATTAGAAGTAGAAAAGCTATTAAAAGATGGCCAGTAACAGTATATGAATCAAGCAGGTTTATTACTGTTAAAGCTCCAAAAGATCCTTGGACAATAACAAGAAAAAGTAGTAATGAATAAGTTTTAGGCAACCAATTTGGAATTTCATTTTTCCAAATAATTGAAAGGGTAAATTTAAAAAGAATTAATATCCCAACCAGAAAAGCATCTAGACGATGAAACCACTCTAGAAAAACTCTTAGGTTCATATGATTGAAAGGCAAAAAAGACCCATAACATAACGGCCAATCTGGACAAGCCAGTCCCGCCTCCATGACTCTGGTAGCACCTCCAATTACAATTAATGCTATGAGTGCAAGTACACTATGACTTCCCAACCTCTTAAAAATTGTCAGATATTTTGATTTATATAATTGGTTATTAATCAAATGGATAGAACCTATTATTTTGCATAATAAATTAGATTCAAAAACCAAACATTAATTAAAAATTAATATGTTTAATTTAAAAAATAATTTACTAATTTAATCTTTTTTCCCTGACAATTAACTCTAAAAAGTTATTAATAATACGCCTTTTATTTCATAAATCTTAAGAAGTTGTGAATTTAAATGATTTTCTTTTAACAAAGGATGCAGGATTAAGAAAATTGAATATCTTGAGGATATAAATACAAATTTTTAGAAATCAATTGTTAAATAAAAACATTTATTTAATACTAGTTATTTCGCTCGTTTTTGCTATATCTTTTTGGATTGGTTTTAATGTGAATTTGCTCCCAGCGGAAGCAAGTATTAATGCACCAATTTACGATGAACTTTTTAAAATTCTTTTCATAATTGGATTAATTATTTTTATAGGAATGACAATAGCAGTTATTTATAGCTTATTTAAATTTAGGAAAAGAAATGATCAGATAGGCGATGGTATAGCTTTAGAGGGAAATTTAAGCTTAGAAATTGTATGGACAATTATTCCTTCAATAATTGTTTTATTAATAGGTTTATATAGCTACAACATCTACGATCGAATGGGAGGGATGAAAGAACTAAATCATAACCATGAAATGATGAGTTCTAATACTGAAAAAATATGGGCTGGTATAAGTCAAACTTCTGATAATGAAATAGCAATAAATAATTTATCAATTGAAGTTTCAGCTATGCAATTTGCATTTCTATTCAATTATCCCAAGGGCAATTTCATATCAGGAGAACTACACGTTCCTGTTGATAAAAAAGTATCAATGAAAATGGAATCTAAAGATGTCATTCATGCTTTTTGGGTACCAGAGTTCAGAATTAAACAGGATATTATTCCTGGGCAACCGACTATTCTAAATTTCACTCCTACAAAAGTAGGAAAATATCCGATAATCTGCGCAGAATTATGTGGCCCATATCATGGAGGAATGAGAGCCTCGATAATTGTTGAAGAAGAATCTGATTACAACGAATGGTTTAACAAAAATAAAAAACCAGAGGTAAATCTATGACAATATCAATTGATCCACAAAAAACTAATAATGAAAGTCTTCAACCTAAAGGCTGGCTTAGATACTTTAGTTTTAGCCTTGATCATAAAGTAATAGGGATACAATACTTGGTTTGTGGTTTTCTCTTCTATTTAATAGGAGGAACCTTAGCCAGCGCTATAAGAATTGAACTAGCTAGTCCAATGTCTGATTTTATGCCAAGAGATGTTTATAACCAAGTTTTAACTTTACACGGAACAATAATGATATTCCTTTGGATAGTGCCTGTAGTTAACGGTGCTTTTGGAAATTATTTAATTCCATTTTATGTAGGTGCGAGAGATATGGCATTCCCAAGATTAAATGCCGTAGCTTTTTGGTTAATTCCTCCTTCAGGTTTGATGCTTGTAGCAAGCTATTTTGTTGATGGTGCTGCCCAGGCTGGATGGACGGCTTATCCTCCTTTGAGCATAACTACTCCTCAATCGGGACAAATTATTTGGATTCTGAGCGTGCTGTTACTAGGAGGCAGTTCCATATTTGGTGGAATAAACTTTATCGCGACCATTATCAAATTAAGAAGGCCAGGATTAAAACTTATGCAATTGCCAATGTATTGTTGGGCAATGCTTGGGACAAGTCTATTAGTTGTTTTGTCAACTCCTGTTTTAGCAGGCACTTTAATTCTACTTAGCTTTGATATCATCGCTAATACAGGTTTTTTCAATCCTGTTTTAGGTGGCAATGTCGTAGTTTATCAGCATTTATTTTGGTTTTATTCCCATCCAGCTGTTTACATTATGGTCCTTCCTGCCTTTGGTTTAGTTAGTGAAATACTTCCTGTACATGCTAGAAAACCACTTTTTGGATATACAACAATGGTTTTTTCAATAATGGGGATAGTAGTTTTAGGTTTAGTTGTTTGGGCGCATCACATGTTTACTAGTGGGACACCCCCTTGGATGAGATTATTCTTTACCATTGCCACAGCATTTATTGCTGTTCCAACAGGTATAAAATTTTTCAATTGGGTTGCAACGTTATGGGGAGGTAAAATTTCCATCAATAGTGCAATGTTATTTTCTTGCGGATTTATTATAAATTTTGTTTTTGGAGGTATTACGGGAGTTGCTTTGGCACAGGTACCTTTCGATATTCACGTACATGATACCTATTTCGTTGTGGCCCATTTTCATTACATAGTTTATGGAGGGACTGTTTTTATTATTTTCTCTTCAATTTATCATTGGTTCCCCAAAGTAACTGGGAAAATGCTAAATGAAAAATTAGGAATTTTACATTTTATCATTACTTTTATTGGATTTAACTTGTGCTTTGCTCCTCAACATTGGCTTGGTTTAAATGGAATGCCAAGAAGAGTTGCAGAATATGATCCTCAATTCCAGTTCGTTAATCAAATTAGTAGTATTGGGGCTCTTTTGATGGCTATAAGTACAATTCCTTTTTTAATTAATGTATTCCTTAGTGTGAGAAATGGAAAAGATGCTGGAGATAACCCTTGGAATGCTCTTACACCTGAATGGTTAACATCTTCTCCACCTCCAGTTGAAAATTGGGAAGGAGAAGCTCCATTAGTTGAAGAACCTTATGGTTATGGTAAAGAAATTTCTGAACGAAAATAAAAACATATGACAACTCTAGATAGCTCAAAGGAAATTCAAAAAAATAATTCTGAAGTTAACGAAACACATGAAGACTTCAGAATGTTTGGTCTTATAACTTTCCTAATTGCGGACGGAATGACTTTTGCTGGATTCTTTGCTGCCTACTTAACATATAAAGCAGTAAATCCATTACCTGATGGTGCTATTTATGAATTAGAACTACCAATACCCACACTCAATACAATTTTGTTACTTGTTAGTAGTGCAACTTTCCATAAAGCAGGCAAAGCACTTTTAAAAGATAAAAACTCTGAATCCCAAAAATGGTTATTTTTTACTGCTTTTCTTGGAATTATATTTTTAATATGTCAATTATTTGAATATTTTCATTTACCTTTTGGATTAACCGATAATTTATTTGCAAGTACTTTTTATGCTCTTACTGGTTTTCATGGATTACATGTCACTTTAGGCACTTTAATGATTTTAATTATTGCTTGGCAATCGAGAATCAAGGGCGGAAGATTAACTAGTCAAAATATGTTCCCTTTGGAAGCTGTTGAATTGTACTGGCATTTTGTAGATGGAATATGGGTTATTTTATTTATTATTTTGTATCTTTTATAAAAACGAAATTTTAAAAATTAAATATATTTTTTATTAATTTATATTGCCACAGTTCTCCTTTTTAGTAAGAATATATAATTAGAAATTTGTCAGATAATGCTAGAAGGAAAAGAACTTCTTGAAAAAGCAAAATTATTAAGTAAAAAATCTGAAGATGAGATAGCAAGAGGTTGTGGGTACGTAGGTCCTAGTGGAAGAATCTTAAGAAAAAGTTTTTATAGGGCGCTTATTGAAGCTAAGGGTTACAAAATAGGAAATGGTCGTCAGGGGAAAAATGGAAATAGAGCTTCAAGAGGCAGACAGACAGAATTCAAAACTAAAGTTCATGGCAATGGGAACCTATTAATTGGTCATGCATACACTAAAAAATTAGGTCTAGAACCTGGTCAGGAATTTAAAATCGATCTTAAAAAAGAATCAAAAACAATTTATCTGATTCCATTAAATTAAAAAATATATTTTACCAACCGTTTTCTTTAAGCCACTCAGAAGAAATATTATTTGAAGATAAATCTTGATTACTATTTTTATTAAATAAAAGTAATTTCTCTACATATTTAATTAGTGCATCTGCCTCAAGGTTTACGCTATCACCGACATTTAATTTATTCAGATTTGTGTTATGCCAAGTATGAGGAATTATCGCAATAGTAAATATTTCTCCTTCCTGCTCATATTTTGCAATCGTAAGACTTATACCATTTACACAAATACTCCCTTTATTAACTACATATTTTGAAAAATTATTATTTTTCCACTTTATTGATAAGAGCCAAGATTTCTCTAATTTTTCTATATTCTCAACTATTCCAAGGCCATCAACATGTCCGCTGACTATATGCCCTCCTAGACGGTCAGACACCCTAAGAGCAGGCTCCAAATTGACAATCTGATTTAGGTTCGACTTTACTCCTAAAGTTGTTTTTTTAAATGTCTCCTCACTAACATCAACAGTAAATTTATTTTGAAAAATCTCTTTAACTGTCAAACAAATTCCATCAACAGCTATGCTGTCACCGATTTCCATATCAAATAAATTATCTAGAATTTCAATTTCTAAAATATTTTTTTCTTGTCTTAGTTTTCCAACTGATTGAATTATTCCTGTAAACATAGATTTAAGAAAAATATTTTTGCAAAATTTTGTATTTACTTTAATTTACTTTAAATGATTTTCAACTATAAATAAATTAAAGAGTAAATAAAAAGAAATTGATCATATTTAGATGATTATTAATTCACAAAAAAGATCATTTGGTAAAGGGGCGAAAGTGAGCTTATTCACTTTAGGGACAATGCGAGCAACTGAAAGTCTCGAAAAAATGTATAGCATAATAAAAAATGCATATTATGTAGGAATTAACCACATAGAGACGGCACCCTCTTATGGTGATGCTGAATCACTTATTGGAAATTCAATAAAAAAATTAGCAATAGAAGAGAATATAAAAGAAAAAAATTGGGTGATTACTTCTAAAATTTTACCAAAGGGTGATTTTGACTTTTTAAAAAATAATTTTAAAAAGTCTCTTAAAAATTTAAATCGCGAGAAAATTAATAATCTTGCAATTCACGGACTCAACTTAAAACAACATCTAGATTGGGTTCTTGCTGGAGAGGGTAAGAAATTCATATCTTGGATACTTGAGAAGGAACTAGTTGATCAAGTTGGTTTTAGTTCTCATGGAAGTTATTCACTAATTAAAGATGCAATTAACTGTGAAGTTTTTACTTTTTGCAGTCTTCATTTACATTATTTAGATCAATCTAAGATTGCTTTAGCAGAGGAAGCTATAAAAAAAGGTATGGGAGTTTTAGCAATATCACCTGCTGATAAAGGCGGTAGATTGTATTCTCCAAGTGATATTTTAATAGAGGCTTCTAAGCCTTTTCATCCATTAGAATTAGCGTATCGATTTCTGCTGGCAAAAGGCATTACAACTTTATCCTTGGGGGCGACAAACAAAAAAGACTTTGAATTTGCGCATAAACTTAGAAACTCATTCGAGAAGCTTACAAAACTTGAAAAAAGCGCACTGAATAAAATTGAGGAAGTTTCTAATGAAAGATTAAACTCAACCAAATGTGAACAATGTAGATCTTGTCTTCCATGTCCAAATGAAGTACCTATTCCAGAAATACTTCGATTAAGAAATATATCTATTGGTTATGGCCAATCAGAATTTTCAAAAGAAAGATACAATTTAATAGGAAAAGCTGGCCACTGGTGGGAAGAAAAAAATTCCTCATTTTGCCAAGAATGTAATGAATGTGTTCCTAAATGTCCTAGTAAATTAGATATCCCAAATTTATTAAAGGAAACTCATAACCTATTAATTGAAAATCCTACAAAAAGATTATGGGGATAAGGACTCATTCCAGATATTTTTAAGATTAATTTTTTGTTCATTTGTTAAGACAGGGAAAGACCAACTATTTTCCCAACATTTCTCAGAAGGTCCTGAGATTCGTAACATTTCAGATTTATTTTTACTTTGCAAGTAATCACTATTGAATGGAAGATACCAACCCTGGCTTACTAATTTATCTATTATTGATTTATTTTCTAAAGATTTAATCCATTTAATTAATATTGGATTATTTAGATTTGATCGACTAAGTAGAAAATGCCACATCAAAGGTACGCCTTGGCTTGGGAAAACTAAAGAAAGCCTTGGATCTATTTTTAAATATTTTGAACAAAGACTATAAGGAACTATTGCGACAATAGCATCAGAATTAATCAACCAATTGAGCATATTTTTATCATCAAATAACATTGCTTGGCTTTTGAGTTTTTTTAAAGAATCAGATGAATTAATTTTTTGAGCAATTGACAATATTATTCTGGGACTTTGTGGAAAAATAATTTTCCCAGTTAATTTTTTAGAAAGAAGAAAATCCCAAGATGTTCTTGCTGAATTTATTAATTCTTTATTATTTTTAATGATAATTGTATAGGGTACTACGCCAATAGGAAATAATTTACCCCTCTGATTTTGATTAAAACTTCCCAAAAAATCTATCGATCTCTTATCCAAATTTTCGAACAGTGTATATTCATTTATTTTTTCAAATTCTGAAAAATCTATACTAGAAATCCATCCATCATTTATTAAAGTAAAGTCAGAATTGAAAATTATGTTTCTATTTTTTTGTATCCGAATATTTTCAAAATTAATTTTTTCTTGCTTCCAGTCTTTTGGAATCGTATCTTTAAAAGATTCTGGATAAAAAGAATTTTGAAGTGCAATTTTTACTTTATTAGGAAGATTACTGCAAGAATTTAAGAGAAATAACAGCGAAAGCTTACCACAATTTAAAAATTCTCTTCTTGTTGCAAATTTTGAAAACATTCAGCAATCCTTATCTAAAGAAATTTGACCTAGGCTCTTCATTTTTTCCAGATTTTGTTGACACAATGAAACTATTTCTTCATTTTTAAATCCATCTAAAAAAGCAAGCAATGATATTCCACCAGCACCTACACCTTCTTTTACATGCCCTAATTCATAATCCTTCAATTCTTTATATTTTGAAGATTTAAAATTTAATGGACTTGCTAAACCTAATAAATTTACATTATATTTTTCATTAATTAAATTTAATATATCATTTAGAGAATTATCTTTCACAAGCCACCCAGTTGTCGCAATTAAAACATCTTCAATAAAGTCATTTTCTACATCTAAGAATTCTAATACGAGCAAAATGATTGCTAACATCTGACTTCCTCCAGACAATATGACTGGTTGTTTTGCCAACCTAGCACCAATTAATAGACCCATTGAGAAAGCTTGGAAAGGATCACCTACCGCCGCGACAACGTCAAAAGAGTCAAAATCAGTCTTGAGATTTGCATTTGACAGTCCTTTTTGAACTACTTTTCTTCTTAATTCTCTTGGAGCTTTAAATAAACTACTCCCTACTAAATTAGATACCGGCAAACCAAAAGCTTCCATTACTGCCTGAGCAGTTGTGGTTCCCCCAGGCACACATTCAGAAATTAAAATGGGTTGCTTTGATGATTTTCCTATCTCAATACCTTTTTCATAGAGATTTACAACTCTATCTTTGGTCATAGATTTACCAGTAGTAAGACAATTTGAAGGACCCAAATCTCTATCTTCTAAAACCAAATGATTAAAATAAGGCTTGACTCCTATTCCGAGAGGAACAATGACTGGATAATTATTTATAAGCTTTGAACAAACATGACTTATTAGGGCAGGAGTTACTCCTGCATTGAGAAGAGGCAATTTATATTTATGATCTCTTGAAGCACCCTTAAGCAAAAATTCAGCATCTGCAAGCGCAGTTTTTCTCCTTGATTTTGCATTAATACCTGCAGCAGAAATTCCAGGAATTTGGGATGTATTAGTGCCTGCAATTACAAGAAATATTTTGAAGTTATTTATATTCTTTTTCAGTATTTCTATCTTATTAAGTTGATTTTTTTTATTGGATTCATTACCAAAAAAATTTATTCCTAATTCTGTACTGTACATTATTACTTTTTTCAATTATTTAAATCAACTAAGCTTCTAAAAAGTCTTGGCGGATCCGGAATAGTTAATTTAAATCTAGGAAAAAGAGAATAGGCAACTATATGTACAGTTAAAACATAAACTATTTCTTGAAAAATTATTAATAAAATTGCACCCAATTGGATAATCAAAATTGAGGGAGATATGGGTGAATTAATTAATCCAATTAACTTTTCTATTAGGCCAT
>QCLX01000007.1 GCA_003214215.1 Prochlorococcus sp. AG-418-G18 | reverse complement strand
TTTTTAAACAATTATATGCTCTAACGGACAAGTTTAGTTCCTCTAAGGGAATTTGCGCTTCAGGAGAAGGTTCTGGTTCTTCAGGGATTTCTTCAACCATAGTAACAGTAGCAAGTGGTTGAAAGAGTTCTATTAACTGGTTTGCAGCTTCAGCAATTGCATCATCAGGACTGGTCGAGCCGTCCGTTACTACTTCCATTTTTAATCTTTCTCTACCTGTTCCACCCTCTGCTACAGCAGTTTCATCAATCGTAAAATTAACTCTCTTGACTGGCATAAATACAGCATCTATCTGAAGTAAATCAATAGCAGATGTCTCTTCGTTCTTACGATCTACGGGTCTATACCCAACACCTCTTTCAACATGAATTTCCAGCTCCAAGTTATGACCATCTTGAATAGTTGCAATCGGTTTTTCACCATCAACTATTTCAACTTGAGATGAGAATTGAATATCATTCGCTTTCACTTCCATTGGACCGCTTGCTACTAGCCTGCCGATTTCGAGCTCTGGATTAGTACTATTAATTGATAGTTGCTTACAATTGAGAAGAATATCTAAAACGTCTTCTCTAACTCCAGGAATTGTTGCATATTCATGGTTAATTCCTGCAATTCTTACAGCAGTTACTGCACTTCCTTCAAGTCCTCCCATTAGGACTCGTCTAAGCGAATTGCCTAATGTGGTAGCTTGTCCCCTTTCTAAAGGGCCAATTAAGAAAGTTCCTGTTTGGGAGCGATCATCTGCTATTTGATGGTCAATTCTGTCAATTTGGTATTGCAACACGGAAAAAATAAGGTTAAAAGTTTTTTTGGGGGGTGTGGAGAATGATTAAGACCTAAACTCGTCTCCTTTTAGGTCTTCTACATCCATTATGAGGTAATGGAGTTACATCTCTTATTAGAGTTATTTCTAAACCAGCCATTTGTAAAGCTCTTATGGCCGTTTCCCTACCTGAGCCGGGTCCTCTAACTAGCACTTCTATTTGTCTCATGCCTTGATCAAGTGCTCTTCTGGCTGCAGCTTCAGCTGCTGTTTGAGCAGCAAATGGTGTACCTTTTCGAGCTCCTTTAAAACCACTAGCTCCTGCAGAAGACCAAGAAATTACATGGCCTGAAGTGTCAGTAATTGAAACGATAGTGTTATTAAATGTGCTTTGTATGTGTACCACACCATTAGGTACATTCCGTTTGGATTTTTTTGAACCTGTTTTTTTAACTGTAGCTGCCATGATGTTTAAATTTAATACTGTTAATACTGAAATTTGTGAATAGATTTAATTAATTATTTTTTTCTTCCAGCAACTGTTTTTCTTGAACCTCTTCTTGTTCTTGCATTAGTTCTGGTTCTTTGACCTCTCACGGGAAGACTCATTCTATGTCTTCTTCCTCTTACACACCCAATATCTTGTAGACGTTTTAAGGCCATTCCCTCTTTTCTTCTTAAATCTCCTTCTAATGTGAATTCTTCTGTAGCTCCTCTAAGTTTTTGCACATCAGAATCTGAAAGATCCTTGACACGAATATCTGGGTTTACACCCGTATTAGCAAGAATAAGTTTTGATCTTGTCAAACCAATTCCATAAACGTATGTAAGTGCAACTTCAACTCGCTTTTCGCGAGGTATGTCAATTCCTGCAATCCTGGCCACGTGTTTTGAATAAATAAAAGTTTGAATTATAAGGGTTTAAATTTAACCCTGACGTTGTTTATTGCGAGGTCTTTTCTTGTTAATAACATAGATTTTACCTCTTCTCCTCACGATCTGATCGTCAGGACTTATTTTTTTGACTGAAGATCTGACCTTCATAGGTTTTGCAAATAAAACGTTAATATTATATTCTACATCATAGTCAAGCCATTTTTTGTTTGATATCAGAGGAAATTGTTTTTAAATCTCTATCGGCATCAATATATTCCAGCAATGAATGATCTTTAAAATATTGAATCAATGGTTCTGTAGTTTTTTTATAAATATCAACTCTTCTTCTAATAGTTTCCTCAGTATCATCTTTTCTCCCTCTTAAAAGCAAACGCTTAATTAGTACTTCTTCTGGAATATCTAAATAAAAAACTAATTCCAAAGGTTGATTTATTTCATTCAAGACTTCATTCAATGAATTTGCTTGAGATAAATTTCTTGGGTAACCATCTAGAATCCAACCACTATTATCCTTGACTAAATTTTGTCTAACTATCTTTAATACAAGTTCATCACTAACAAGTTCCCCTCGATTCATAATATCCTTTACCTGAATACCCAGGGTAGTATTCATTTCGATTTCTTTTCTTAATAATTCACCAGTAGAAAGGTGTAAGTAAGAATTAGTTTGACTTAACAATTCGGCTTGAGTCCCTTTCCCTGCCCCAGGAGCCCCTAAAAATAGTAAATGTTTCTTCATTAATTGTTAATTAGTCCCTCATACCTTTGTGAAATAACATAAGTTTGAATTTGCTTAGCAGTATCTATAGCAACACCCACAAGAATAAGTAATGAAGTTGCTCCTAAACCTTGAAAGGTCTGAACATTTGTAGCTCTTTCTACTGCAGCAGGGATTATAGCTACTGAACCCAGGAATAATCCTCCCAATAAAGTCAACCTATTTTGTATACCTGAAAGGTAGTTTGCTGTATTAGTTCCTGGTCTAACTCCTGGTATCGCTACTCCTCCTTTCTTTAAATTTGAAGCTACATCAACTGGATTGATAGTAAGAGATGCATAAAAATAGGAGAACCCCAAAATCAAGGAGAAGAATGTAAGAGCATATGGCCATGGATTAGAAGATCCGGGATTTAAACTACTGGCTAACTTAATTAAGACTGGATTGCCCGTAACATTAGCAATAGTAATAGGTAAAAAGATTAAAGCAGATGCAAATATGATAGGCATTACTCCTCCTGCATTTAATTTCAAAGGTAAATAACTTTGCCTTGTAGGAAGTAGTGTTGAATTACCTATCTGTCTTTTTGCACTAACAATAGGAATGCGTCTTGCTCCCTCTTGGACAAAAATTATTCCAACAATTGTCAGTAAAAATACTCCAAGTAAAACTGCTATACCTAAAACATCTCCTCTATCGCCAGTTTGAGCTTTTTCAATTGTTGAACTAAGAGCCTTAGGTAAAGTCGAAACAATATTCAAAAAAATTACCAGTGAAGCTCCTTGACCTATCCCTTTTTCCGTAATAATTTCACTAAACCACATTACTAACATTGAGCCAGTAACTAAGGCAATAGAAGTTTGTAAGACAAATGTAGTTTCACTTATCCCCTGAATAGCATATTGTCTGAGAATCAAGGAAAAAATTATACTTTGCAAAAACCCCCATCCCAATGAAACATATCTAGTTATTTGAGCAATTTTTCTTCTTCCCGCTTCTCCTTCATTTTTTTGTAAATCTTCAAGCACAGGCAATGAAGCTGTGAGAAGCTGAATAATAATTGATGCGTTAATAAAGGGAAGTATGCCTAATGCGAATATTCCTAAGGTTGAAATTCCTCCTCCAGTAAAAATATCTAAAAAACCTATTAATTGACCCCCTTGATCTATAAAACTTTTAAAAGCGACCCTATCAATACCAGGCATAGGGATGTATATACCAAGTCTTACTAAAAGCAGAAGACCTAAAGTAGTTAATACTCTACTCCTTAACTCTTTATTTAAAAATAATTGGGAAAGTATTTCAGAAGCGCTAGGATTTCTACTTTTGTTGACAAACATTTTGAAGCTTACCTAAATTTTAGTAAATTTATTTATTATTTATAAGCTCGCAGGATCCACCTGCGTCCTCAATTTTTTGTTTTGCAACTTTTGTAAATGCATGAGCTTGGACTTTTAACTTTACATTAAGTTTTCCGTTACCCAGGATTTTTAAAGGAAATTTTGGTTTGAAGATTAATCCCTTTTTAACTAGTGAGTCAAGGTTAACTGTATCGTTATCTTTGAAATCATTTAATTTTTCTAAATTAATTATGGAAAAGTTCTTTTGATTAATTATTTCAAAGTGTTTTAATTTGGGCACTCTTCTATATAGAGGCATTTGGCCACCTTCAAAACCTGGACGTGTAGGTCTTCCAGAACGTGACTTTTGTCCTCTCATTCCAAAACCACATGATGCACCCTGGCCAGCTGCAATTCCTCTACCCTTTCTTAGTTTTTTCTTTCTCGAGCCAGAGTTTGATTTAAGTGTATTTAATGTTGAAGTCATAATTTTAAGAATAGAGCTGTTCAAGTGAGATGCCTCTCTCCCTTGAGGCAGATTTGTGTGTTCTTAATTGAGAAAGAGCTACCATAGCAGCTCTTGCATTATTCAAAGGTGTTTTACTACCCAATCTTTTTGCTAAGACATTTTTTATGCCGGCTAATTCTAAAACTGTTCTTATTGAACCACCAGCAATTACACCTGTTCCTGGGGCAGCTGGTCTAATTAATACATTAGCAGCACCATCTCGACCTTTAGATAAAGTCGGTATTGAATTATTTGGGGTTAAGGGAACCCTAACAAGATTCTTTTTACCGTCTGAAACTCCCTTTCTCACAGCACCAATGACATCCCCTGCTTTACCAACTCCAACTCCAACTTGACCTTTCTCATTACCTACAACAACAATTGCTCTAAAACTCATTTTTTTTCCACCCTTAACAGTCTTAGAAACACGTCGGATTTGAACAACTCTTTCTTGCCAATCAGAATCTCTCTCAAGATTTTTTGAATCACCTCTTCTATTTCTTTTTCGATCATTACGATTATTCTTTTTTTGTTCTACGGGCATAGCTCCAGGAACGTTATCGTTCTTGGATTGAATTGCTTGTTTTGTTGGAGTGTCAGTCATAGTAAAAAATTAAGAGTTAGAATTCTAGGCCAGCTTCACGAGCAGCGTCTGCAAGTGCCTTTACTCTGCCGTGATATAAGTTACCTCCACGGTCAAAAATTACTTGCTTAATACCTTTTTTTATCGCTCTCTTTGCTAATAATTTTCCAACAATGGAAGAAGAATCACAATCAGCAGATAATTTCTCAGATTTTTCTCTCAGTTCCTTATCAACAGTTGAAGCTGAGCAAATAGTTGTTTGAGCGCTATCATCTATGACCTGGGCATAAATATGTTTATTAGAGCGAAAAACAGATAATCTTGGACGCGTTGCATCTCCAATTAAGAATCTCCTTAATCTTCTATGTCTTTTTTGGGTTTGTAATTTCCTGGAAAGTTTGGTCATTTTTTTAATTAAAATTATTTTTTGCCAGATTTGCCAGCTTTTCTGAGAATTCTCTCATCATGGTATTTAATTCCTTTTCCTTTATATGGCTCTGGAGGTCTAATTGATCTGATTTTTGCTGCTTCATTGCCAACAATTTCCTTATCAATTCCAGATACGGTAACGTTTGTATTACTCTCAACTTTGTATGTTATACCATCAGGGGGGATCATTTCTACAGGATGACTATATCCTGCACTTACAACTAGATTTTTACCTTTTACTTGTGCTCTTGATCCAACGCCAACAATTTCTAGTTTCTTTGAAAAACCTTGAGTAACCCCTTCAACCATATTTGCAATTAAAGCTCTACATAAACCATGTCTCTGCCTTGAATATATTTTGGTTGTAGTAGGACTTACGACAACAGTATTATCTTTCTTATCAAAACTAACTCCCTCAGGCATGAGACGTTTTAACTCACCCTTTGGGCCTTTCACTGTAACTGTTAATCCATCAAAATCAACTGTAACTTTCTCAGGAATAAGTACTGGTGTTTTTCCGACTCTTGACATGATTAATTCTCCTTAATAAACATAGCAGAGGACTTCGCCGCCAATGCCTTGCTTTCTAGCATCGCGATCACTCATAACGCCTTTAGAAGTTGAAATTATGGCAACTCCAAGACCTCCAAGAACTTTTGGTAAACCTCTAGTATTTTTATATATTCTCAAACCAGGTTTACTAACTCTTTGCATAGATCGGATAGTAGGAAATTTGTTTTTACCACTATATTTGAGACCGAGTATTATTTGTGATTTATAACCTTCACCTTCCTCATTAATATCAGAAATAAATCCCTCTTTTTGAAGCACTTTGGCAATACTTAAGGACATTTTTGAACCTGGGATTGTTGTGGTTGTATGCTTTTTTTGACTCGCATTTCTAATTCGAGTAAGCATATCTGAAATAGGATCGTGATTTGACATAGTTGTAATTTAATTCTTACTAAAAGGCATTCCTAACTCCTGCAAAAGAGCTTTACCTTCTTGATCTGATTTTGCACTAGTGACAATAGTGATATCCATACCTCTTATTGAATCTATTTTATCAAAAGAGATTTCAGGAAAAATCAATTGCTCTTTAACTCCAACGGTATAATTCCCTCTCCCATCGAAACTTTTTGGATTAACTCCTCTGAAGTCTCTTATTCTTGGTAAAGCTAGATTTATAAATCTCTCCAAAAAGGAATACATCCTGTCTCCTCTTAAAGTAACAGTGCAACCAATCGGCATGCCCTCACGAATTTTAAAACCCGCGATAGCTTTTTTAGCCCTAGTTACAAGGGCCTTTTGTCCTGTAATTGTTGCCATTTCGTTTAAAGAGGCTTCTAGAGCTTTCGAATTTGAAGCTGCCTCACCAAGACCTCTGTTAACGTTGACTTTGACAACTTTAGGTACTTGATGAATATTTTTAAGACCAAGTTCCTTTAAAAGTTTTGGTCTTATTGATTCTTTGTAGCGATTTTTTAGAGTCATAATTTTTTGTTAATTCTGGTCTTTGTCAGAATTGATAAATTAGAAAAAGTTGAAATCTGGTTTCTGATGAAAAATTAATCAATTACTTCACCAGTTTTCTTCAATCTTCTTTTCTTAACCCCCTCTTTATCAATAAAGTATTCAATCTTACTTGTAAGATTTTTATCCTTTGAAAAGAACATTACATTTGATGCATGTAATGATGCTTCTTCTGTAAGTATTCTTCCAGTTTCACCTTCCTGAGTTGGTTTTACATGTTTAGTCCTAAGGTTAATTCCCTTTACAACTACTCTATTTTCAAGAGGGATAGTTTTTAAAACCTCACCAGTTTTCCCTTTTTCCTTGCCATTAATTACTTTAACCAAGTCTCCAGTTTTGATTCTCATTTTTATTCTCTGGAAATTTTTCTTTTGCTTTAATGAATCCAACATTTAAATCACCTCCGGAGCAAGAGAAACTATCTTTGTATAATTTTTATCCCGCAGTTCTCTAGCTACAGGACCAAAGACTCTCGTACCTTTTGGATTCTTATCTTCATTAATCAATACCGCCGCATTGTCATCAAATCTGATTGAATTACCAGTATTTCTTCTTAATGTTGCTTTAGTTCTGACGATAACAGCTTTAACAACTTCAGATTTCTTAACTCCCATGTTAGGAAGAGCATCTTTTACAGTTGCTACGATTACATCTCCGACATGCGCATACCTTCTATTAGAACCTAAAACCCTAATACATTGAAGTCTTTTTGCTCCGCTATTATCGGCAACTGTTAAATAAGTTTCTTGTTGAATCATTTTTTAACCTCCTTAGCCTGACTTGTTTTATTGAGAATCTCTTCTATTGCCCATCTTTTATGAGCACTTAGCGGTCTAGTTTCTCTAATTTTAACTCGATCACCTAAAGCACATGTATTTTCTGGATCATGCGCCTTATATCGTGTAGTTCTACTTACAATTTTTTTATAAGTGGGATGTGGATATCTGTTAATAACAGCAACAACAACTGTTTTATCCATTTTGTCGCTGACAACAGTACCAATTCTTTCTTTAAGTGCCATAACTAATAATTAATCAGAAGTTGTTTTAGAAGCAGATTGACTCTTACTGAGAGTAAGTAATTGCGCAACTTGTTTCTTGATAATTTTAAATTTATGAGTTTCATTGAGCTGTCTTGTAGCTTGCTTGAATCTCAAGTCAAAAAGATCTTTTCGTAATTGGTCAATCTTTTCAGTAATTTGTTCAGAATTTAATTTTTTAAATTCCTTAAGTGAATCAGAGTTTTTCATTGTTTAACCTCCTCTTGAGATTTTTTACTTTTTGTATTTTCTTGGGAGGAATTTTCTAGATTTTTATCAATGGAGATAAATTTAGTTTTCACAGGAAGTTTGTATTGAGCCAAACGCATAGCTTCCTTTGCAGTTTCCTCAGTGATATCCTCACCACCCATTTCAAAAAGTATTCTTCCAGGTTTTACAACTGCGACCCAAAACTCTGGATTACCTTTACCAGAACCCATTCTGGTTTCGGCAGGTCTCATGGTTACGGGTTTATCAGGAAATATTCTTATCCAGATTTGACCACCACGTTTGATATATCTGGTCATAGCTCTTCTGCTTGCTTCAATCTGACGTGCAGTTACCCAGCCACAGTCTTGAGCTTGGAGAGCAAATTGACCGAATGCAATAGTATTACCTTTTGAGGCCACACCCCTCATTCTGCCTCTATGTTGTTTACGGAATTTAGTACGTTTTGGACTAAGCATTTTTATACCTCCTATGAATTCTCATTTGAACGATCCTCAAATTGCTGAGGTCTTCTACTAGCTTTCCTCTTAGGGCTCGCACCCACAGGGATAGTTTGTTCTTCTTTAGGAAGAACTTCACCTTTGAAAACCCAAACTTTAATGCCTAGAACGCCGTAAGTTGTATTAGCTTCACGTATTGCATAGTCAATTTCAGCTCTCAATGTATGTAATGGAACTCTACCTTCTCTAGTCCATTCAGTTCTAGCTATTTCAGCACCATTCAACCTTCCCCCTACTTGAATTTTAAGACCTAAGACTCCAGCCCTTTGAGCCCTTTGTAAGGCCATCCTTATAGTTCTTCTAAAGGCGACTCTTTTTTCAAGTTGTTGCGCAATATATTCAGCTAGCAAAAAGGCATCAGCATCTACGCGTTCAACTTCTACAACGTTTATTCTAACTTGCCTTGTTCTATCCCCTATAGTTTTTTGAATGCCAGATCTTAATTCTTCAATCCCACTTCCTTGTCTTCCAACTATAACTCCCGGTCTTGCTGTTTTTAATTCAAGTTCAAGCTGGTCAGCTTTTCTAGCTATTAAAACATCGCTAATTCCAGCCGCTCCATATTTTTTTTGTATGAAGGTACGAATTTTAAAATCCTCTTGGAGAAGAATTGGATATGTTTTAGAAGTAGCAAACCACTTAGAGCGATGCTCTTGTGTAATTCCTAATCTTAGTCCAGAAGGATGTATTTTGTGTCCCATTAGTTTTGTACCTCCGCATTAGTTTGAGTAGGAGCAGATTCAACAGAAATACTGATGTGGCAAGTCTGTTTTTTAATTGAAAAAGCTCGACCTTGAGCTCTGGGCCTATACCTTTTCATTACTGGACCACTATTAGCCCATGCAGAGGAAATCACTAAGGTGGATGGATCCATTCCAAGGTTATGTTCTGCATTGGCAACCGCAGATCTTAGAACTTTAGTGATGGGGTCTGTAGATCTGTAAGGCATAAATTCCAACATAATCAATGCATCTCTATAAGACCTACCCCTTATCTGATCCAAAACTCTTCTCACTTTAGAGGCTGATCCGCGAACGTAATTCCCATGAGCAATTGCTGTTTTTGTTGTTTCAGGTGTTTTTGTCATGATTTTGCTCCTTTCTTATCTCTTATATGACCTCGGTAAGTGCGTGTAGGAGCAAATTCACCAAGTTTATGACCAATCATTTGTTCAGTAATAAATACTGGAATGTGAGTCTTGCCATTATGTACGGCGATTGTGTGACCAATCATTAAAGGTAAAATCGTAGAGGATCTCGACCAAGTTTTGATAACAGACTTGTCATTATCAGTATTTTGTTTTTCTACCTTCTTGAGCAGGCTATCTGCTATAAAAGGTCCTTTTTTTAGTGAACGTCCCATGATTATGTAATAGAAATTGAAGTAATAAATGAAGTAATCAAGAGTCTCTTCCTCCTCTACTCCTCTTAGAAACGCGACGGCGTCTTCGAACAACTAATTTATTACTTGGTTTGTTCTTTTTACGTGTCTTTAATCCAAGAGCTGGTTTACCCCATGGAGTAACTGGTCCTGCTCTACCAATTGGTGCTTTTCCCTCTCCTCCTCCATGTGGATGATCACATGGGTTCATTACACTACCTCTTACTTGAGGTCTTCTTCCAAGCCATCTTCTTCTTCCTGCTTTACCTAAGCTAGTATTTCTTATTTCAGAATTGCCAACTTCACCAAGAGTTGCGTAGCATTCTTTTCTTACAAGTCTTACTTCGGTAGATGGGAGTTTTAAAGCGACATAATCTCCCTCTTTTGCCATAACTTGAGCACTAGCTCCTGCTGATCTAACCATCTGAGCACCCCTACCTGCATATAACTCAACACAATGAACACTAGATCCTAATGGCATAACAGAAAGTGGCATTGCATTGCCATCTTCAATTGGAACACTTTCTCCAGATATGACATTTTGTCCGACTTTTACTCCTGCTGGAGCGATAATATATCTTTTTTCCCCATCTTCGTAGAATAAAAGTGCCAGCCTTGCATTTCTATGAGGATCGTAGTGTATAGCTGCAACTTTAGCGTTGATATTTCTTTTATCTCTTCTAAAGTCAACTAATCTATATTGCCTTTTGTGACCACCTCCACGATGACGACATGTGATAACTCCACGATTATTCCTGCCTTTCACTCTATGTTTTGAAACTATTAGTGATCTTTCGGGTTTTGCACTTGTTATTTCACTAAAGTCAGTAACTACTCTCTGCCTAGTGCCAGGTGTATAAGGTTTAAATTTACGGATTGCCATGATTAAAACTCCTTAAGATTCTGGAAATAGTTGGATTTTGTCTCCTTCAGCAAGACGCACAATTGCCTTCTTGACCTGAGAACGCTTACCGGAAAATTTCCCGACTCTTCTTGTTCTCCTAGGAGGATTCATAGTGTTAACACCTATGACTTTAACACTAAATAAGGCTTCAACAGCTGCCTTTATTTGTGGTTTTGCCGCTCTATGATCTACTTCAAACGTATATTGGTTAAGATCTAGCGCATTTGTAGCTTTCTCAGTAATAACTGGCTTTTTTATTACATCGGCTAAACGAGAATCGAATAATTTACTCATGATGCATAAACCTCCTGAATTTTATCTATCGCTGATTGCCCTATGACCAATTTATTAGCATTGAGAATATCAAATACATTTAATTGATCGGCAGCAATTAATTTTACTTTTTCAATATTATTGATGGATTTTTTTATAACATCGGACGGACTATCAAGAATAACCAAAACTTTTTCAGTTTTTTGTATTCCTAATCGAGCAAGGCCATTGATGATATCACTCGTTTTAGGCTGCTTTAAAGTAGATCCAAAATCTTCAACGGCCTTCATATCAGATACTCTAGACATAAGTGCAGTTCTAAGAGCTAACCTACGTTCCTTACGATTCATATCAAGATTGTAAGAACGTGGCTTCGGTCCAAAAATAATTCCGCCACCAGGTCTTAAGGGTGTCCTTATTGATCCTTGACGGGCTCTTCCTGTACCTTTCTGTTTATATGGCTTTCTTCCCCCCCCACGAACTTCAGATCTTGTCAAAGTTGATGCTGTCCCCTGTCTTTTATTCGCTAGCTGCCTAAGGACTGCTCTATGTATTAAGTCTGCCGAAGAAGTTTCTTTAGCAACTGCTAAATCAAGAGAAACTTTGCCGGATTTTTTACCATCCCACTTAAGAGTTTCAAGTGTTGTCATGATTTTTCACCTCCTTTTTTGCCTACAACATTATTTGGCTTAATGTTTATTATTGAGCCTGGCTTACCTGGGACAGAACCCTTTACTACAAGCAAATTTTTCTGATCATCAATTTTTAGAACTAACAAACCTTTAGTAGTAATCTGTTTTCCTCCATATCTTCCTGCCATTCTTTTTCCAGGATAAATTCTGCCTGGAGTTGTTCCTGCACCTGTAGATCCAGGTGCTCTATGATTTTTTGAACCATGACTCATAGGACCTCTGCTAAAACCATGTCTTTTCTGGTAACCAGCAAAACCTCTACCCATAGATTTGCCACTAATATCAACTTTTTGACCAACCTCAAAGTTTTTTACAGTTATTTGATTTCCGATTTCATAAGAGGAAGTTTCTTCAACCCTATATTCCTTCAAATGCTTTAAAAGTTCTTCACCTGATTTCAACAAATGTCCCTTTGCAGGCTTACTTATATGCTTATCTTTGGACAAGCCATAACCTATTTGAACGGCAGTATAACCATCCAAAGAGTTTGTTTTCAATTGAGTGATACGGCAAGGACCAGCCTCAATAAGAGTAACTGGCACCGAATTACCTTTCTCGTCGAAAAGTTGGGACATGCCCAGTTTCTTTCCTAAAATTCCTATAGACATAAGACTAAATTAGGCTAGCTCGTAATAATTTTTAAATTATCTAAAACCTTCAGGTACTAAGGTGAAGTTAATAAAAAAACAATTAATAAGGTTGAGACTTATCAGAAAATCTAGATAGTTTCTCCTGGGATAAACCCACCTGTGTTTTTTAACGAAACGCTAAAAAATGTGAAATTTTACAGAGGCTCGGCTAGCTTGCGAGCATAAAAATTCACTGAGTTACAATTGTACATCATCAAGTACCATAAAATAAAATAAAATAAAAATAAAGGAAATTTTTATGCCATTACTTCTCACAGGGAAAAAGTTTCATAACGATTTAAAAATTAACAAATGTCTTGCAATATTTGCTCCTCTTGAAGGTGGTTATGAAACTCGTCTTTTGAGGAGAATGAGGGCCAAGGGCTTTAAAACTTTTATAACCTCAGCAAGAGGGCTTGGAGATCCAGAAGTCTTTTTGCTCAAATTGCATGGCGTAAGACCACCGCACCTTGGTCATCAAAGCGTAGGAAGAAATGGAGCACTCGGGGAAGTTCAACAAGTTATCCCACAAGCTTCTGAGTTATTTAATGAAAATGATAAAAATAAATTACTTTGGTTATTAGAAGGTCAAGTACTGTCTCAATCTGAATTAGAAAGCCTAATAGAGATTTGCACTAACGATAATAAACTAAAGATAGTTGTTGAAATGGGTGGTTCAAGAAAACTTGAATGGAAGCCGTTAAGTAATTATATTTTAAATGAATTTGAAAGCTAAATTGTTTGATTACAACTAAGAATAAAAAAGATAAATGGATTAAATTAATTTGTGGTGCCAGTAATGAAGATATTGTTGCCATAGAAGATTTATGTGCAATTTATACTGCTGCTGGTGTCGACTACATAGATGTTGCCGCAGAAGAATCTATAGTCCACGCAGCAAAAAAAGGAATCGAGTGGGCAAAAAAAGTCTTTAAAAACTCCCCTGGATTAATGATAAGCATTAGTGATGGAAATGATATCCACTTTCGTAAAGCAAAATTTGATCCATTGAAATGTCCCCCTAATTGTCCAAGACCGTGCGAAAAAGTATGCCCCACCTTTGCAATTGATAATTATGGGATCAAAAAGAGTAAATGTTATGGATGTGGAAGATGTTTGAATAGCTGTCCCCTAAATCTAATTAGTGAATATGAATATAATTTGTCAAAAGATGATTTAGGATCAACACTTCAGAAAATAAAGCCTAATGCAGTAGAAATTCATACAGAAATCAATCGCCTAGATTCTTTCGCAAAAGTTGTCAGTATCCTTAAAAGTTCTGGAATGAAACTAGACAAGATATCTATCAGTTGTGGATTAAATCAATCTTTCAAAAAATCACAAGAGCCAGAAGATCTTTTGAAAGCTCTTTGGGAAAGATATGAAATTCTTAAAAAACTTGATATTCCCCTTATTTGGCAGCTAGATGGAAGGCCAATGTCTGGAGATCTTGCTCCTTCAACAAGTAGAGATGCAGTTAAGTTGTTTGAAAAAATCGGTTCAGATCTTCCACCTGGATTAATTCAATTGGCAGGAGGAACAAATGAAAAAACTCATGAATTTTTGAATTCAAACAATCTCCCAGACGGCATAGCATTTGGAAGTGCTGCAAGAAAAATTATGCAGCCCCTTATTGAATTTGCTCACAAAAATAACAAAAAACTCTATGAGTATCCTGAAAGAATGGCTTTAGCGATAAAAAAAGCTAAGAAATTTCTAGAGCCATGGAAATCGAGCTCATTCAAATAATATTTTTATTTTTCAAAACTAGCGCCATGTTTATAAAAACTTTGTATTTTTTGGATAGAAAAAAATCTTTTCATGTATTAAAATGGAAAATCAATGGGCCGTCGCCAAGTGGTAAGGCATCGGGTTTTGGTCTCGACATTCCTAGGTTCGAATCCTAGCGGCCCAGTTCTAATATTCAATTGGTGTCTTCTCAAAAAATTTTTCTATTTGATTTTGACGGAGTAATAGTTGATGGAATGCAAGAATATTGGCATAGCTCCTTGCTGGCCTGTGAAAGATATTTAAATTCACCCAACATCACTATTGATCAAAAACTTTATCAAGGAGTACCAAATTCTTTCAAAGAAATTAGGCCTTGGGTTAAATATGGTTGGGAAATGATTCTAATTGTTCACGAAATTATAAAAACAGAAAATCCATTAAAAAATGATAATAAAGATAATTTCATTAATAATTATCATCAAAATTGCCAGAGGATATTAAATGAAAATTCCTGGATAGCAGAAGATATACAAAAAATGTTAGATAAGTCTCGCAAGTACCAAATTGATAAAGATTTTAAATCGTGGGTAAATTTACATAAACCTTTTTTTGAAATTATAAATTTCATGAAAGAATTAAGCAATAGAGGAATAAAAACTGGAGTTATAACAACTAAAGGTAAAATATTTGCAGAAAAAATTCTTAAACAATTAAATATTTTTCCAGAATTTATTTTTGGTTATGAATCAGGAACAAAAATCAAAATAGCTGAAAAACTTACACAAAATTATGAAATTTTAGGCTTTATAGAAGATAGAAAAAAAACTCTAATCGATATTAAACAAAATTCAGAAACTTCTCACATTCCATGCTTCCTAGCTGATTGGGGATATTTGAAAGAATCAGATAAAAATAAGTTAAGTAATGAAATCAAATTATTAAAATTAGGAAACCTTGGAAAATTAGTTGCAATTTAAAGATAATCAGCTAGAGTACAGATGTACTATAGTTTGTATTTATGAAGTTTGGTTTAAATAAAAATTTCCAAATTTAGAATAATTACAAGAACTTTAACTGATAAATCAAACAATGAGCCTTGAAGAAAAGAAAAAAACTGAATCAAAAGAAAAAGACAAGGCATTAAGTCTTGTCTTAGGTCAAATAGAAAGAAATTTTGGACGAGGTTCAATAATGAGACTTGGTGATGCCTCAAGAATGAAAGTAGAAACAATATCTACTGGAGCGCTCACCTTAGATTTAGCATTAGGAGGAGGCTATCCAAAAGGAAGAGTAGTAGAAGTTTACGGACCAGAAAGTTCAGGAAAAACTACATTAACGCTTCACGCGATTGCGGAAGTCCAAAAAAATGGAGGAGTAGCTGCATTTGTAGATGCTGAGCATGCACTCGATCCGGTTTATGCGGCCTCTTTAGGTGTTGATGTTGAAAATTTGTTAGTTTCACAGCCAGATACTGGTGAAATGGCTCTAGAAATAGTTGACCAACTTATAAGATCGAGTGCGGTAGATCTTGTAGTTGTTGACTCGGTCGCAGCACTAACCCCAAGAGCCGAGATAGAAGGAGAGATGGGAGATCACGTAATTGGAAGCCAAGCAAGGCTAATGAGCCAAGCAATGAGGAAAATAACAGGAAATATTGGCAAATCTGGATGTACGGTAATATTCCTGAATCAATTACGCCTAAAAATTGGCGTTACATACGGCAATCCAGAAACAACCACAGGAGGTAATGCATTAAAATTTTATGCCTCAGTAAGACTTGATATCAGAAGAATTCAAACTCTTAAAAGAGGTACTGAGGAATATGGCATAAGAGCAAAAGTGAAAGTAGCAAAAAACAAAGTTGCACCACCATTTAGAATTGCAGAATTTGATATTCTCTTTGGGAAAGGTATTAGTACAACAGGATGCTTATTAGATTTAGCAGAAGAGACTAATATCATCATAAGGAGAGGTGCTTGGTATAGTTATGAAGGAGAAAATATTGGACAAGGAAGAGATAATACAATTATTTGGCTTGATCAAAACTTAGAAATCAGGAATAAAGTAGAATCTATGGTTAAAGAGAAATTAACAGAAGGGACTGAAGTCAGTTCTAATTCAATGAAAGCATTAAATAGCAATCCTGCTAATACAATCGCTGTTAATGATATAAAAACAGTAGCTTAGATTTATAAAGAATCAGCTAAAGTCCACCACCCAGCAGCAGGGCCTATAAATCTCACTACAATCCATAAGATTACTAACCCTCCGATTCCAAACCAACTGGCCTTAATACTTAATTTAATTAGGTTATCTCTTTGATTGATTGTAAAGGGAAGCCATTCAAATAATCTTGGAGACTCATCAATTTTAGTTTTAGTATTATTTTTTTTTGGAGGTAAACCAAGTGTTTTGCGTCTTTTTGCTTCTCCCATATTTCTTTAGTTATTTACAAAATCATAACCTAATCAAAAGGTAGCATATAGTTAATTTGTTTTGAGGGTTGAATGTTTTGCAAAAGTAATCTTCCCCAGTTTCTTTTAGTTGCTCTTCCATCTAGGATTATTAACTTACCTGAATTTCTTCTTAAAGGAGAAATAGATCTTTCAAGTTTAATTCTAGCTTGCGGAAGAAAGAAGTCTCTAAACCAATCTTGAGAAAGCTTCTTTTTATGGGAGACAGTAATTACATTAATGGGTTCTGACATATTCGGAATCGGAAGTAAAGGAATGACAATTTGTTCTGGAATTTGAATTAAAAAAGAATTCATAATCCACCAGTCAAAACTAGAGCAAAGAATTTCATTTCTACCTGAGGGAATTGTCTCTAGCAATACTCTCTTCCCGTAAGTAGAAGCCAATTCTGTAGCAAGATTAGTTTTTAAATCAATATCATCAGACAACACTAAAGTTAAACCCTTTCTAAAAAGTATTAACTTTTTGCATTTGTCCAAGATTGAATTGGTAAAAAGAGGATTATTAGGAAGCAACTGTTTAGAGGGTATATATAAAGAAATCTTTTTCTCTTCAAAATTACTCTTAAAATTAATAACCAAGTCAATATCTAAACTATGCTTTTTAAGATACATTTGGAAAAAATTATCTTTTCTCAATGCTGATAAAAAAACAAATTTATTATTTGAAAAAAATTCCTTAATTTGAAAAAGTTCATCTATTGGCTGTAAATATAAATTCCAATCTAAATTTATATCGTTTAACTTTACCCAGCATGCCCAACCTTGAGATAATGCTTTGTTGACGCTTAAAAATTTATCAGAAAAAAAAGAATTTTCATGAAAAAAGTTTGACAAGAAACTAATTTCTTTTTCATCTAAGTTGATATAACTATTTCCTAAGACCTTTCTCAAGAAGAACTTTTTATTCAACGAATCATATACTTTTATAAATTTTTGATTGATTAATTCAAATTCTTTAAAATCTTTTGTCCAATCCTTTTTAAGTAAAGAAATCCTAAAATGATTTTTTAAATCCTGTTTTATATCCTCAATTCCTGAATAAACTATTCGATGATTTCTAAGATTACGACAATTGGGATCATCAAGAAAATTTTGGATAGTTATCAAGTGAACATGATGATTTGCAAAAATAAATTGATCATTTTTCAAAATAAAATTAAAACCTAGATTTTTCAATGAATCAATCTGAAATTGGCTTATAAATTGGATTTTTTCTTTAGATAAAATAAAAGTTGAATCCTCTTCCTTTAAAAATAAAGAAATCAAAATTGGAGGTAACCAATCATAGCTAGAGAAAATTTCTGAATTTATTAGATAGGTAGAATCATTTTCAATACATTTGGAAACTATCCTCCCAAAAGAATATATGTGCTCCCAATTAATACTTTGATCTCTCAAAAAATTTTTCAAATATTGATGA
Source organism: Prochlorococcus sp. AG-418-G18 (assembly GCA_003214215.1). Taxonomy (GTDB): domain Bacteria; phylum Cyanobacteriota; class Cyanobacteriia; order PCC-6307; family Cyanobiaceae; genus Prochlorococcus_A. The sequence goes on along the minus strand of QCLX01000007.1, from coordinate 39,903 downwards.
CTTAAAATTTCAAGCATTTATAATTAATTTAATTTCAAAAACATGCATAATTTATGAACCTAATATACAAAAAATTGGTATCAATATAAGAGGGGCTTGAATTAATTAATTTATGAAAATTGGAATAGTAGGATTAGGATTAATTGGTGGTTCTTTAGGATTAAAACTCCAAAGTCTCAATCATACAATTTATGGAATAGCAAATAATGAATTTAATGAAAAAAAAGCTAAGGATAAAAAACTTGCAAATTTTGTTAGCTGTGATCTGAGCTTATTAAAAAAATGTGAGCTAATAATTTTGGCATTACCTATCAAAGATTTGATCAGTCCGTCGCAACAATTAGTAGCATCAATACCTCAGGAAACAATACTAACTGATGTAGGGTCTGTAAAAGAACCAATTGTAAATACATGGGAAAATTCACATCCTCTATTTATTGGATCTCATCCAATGGCAGGCACAGAAAAAAAAGGAGTTGATTCAGGTTTTGAAGGTCTTTTTAAAAATGCAAAATGGATTATTACCCCAACACAAAATAGTGATTTAAATTCATTCAGAACTATTTCCGAGCTCATAAAATCAATGGATTGTGAAATTTGCCAAGCTTCGCCAAAAGAGCATGATGAAGCAGTATCTCTAATTTCTCATTTGCCTATATTTTTAGCTTCTGCCCTCATAGAAACTGCGCAAACAAAAAATAATCAATCTTTATTAGATCTCTCGCAAAAATTAGCTGCTACAGGATTTGCTGACACTTCGAGAGTTGGCGGAGGCAATGAACAACTAGGCCTAGATTTAGCTATTAATAATCAGATTAATGTTTTAAATTCCATAAATAATTTTAAAAATAAGCTGAATATACTGGAATCTCTTATTAAAGAAAAAAATTGGGATTTACTTTCTAAAAAACTTGCTGAAGCAAAAGAAAACAGACAAAATTTTATAAACTAAAATTTTCTATACCTTTGGAAGCTAAAATTTGCCTTGAAACCATTAATGCAGACTGACTAACACCTGCAGTCCCCTCTCCTGGATAAATCGAATCTCCACATAACCATAAACCTTCAAAAGGTGTCCTACTTGATAATCCAAATAAACCAAAAATATCTGGATTTTGACCAAGCCCGCCTACTATTCCATTAGGTCTTTTTGTCCATTTTTCAAAGCCCAATGGAGTTGCTAATTCTCTATGTAGCCATTTTTCAGGATCAATATCAAATTGAGTTTCCAATTCAAGGGATATTTTTTTCATGAAACCATTTTTTTTCTTTAAGTAAGTTTGTTTATCTAGATCAAACCAATCTTTAGTTTTGGTAAAGATACTGGCAATTAAAGTAACCTCACCTTTTGGCGCTCTTCCATCACCATCATCACTAATTGATACAAATAACGAACAAAATTCTTTTGAAACAAATTGATAATGATTGGAGATTGTTTTTTTAATATGTTCCTTTTTTAATGCTGAATAAAAAACTACAGCTCCACTTGGATCAGGCAAATTATTAAGTCGATTTTTATAATTTTTTTTTCTTTCTAAAGGATCTTTCAAATGCTTGAGCAAAGATTGTGGAGGTGCGGTATAAATCACATCTTTTGCTTGATAAATAAATGATTTTTTTTTCGAATTAGCAGATAGTTGCCAACACATATTTACTTCGTCAAAAGTTATAGAATTAACTTCTTGTCCAAAGATTAAATTAACTCCAGTTTTAATTAATGAACTTTCTAATGATTCACTTAAAGACTGCATAGATTTTTTAAGATGCCACAGACCATGTGGCTGTTGACACATCTGAAGAACAGTAGATCCATATAATGCTGCAGTACTATAAACGTCCTCTTGAGAATAAAGTTTTAGTTGAAGATTTAAGAATTTAATTAAGCGCTCATTCTTGGATAATCCACATATCCGCAATAGATCAAAAATAGTAGATTTAAGTAAGATACCTGTGACAAGGTTTGAAGGTACTAGTGCTTTGAGAAGTTGAGAAAAATCCCAAAAATTACTTATTGGTAATACTGGATTATTATTAGCAAATATCCAATTACTTTCATGTATTAGGGTACAAAGCTTCCAAAATCTTTGACTCCCAGGAAACTGCATTTCTCGTTCAGCAATCCATTTACTTTTTTCATACCAAATAGGTATAGGATTTCCACCATCATTTAAATCAACAATGCAAGCAGGGTCTAAAATTGTGGCTTCTGGAGATGGAATATCTAAAAAATCAAAAATTCTAGAATGTATTCCTCCCTTCTCTAAACCAGCAACCTGAGTTGCGCCAACATCGAAAGTATAATTCTTTCTTTTAAAAGTACCGGCACATCCCCCGGCTTGAGTATGAGATTCGATTAAAGTCACTGATAAGCCTTGTTTTGATAAAATCGCTGCAGAAGTTAGTCCTGCTATACCGGCGCCTACAACAATAACTTCAGACTTTTTCATTAAAATGCAAAAATTATCTCCTATTGAAATTAACGAAATTTGTGAAGAATTAGGTGAAACCTATCCAAAAAGTATTGAACAAGTACATGGCGGCGATATTCATAATGCATGGCGAATAGAATTCTCAAACAAAAAGTTATTCCTTAAAAGAAACATTAGAAACAAAAAATTTCTTGAATTTGAAAAATATTGTCTCCAAAATTTGAGAAAATATATTAATCAAGAAAACTTAGTTATTCCTGAAGTTATTGCATATAAAAATATAAAAAATATAGAGATTCTTTTAATTGAATGGATAGATATGCATAACTATGACCAAAAAAAGCTTGGAAAAGGTTTAGGTGAATTGCACTTGAAATCAGCTGAATCTAACCCCAAGATGTTTGGGTTTCCAGTTGAGGGTTTTATCGGAACAACAGATCAGAAAAAAGGCTTGGAAGATAATTGGATAGATTGTTTTTTAAACTTAAGGATAATACCTCAATTATTAAGTCTTAAATCGAGAATTTTAGATAAAGAAATTATAAATAAAGTTAAAGAAAAAATTAAATCAGAATTGCTGAATCACAAACCAATAAATGCTCTAGTTCATGGTGATTTATGGTCAGGCAATGCAGGAATGGACAAAAATGGAAAGGGGGTTATATTTGACCCGGCATCTTGGTGGGCAGATAACGAAGTAGATATAGCTATGACAAAACTATTTGGAGGTTTTAGAAAAGAATTTTATGAAGAATACCATAGAATTTTTCCTATAAAAAACGGATTTGAAAAAAGAATTATTATTTATAATTTTTATCACATATTAAATCACGCCAATATGTTTGGAGGAGGGTACTTAAACCAAGTTGAAGATTACGTAAAAGCAATTCTTAATATGTAATCTTTAACTACCCTAAATATGTCTTCTTAAGATTTTGTACCTTATCTAGAACAGCTTCACGATTCTCACTGGTACGAAGATTTTGCCAGCTCCATTGACCGACAACAATGACCCCTAGCAGTTCTAGTAAACCAGGAAGAATTGGGAAAAAGTTTATCGTGTCAATGACAACTTTAATTATTATCTGAGCTATTACGACAACAGCAATTATGCCTGCCGCCTTGCCGTACTTGCCCATTTGAGTCCAATCAACATTACCAAGGGTTTCGTTGACTTTTCCCATAACATCAGAGTACTTCTCTGAAAAACTTTTGGTTTCTGAGCTTGTATCGGAGCCGGAGTCTTGGTTTGACTCTGGAGTGTTATCACTCATGAATTCAGTAAACTTAATATATGAACCAGACAGTATCGGAAAAAACGTCTATTGACTACCTTTTTGTTGTGCAAAATTCCGAACCGAAACATTTTGTATTTTTTTAGAGGCGTTGGTATATATGCTTTCTGAAGATATTTAAACTTAAAATTGATTTATAAAAACTTCACATTATGGTCTAGTTCTAACAAAAACATTAATAAATTAGAGTAATAAGAAAAATTTAAAAGTCTAAAATTTTTATTTTAATTATTATATTTTCATAGTTTATCTCGCCAAAATTAAAGGGTTTCAATGTCCAAAGATATAAAATTTAAATTCTTAAACTCTGATGAAGAAGAAAGATATCAAAAACATTTGCCCCTCAAAGAGATAGGTTATGAGGGCCAACTAAATCTTAAAAACAGCTCAGTATTATGCATTGGTGCAGGTGGGCTTGGTTCTTCCGTTTTGCTTTATCTAGCTGCAGCAGGAATTGGGAGAATTGGAATAGTTGATAACGATCAAGTTGAAAAGTCTAATCTCCAGAGACAGATAATTCATGAAACAAATACTATTGGTAATCTTAAAATTGATTCTGCTCGGGAAAGAATTAAAAAATTCAATCCTAATTGTGAAATATTAACCTTTTCAGAGAGAATTAATCCTAAAAATGCTATTGACTTAATAAAGGATTTTGATGTTATTTGTGATTGCTCGGATAACTTTGGAACAAGATATTTAATAAATGATTCATGCCTGATATTAAATAAACCCCTAGTCTTTGGAAGTGTACAAGGCTTTGAAGGGCAAGTGAGTGTTTTCAATTTATATAAAAATAGTCCTAATTTAAGAGACTTACTTCCAGAATCACCTTCACAAAATGCTGCCCCAAGTTGTTCAGAATACGGAGTTGTGGGTGTTTCAACAGGTTTAATAGGAATTCTTCAGGTTAATGAAATTATCAAAATCATTTTGAAAAAAGGTGAAATTTTAGATGGGAAGATTTTAATTTTTGATCTATTGAATATGAATATGAAAAAATTACATCTAAAAAGTGATCAGTTAAATAAAGGTATAAAAAATCTGTCTCAGTTTGAGGGCTTTTATAATAGCGACGAATATTGTGAAAAAAATAATGCAATAAACAGTATTAATGCTAATGACTTTAATAGTTTATACAAAGCAAAACCCAACAAAATTCTTTTAATTGATGTTAGGGAAAATGAAGAATTTTCTACATCTGCGATAGAGGGATCTATCTCAATTCCCTTAAGTCATTTAGACCAAGAATCTGACTTAAAATTTATTCAAAAAGAGAGTTTAAATAAAGAGGTCTTCACTATATGTAAATCGGGAAAACGTTCTGAAAAAGCTTCAAGAATCTTGTCTAAATTTAAAATTCAGTCAAGATCTATTAAAGGCGGCATCGAAAAGGTAAAAAAAATATTGTGCAATTAATTTTTAAGAATAGTTAGTAATCTACACCTCTTTTCAAATCAACTCCCACATTTGCATAATGTTTATGACAAACCATTTCAGAGTAAACATCAGCTAGTTCAAAGTATGAAGGTTCATTTTTACACCTCCCAGTAATTACAACTTCTGTATCTGCTGGTTTTTTTAAGAGCGTTTGATGTATTGATTCCACAGGTAGCAACTCTAAATCAACAGTTGGATTCAATTCATCTAGAATGATTGTTTTGTACAAACCAGATAAAATAGCAGCTTTAGCAATTTCCCATGCTCTTTCAGCCTCAACATAATCAATTGGTTGTTGCTGACCTCTCCATACGATGGCATCTCTGCCTGAACGCAAATGATCTACTAAATGAGGGTAACTCTCTCTCAAAGCTTCTATGGCAGCATCTTCGGTATATCCATTTCCACCTTTTAACCACTGTAATATTAAAACTCTATGACTTTTATCTTGAGATATTCCTTTACCGATAGCTTGAAGAGCCTTACCGAGTGCACTTGTGGATTTACCCTTTCCTTCACCTGTATAAATCTCAATTCCACCACTAGAACTACTTTGTTTGGATAGTTCTGATAAATCTCCTATCAAACGTGGTCTCATTTCTGAGTGGAGTTGAGATATTCTTACCAAAGAGGGTGGGGCTGCCCTTCCAGTAATAATTATTTCTAATCCATCTGGACGATTTTGCAGAGTATCAACTACTTCATTGATATCAAGCATTCCTAAATCAAGAACTGGATTCAACTCATCCAGTACAACTACAGAATAAAGAGAACTAGCAATTGCTCCTTTAGCAATATTCCAACCTCTTTCGGCCTCACCAACATCAAACTTTGTCACTTGGTCAGCAGTGAAGAATTCGGATCTTCCCGTCCTTACATGGTCAATTAAATGTGGGAAGCCTCTTTGTAAAGCCTCTATAGCTGAATCCTCGTCATATGGTCTCTCAGGGCCTTTTAAAAATCTTAGAAGTAAAACTCTTGACTGCCTTTTTTCGCAAATTCCTAATCCTATTGTCCTGAGAACTACTCCCAATGCAGCCTGACTTTTCCCCTTACCCTCTCCATCATAAATATGTAATTGACCTTTTGATCTCTCTTGACTGTCACTTGCTGTGACAATTCCAATTCCTCTATTTCTACTCGTATTCGTCAATTGAACAAAATTAGTAAATTTAATCTAAGATATAGATAAGAATATTATTAAAGATTTAATAATAAATTCAACCTATTCATAGGTAATTTGAATTTTAAAGTAATTAGCATGTTCAATCAACTAGAAATTCTCTCTGATGAACAAAGTGAAAAGCTTTATACAATTAGAAGATACATTAAGAATCTTGATAGTGTTTGTATTGCTTATTCCGGAGGAGTGGACAGTACATTAGTAGCATCATTAGCATTCGAGCAATTAGGTAGCAAAGCAATTGCCATAACTGGAATTTCTCCTGCATTAGCCACTACTCTTCGTGAAGAAGCAAGAAGGCAAGCAAAATGGATTGGAGTAAAGCATGTAGAGATTAAAACATCAGAATTAGAACAATCAAGTTACAGTGAAAATCCTAAGGATAGGTGCTTTGCATGCAAAAAAGAGCTCCACAAACATACAACCTACCTCTCTAAAAAACTTAATTACAAGATAGTTTTAGATGGAGTCAATCTGGATGATCTTAAAGATTACAGACCAGGTATACAAGCCTCAAAACAAGCAGGCGTTATCTCTCCCCTTGCAAAATTTAAAGTCTCAAAACAAGACATTAGGGATATATCAAGAGCATTGGGTTTTCCTTGGTGGGATAAACCTGCTCAACCTTGTTTATCATCAAGATTTCCTTATGGCCATGAAATAACTAGTGAAAGGCTAAAAATGGTTGAGAAAGCAGAAGAATATCTTAAAGAATGTGGATTATCGGAGGTAAGAGTTAGATGCCAAGGCTCAACTGCAAGAATAGAAATTCCCCAAGATGAATTAAAGCATTTTTTTAACAAATATAATTTTAGTGAGTTAGTTCAATATTTTTCTAATTTAGGATTTCATTGCACAAGTTTAGATCTTGAGGGACTTGTAAGCGGAAAATTAAATAGGTAAATATTGTCAAACAACCGTTCTGATCTGATTAGAGACTGCTGAAGGTGGATTTCGCTCAATGACACGCAAAGAATGTTCTTTAGCCATCAAAGATTCAATTAAATATTGACTAGCTAGTTCAGGCATCATATTTTGACCACATGTAAAAATATCGATTGCCGAATAATTAGATTCAGGCCAAGTATGTATTGAAATATGAGATTCTGCCAGTAATGCAATTGTAGTAACCCCCTGAGGCTCAAATTTATTACTAATCAAATTCAAAACTGTTGCATTTGCCAATTTAGCAGCTCTGTTTAATATACAGCGCAAAAAAGATTCATCATTTAATTTTTCGCAATCGCATCCATAAAGTTCCAACAAAAGGTGTTTACTTTGATGACTTAATTTTTGCTCATCACTAAACGAACTTAAAATTTGACTTTTTTTGTGGATTTCCATTCAGGCAATTTATATAAATTTAACATTAGCTAAAAATCATGCATTTTTAAAATTATAAATGAATCATTTGTGAAGAGCCTAAGAAAGACTGATTAAATTTATCTAGATGTGTCGCACTTATAAAACATTGACTATCTTTGCCAACAGAATTCAATAACAAATTTTGCCTTGTTAAATCTAATTCCGCCAAGACATCATCCAATATAAGTATTGGAGGGACATTTAATGTTTTAGTTAATAAATCTAGTTCCGCCATCTTTAAAGCCAAGATAAAAGTCCTTTGCTGTCCTGATGAACCATATTTTCTTACTGAAACATTATTGATTAGAAACTCAACATCATCACGATGAGGGCCAAAATTACATTTACCAGTCAATGATTCTATTGAACGCTGATTTAAGAGTTGTTCTGCTATTTTTTTACTAATAACTTCTTCTTCTTCTTCTTCTGGACTTATATTTTGTATCCCCGAAAGATAATTTATGTCTATTTGCTCTTTAGATTTACTTAAATGATTATGCCAATATTCAACATATGGTTTTATTTTTAATAAAGCCCTTCTTCTGCGCCTGAAAATTCTTGTACTTATTATTGACATTTGAATATCAAAGCTTTCAACAATATCTGAAGATTGTGTTTTTAAGAAACTTTCCGAACGCCAAAAATGACTTCTTTGCTTTAAAAGCCTGTTAAATCTAATTATCAGGTCAAAATATACTGGTTCAAGCTGAGATACGACTTTATCAATCCATGTTCTTCGATAACTTGGTTCACTTCTAACAATATCTATATCATTAGAACAGAAACATACACTACGAATATAATTCTTTATTTCACTCTGTTTTTTCAAGATTGATTCATTCACGTAAATTCTTTTAGGGCCTTTTCGGAATAAATTTAACTTTAAATCGTCTTTAAAATTTATCTGTCCTATGACTACAGCCATATCACTGTCATTCTCAATTAAATCTTTATCGCTTAATGCTCTATTAGATTTTAATTGACTTAAAAATTCAACAGATTCGAGTAAATTTGACTTGCCAATACCGTTACAGCCAAGAACAATTGTTCTTTGCTCTTTTAAATCAATTTCAAAACTTTTATGGTTTCGAAAGTTTTTAATTTTTAATTTATTTAAAAAAATTTTTTTGGTGCATTCATTAATTAAATTAGCTAAGTTTAAAATATTTAGATTTTCTTTAAAGAAATTGAAAAATTAAAGGGCATGTAGCTCAGTTGGATAGAGCATCAGATTCCGGTTCTGAGAGTCGGGGGTTCGAATCCCTCCATGCTCGTTACATAATTTTTAAAGTTTATATCCCATTACTCTTATTCCATTTGGATCTAGTATGAATCCATTTTCCTCTAAATTTTGAAACGAAGATACTGGAGCTTGTACAGAGATACTGCATCCAGGCATTTCTCTATTTATTTTCTCAAGAGTTACTTGAAGCAATATTGAATAATAAAGTTGCTGATTATTACCTGGCAATGCACTTAAATTCCACAAGTTAGCATTCAATCCCCTGTCCGAGGTAACCCTTACAAAGCCATATAATTTATTTTTTAAGTCACTCTGTATGGTAAAAAAGAAATTACTTTTCTGAATAGCCTCAGAAAGAAGTTTTATTGGAAATGTCTCACAACCACAATTAGCTAAAAGTTTGTTAACTTCTTTAGCTAATGGGATTTTCGAAGAGTTAACAAAATAACCTTCTGGAAGAGCAAGTTTTTTTTTAGAAAAATATTGCAATTATCAACCTGTATTTCTCATGCCAGCTGCTATACCATTAATAGTTAATAGTGCCCCCCTCAATAGTTCGCTTCTACTGTAAGCTCTTCTAGATTCATCTTTATCAATAATAAATTCGCTTATTGGGGGTTGTCTTGTCTGGTCTCTTAGTCTTCTTAGAAGTGAAACCTGCAAAAAACCCAATGGGATGATTGTCTTATTTCTCAAGCTTACTGATGATTTCAAGTCCCTATCTGATTCGAGTAGCTTATTTTTACCAGTAATTTCAAGTATTAAAGATTTTGTAAGATTATATTCCTTAGAAATTACTTCAAAAATTTCATCAAAAGAATCTTTTTTTTCCTTACTGCCAAGGGTATCAACATAATATCTAGCAACTTCCAAATCCACCTTTGATAATGTCATTTCTACCTTAGATATAAGCATCCTAAAAAATGGCCATCTTTGATGTAAAACTCTTAATAATTCAATTTGTTGGGGATCTGAATTTAATTCAGATGATAATGCAGTGCCTACTCCAAACCAACTTGGCAAAAGAAATCTGCTTTGTGTCCAACCAAATACCCATGGAATAGCTCTTAAACTTGACAAATCTTTTGCACCTTTTTTTCTTCTAGCAGGCCTACTAGATATTTGTAATTTACTTATTTCTTCTATTGGAGTGACCTCTTGAAAGAAATTTAACAAATCAGGATTCTCATGCACTAATTTTCTATAGTGAGATCTTGATGTTTCTGCCAACCTTGACATTAATTGATTCCATTCTGGAGTAGCGTCAAGTCTATTATTCACCAAACTATTTTGAATCACCGCTGTAGTAACAGTCTCAAGATTGTACAAAGCAAGTTCCGGAAGACTATATTTAGACGCTAAAACTTCACCTTGTTCTGTTATTTTTATTCGTCCTTTTAAAGTGCCGCTTGGTTGGGCCAATATTGCCTGATAGGCTGGACCTCCTCCTCTTCCCACAGAACCGCCTCTTCCATGAAAAAGTCTTAGTAATATATTATTTCTACTTGAAAGATTTTGAAGAGCTATTTGGGCTCTGTGAATCTCCCAATTACTAGAAACAAAACCCGAATCTTTATTGCTATCAGAGTATCCAAGCATTAATTCTTGCAGAGGCTTAAAAGATTCTCCCACTTTTGGCAATAATGATCTGTAAAAATCTAATTTAAACAACTTTTCCATTACTTCTGGTGCCCTTTTAAGGTCTTCTACAGTTTCAAAAAGAGGAACAACTAATAAGTTTGATTTTTGTGAATTCTGATCAAGAAGTCCCATTTCTTTTGCCAGTAAGAGTACTTCAAGTAAATCTGATGCACTATGACTCATTGAAATTACATAAGAATGACAAATTCGACTACCAAATTCTTGCTGTAATCTCTTAACCATTTTAAAAACCGAAAAAGTTTCTTCTGTGGTTCTTGTCCAGTTTACGTCAGCTGGAATTAGAGGCCTTTTTGTATTTAATTCGTTTATAAGCCATTTAATTTTCTCTTCCTCAGACATTTGGTCATATTGCACAGATAAATCAAGATAATTTGTAAGCTCTTGAATAGCGTCACTATGCCTTGTACTCTCTTGACGAATATCTAAACTTGCTAAAGAAAATCCAAAAATATGAACCTGAGTCAGTAAGGTGTTTACGGACTCGCAGGTTAAATCTGTACTAATCAGGCTATTTTTAATTAATTCGAGATCATACGTAAATTCGTTGACTGACTTGTAATATAAATTTTCAACTTTATCTAGATTTTTATTATCAATTTCTCCCTCTAAGTCAAATTTCCACCCATTATCAGCTAATAAATTATTTCTTTCTTGTGTTAACCTTAATTTCTCTAAAATATAACTTAATTTCAATCTGTAAGGTTCTGATCTATACCTTGTAGCCCTAGCTTCATAGATTTCTGGGAATTTAACCCTGTCTGTTTCGAGTGACTCTAATAGAGAAGAACTGACTTGGCTCCATTGCATCGAGACACTTAATTGATCTCTAAGATTAGATGTCGCATTAATATATCTTTCCAACATTAACTGCCTTTGGTAGCAAGCAGTTCGCCATGTTATCTCAGGAGTGACCGATGGATTACCGTCCCTATCGGAGCCTACCCAAGAACCGAAATTACAAAAAGATTCAGAGGGCAACTGAACATCTGGATAATTTTCGGTAAGTGCTTCAGTGATCCTGCCCCTCAATTGAGGCATAGCATTAAATAAAACTTGCTGAAAATAATGCAAGGCATAATCTACCTCGTCTAAAACTGAAGGTTTAAATTGATGCAGTTCATCTGTTCTCCACCAAAGTCTTACTTCTTCTTTTAATTGGGTTTTTAGAGAATTTTTTTCTTCTTTTGTTAGAAATTGCTCAATCTGTATTTTTTTTAATAAATTTGCTACTCGTGTTTGCTTATGTCTAATAGTATGTCTAACTATCTCAGTGGGATGTGCAGTAAAAACTAAACGGATATCCATTTCCTGCAATAACTCTTCTAATTTACCTGGTGGTACATTTAATTTCCTCAACCTGTAGAATAATTCTCTAAAAGTTACTGGAGCATTTTGTCTAGCCAATGCTGGCGCGAAAGGATCAAGATTGTCAGGAGATTTTTGAACATTCTTATTGGTAAAACTTTGAATATATCTATCTTCCTCAACTCTTTGTTCCAAAATATTCACTAGTTGAAAATATAATGAAAAAGCCCTTGCTGCTGCAATGGATTCTGCTAAATCCATAGAATTTACAATATCAACTATTTCATTTTTAAAAGTTTTTGAACTATCACCATCAATTTGTTTTGAATAACTTAATTCTTTTAGCTGTATCAATCTCTCTGCTTGATCATCTGGGCATTCTTCTCTGAGCACAGATTCCCATAGATCTTCTATTAAAAGACGATTTTTATCAAGTGAATCATTGTTACTTATCAGATCCACGTTATTAGTTTTTATCTGTTGAAAAGATTCCATATAATCATTATGTCACAAGTAAAAATCTTCAGATCAAATGTTTATTTAAATAATCAAACATTCTCTTCTTCATTCCTAATCATATCTTCGATAGAACTTTTCATTATCTGCTCAATAGAAAGACCTTTTTCATATTGATTTATCCATTGCATAGATTGATTACCTTCTTCAAGCACTTGATAGATAGGATTCAAAAGATGTTTCATACCAAAATTTTCTGCTGTGGATGATAAATCTGACAATAAGTTTTGAATCCATTCTCTACAAATAACTTTTTTACCATCTTGCCAGTGAATTAACTCTGAATTCAGACTATCTTTAGCAGCATTTATTTCATTTTGATCACATATTTCTGATAATTGATCCATAGAAAAAATACTGGCATTCAAAGGATCTAAGTTATTTATATCTTCAAAAAGATTTAAAATTCTTAGTTCTATCATGGCCGTTATCCCTAAAAGCAGATTAATATCATGAACAAAATCACAAATTCTTAATTCCAAACGATCAAGAATTAAAGGTCTTTGGGGACCATTAGGTCGGATTGAGGACCAAAAATGCCTAATATTTTGCATGTTTTTATTAGATATATTTTCCTCTATCCAAGTGATATAAGAAATATGATTTACAAAAAAAGGTACCCTGCTTGGTGTTTTTGGAAACTGGATCCATCTCTGAGAATGATTATTCGTAATTTTATTATTTAAAAAAGGCGAACTGGCACTTAAGGATAGATATAGAGCAGCCTCAGATCTTATAAGTCTAATAGCTGTAAAAAGCTTATCTAAATCATCTATACCTATGTTTATATGGACACTTGAAGTTGCAATAGATATTCCATAATTATCTTGTATAAATTGATGATAAGAATTATCACTATCAGATCTTTGAAATTGAATATCGTGTTTAAAACAAAGAGTGGATGAAGGAATGATTGTTAAATTTTTAGTATCTAGCCACTTTCTTAACTTTTTTCTTGGAGTTATTAATTTCTCATATAAAAACTTGTATTCTTTTTCAGGTGTTGTTATATATTCAACATTTCTATTATCTGGCTCTTTTACAAAATCAGGAAATTTTTTCTCAATTTCAGCCGAAACACCAATATGAGAATTTAAAGAACCTGTGAAAAGTTCCACCTCAAAACCTTTATAAAGATTATTTTGACTCATTTTTTATCCAAACAGGCTAATGCTTTTAGTATCCCCTTTGCTTTATTTATCGTCTCTTGATATTCATTTTCAGGAAAAGAATCAGCAACTATTCCAGCTCCTGCTTGTACTGAAACATCATATTTCCCATCTCTTGAAGGCTTAACTATCATAGTTCTTATTGTAATTGCTGTATTTAATGCACCATTAATATCAATAGATCCGTATACTCCGGCATATGGTCCTCTAGCATCTTTTTCAAAGTGCTTAATCAATTGCATAGCTCTTATTTTTGGGGCGCCAGTTACTGTTCCGGCGGGAAAGGATGCTTTGAGCAAATCCCATACATCAGAATTGTTTTTTAAGATTCCCTCAACTTGACTGACTATATGCATAACATGTGAATATTTCTCAATAACCATTAAATCCTTGACCTTCACAGTACCAATTTCACAAACTCTTCCAAGATCATTTCTCCCAAGATCAATTAGCATTACATGCTCAGCTATTTCTTTTGGATCTTTTAATAATTCCTTTTCTAATTCCAAGTCTTGTTGATGATCAATACCTCTAGGTCTAGTGCCAGCTATTGGCCTTAAGCTTGCAACAATCTGACTATTTTTATTTTTTTCTGCTTTAACCATTACTTCAGGACTGGAACCTATCAGATACCATGAGCCGAAATCAAAAAATGACATGTATGGAGATGGATTAACCATCCTTAAACTTCTATATAAATTAAAGGGATGATTATTGACTTTAGTTTGAAATCTCTGACTTATAACTATTTGGAAAATATCTCCCTTTTTTATGTATTCTTTTGCAGAGAGAACTGCATCCTCAAAATCTTTTTTCTCCCAATTACTTTCTAGATCTAAATTCAAATTCTCATTTTCATTCCAATCTAAAAAATCATTTTCTTTTAGAGGAACTCTCATTAAATTTCTAGTTTTCTGAATTTTAGAAATTGAGTTTAGATACAACTCTTCAATAGAGGACTCTTCTAAAGAAGTTGTATCTGCATAAACCACTGCAGTAATACATCTTTTTATTTGATCAAAAACAACTAAATGATCAAAAAACATCCAGGAACCATAAGGGATATTGTTTTTTGGTATTTCATTTATTGGAACGCTTGGCTCTATTCGATTTATTAATTCATAACCCCAAGAGCCATATAACTGTCCAATTGATGGAAAGTCATCAAGCACGGTTGACTTGTATTCCTTTGTCCAACTTTTTAAAATATCAAAAGGATCACCTTTATGTGTTTCAGTTTTGCCATTATTCCAAGTTTTAACTATTTCTTCTCCGTAACAAACTGCTTCCCAAAGAGGTTTAGTAGCAACAATGCTCCACCTACCCAAATTTTCCCCACCTTCAACAGATTCAAGAAAAACACCATGGGAATCTTTTGAAGATAACTTTAACCAAGTCGATAATGGAGTTTCTAAATCTGCTGGCCAAGTTTCAATGATAGGTATAAAATTTTTACCTTCTTTGTAAGCCTTTAAAAAACTATCTTTCTGTGAGCTGATCATATTAACAATGTCAACCCGAATTATAATTATTTTCTTCTTTTATATCAACTTTAAGGAAGTTAATCAAAAGTATTCTTAGTTGTAAATTTCAACCCAGCTGGATTAGGATTCTCACCTATTCTTCTAGGATTATGACCTACTTTCTCTCTGCCTTCATTTACTTTTTCTGGGAAAACACCATCCTTTGGATGTAAAAATTCAATATCGCCCCCGGGAAAAATTCGGTAGATTTTAAAATCTTCAATTCTTGGTTTAAAGGCTCTTAATTGTGTCCCTAATGCAAGGCATTGTTCTTTTCTTGCAAAGTACATTAAATTATCACCTTCATGCATAATAGCTGCTCCACCGGTAGGCAATTCAAATGCTTGTTCCTTTGAACTTTTCCATACAATTGCATATTTTTCTTCGGTTTCTGCGGAGTTTAATAAACCCCCAGTACTTCCTATATGCTTTGGAAATTGACCAACTAAAGTTTCAGTCATCCTAATTTTTGAGTTATTTCTAATAAGAAATTAGCATTCATATTTTGCAAAATTCTAAATTAATAGGAAATTTTCTACATTATTTAATATATGTATAACTTAATTCTCATTTTATTTTGAATCTGAAATCGGAAAAAATACTGTCAAACCTGCATCACGTCTTTGTGTGACATGCCCCCCTAAACTAGCTAATAACTTTTGAGTGGCATTTTGACTAAGTTGTAAACTTCCAGTTTGAGGGTTCCAATTTAAAACTGGACCGATATCAGAACTATTATCATTTTTCAAAATTTCTTTTTGATTGTTATCTAATTTTTGTACTTTGAGTTGAAGTTTGAGTTTTTGACCAGCTAGTCTTAATTCTAAAATCAATGTACTACCTTCTTTTAATCCTCTAGTATTTTTATCAATTAATCCTCTTAACATTAATTCTAATTTTTCAGAATCACTTAAAATTTGTGGAAGTTGTTTGGGGATATCTATCTTCAAAGAAATACCACGTCGATTTAATTGTTTATTCCACGAAGGAGCAAGCTTTTTAAAAATTTCGGCTAAATTAATTTTCGCCAAGTTATTCAATGATGGCACTTCATTACTAACTAATTCTGCTGCATTAAAGATTAAACCAAACCTATCAATTTGTTCATTACATTCATTATCTATTTCAATTAAACGATTTCTCATTGATTCATCCATTTTATATTTTTTTAAAGTAGAACTTATGAGGGTTCTTATTGTTGCCAAAGGAGTTCTTACTTCATGAGATATTGCACCTAATAATTTTGCTTCAGTTATTTGTACATTTTTTTCTTCGTTTTTCACAGAATTCTGTATGTTGTGATTTGGTGCAATATTTGCTAATTTTGCCGATAATAGTGGCCAAAATAATTTTTCAAATTGATTGTTAATATTAAGGTTACCTAAATTATTGATTGCATTACGAAACTTTACTCCTTCCTCGTAATTTTCTTGATTTAATTTTGCATGCATTAATTCAATTGAAAGTTTTAAGCTTTCTTCATCACACTTCATTAATAGATTTTTTTTATCTTTTTCTCCTACAATTGATAATACGCATTGAAAATTTGGAGTGATTATCATCACAAAAGGTTCATAACCATCTTCTTGAGAAAGATTTAAGACTTTATAATTACTAACTAAATCAAAATCTTTTTTTATCTTTTCTGAATTATTAACTGGTAAAAAAACTGCATTTTCATTTTGAAAGTATGGAAACCCCTCAGGAGACCAAAGCCATCCAAGAAGTTGATTTAAAAATTTTTTATCATTAAAAGCTGGCAAAGGCGAGGCAACCCAAATCCCCCCTTGTTTATAATTCTGAGATAGGAAATCTTTTTGAATAACTTCTAAAGAAGCCCACCACATTCTTCTGGATGTATCATCATCCACATATATAGTTTGAACTCCTTTAATCAAAAGGGCTTGAATTTTTTTTATTGTTATTTGTGATTTCATCAACTTCTTAGTGATCTAGAACGTTTCAATATAGATAAAACAAATCCAATAGATATAAAATTAGTCACCAATGACGTTCGACCGTAGCTCATAAAAGGAAGGGGAATCCCAGTAACTGGTCCTAATCCAATAGTCATAAATAAGTTAATAATTATTTGAAATAAAAAAGTTGAGGCTATTCCGATAACAATTAGAGATTCAAAGTTAGTCCTAGCAATTGTTGCAGTATGAATTAGTTTTTTAATCAAAAGAAAGAACAAAAATAAAACTATGATGCACCCCACAAAACCCAATTCTTCGCCTAAAGCACTGAATATAAAATCAGTATGTTGTTCCGGTATAAATTGCAAATTTGTCAGCTTACCTTGTAGCAAACCAGTCCCAAATAATCCTCCAGAACCAATTGCAATTTGACTCTGTATCAAATGATATCCGCCACCTAATGGATCTCTATTTGGATCTAGAAATAAAACTAATCTGTCTTTTTGATATTCTTTTAAGCCATATTCCCATAAAATTGGAGTTAATTTTACCACTAATAAATGAAACGAAATAGCGAGTGCAGAAAAAATAATTTTCTTTTTCGAAGATCTATAAGCAAGGTATCCTATAACTGGAATCCAGAAAATAAGAAGAGTTGGTATGGTTAGATATAATGTAGAAGTGATAATACAAAATACTAATATCAAGATCCACTCTATGGGCATTTGCGACCAATAGAGCATCACACCTGTCAAAACAAGTAAAACTAAAGAGGTACCTAAGTCCGGTTGAAAGAAAATTAATAACCAAGGAATAACTACTACTAATAAAGGCAATACTAAATCCCTTATTGTTAAAATTGTTTTTTTGTCGAGTACTAAAGCAAGAGTTAATACAGTACTAAGTTTAGCCACTTCTGAAGGCTGAAAAGAAAAGATACCAAAGTTTAGCCATCTTTGAGCTCCAGAAACTGAAATCCCAAAAAAATAAATTAGTAATAAGGATATTAAAGTACACAAATAAAATGGAACCAAATACTTTCTAATTCTCTCTAACGGTATATAAGAAATAAAAAATGCTAAAAAATAACCTAAAAAACCAGTTAGGATGTGACCTATATAGTTCGATACTAAAAAATCACTCTGAATACTTTTTATTAATACACCCGAAATAACAACTAAAAAGAGGGGGATTAAAAGTAGTGAAGAAAATAAAAAACCTCTATTATAGCTATCTTTTTTTTGTAAAAATCCTCTGTTATTTAGTAAAGAAATTCTCCTAAACATCAATTAACTACTAACAAATTGATTCTTAATTAATTGAGCTAAATTACCAAATACAACAGAACTTTCTTTATTGGGCTGGCTTATTGAGATTGGTACACCTTTATTACTATCATCAACGAGAGGGATTTCAATAGGAATTTGGGCTAATAATGGTAAATCATTTTCTTTAGCTAATGTTTGTCCTCCGCCTTTACCAAAAATTTCATATTTTTTACTTGGCATATCTGGTGGAATAAATACTGACATATTTTCTACAATTCCCAGTAAAGGTACTCCAAGTTGTTTAAACATTGCTAATCCTCTCCTTGCATCTTGCAAAGATACTTGTTGAGGAGTAGTGACAACTATTGCTCCAGAAATAGGCACAGATTGAGAAAGGGATATTTGCGCGTCTCCTGTTCCTGGAGGCAAGTCAATAACCAAAAAATCAAGATTATTCCATTCAACTTGGTACAAAAATTGTCGGATAATACTATTAAGCATTGGTCCTCTCCATATAACTGGCTGACCTTCTTCTATGAGGAAACCCATGGATACCAATGAAATTCCATATTTATTTATTGGTATTAACCTTTGATCATTACCACTACCTTCTGTAACCTTTGGATTCTGTTCTGCAACTCCCATCATTAAGGGAGTATTAGGTCCATATATATCCGCATCCAGTAAACCAGTTTTTAAGCCTAATTTAGCTAGAGAACAAGCGAGATTAACTGCGATGGTACTTTTCCCAACTCCACCTTTACCACTGCTAACAGCTATGATATGTCGAATCCCACCAATCTTCTGCAACTCAGGCGCGTTACTTTGATTTTGAGATTCTGGTTTGGAAGGATTATTATCTATCTCTATTTGAACATCATTAACATCTTCAAAATCCAGTAGTACTTTTCTAACCTCTTGTACAATTCTATCTCTCTGAGAATTTGCAAATGATGGTAATGATAATGTTACGATTACTCTCGGTATATTTACTCTTACGTTTTTAATCCAAGCTAATTCAATTACATTTTTCTGTGATCCAGAATCTAGAACTTTTTGTAAAGCAAAATTCGCATCTTCTATTGTGGTCATTAAATTTTTAAATATTTTGAAAAGGTAGTCGACTGTTTAAAAGATTAAGAACTATGTCGAACTATCAAATAATAGGCAATAAGGACCCACTAAGAGAAATTATAAAGGGAAACTTATAATTAACCAAAAAAATTTTTTCTTCAAGATTTACTAAATATATGTTGAAAGAACCTCCTAAAAACTCGAGAGAAAAAACTAAAAATCTCTTATTAACTCTACAAGACAAAATTTGTTCAGGTCTTGAAGATATAGATGGCAAAGGTAAATTTACAGAAGAATCTTGGCTAAGAGACGAAGGTGGCGGTGGAAGATCAAGAGTATTGAAAAATGGTTCTATTTTTGAGCAAGCAGGAGTAAATTTCTCGGAAGTACAAGGAAAAGAATTACCTCAATCTATAATCTCTCAAAGGCCCGAAGCAAAAGGTCATGAATGGTTTGCTACGGGAACTTCTATGGTATTGCATCCTAAGAATCCCTATATTCCTACAGTTCATCTGAATTATCGATATTTCGAAGCTGGTCCTGTTTGGTGGTTTGGGGGAGGTGCAGACTTAACCCCTTTTTATCCTTATCTTTCTGATGTGCGGAATTTTCATAACGAGCATAAAAAAGCTTGTGAGAAAGTTGATACAGATTTGCATAAAGTTTTCAAACCATGGTGTGATGAATATTTCTTCTTGAAGCATAGAAATGAATCTAGAGGCATAGGGGGTATTTTTTATGATTATCAAGATGGTTCAGGCAGTATTTATAGAGGAAATAATCAAAATGGAGAAGCATCAAAAGCTTCACAAAATATTGGCAAATCTAATTTAAAGTGGGATGATCTATTTTCTTTAGGGGAAAACTGTGGGCAGGCATTCCTCCCTTCATATTTGCCCATTATTGAAAAAAGAGCTTCTCAAACATATTCATCAGAGGAAAGAGACTTCCAGCTATATCGAAGAGGTAGATATGTCGAATTCAATTTAGTTTGGGATAGAGGGACGATTTTTGGACTACAAACAAATGGCAGAACTGAATCTATATTAATGTCCTTACCGCCTTTAGCTAGATGGGAATATGGATATACAGCTAAAAAGGGTTCTCGAGAGGAATTTCTTACATCAATTTTTACAAAACCTCAAGATTGGTTAAATGATAAAGAGTTAGAAAAATTCTGTATAGAGAATAATATTTTTGATTAAAAATTATCGAATAAAATTTTAAAGTATCTTAAATAGGTGTTTTAAATAAAGAACCGTCACTTTTCAATTGAAGTTTTTCTCCAAGTTCATTTTCTAAAGAGATTAATTCATCCCTATGTGCTCTTAGTCTCATGAAAGTTGAATCATTTTCATTTTGGTTGATCAACCTTAATTCAAATTTCTCCTCTCTTGCTGATTTTTTAAAATAAACGATTCCGGACAAAGGGCCACCAATTAATCCCAAAAGAATAGGCCACCAACCTAATTCAGGATATATTTGAATAATTACTAATCCCAAAGCACAAGAACCAAAACCGCCAAGAAAACCTAAAAAAATCGCTAAAAATTTACTAGAAACAACTTGGCCCTTGAATATTAAAATTCTTTGTTCAGAATCTCCTCCTGTTTGCTTCCATCCCCTCAAATTAAGCCATTCACATAAACCATTTAAAACCTTAACTGGGTCCTGTGAAGATGAAATTTCAACGATGGTTGTTCTATCTTTACTGGAAGCCCTAAGAAAAAAAAATAATCCTATAGCCAAGAGAATAGTCAGCAATAATGTTGAATTTAAGGAATAGGACATTAAATAAATTTTTTCTAGTATCCCGAGAATAAAAATTAAAGTTACATCATATTATAATTTTTTAGATTTATTCTGTAAAATGTTCCTATTAGACAAAAATTATTAATTAAATAAAATATTAAGTAATATTCTAAATCTTAAATTACTTCAAATACTTATTAAAAATGACTATTGAAAATAAAAATATTGATCTTCTTTATAGTGATTTAACATCAGATTTATACAATCTTTATAAAAAATCATCCTACCTAGCTATTGACACTGAAGCGATGGGTTTAATTCATGGAAGAGATAGACTTTGTTTAGTACAAATATGTAATGAATTTAAAAGAACATCCTGTATAAAAATCGAACTTAATACATCTTCTTCACCTCATTTAAAAGCACTTCTTGAAGATGACAAAATTACTAAAATATTTCACTATGCGAGATTTGATGTAGCAGCTCTAAAATGCAATCTTGAAATTAATACAAAAAATATTTTTTGTACAAAAATTGCTAGTAAGTTGGCAAGAACTTATACAAACAAACACGGTTTAAAGGATTTAATTAATGAATTGCTAGCTATAGAACTGGACAAAAGCTCGCAAAGTAGTGATTGGGGTAGCAACGAAGATTTAACAAAAGATCAATTAGATTATGCAGCAAATGATGTTAGATATTTAATTGAAGCTATGCATAAATTAAAAGCTATCTTAAAAAGAGAGAATAGATATGAATTAGCTCAAAAATGTTTCGAAACAGTTTCTGTATATGCTGATTTAGACATACTAAAATTCTCAAATATATTTGAACATTAAGAATTAATCTTCAGTTAAAAAATTATCTTCACCATCAAGAGTTTCCATTAGCTTATCAAGTATTCTTGAAGAACTTAATTTATCTCCATCATTTTTTTCACAAATTTTTAAGACATTTTGCGCAACTTGTATTTTTTCTTTAATAGTTTTCGAGCCTTCTTTTGCAATTTGAATTTCTACTTTCTTCTTAGCAGAAGATAAGCTTATACTCATAAGTTTTGCAATCTCCGCACAAATCTTTAGATATTGCCGATCATTTATTGGATACATAAAATAATTAATAATTAATAAGCTAGTGCCATTTACTAAGATAACAAATGAAGGTTTATGGCATCTACGATTTTCTTACTTGCTCCGGATTCCCCCATTCTTTTTTTTCCAATTTTTGCTTGTTCTAAGCTATCAACTTTTCCTTTCAAAAGTAAACTTAAACGTTTTAAAAGAATTTTTTTGTTCTTGCAAACTAAAACACTACCCCCCAATAATCTTGATTGCCTTTTTGCAAATGATTTTGTAAATTGTGGCCCACGTCCCGGTAGTGAAAGAGAAGGAATTCCAAGACCAGCAATTTGCTCTGTAGCAGTTCCTGCATTAGACAAGCCAACTTCTGCCATATTGGCCCATGAATTGAATTTACCTTTCCCAATCACTACATATTGATCTTTCTTTTTCCATACTGAATCTTCATCAATTAGAAATTTAACTTTACTCTGTTTTATAAAACCATGTTTATTTAAATAACTTTGAATTTGAATCACATTTGCATTAATGCTCAAAGGCAAAAGTATAATCAAATCCTTTGATAAATCAAAATCTTGCAAACAATAAAGAAAATTATCAAGATTTTTAAGAGCTTCAGGGTATCTACTTCCAACTAATAAAATAATCCTTTTAAAAGAAATAATATTTGATATCTTCTCGTTTGTTGCATTAACAAAATCCATCATTGGATTACCAAAGTATTTTGCATCAATATTTTTTCTATTTAAATTATTAGCTGTAATTTTATCTCTCATAATTAAATTTTTACATCTTGGAGATTTCATTAAAAACATTTCCCATGGATCCCATTCAGAACCTTTCAACTTATGATAAAAATCGCTTAAACCCCAACCAGGGCCACTACTCCAAGTATGATCACTTTTGGGAGTTCCAATGAAACTAAATTCGCATTCTGAACTCCAAGCGTAAAGTAATGGCAAGAAATCACCTACTGCGATGATTTTGCAGTTATGTTTTGACTTCTGTTTTACAAGTAGAAAATTTCTTAAATTATCAATTAAAAATCCTGCAAACAAATCAAGCACAAATCCCTTCAAACTTTGATTACTAAAACCTCCACTAGGCAGCTCTTTTAAATATCCTATTTTACGAAAATTCTTTGATTTAATGGAATTAAATACATCTCCATTGCCTACTAAAGGCAAAACTTCGATATTTTTATTTTTTACTTTTTTTAGTATTCTTTTTATTATTTCCGATGCGATTACATCTTCTCCATGACCATTGCATATAAATAATAGAGAATGAGACACCTTACTGTTAAGATCATAAAAAGATTCAATCGAATCTTTTTCGGCGGCATGGCCAAGTGGTAAGGCAGAGGATTGCAAATCCTTTATCCCCAGTTCGAATCTGGGTGCCGCCTTATTTAATTTTTTTACGCATTTAATTATGAAGTGTTCGAAGAACTTCAATTTCAAATAAAGGGTATAAAGTTTCAATTAATTATTTATATATAGAAAAATAATCTTTTCTTTATTATTGATAAATAATACCTTATATCTATTAATAAAGAAAATTAAATGGATTTATTAATTATTTTCATCAGATTATTTTTATATATAAATTTGAATTATTTTAGTAATCATTATCTGCTACACACATTCCTAAACATCTAACACCATTAGATGCAGTCCTTTTGCAATGATTACATAAAATGGTTTCTTTATCTGAAGTAAGGTTAATTTTTGAATGATCTCGATCCTTAAAACTTCTTAACTCTTGTGTTGAATTATATAGAGCCATTCTTGGAATCATCACTTGAGTCGATACTAACAACAAGTGAAGCATTTGTGTTGGAAGAGGGTAGATCCATGATTTTTACAGTTTCTTTGGGTTCTTTCATAATTTGATTTTCTTCAGTACTTTCATCAACTGCACATGCTTCAAGAGCCTCTCTAAGTAGTGAATCAAAAGTTGCTCCAGGTAATCTATGTCTAGCAACCTCAAGAAAAGTTCTTGGCAACGATTCAGAAGCAGCATCTCTTAAAGCAGGATTATTCTTTCTATGTTCTTGCTCTTCTTCTATAGATTTAATAAACCTCAATGTAACATCTCTTTTGGTAGAGGCTTTTATCAGCGTATCGTTTTCAGGATTACTAACATTAGGCTCATTTTCAAGATCATTAAGCCTTTTTTCTAAACTATTCAAAACTTCATTAGCTTCTTTACTAATATGTGCTAATTGACCATCAGACAAATTAGGTAAATCAGCGACAAAAACTTTCCCATGATCCCTTAGTGTCAAAAAAGTAGGTCTTGGACCTTGAGCCTGTCTTCCACTAAATTCAGAATTATTACCAATTGGTCTTTTTGGAGGTGTAGGGCCAGCTGAACTACGTCTACGTGTAATTCTTTGATTATTTGCAAAGGGCATTGAATAAAAGGTTAAATCTTAATACTTAAACTTCCGATATAATTCGGCTGTAATTTTATTATATTACACCTAACTTTTTCATTTGGGTATAAAAAATAATTTTTTAAAACTCATTTTAAAAAGATGAAAAAATTTAAGTTAAAATTTCTGGCAAAAATTTACTAATTTTTGAATCATTTTTTCGAACTATCTTTCCAATCTCCCAACTATCTATGTCATGATCTTTACAGATATTTAATATCGCATCCTTAAATTGTTTATCAATAATTAAACAAAATCCCACTCCAATATTGAAAGTATTCCAAAAATCTTTTTCAGGAATTGATCCTTCCTCTTTTAAGAATCTAAATAAAATAGGAATTTCCCAAGAGTTGGTATCGATATAAGGAATAAAATCAGAAGGCATACATCTTGGTAGATTTTCTGGAATTCCACCACCAGTAATATGAGACATTGCTTTAATTTCAATATTTTCAGATAACATTTGGTTAATCACATTATTGTAAATTTTTGTAGGTTTCAATAACTCATCATAAAAATTTAAATGAGAAACTTTTTCAAATTCTTTATCTATTTTATTATTGTTTTGAATTATTTTTCTTACTAAGCTAAAGCCATTACTATGAATGCCATTACTTCTTAAAGCAATTATTAAGTCATTTTCAGATACTTTTTTTCCATTAATAAGCTTATCCTCATCAACTATTCCGACACAAAATCCTGCAAGATCATACTTATTTTTTGAATAAAATCCTGGCATTTCAGCAGTTTCTCCACCGAGCAATGAACAGTTATTTTCTTTGCAGCCATGTGAAATGCCCTGAACAACCCTCAATAATTGTTTCTTATCAAGTTTACCAGTAGCAATATAATCAAGAAAAAATAAAGGTTTTGCCCCGCTAGTAATAATATCATTCATGCACATAGCGACTAAATCAATACCAACCTCAAAGTGAAAGTTTTTACTTTGGGCTAATTCTAATTTTGTTCCAACACCATCAGTTCCCGAAACAAGAACTGGTTTTTTAAAACTATCGATAGGAATTCTAAACAAACCTCCGAACCCACCAATACCCTCAATCACATTAGATGTATGAGTTCCTTCAACTGCCTGTTGAATTTCGGAAACAAATTCTCGCCCAGCTTCTATATCAACCCCTGATGTTTTGTAATCCATGAAATAAAAATGATAGACTTTCCCTATATAGATATTCCTCCTAAGATTGCTTTTGTCCAGTAATTATTTATCAAATAGATTTATTTTTTAAAAACAAAGTGAAGAAATTAATAATAAGGAAAACTGAAGAAATAGAAAATTGGAGGAGAAATATAAATAGTGAAATTAACTTCATTCCGACAATGGGTAATCTTCATAATGGGCATATAAAACTAATATCAACAGCAAAAAATGATAATTGTAATGTTAATTTAGTAAGTATTTTTATTAATCCACTTCAATTTGATAACAAGTTAGATTTAGAGAATTACCCTAAAACAATTGACAATGATATAAAAATCTCTTTTGCGAATGGCGCAGATGCCATCTTCATCCCAAGAACTGAAGATATATATCCACCGAATGATAAAAATATTAAATTCCTGAAAGCCCCTATAGAATTATCTTCTGCATTATGTGGATTCAATCGAATTGGACATTTTGATGGCGTTTGTACAGTAGTTTATAGATTACTTAATCTCATCAAGCCAAAAAATCTTTACTTAGGAGAAAAAGATTGGCAACAACTTTTAATTTTAAAAAATCTTGTCCAAATAAAGAAATTAAATGTTGCTATTAAATCTATTCCTACGCAAAGAGATTTTGATGGAATTCCTTTAAGTTCCCGTAATGTACATTTATCAAAAAAAGAAAGAAAATTAATTAGATTTTTTTCAAGTGAGTTACTAGAAGCAAAAAAAAATTTTTCACAAGAAAAAAAGATCAATTTAGAAGCAACCATTAAAAAGCTATCAGCAAAAAAAATTTCAATTGAATATTTAGAACATTTACACCCTCATACCCTCCAAAAAGCAAGATTTGAGGATAATATTTCGTTACTGGCTGGTGCGATAAGATGTGGAGAGACAAGATTAATTGATCACATTTTTCTAATGAAAAGAAGGCCGATTATTGCAATTGATGGCCCTGCAGGGTCAGGTAAAAGTACTGTAACAAAGTTAATAGCGAAGAAACTTAAATTTTTATATTTAGATACTGGAGCAATGTATAGGGCATTGAGTTGGCTGCTGATAAAAGAAAATATTGATTATACAAAAGAAAAAAAATTGCAGAATGTTCTTGAAGATATATCTATTATTTTCAAGTCCAATACAAATTCACATCAGGATGTTTTTATTAATAACTACTGTGTTACAAAAGAGATTAGGTCGCAAGAGATAAGTTCCATCGTCTCAAAAATTTCCTCAGTAAAAGAAGTAAGAAAATTCTTAGTACAAGAACAAAGAAAAATTGGAGAATCAGGCGGACTTGTAGCTGAGGGAAGAGATATAGGAACTACTGTTTTTCCTCATGCAGAACTTAAAATATTTTTAACTGCTAGTATCGATGAAAGAGCAAAAAGAAGAAAATATGACAAAAATAGTAAAGACGCTCAAGAAATAGACCTTCATACACTAAAAGAACTTATTAAGAAAAGAGATTTTGAAGATTCCCATAGAGAAATTTCGCCTCTAATAAAAGCGAATGACGCAATAGAAATTATTACCGATGGATTTTCAATTAATGAGATAGTAGAGAAAATTATCGATCTTTATAATGACAAGATTCCTAAAGAGATTCAGCTCCAATAAATTCAAGAAATACTTTCCAAAAAACCGTTAACAGAGTCTTCTAAAATATCAAGGACATAATCAAAGCCATCATCACCTCCAAAATATGGGTCAGGAACTTCTTGCTCATTAAAAACTGATCTAAAATCTTGTATTTTTTTTATTGATGCAAAATCAGTGGATGATGTTCTATTCTTAAGATCTTGAATATTTCTAAAATTTGAGTCGTCCATAGCAAGAATATAGTTAAACTGCTCAAAATCTTTGCTAGTAATTTGACGAGCCCTGCTTAAGATATTTATGTCTCTTCTTTCTGCCGCAATTCTCATCCTAGAGTCAGCTTTTTTTCCAATATGCCAACTCCCAGTTCCAGCAGAATCTACAATAAAGCCATCGGTTAATCCCTTCATTTCAAGTAAACTTATAAAAATAGCTTCTGCTGCAGGAGACCTACAAATATTTCCCAAACATACAAAAAGAACAGAAATTTTTTTCATATGATTTTGAATTTAAATAAATTATAAGACTTTTAAGTAGTAAATAAAACTTCATTAATTAAAGATTCAGTAAATTCCTTGCCAAACAAACTCGATAACATTGGCCTTGCTGGATCATTATCTCTTCTATATTTTAAATAATTATTTTGACCGTTTATTAATTGTTTTTGGAGATTAATATTGGCTTCCTTGCTTTCGAAAAGAATTTCCAAATACAAATTAAGATATTCCTTAAATGAGGTATAGAGCTGATTGGCAATTAAAAAATCACTCATTTCTTCTTTTGGTAATTTTGCCCAGATTACTCCTGGAGAAAAAAATCTAGCTACATCAGCAGACATTGTTTCTGCTGATGGGAGTGATGAATGACAACGATTTTTAAGTTTTATAAGTTTTTCTAATAACTCCTTATTATATTGATTTTGTATTTTTAATGAAGGCTGAAAATCTAATACTAATAAATGACTATTAGGTAATGAAACAAAATCAACTCCAAAAAATGGAACGTTATAAATAGTATTAGGAATAATTAAAAAATTTAAAACGGAATAATTTGGACTATTAATACAAACTGCTCTTGCGAATTGAATTCTTTTTTTATGCGTTACACCCCATGTAGAAAGATTAACATTTTTTTTTGATTTTTTCGAACCATAAGTTGAATCTTTATAAGAATATTCGGAGGGTATTATTTTTTCTAAACAGTTATATTTTCTTAAGATATTAGTTAAATATTTTAGAAAATTATGCCATCTCCAATCTTGTCTATAAAAAATAGTATCTTTTATTAACATTCAATAAATAATCTCGTTACTTAATGTAAAAAGAAATTTATTAATAAATTCTTTTGTCCATTTTTCTCCAAAAAAAGATTTAAACAATTTATCTGCAGGGTCTTTTTCAAAACTGTACTTATCATATTTAATTTGATTAATCTTTATTTCTTCTGCATTTAAAAATTGATTAACCGGATTCAATTTATTAATGTTCAAATAATTATTTACAAATAAATGGAATATATTATTTAAATCTCTATCAAGATTTAATTTATTTCCTCTACATATAATCACCCATGGAGAAAAATACTTCTTTGAATCATAGATATTCTTCATTTTATTATTATCAAATCCAGAATATTTTTTCTTAATACTATCTAAACTTGAACAATATTTTTCAAGATACTTGCCTTCTTGAATTAAAGGTTGATAATCAAGTATTGCTAATAACTTTTGAGAAGTTCCAAACCATAAAATATCAGCTCCCAAGATTGGCATTTCACGATCAAAATTTGGATATGCGACTGTATTAAAGACTTGCAGTTTTTTGCCACCATCTAATCTGGTTATTCGCCACTTTCTATATTCAGGAGATGAAAAAAGCCAATTTTTAATAATATATTTTGAGTCTTCATTATGATGTTCTTTAAATTCACTAGATATTTGCACTTCATGACCATTTAATTCATCGATATTGGTTTTAAGGAAATCAACTAATGAATCAAACATAAATTACTAGGTCTCGGTGCTTCCTTTCCTAACTTTTTTTGTAATATAATTGAATACGATCTTGCCTAAAACAGCAATCAAGTTACCTTCAAGCTCCTTAAACATTTTCATATTGTAAGTAAAAGCTTGATTAGCTTCATCAACAATTTGATCAGCAGTCTTTTGATTTATTGGAAGTTGATTCAAAGTAAAGGAATATTCTTCCTTGAATTTCTTTTCGTCAGCAATTAATTCAAACTCATAAAAATTTAAACC
This sequence comes from Prochlorococcus sp. AG-418-G18, assembly GCA_003214215.1. Classification (GTDB taxonomy): domain Bacteria; phylum Cyanobacteriota; class Cyanobacteriia; order PCC-6307; family Cyanobiaceae; genus Prochlorococcus_A. The sequence goes on along the minus strand of QCLX01000007.1, from coordinate 10,218 downwards.
ATCATTTCCCTGCAAATTCAATGCTTTTTTAGCGATCCTTTTCAGAATTTGCCCACCAGATAAATCTCCTATATAACGTGTATAGTGATGACCAACCAATAGCTCTGGTGATTTTTTTGCGACCTCACGTATTCTTTGAACGTATTCTTTTGCTGATTGAGAAATATTAATTTCATTTTTCCAATTATTACCAAAATAAAATTTAAGATCATTTTCAAGGGTTTTTTTCCTGAATAATGATTTAAAACCAATAGGTTTTATAACGGGATGATCCTCATGAACCAATCTTTCAATTTCTTCTTCCATAGCTTCATATACAAAATATAAATCACTAATTAATTTTCTATAAGATTTTTTTTCAACAACTCCTTTTAAAAAACAAGCCACAAAGCCAGTATTTTCTGCCATAGTGTGGGATTTTTTTGTCCCTTCTCTTAATTGTCCTGAAAGAGCGACTGCCATATATTTTAAATTATTTTGTAAGTGTATTTAATCTACAAGGAAAATACATAAAACAGCTAATTTTTGTTACCGGCGGATGTTGTAGAGAATAACTTATAAAGTTCTTTACAAACCAAAAAAAGATTATCTTTTTGTTCCTTTTGAGGTAGATGAGTGCCAGTCATTTCCCAATCACCTATGGTAGCAACTCTCCATCTCTCGGAGGGAACAATCATGCCTCGCATTATTATTCCTAACAATTTCGGGACTCTGTCATTGTTATCATTTTCAATTCTTAATTGTAAGAGTATTGCTCTACATTCAATAAGAGGACTCCAACCAGGGAAATGAAACGCAAAATCAATAGTATCTTGCATGGATTCATTATTTGAATTGTCCCAAGGACTAAAGTTTACGCTGGCATCTGGAAAATATTTCCTAAACAAAGCTGCAGTAGAAGCAATTTTATTAGCTATTTCGACATTACTTACATTTGAACTCGCATTCATAAAAAGCTGAGTATTTTTCGAAAAATGACATAATTTGCTTTAAGTTGCTTATTAACTACTTTTTCTTTTAATAAAGATGTTGAAATGCTGATTAATAAAGTATTCTCTATTCACATTTGAATAATAAATTTCTAGCTTTTAAAGAAACTAACTCATCGCAAATTACAATACGAAGAAATTCAATGAGTTATCTTTTATTAATTCAATGCTATGCCAAATTTTGAAAAATTAACTTTACCCAATGAAGGCGAGATAATAACTTTTAGTCAAGGCAAACCTAATGTTCCTAATAATCCCATTGTCCCTTTTATCAGAGGAGATGGTACTGGGGTTGATATCTGGCCAGCTACTCAAATCGTTCTTGATTCAGCGATTAAAAAAAGCTATGGAGATGAAAGAAAAATTAATTGGTTTAAAGTTTATGCAGGCGATGAAGCTTGTGAAATTTATGGAACATATAACTATCTCCCACAAGATACTATTGAAGCAATCAGACACTTCGGTGTAGCCATCAAAGGTCCTTTAACGACTCCCATTGGGGGAGGTATTAGATCTCTTAATGTTGCATTAAGACAAATCTTTGACTTATATAGCTGTGTTAGACCATGCAAATATTATTCAGGGACTCCAAGCCCTCATAAAAATCCCCAAAATTTAGACGTTATTGTTTATAGAGAAAATACTGAGGATATCTACATGGGAATAGAATGGGAAGCAGAAGATAATAATTGTCTTGAATTAATTAATCACTTAAATAACGTTGTTATACCAAATAGTAAAAATTTAAAAAATAGATCCATACCAAATGGATCAGGAATTGGAATAAAACCAGTTAGTAAATCTGGTAGCCAAAGGCATATTAGAAAGGCTATTGAACATGCCAAAAGATTATCAGGAGATAAAAGGCATGTGACTCTTGTACATAAAGGGAATATTATGAAATATACCGAAGGTGCATTTAGAGATTGGGGATATGAATTAGCAGTCAATGAATTTAGAGAAGATTGCATTACAGAAAGAGAAAGCTGGATTTTAGACAATATTCAAAAGAATCCAGAAATTACAATTGAAAATAATGCTAGAAAAATCGAACCAGGTTTTGACAAGCTTACAAATAACAAAAAAGCATTTATTTGCGAAGAAATTCAAGAAGTTATTGCATCAATATCAAATTCTCACGGAGATGGAAAATGGAAAGAACTTATTCTTGTTGATGATCGGATAGCTGACAGTATATTTCAACAAATTCAAACAAGACCTCAAGAATATTCAATTCTTGCAACACTAAACCTAAATGGAGACTATGTTTCTGATGCTGCTGCTGCAATTGTTGGTGGCTTAGGTATGGCTCCTGGTGCAAATATTGGAGATAATGCAGCAATTTTCGAAGCTACGCACGGTACTGCGCCAAAACATGCAGGATTAAATAAAATTAATCCGGGCTCAGTTATTCTTAGTGGTGTAATGATGCTTGAATATTTTGGTTGGAAAGAAGCAGCAAAATTAATTACTAATGGTTTAAGTAAGGCAATAGAGCAAAAAAAAGTCACCTATGATCTAGCACGTTTAATGGAACCGAAAGTAGAACCCTTATCCTGTAGCAGTTTTGCTGAAGAAATTATCTCAAATTTCTAATTTTAAAAATTATTTTTATTTTCAAAAACTTTCCAAATATTAACCAGTGAATCTTTAGTGCCAATGTTTCCAGGATGAGTAACAATGGGAAGTTTTTCGCCATTTTTTAGGTTGTAAGTTACCACTGAAATGCCTGTTAAAATCTGTCCTTCGAGATAAACATAATCTGCATTAAGTCCCTTACTGAGAATCAAATTTGTTGTTATTCCACCTTTTGAAATCAAATATCCTATTTCATACTTCAAATCTGCGACCAATTCAGCAATAAAACAAGCAAGTAAATTATAAAAATCAAATAGTTCAGAAGAATCTAAAGACATAAATTTTCTTGAAGTAAACAAAACAGGAGTTTTCCCTTGCTCAAAAGAAAATCTAATTTCTTTCAAAAATTTATTTTTAAACAAATTCCTTCGAATCTGATTATTATCTGATGAAGTAATTTTAAAGAATTCAAAAACATCTATTTCTACTGGATTACAACTACTTATCTCTAATAAATTGTTCAATTGTATTGTTGAAAGTTCTACATAAGATCCAACAATTATCAGTCCTGGAAGAAAACTCTTTTCTTTATTTCTTATTCTTAAATTAGAGAAAAATATTTCACACTGAGAGACACTTTTTTTCTCGGAAATTGAACTTATAAAACTTGCTGCAGTTCGAAAAAGGAATTTTTTGTGTTTAATTAATTTTTTAATTACTAAAGAAAATTTTTTTAGTTGAGAATAATTTTTTACATCTACAACTACATGTTTATTATTCTTCAAGTTCTTTAGTGTTTTAAAAACAATATTATTTTCTTCATCATTTAGCATTTCGATGTCTGACAATAAAAGATTTTGAATATCTTCAAAATTTATTTGAGATTTACTCTGCTGAAATAAAAGATTCTTGACATTACTTGTCTCATATCCAAAAATTTTATCTCTTGCAAAAATTGTTTGATCAATAGGAATGTTATCCACAAAGTGTGAACCATTAATTGTTAATCTTTTACCCTCAATGAAAGCTGGAATATGAAAAGTAGCATCAAAAGGACCTAAGAAACTATTTAGAGCAATTGGCTCTAAAAAGTTATGTCCTCGAAGAGTAGAGTCTCCTCTACTTATAAAAATAATTTTTTCTTCATAGGCTTGAGAAGCAATTACAGTCTTAAGATTTTTGCAAATTTCCTTTATTGTTAATTTCGCATCATCCTCAGATAGTGACCTTGTATTAGCCAAAATAAAAAATAAATTAGATTTAGATTCAAAACCTTTGACTAGAGTTGAGCAGTCCCACTTAAGCAGTAATAAGCAATCGTGAACAGTTTGAGAGCCTGTGGGATCATCATCTATTACGACAAATTTCATCATTACTGCATAATTACTTAAGAGATTTTATTTGTATTGAGGCATTTAACCTTTTACTATCATTTGAAGGAATCATAATATTTCTAAAACCATCAATAAAAGAATTTCGGGGACTAGTCCACGGTTCGAGACATATCATTCTTCTTGGAGGATCACTCCAAATAACGCCTAAATCAAAAGGATATGGATGATTTAAAGTTACCTCTCTTTTAAAAATTTTATCTCGAAAAGAGCTTCTACCGGAAGTATACATAAGTAGATCAACTCCTAAATTAATTTTGTTTAATTCATCCAAAGTATTACTTATAGTATTTCTTTCTTGATCCTGACAATTAAGTGGATTATCAACAAACTCTAAATTCTTGAAATCTGACACGTTAAAATAAGGATGCAAACCAAAATTTATAGGCATAGCAAAGTCTGTTTTGTTATAGATTGTAATTTCAAATTCTAAACAGTTAATTTTTAAGGTAACTTCTATTTTTAGTTCGAAATCGAAAGGATAATATTTTTTGGTTTTTTCAGATGCATTTAAGAATAAGCATAAAAATTTTTCATTTTCATTGAAGGAGTATTGCCATTGCAAATCCCTAGCGAAACCATGTTGTGGTAATTGCAAATAATCATTTCCAAATACTGAACTACGGGTATTAAGATTTCCACAAATTGGAAACAAGATTGGAATGCCTCCCCTAATACTTTTTGTCTTGTCCATAAATCTTTTTTCATCGAAATAAAGTATTTCATAACTATCCGAAACCCAATTTGTAATAACGCCTCCTCTTTCAGGGCAAAATTTAATGTAATTATTTTTATCTAATTGAAAGACAAAAATTCCTTGGTCCCTATTAGATAATTCAAGTTTCACGATTATTACTTAAAGAGAATCAACCCAATCCAAAATATGCTGATTAACTAATTCAGGTATCTCATCATGAGGACAATGTCCTGCATCAAGAATAATTTCTTTTGTATTCTTTGGTGTAAATTTTTTGTATAGATTTCTTTTTTTTGGAGTATTCATCCATGGATCTTTCCCTCCCCAAAGAAGTAGTAATGGTGCATTTAGTTTTGCGAATAGCTTATCCAACGGCAATCCCTGAGGACCTGATGGGTTAAATACACTTCTAAAAACATTAAAAGCTCCGAAATCTAGAGAAGGCTTCCTTATTGACTCAACTAAAAAATCATCAACATTTTTTTTATCAACATAAACTTGATTCAAAGTTTTTTTAATATTTTTTGGATTTCTCATATTCTCAAAAATCAAACGTTGAAGAACAATATTTTTCAAAAAAATGCCGGCAACTGTTTCAATTGAAGTTTGCAACATATTCTTTTTGATAGTTTTTTCTTCACTAAAATATCCAGCAGCATTAAGTAAGATCACTCCTGCGTTTAGCTCATTTAATTCTGCACCAGCTGCTAATGCGGCATAACCACCTAATGAATTTCCAACTACAATTGTAGGTTTTTTTATTTTCTCTTTTACATAAGCGACAACCTGATCTTTCCATAAAGATCCTGAGTATTCGACGTCTTGAGGCTTAGGACTTTTTCCAAAACCAAGTAAATCCATAGCATGGACTTCATATTTTTTACTCAAAACAGGGATATTAAATCTCCAATGATCCGTAGAAGCACCGAAACCATGAATTAATAAAATTGCGTATTCTTTTGATGTTTGTTCAGGATTAGCTGAAACAGTATGTATTGGGTAATTTAAAAAATTCCAGCCATAATTTACATCACCATCTATCAGAACTGATTTTTCCATTTATTAAAAATCTTTTTGTTTTTTTGATTCTAATAAACTTATTTCCTAAAGAAGACCCACAGGATCAGCTGCAACATCATCTGAAATTTTATTGCCATCATTTGGGGGCTTATCTTTTAGAACGATTCTTAAGAGAACAGGTGCAAGAAATGTAGTTCCTATAACCATTAATAAAATAGCTGCTTCAAGAGAAGGAGTTAATAACTTAGCGCTTGTTCCTAGCCCAAGGAAAATTAAACCAACCTCTCCTCTGGGCATCATACCCAAGCCTACAACTAATCTATTTGTAGGTTTATCACTAGAAAATACCCATCCAGCTGCAATTTTTCCAATAATCGCAACAACTAATAAAAATCCTGCAACTACAAGAGCTGATCTGCTTGTTGGATCAAGTGGATTAATAACTGATAAATCCATTCCAGCTCCAACTAAAACAAAGAAAATAGTTGCAAATAAGGAAACTAAAGGTAAAACAGATTGTTGTATTGCATGATTATTTTTAGAACTACTAAGGATCAATCCAGCTGCAAAAGCCCCTAAAGCTGCTTCCAGTCCAATGGCTGTTGCCACGAAACAACACAATACAAGTATCACAAAAGAGGCTACCACTACGGCTCCAGGAGCCTTTAATCTATCTAATAACCAATCAAAACCCGGAGCAGCAGTTCTACTTAATGCAATAGCAGCAATAACAAATACTACAGCAGCTGCAACTAATTTAACAATAGGAGCAATTTCTAAAGTGCCTCCGGCAGCAAGGGCGACTACAACTGCCAGAATAACAATTCCCAAAATATCGTCTAAGACTGCTGCACCAATAACAATCTGTCCTTCTCTAGTTTTCAAATATCCCAATTCACCGAAAACACTTGCAGTAATTCCTATACTTGTGGCTGTCATAGATGCTCCAGCAAACACTGCTGGAATTAGATCTACTTGGAAAATAAACATTAATCCAAGAGTTCCAAAGGCAAACGGTAAAATTACGCCAGCCATAGCAACAGTAAAAGCCTGAGCACCGACAGCTACCAATTCTTCTAACTCACTTTCTAATCCTGTTAAAAATAAAAGTGCATATAAACCAAGTGTTGCTACAGCTTGGAGCGAGGGAAAGCTTTCGAAATAAACATCTGGGACTGCTTCTGGGGGGATTGACGCTAATGAACTAATAACATTTACAAGTCCCTCATTTAGTTCAGTTCCAGCTGAGGGAGGTATCAATAAATGGAATCCTGATGCTCCAATTACAACCCCTGCAAGGAGTTCACCTACAATCGTTGGCAAACTTAGTCTTACTAATACTTCTGCTAATGCTCTTGCTGCTAAAAAGATCAATAAAAACCTTATAACTCCGATCAACGTTTCAGCAACTTCTAAATCATGTGCACTTAATTCAGCAAGTAAAGAGTACATTTAAGTGTAAAAAATAAACTACCTAATTGGAAGATAGTTTATTGAGGGCCCACTTTAAGAAATATGTAAGAAAAAAGCAAAAATACTCAACAAGTGTGGATCTGAAGTTACAACAAAGAAATTTTCCTAAAACTGGCTATTGTCTGATATATGGCTAATACAATGAATTCTAACGAACCTTTTGATCTGCGCTTGCCTACACCAGGCTGCTATTCAGATCCTGAGAAAGCTGGTATGGATTCAGATGCTGTTTTTCAAGGAATGACAGCACATCTTTTCTACACTCTTGGAAAGTTAGCAACCTCTGCGAGTCCTCACGACTTATATATGGCTTTGAGTTACGCAGTTAAAGATAGGCTAATGACAAGATACTTAGCCAGCCAAGAGGTCATAAGAAAAAAACCACAAAAAACTGTAGCTTATTTATCGGCAGAATTTTTAATAGGTCCTCAATTAAGTAATAACCTCCTCAATCTTGGCATAACTCAAGAAGCGGAAGATGCATTAAAAAGATTTGGTATTGAATCTTTGTCAACAATTCTCGAAGTAGAGGAAGAGCCTGGATTAGGTAATGGTGGTCTTGGCAGACTCGCTGCATGTTATATGGAATCATTAGCATCTCTACAAGTACCAGCAGTTGGTTATGGTATTCGCTATGAATTTGGCATATTCAATCAATTAATCAGAGATGGTTGGCAAGTTGAAGTTACTGACAAATGGCTAAAGGGGGGATGGCCTTGGGAACTTCCACAACCTGATGAATCATGTTTTGTTGGTTTTGGAGGTAGAACTGAAAGTTATAGAGACGATAAAGGAAACTACAGATCAAGATGGATACCTTCTGAACATGCAATAGGTGTCCCTCATGATGTTCCAGTCTTAGGGTATAGGGTAAATACATGCGATAGATTGAGATTATGGAGAGCTGATGCAACAGAAAGTTTTGACTTTTATGCTTTTAATATTGGTGATTACTATGGAGCAGTAGAAGAAAAAGTTGCATCCGAAACTCTTTCAAAAGTTCTATATCCAAATGATGGGACAGACGAAGGTAGAAGATTAAGACTCAAACAACAACACTTTTTTGTAAGTTGTTCTCTTCAGGATATGTTGAGAAGCCTTGAGAAAAGATCAATACCAATAACAGAATTCCCTAAGCATTGGACAGTCCAATTGAATGATACCCATCCTGCAATAGCAGTTGCAGAATTAATGCGACTCCTTATTGACCAATATCAAATAGGTTGGGATAAAGCTTGGAACATCACAACTTCCTCAGTTGCTTATACCAACCACACATTACTGCCAGAAGCTTTAGAGAAATGGGATTTAAATTTATTTAATGATCTTCTTCCTCGTCATCTAGAAATTATTTATGAAATTAATTGGAGATTCCTACAACAATTAAGACTACGTTATCCTGGGGATGACAAAATCCTTCAAAAACTCTCAATAATTGATGAAGAAGGCTCCAAATCAGTTCGAATGGCTCACTTGGCTACAATAGGCGCGCATCATATAAATGGCGTCGCAGCCCTTCACTCAGATCTAATAAAAAGACAACTTCTTCCAGAATTCGCAGATCTATGGCCTGAGAAATTTACAAATGTAACTAATGGAGTTACTCCAAGGAGATGGGTTGCCCTATCTAATCCATCATTATCTAACCTTCTTGAACAAGAGGTTGGTCCTAATTGGATAACAAATATGGAACTTCTTAAGAAGTTAGAAGAAAAAAAGGATGACATCAATTTTTTAAAAAAATTTGAGGAAACTAAATTAAATGGCAAAAGAAAATTAGCTAGTTTTATACATTCCAAAACTGGAATACTTGTAGATCCATCAAGTTTATTTGATGTTCAAGTAAAAAGAATTCATCAATACAAAAGACAGCATTTAAATGCCCTACAAATTATCGCTCAATATCTAAGAATCAAAAATGGTACAAACAAGTATGAAGTCCCAAGAACAATAATATTTGGAGGTAAAGCTGCGCCAGGTTACTTTATGGCAAAGCTAATGATTCGATTCATTAATGGAATAGCTGAAGTAGTTAATTCTGACCCAGATATGGATGGTTTATTAAGGGTTGTTTTTCTACCAGACTACAACGTTAAGCTTGGTGAAATAGTCTATCCCGCAACAGATCTTTCGGAACAAATTTCAACTGCTGGAAAAGAAGCATCTGGAACTGGAAATATGAAGTTTGCCATGAATGGTGCTTTAACCATTGGAACCTTAGATGGAGCTAATGTGGAATTAAGAGATCTTGTGAAAAAAGAGAATTTCTTTCTTTTTGGTAAAACCGAAAGTGAAATTATGGATTTAAAAAATAATAATTACTCACCCAAAACTTTTATTGATCAATGTCCAGAGCTGAAAGAGGTAATACGCCTAATCGAAATTGGGCACTTTAGCAATGGGGATAAAGAATTATTTAAACCTTTATTAAATAGCTTGACTGGACATGACCCATTTTTTGTTATGGCTGACTTTGAAGACTACTTAAATAAACAGGATGTAGTCAGTGAATGCTGGAATAATAAAAAATCTTGGAATAAAATGGCATTATTAAATACTGCTAGATCGGGATATTTTTCTTCAGATAGATCTATTAGAGAGTACTGTAAATCTATTTGGAAGGTTTCACCAATGCCGGTAGAAATTACTTGCGATGTCGAAGAATTAACTAATTGATATTTTTCTTATCTGGTGAATCTGGGGTTTGATGAAATAGTCTATTTAAAATTAATCGATCTATATTTAATGGGTCTGGGGCTAATTCATTTGCAATTTCTTTAAATTTTGATTCGATATTGTTTGAAATTTTTGTATCAAATATTCTCTCCATTAATGCCTCAATAGAATACAAATAGGCATTAACACTTTCAAGTTCATCTAAAGCTTCAGTAATTTCTGTATCAGAAATATGTTTATCTTCTGGAATGATATCTTCATTTGATTCTCTTTCAGATAATTCTCTCTGCAACTCATCAGTAACCTTAGTACAAAGAGTTCTGAAAGCTTGAATTGATGCCCAATTCAATTCTTGTTGCTGCTTAAAAGTAGGAAATTCTCTAATCAGACGATC